>JAYWII010000050.1:0-12981 GCA_043788995.1 Chitinophagaceae bacterium | reverse complement strand
CACCCTCACCTGCCAGGGCACTGAAATTGATGTTCAGGGTGCCGTCTGCCACGTTCACTATAAAGGTTTCGGTGGTAGCCGTGAGAGCACCTGCTTTTCTAAATACATCGTAATTGTCCAGCACTCTTGTTCCTTCTATACTCACATCAAATACCCTTTTGCCAATGGCTGTAAAGTAGATTTCGGCAAAATGCAACACTACGGTGTATTGCCCGTTGCTTACCGGGAAGCCATAACTGAAAGCTCCATTGTTGGCAGTAGACCTTCGCTCTGACTGGTACATAGCATCATCGGTAGTGGCGGCAATAGCAACAGTCGTTGAAAACCTGCTGCCGGGTACAGGCGTAAAATAGGCATCAGCATTGAAAGTGCCTATGGAGTTGGTGAGCTGTGCTCCGCCTGTATTGATCCGGAAAACCGGCACAGGGGAAGGGTTACATATTTCATCTGTTTGCTTATTGCAATTATTGTCTTTGCCATCGCATAGTTCAGGTGCACCAGGGTAGATGGTGGCATCGTTATCATTACAATCTGTATTGTTTGCAACATACCCCAATGGAGCGGCACAGGAGTCGATAGTAGTACTGCTGCTGTTGCCAAATCCATCATTATCCAGGTCCTGGTAGTAAGTAGTTGTAAGGCCTTCCTCTGCTATACCGTTACAATTATTGTCTTTACCATCACAGATCTCGGTGGCACCCGGATGTACGGTTGCATCACCATCGTTGCAATCCGTTGAATCGGTAACATAACCCTGGGGCAGCGACGTGGCAGTAATAGGGATAGCTGCATTACCATAGCTGTCTCCATCTGCGTCCCTGTAATAGGTAACCGGAGTTGCAGGCGTGTATAATATTTCAATGGCAGATATTTTGGGGCGGTTCACACCACCTTCACTCGCCAGGGCACTGAAATTGATATTCAGGGTACCATCGGTCACATTTACATTAAATGTTTCAGTGGTTGCAGTAAAAGCCCCCACTTTTCTAACGATATCATAATTATCCAGCACTCTTATTCCTTCCAAACTTACATCAAATACACGCCTGCCGGTTGTTGTGTAAAAAATTTCGGCAAAATGAAGTATTACAGTGTAAGCCCCGTTACTAACAGGGAATGAGTAACTGAAGGTGCCGTTATTGGAACTGGAACCACGTTCTGTGCGATACATCGCATCGTTAACAGGGGCAGAAACCGGCGTATTGGTTGAGTAAGTGGACCCCAGCGTAAAATAGGCATCCGCATTAAATGTGCCTAAGGCATTAGTAACCTGCTGGCCACCTGCATTAATCCGGTAAGCCGGGATTTGACTCTCACTGATTAAAGCAACATTAGCAGCGCTGCCCTGGCCTGAATGTGTAATTACCAAAGTAGCTGCATGGGCCCCTGAGACGGTCGGCCTGAATTTTATATTTATGGCAATGCTTTGGCCAACAGGCAGAATAAATGGCATTGTATAAGCATTGGTAACTGTATATGAAGCATCACCATTAATGGTTAAAGAAGATATAAGAATATCCTGTGTACCACCGGTATTGGTAATAGTAATGCTTTTTGTACTGTCTGTATTTAAAGGCACCTGGCCAAAACTTAAATTGGCAGGGGCTGTTAACTGGCTTTGCGTAATGGCACTCACCGCAGGCGCACCGGCGCCAAAGAAACTAAACAATTCCTGTGAATTTAAAACCATGGCGCCCCCTTTGGTTCCGGCGCCTGCCACCACATAAATTCCTTTATTATTCACAATGGCCTGTGTGCCGTGGCGTGCCTGCTGCAGATCAGCCAACCGCCGCCAGGTATTGGTAGTAACATTTAAGGCTTCTGTTTCTTTATTTGCCTCCACTGCATTTGTTTCTCCTCCAACTACAATAACCTCCTCACCTAATACAACGGTACATGCACCGGCTCTTGGTGTAGGAAGATTGCTGCCGCCAGGCAGCGTTGACCATTGCCCGGTAGCAAAATCGTATACATCTACTTCGGGAATAGTTAAAGCAAATACCTGGTTGGTAATTCCGGAAGAACGTCTTCCACCGATAACATACAGTTTGTCATTTACAATCGCTACATGAAAATGGTCCCTTGTTCTTGGTGCATCCGGTAATGCTGTCCAGGTATTGGTTGCAGGATCATATACATCAAACCAACTTACCCATCCGCTCCAGTGTCCATCGGTAATACCACCTACCATATATATCTTGTTGTTATAGATTGCCGCACCCGGCGATCCCCTCCTTCGGCTCTCCGGTATAGTACCCCCCGTGAGCCATACATTGGTTACAGGATTATAGATATATACATTAGGTAACGGTACTTCATGCGGATAAGAGCCGGTAAAGGCACCCATTGCATAAATAAGTCCATTGAGCGTAACAGCCTGGAAGTGATTTATTTCCATGGGAGGGCGGGCCCTGTCGGTCCAGGTTTTTGTCACGGGATCATAAGCCTGCACTGGTTTAATACCCCTGCCTCCTAAAAGATAAAATTTATCGCCGGCCTGTACATAAGATGTTTCTTCTCTTGCGGTATCTATACCGGCAGCAGGAACGATGGTTTGCCAGCTGCCTGCAGCAGTAAGAGGATCAAAGGTAAAATTAATGTAATCCCAGGTTGCGGTAAATGGAGTGGCCCCACGGGATGTGGATATGATCCCTACGGCAAACACCCCATTATTCTTTAGCAGGTTCAGCAGTGTTCCACTTACCTGCACAGGACTGCCTGCGTTAATAATTGGTCCTCCATTAGATGCATACATAGGCTGCACCAATCCTGAGTTAGGATCTACAGAAAGGTACAGATTCAGGAAACTGGCTGGCATGCCGCCCTCCAGCGGGAACTGGTAACTGGTGGGTATGCCGGCATTTTCATATACTACTTCAATACCTCCTGCTCCGTTGTTTGCATTCAGTACAACTTTTAAATAATTATCCTGGTCACCGGTCCCAATATAGATACCCTGTGATTGATTATTCTGCGGCGTATTGTTATTAAAGAAAGGTCCTAACATACCTGTTTGGATGGTGAATGGCCCCGCCTCGGCCACCGATTTGATACCCAACTGAAAAGCATTCTGCTGGTTGTTGAGGCTGCCTGATGCGTCGCCATCAGAAACAGCAACAATGGTAAAAGCACCAACTGCCCCGCCTGCTATTAAATTTTGCGGATCAAATTGCTGCAGGTAGTTAGTACTGCCGTTATTCATCAATCCTTTAAAGCCCAAACCAAAAAAGCCGGTTCCCGGATCGTTGTTCAGCAACTGGTAATCAATGGGCATAGAGATATTAGTACCGTTAAGGCTGTCAATAGGAAAAAAATCCTGTGTGTCAGGTATGCCATCGTGGTCATCATCTGTATCATTGCGGTCAGAAACAAAATCATGGTCAAAATCTGCGGGCACGCTGGAGGCTGAACAAGGATTGGTTCCATTGTCCACCTCGTCTGCATTAGTGAAATGGTCACTGTCATCATCAGCACTGTTGTATGCTCCTGAACAGAGCGTAAAATCCTGTGGTTCAAAAACAAAAATGCCATTTGCGCCATAATCCGCCACCCAAACGGTACCTGGAAAACTTTCATTATCCCCCCTGGTGGTCACATCCAGCGGCACCGCCCCAAAACCGGAAGCAAATGGTATTTCCTGGTTAAGTTTATTAGAAGAAGCCCGGGCATTGGTGGCATCGGCTCCATTTGCCGTTAAACCAATCCTATAAATATTTCCGTCGAAAGAAGCGGCGAGCAGGGAACCTTTTAAGGCATTATTAAAGTTAGATGCCGTGTATTCTGCAATACCGTTGGTAGAAGCAGTAAAAGTAAGCAGGGCGTTGTCATTTACACCTGGCATCTGGAAATCGCCTTCTATGGGGTTGGCCATTTCCACAGGTACGGGAGGCCAATCTATTGGTAAGGGATTAGGCCCCGATGTGCTGTTACGCCATACAGCACCATTGGTGCCGTTAGACGTATAAAGCCCGGCACCGGCAGGGTTAGCTCTTAATGGGTTGGGATGGCCACCATAAAAACTGTTGGGCACATAGCTGTCTATATTACCGATATAGTGCAGGTTATCGAGGTTATTAACCACAGCCTCAGTAGCGGAAGCTGTTGTTGATCCCGGCTCTCCGGGTATATATGCATTCGTTACATTGGGAGTGCCCTCATTCACAGGGTAACCACCCCAGCCCTGGTTGGCGCCATTATCAATGGTATACATGCGCTTTGACTGGGTGATCACCAAATCATATGGATTACGGAATCCGCTGGCATAGATCTGTACAGGACCTCCCGGAACAAGCTTGGCCATGTTTAAACCATTGTCGCCACCAAATGGATCATTGGGGTCCGAACCATCAGGAAGGTTGGCCCGGGTGGGGTCATCCAGTGTTGGCAGGTCGTATTTATAGGCCGCATTGCCGGTACCCTTGGTAGGCATAGCAAGAATGGCATTCAAATCAACAGATATTATGGAGGCGGAATAGGTGAATTCGCAGGCATAGGCAAAATTGGTGGACGGAGATCCGGCATTGGTGTTACCTCCAACAGCTATATACAGTTTATTGTTTTGTGAGTCTAATTGTAAGCCATTAGGAGCATGGTTTTCTTCTGCACGTGGCAAACCCCTTACCAGGTCTATCTTTACCCAGGTAGTTCCATTCCAGCTAAGCATAGACAAGATGCCGGCGTTGGTATCTATATTAATTTCACCAACGGTGGGTCCTCCGCCTACCCGTGGGTCGCTGGAGGTGACATAAATGATGGGATTAGCAGCGGTGCCGGCTACCACAATGCCGGTTACCTGCCGGGTTTTAAAATCAGGATTCACTACACCATCATCATTGTGATTGGGTATTTGGTTAATGCTGAAGATATTTTCCGTTGCTGTAACAGTATAATTATTGGGACCAATACGCTGTACGGTATAGATGCGGATAAACCCACTTTGCTGTGCCACGTACAACCGGCCATCCGGACCAAACTGTACCGAAGTTGGCTTGGAAAGCGTTGTAGTTCCGGAAAGAGCACTTGGGGCAAAATTGTATTGTGCGTAGGCTGCCGTATTGATAACTATAGCAAAAGCTAACGTAATAAATATGCCAAAAACTAACTGAAAATGCTTTTTGAAGGGATAAGGTGCGAAACTCATTTTTTTAAATATTTTTAATTTTAAAACAATATTTGAATGATAGGGTTAGTGTAAAAAAAGCTGTTTATAACTTTAAATTGTTCAATACAAAATAATGATGGCTTTCCTTTTAAATTTTAAAATGCAAAAAGAGCGTAATAAGTACCAGAAAGTAACTTAGGCTATAAGCTGTAAAAGTTTATAGGTTACGATTTAAAATTTTAAAAAAGCTCTGTGTACTTGAAAGCACGAATTCCTGATTAAGATATAGGATTTACTGAGAGAGGTAAGATTTCTGCCGGAGTATTCAAAAGAAATTTGGTATCTGCAAAATATACCAAAAAATTTAAGATCACAAATAAATTAAATTTTTCTGCTAAGGGCTGTATAAAATTTGGATAACACCAGCTTGATTTTTTTTGCAATATCGATAAAATAAAAATTGATTACTGCTATTATCAACGCAATATTCTTTGCAAGAATATGTTCCAGCAAAAATAGGCTCGCTATGAACGAATAATAAAAAGGCGGCCTGTTACCAGGCCACCTTTTTATATTATACATACACCAGGCTGAAATCAGGCCAGGTCGAAGCGGTCAAGGTTCATTACCTTAGTCCATGCCGCCACAAAGTCCTGCACAAACTTTTCTTTTGAGTCTTCACAGGCATACACTTCAGCAAGTGCACGCAACTCGGAGTTAGATCCGAAGATAAGATCAACCCTGGTAGCAGTCCACTTCACTTCACCTGTTTTACGGTCACTACCCTCAAACACGTCTTTAGATGCAGCTTTCCACGTAGTGCCAAAATCAATCAGGTTCACAAAGAAGTCGTTGGTGAGTGCTCCCGGATGATTGGTAAAAACGCCATGTTGAGAATTACCAAAGTTGGTATTCAGCACACGCATGCCACCAACCAGCACCGTCAATTCTGGAGCAGTTAATGTTAACAGTTGGGCCTTATCAATCAGCATTTCTTCGGCGGATGAACTGTGTTTAGCGGTAAGGTAGTTACGGAAACCATCTGCACCGGGCTCCAGCACGGCAAATGATGCCACATCTGTTTGCTCTTGTGTTGCATCAGTTCTTCCTGCGGTAAAAGGCACTGTTATAGCACGGCCAGCATTTTTTGCTGCCTGCTCAATGGCAGCACAGCCACCTAAAACAATTAGATCGGCCAATGAAACTTTTTTATTGCCAGGCTGAGCGTTAAATTCATTTTGAATACCTTCCAATACATTCAGCACTTTCGACAGTTGAGCCGGATTGTTTACTTCCCAGTATTTTTGAGGAGCTAAACGAATGCGGGCACCGTTAGCACCACCACGTTTATCAGAACCACGAAAAGTGGATGCTGATGCCCACGCAACAGATACCAATTCCGATACTGACAATCCAAATCCAAGTATGCTTGCTTTTAATGCAGCAATATCCTGCTCATTAATCAATTCATGGCTAACAGCCGGAACAGGATCTTGCCAAATCAATTCTTCCGCAGGTACTTCTTTACCCAGGTAACGAACACGTGGGCCCATATCTCTGTGCGTTAGTTTAAACCATGCACGGGAGAACGCTTCGGCAAACTGATCCGGATTTTCAAAAAAGTGCCTTGAAATTTTCTCGTAAATTGGATCTGCTCTTAAAGCAATATCGGTAGTAAGCATAAATGGCGCATGATGTTTTGCAGGGTCATGAGCATCCGGCACTAAACCAGCGCCTGCATTATCTTTCGGCTTCCACTGATGTGCACCTGCCGGGCTTTTGGTTAATTCCCATTCGTAGCCAAATAAATTTTCAAAGTAGTTGTTACTCCACTCCGTTGGGGTTGTGGTCCATGCTCCTTCCAAGCCGCTGCTAATTGTATCGCCTGCATTGCCGCTGCCGTAAGTATTTTTCCAGCCAAGGCTTTGCTCCTCGATACCTGCAGCCGCAGGTTCTGCAGCAACATATTTGCCCGGATCGGCAGCACCATGCGTTTTACCGAAGGTGTGTCCACCTGCAATAAGTGCTACAGTTTCTTCATCGTTCATAGCCATGCGGCCAAAAGTTTCACGAATATCCCGGGCAGAAGCCAACGGGTCCGGGTTACTGTTGGGGCCTTCCGGATTTACATAGATCAAACCCATCTGAACCGCAGCCAACGGGTTTTCCAGGTTACGATCACCGCTATAGCGCTTATCTCCTAACCATTCTTTTTCAGCGCCCCAATAAATATCTTCTGCAGGCTCCCAAACATCCGCACGCCCACCACCAAAACCAAAAGGCTTAAGCCCCATCGTTTCCAGCGCACAGTTGCCCGCCAGTATCATAAGATCGGCCCATGAAATTTTCTTACCGTATTTCTTTTTAATTGGCCAAAGCAGCAAGCGGGCCTTGTCGAGGTTGGCATTATCAGGCCAACTATTTAGTGGAGCAAAACGCTGGGTGCCAAAGCCTCCGCCACCACGGCCATCCTGAATGCGGTATGTACCTGCGCTATGCCAGGCCATACGAATGAAGAATGGCCCATAGTGACCATAGTCTGCTGGCCACCAATCCTGAGAGGTAGTCATCAATTGAAAAATATCTTTCTTTAAGACATCCAGATCCAGGCTTTTGAACTCTGTTGCGTAGTCATACGACTCTCCCATTGGATTAGATAGTGAGGAGTTTTGCCGCAGGATGTTCAACTTTAATTGATTGGGCCACCAGTCACGGTTTCTTGTGCCACTGCCGGCACTTTGTTTAAGCGTTCCGCCAGAAAACGGGCACTTGCTTGCATTGCTTTCATTGTTCACGTCTAATGCTGCTGTGTCGGGAGATGTGTTATTTTCCATTTTTTAAAGATTGATATAAATTGTTATTAATGATAAACTTCCGATAATTTCTATTTATTGATTAGCGCAATTTTGATATGTCACCAAAGTTATGGGAAAACTAAAAAGCTTGAGAACGTACTGATATCAATCAGTCAGTATATAACTTTAAAATGAAAAAAACACAGAAATCGCAGGATTGTTTGACCGAACTGCCAATCTTATTACGCCAAGGCTAAAGGGAGTGACTTTTCTTGCGCAAACATCCGGCAGCCCTGGTTTGTGCCACCCCGAAGCTTTTTTTATGATTAAAATAGCTGAAATTACAAATGACATCCATTTAGCTATAGTAAATAACACAACCTATTCTGAAAATAATATAACATTTACAAATTAATAGAACCCATATTTGCCGGGTAATAATTTTAGCACCGTAACTTTTACTAAAGTTTCAAATGAACAAAGGATTAATTGATCAATGATGCTTATATCCATTTCCAAGTATGACAAGTAATATCGCCGGGGCGGATGAGGATCATCGGTTAGCAGTGGCTATAAACCAGGGCAACCAGCAGGCACTTAGTATGCTGTATGATAAATATGCACCGGCACTGATGGGTATTATCAGGAGGATAGTGCATACTGATAGTATGGCAGAAGAAATTTTGCAAACCACCTTTCTGCATATTTGGAGTCAAATTGGTTCATTTAACGCTTCCGAAAGATCCTTTTTTGCCTGGTTGCTACATATTGCCCGGAACAAAGCCCTTAATAAAGCAAGCATAGAACAATTAAAGAACCCACGTGGCAATAACACCGTATATGAGCATGCTGATAATAATAATGAAGAACAATCCTTTTTAGAGCCTGTTCAAAAACATATATTTGACCTGGTGTATTATAAAGGATTAAGCTGTGCAGAAGCTGCAGCAGCACTGAAAATACCAGTGGAAGAACTTAGAAAGAATATCAGGTTGGCAATAAAAAATATGAATGGACAAAAAATATTATGAAAAGCAGTAAAAAATATATCGAATCAGGCATCCTGGAGCAGTACGTTTTAGGATGTACCAGCCCTGCAGAATCGCAGGAAGTGGAGCTGATGGCTGCTACTGATGCTGCCATCAGGATGGAGATAGCAGCCATTAATGACGCATTGGAGCTGTATGCATTGGAGCATTCCATAGCCCCCAACCCAGTGTTAAAACCATTTTTACTGGCTACCATCGATTACACTGAAAGATTAAAAAATGGAGAACCTGTAACGGAGCCTCCTCTGTTAAATGAAAGATCTGTGATTAATGATTACGCAGCATGGTTGAACCGAAATGACATGATATTTCCAGGTACTGAAAACATATATGCGAAAATAATTGGCTATACCCCCAAAGCTATTACTGCTATTATTTGGATAAAGGACTATGCACCACAGGAAGTTCATGAAAATGAATTTGAAAAATTTCTGGTGGTGGAGGGTAGTTGCAACATTACAGTAGGTGATGAAGTGAATGAACTTTCCCCCGGAGACTTTTTTATGATTCCCCTTTATAAAAACCATGTAGTTAAAGTGACTTCAGGCATACCATGCAAAATAATTTTGCAAAGAATAGCTGCCTGATAACTATGGTGAAGACACGAATCTCTTTTTTTTAGCCACGTTTCCTCCCATGCAATGAACGGCAGTCAGTGCGTATTACTGGAAACATTTTCATTTAAGAACGTAACCTTTACCATTGCCCAGTAGCTTTTCTCCACTGTTGTGCCAACCTCACTATTTTGGTTGAATTACCGCAATTCATTAGTTTTAAATTGTGCCAGTATAAGCAGCAGTAACCATTGTAGCAGTCATGAAAATTATAACCATATTTACTTTTCTTATTTGCATACTTGTATATCCTTTGTACTTTCCGGATAAAAAATAAGCATAGTAAAGAAAGAACATACCGATAAGCAGCATTTCAATACACAGGCACAGTAAAAAAAATGCAGGTTCCTTTTTTTATCTCACTTTCCACACGAAGGGTGCCGCCGTGCTGGGTAACAAAATCCTTTACCAGTATTAACCCAAGGCCAGAACCTATTTCGTTATTGGTGCCTGCTGCCGAGGTTGCATTGGATGGAGTGAAAAGATGCTCCCTGGTTTGGGAATCCATTCCTGTACCGGAATCAATAATGCAAACTTCAGCCATCCTGTCTATAAGTTGGGCAGTTACCGTTACCAGGCCGCCTTGCAAACTATATTTAATAGAATTGGTAACCAGGTTCTGAAGAATAGAACGAAGCATCAGCGTATCAGCAGTTACATACATATCAGCAGGAACCTTGTTTTCAAGAACAATATTCTTTAGTGTGGCATTGGCCTTTAATAATTCAAAACTCTGGTTAACTGCAGCAAACAGGTTAACTCTTTCAAGATTGATGGTTGTTTTATCCTGTTGCGTTTTAGCCCAGTCTACCAGCTCATTTAATTGCTGCAGAATATTATGAGAACTGCGGCGAATGATTTTTATAAATGGCTGTATGGCATCAAACATATTATTTTCTGATTCGCTGCTTAATGCATCTGAAGCAAGGAGCAGTACCGCTAAAGGATTGCGGAGATCATGGGAGATAACTGCCAAAAATTTATCTTTTGATAAACTCAGGTCTTTCAATTCATGATTCAGTTTTTCCAGTTCACCGGTTCTTTCAAAAACCCGTTTTTCAAGATGCTGATTCAGCCGCAGCAATTCCTCCTGCTGGGCTTTTAACGCATCGGATAAAATGAGCAGGTCTGCTGCTTGTTTTTCTTTCTGCTGGTTTTGAAAGATCAGTTCTTTATTGGCAATGATCAAGGCTGCTGCCTGTGTCTTTAGTTTTTCAGCCGTAAGTATTTTTTCTTCTCTTTCTTTGCTGTCTTTTAGTGCCCGGATAATTTTTTGAGACAGGGTAACTAATTTATCCTTGGGTGTGTAATCGGTAACGCCATCTTTAATAAGCTCAACAGCATTTTCTTCTCCAATAATACCAGACACGATAATAAAAGGAATGTGTGGAGATTTATTTTGTTTAATGCGGAAAGCCGTCACTGCATCAAAGGCAGGAAGGGAATAATCAGATAAGATAATATCGGGAACAAAGTTTTCAAGAGCGGTCTCATATTCTCCCCGGGTCTGAACAATTTGAGCAATAAAACTCAACCCTGATTTCTTTAATTCCCGTTGAAGCAGGTCTGCATCATTTTGGTTGTCTTCAAGAATTAATATTTTAAGATTGGATGTCATTATTGCAGGCTGTTTGAATACCATATTTGTTGCGCTTATTTTAATCTCCTCATCGGGGTTTCGCTTATCCTGTACTTTGTTTGGCATCGTTTTAAGATCATCAGTTTTTTGAACATGGCTTGTTAATGGGCTGGCTGATTCAATATCAGCCAATACATTCCAATCTCTTTGATAGCATTAAAAAAATTATTACTGTCAACAGGCTTTACGATATAGCTATTAGCACCAAGGGAATAGCATTTAGCTACATCCGGGTCTTCCTGCGATGAGGTAAGTATTAACACAGGTATCGATTTAAGATCCGGGTCAGTTTTAATTTTTTCCAGTACCTCTATTCCTGTTACTTTTGGCATCTTCAGATCCAATAATATCAGCTTAGGTTTTTCCCAGGAATTCCGCATCGCATACGGTCCTTTGCAATAAAGAAAATCAAGCGCTGCTGCTCCGTCTTTAACATGGTGCAATTTGTTGGTAAAACCGCTTTTTTCAAGGGCACGAATGGTGAGCATCGCATCGTCTATACTATCTTCAGCAAATAAAATTTCAATGTTATCGTAATTCATTTTTTTTCATTATGGATTAATGGATATAAGCTTACCTGTACCGCAGGCAGGCTAAAATAAAAGCATGCTCCTTCGTTTAATGTTGATTCTGCCCAAACTGTTCCGTAATTCCGGTGTACTATTTTTTGTACAATGGCCAGCCCAATGCCGGTGCCTTCAAATTCCTCCTGCGAATGCAACCGCTGAAAAACTCCAAATAGCTTATCATAGTATTGCATATCAAATCCGGCTCCATTATCTTTTACATAATAAACTACGTCATTGTTTTTTTCATATGCCCCGATCTCGATATGGATGGCCGGGTTATTCCTGGAATACTTAATGGCATTGGAAATAAGGTTGATCCATACCTGTTTAATGAGCGACTGATCTCCATTGGCAGGAGGAAGTATGCTCACCTTAAATTCCGGTATCGTTTCACCTTCCTCAAACAATAATTCTTCTCTTACCTGGTTAACCAACGCCGTCATGTCAATTGTTGAAACTGTTACCTGTTTTCTTCCCAATTTTGAAAACGCCAGCAAATCATCAATGAGTTCGCCCATTTTTTTTGAATTGCGGATGATGGAATGCAGCACTTTTGTACCATCTGTGTCAAATTTTTCAGAGTAGTCTTCCATCAAAATTCTTGTATAGGCATTGATAGCCCTGATGGGAGCCCGTAAATCATGCGATATGGAATAAGAAAATGATCCCAGTTCTTTGTTTACAGATTCCAGCTGTGAAGTACGTTCAATTACTTTTTGTTCCAGTTCGTCATTCAGTTTACGAATATCGGCTTCCGCTTGCTTAAGTTCCCTGTTAGCAATGATCAACTCTTCTGCCCGTTTTTCTTTCTCTTCGTTTTGATAAGCCAGTTCTTTATTGGCAATGATTAATTCCGCCGCTCTTTTTTCTTTCTCTTCGTTCTGAAATACCAATTCTTTATTGGCGATAATTAACTCTTCTGCCCGTTTTTCTTTCTCTTCGTTTTGAAAAGCGAGTTCCTTGTTGGCAATTCGTAAATCTTTTGCCCATTTTTGTTCTGTAACATCCCTGGCTGCTGCAAAAACTCCAAGAACATTGCCTTTATCATCTTTATAAACGGAAGCATTATATAGCACATCCGTTAAATTTCCATTTTTATGTTTTATAGTTAGCGGATAATCTGCCACAAACCCTTTTTCAAAAACCTGGCGATAACCTTCCTGTGCTTTTTCCGGCTCTGTAAAATAATTGGAGAAATCCGTGTCGATCAACTT
>JAYWII010000049.1:0-52969 GCA_043788995.1 Chitinophagaceae bacterium | reverse complement strand
AAGTTGAAAGCAAATCACAACTCAGCTCTGTTTATTCCTGCATGGTCGTAGGTTGTTATCAAAACTACAAAGAACAAAAGTTGAAAGCAAATCACAACGTCATTCGTTATTGCTTTGTGGGTATAAAAAATCTTTAATAGTAGCCGTGCTATCCCCCATTTTCACATCATCTATATAAACCACTTTTTTTGTTACCGTATAATTGCCGGGCCTTTTCCAGGGCCATTTGTAAATCCCGAATTTTAAATATGGTACCGGCTGGTAAACACCATTCACCATATTGTAATTGGCTCCTTTTAAATCCAGTACCAACTCCCCATTCTTCCACACTTTTATTTCGCCGCTTGGGTCCAGCCTGAATTTACTGTACACCACCCAGTCCGTCCACACACCTTTGGCTATGGGGCCCAAATCATATTTGGGAGGGCTTATTTGTTTACCTGTTTCCAGTGTATCAAATGACTGCCCAAATTTCCAGCGATCCTGATCAAGCATAAAACCCCACAACGGCGAACCTAGCTTTCCTGCATCATGCATTTGAGCATGTGTTTCCCGGATATCGTCATAAGGTATCCAGGCAGGTATATACTCACTAAACGCTGTCCAGAAAGTAAAGCCAGGGGTTAAATAATTATACAGCTCAGCTCTTATTGAATAGCCGCAAATGGTATCTGTTGTTCTTACTTCAAACCTGGCAGATTGGGTTCCACTTCTTGCAAAGCTGTCAGACACTGTTCCATCGTATGGTGGATTACAAAGTGAAAATTTATTAAATAATTTCCCCTGCAAAATATTCCCGGATTCCCACCCGGAGTTATAAATAAACTGGGTACGGCATTGAGTAAATGAAAACAAAAACAGTATCAGTAACAATGTATTTCTCATTCAATAAAATTAATCCTGTTATTAAAAATTAATCAAACAGATCAGAACTCAAATACCGGTCTCCCCTATCGCAAACAATGAATACTATAACACCTGCAGTTAATTCTTTCGCCAGTTCTATTGCGGCATGTGCGGCACCCCCGCTGCTCATACCACTAAAAATAGCTTCTTCCTTCACTAGCTTTTTCGCCATGATACGGGCATCTTTTTCTGCAATTTCCATCACCCGGTCTACCCTGCTGCGGTCAAATACTTTAGGCATATATGCTTCCGGCCATTTTCTTATACCCGGTATTTTAGAGCCGTCTGTGGGCTGGCAACCTATTATTTGTATTGCAGTGTTTTGCTCTTTCAAATATTTTGATACTCCCATGATGGTTCCGGTGGTTCCCATGGCAGAAACAAAGTGGGTGATCTGCTGGTTGGTATCTTTCCAAATTTCCGGCCCCGTAGTTTTATAATGCATGTTGGGATTATCCTGGTTGCCAAACTGGTTCAGCATAAAATAACCACCTTTGGCCACCTGTGCATTGGCATAATCAATAGCGCCTTCCATTGATTGCTGTTTGGGTGTTAATATCACTTTAGCACCAAAAGCTTCCATGGTTAACACCCGTTCCCTGGTAGCATCTTCCGGCATCACTAATTCAATTGGCACATTAAACAAACTGGCAATCATTGCCAGTGCAATACCCGTGTTGCCACTGGTGGCCTCTATCAAAGTAATTCCTTCTTCTATTTCTCCACGGTCTATTGCGCCTTTTATCATTCCATAAGCGGCCCTGTCTTTTACACTGCCGCCGGGATTATTGCCTTCCAGCTTACCATAGATGGTAACATTTTTATTGGGGTTTAGTCTCTTTAATTCAACTAACGGTGTATTACCCACTAAATCTAAAATTCCCGCCATATTTATAATTTTTTATTTGCCTGCCTGGAGATTTTTCAATAAAAGATCATTCAATTCCAGGTTGTGCAAAATTCGAAAACAAAATAACAGCATTCTGTTAAAAATATTGCAAAGTCTGCAACATCAACAGACTTATATTTTGAAGATTGAAAAGCCACGAATATCAGGTGCCCTTGAATATAGTCATCTTTTATGCCGTGAAATAAAAAATACCCGGCAAACAATGGAAGCTATTATCAGATGAAATAGTTTTGAAGATGCAAATAGTACCAACACCCTGTAATGACACCGTCAACTTAAATTTTCCTATTTTTTTATTTTAATTACACAACCATCAAAATGACAATAAACTACCTCACAAAAAAAGTAACCATACTGCTTTCCTTGATATCCGTTACCGTTACACTCTATTGCCAGCAAGGGTGGTGGGGTGCAAAGCTTCACCGTACTGACGGGAATATTATTACATTCCATTTTGAATGGAAGAAAGAAAAAGGAAAAACTGTATGGTACCTATACAATGCAACTGAAAAAATAAAAGTGGACAATATAACTGAACAGGGGGATTCAATTTTTATTCAGATGCCTGTTTTTGAATCGCAATTCAGGATCAGCTACAGCAACAAAAAAATAACAGGGTTTTGGATTAAGAGAGGTTCTGTAAAAACCCAGGTGATTCCTTTTAGCGCTGAACCGGGTAATAAAAGATTTACAACAGCTGCAAATGCAGAAAAAAATATTTCAGGCAGGTGGGCTGTAATCTTTGCCAACAGCAAAAAAAATGAACAGTCTGTTGGCGAATTTAAACAGGTGGGCAATAAGCTAACCGGTACATTTCTGAATGCAACAGGAGACTATCGTTACTTAGAAGGCGTTGTAAGTAAAGACTCTTTATTTCTTTCGGGTTTTGATGGCGGACATGCTTTTCTATTCACTGCAAAAATTGATGACAACAAAAATATTTCAGGTGGTACATTTTTTTCTGGCGCATCCTACAAAGAAGGCTGGTCAGCAATAAAAGATGCAAATGCAACAGTACCACTGGAGTCAGTTGCGATGTATGTAAAACCGGGAGAAGAAAGCCTGCATTTTACTTTTAAAGACCTGGAAGGAAAAAAAGTTTCTATACAGGACGAACGGTTTAAAAACAAAGTGGTGGTGATACAGCTAATGGGAAGCTGGTGCCCTAACTGTATGGATGAAACTGCCTTCCTGAGTGAGTATTATAACAAGAACAGGCAACGGGGAATAGAGGTGATAGCCCTTGCTTATGAGTACAGCACCAACTGGGAAAGATCAATAAAAAGTTTGAAAAAATTCCAGGACAGGTATCATGTGGAATACACCGTTTTAAATACTGAAGTAACAGTGAATGATTCATTACGAACAGAAAAAACGTTACCAGAATTGACAGCCATAAAGTTTTTTCCTTCCTCGGTAATACTGGACAAAAAAGGTAAAGTAAGAAAACTGGATACTGGTTTTAATGGCCCTGCTACAGGTGTTCATTATGATATCTATAAGAAGGAATTCGAAGAAACGATTAGTAATTTGTTAGGCGAAAAGTAATAGTTTTCGGAAAATTCTCTTCGCAATAAAAATATCTGTGGTTACACTTGTTGCTCATCCATGGCAACAACCGGTTTATCAAAAAAGTAGATTAGCACACCCACTGCTAATATTCCAATACCAATCATACTTTCAACTGGCTTATCTATAATTGTAAACCCAAGCACCCAGGCATTGAATAAGAGGAAGATAATTTGCAGTACAGGCCTGAGCGGACTTTTAAAAGTGGTTTCATTTTTATTCTTTAAAAACAAACTGGTAGCTACGGTTAAAGAAGCCATCAACTGCAGTACAAAACCTGCATACAGCAATACCTTTTCAAAAGAACCGGTTAGTGCCAGCACGATAGATATGAATACATGTGCCCAAACTGCAGCTACAGGCACTCCATGCATATTTCTTTTTGCTAATGGTTGCCACAGCTGATGTTCTTTTGCCATTGCCCAGGTAACCCTTGGCCCCACCCACAAATAAGAACTGATGGTTGCTATTAACTGTATAGCGATAAACACACTCACCCATTTACCACCTGCACTACCCAGTAAATTATTAAACGAAATAAAAGTTACTTCTTCCCTTCCTTCTAACTGGGATACAGTTGCATTCTTTAGCAAAGCAAATTGAAATAACACATATACAACCGACACAAAAAGCGTACTTCCGATTAATGCTTTGGGCAAGTTTTTAGCAGGATTATCAATTTCATCCACTACATACGCTGCCGCATTCCAGCCTGTGTAAGCAAAGGATACATACACCATAGAAACAGCAAAGCCCGGTTTCAAAATTTCCTGCTGCCAGGTATCATCAAAATTGACAGCATTGCCGCTGTGGTAAGTAATAAAAAATCCAAGTAAAATAAGTACTACGATGAACAAAACTTTTACCATGGTGGTAATGTTTTGAAATCTGCTGCTGTGCCGGATAGTAAAGCTATGCATCAAACCAATGATGATGATCACGGTAATGGCCAGCCATTTATTATCCTGCAAACCAAAAGGTGCCAGGTATTTGGTGCAAGCCATTGCAGCCAAAGCCACCGGTGCTGAGAAACCTACCGTAAGCCCGGCCCACGCAGACAAATAACCCAGCATAGGATGAAATACCCTTGATAAATAAATATAGTCTCCGCCAGATTCTTTAAAGTGGGTTCCTAATTCTGCATAAGCAAAGGCCCCAAACAACGCCATCAACCCACCAACTACCCAAAGCAGTAAAATGCTCCAGCTATTTTGCACAGAAGATAGCTGAAACCCTACACTGGTGAACACACCGGTGCCAATCATATTAGCCACAACAATGGAAGATGCGGTGATGATGGTTATCTTTTGTTTCAATAGATCTGCATAAATTGTAAAAGCAATAATAAATGAAAGGGGCTAATAAATAGCCCCTTTAAAAATAATTAATTAAATCAAACCTGTGTTGTTGCTTACCTCCCCATACCCGGCATACGGCCAGCTGGCATTTTATTCATCATCTTCATCATGCCCTTCATTTGCTCAAACTGTTTTAAAAACTGGTTTAGTTCTGCAATATCTTTTCCGCTTCCTTTCGCTATTCTTAGTTTTCTGCCGGGGTTAATAACGTCAGGGTTTCTTCTTTCTTCCTGTGTCATTGAATTGATCATTGCTTCTATTCCTTTAAAAGCATCATCATTAATATCTATATCCTTAATTTGCTTTCCCACACCAGGTATCATCCCCATCAGATCTTTCAGGTTACCCATTTTCTTGATCTGTTGCAACTGTGTTTTGAAATCTTCAAAATCAAACTGGTTCTTCCTGATCCTTTTCTCCAGCCTTGCTGCCTCTGCTTCATCAAATTGCTCCTGCGCTTTTTCAACCAGGCTCACAATATCACCCATCCCCAAAATACGCTGCGCCATCCTTTCGGGATAGAAAACATCCAGCGTATCCATTTTTTCGCCACTGCTTACAAACTTAATTGGTTTGTTTACGGTGTATTTAATGGACAATGCAGCACCACCACGGGTATCGCCATCTAACTTGGTTAACACAGCACCTGTAAAATCTAACCGCTGGTTAAATGCCGCTGCAGTATTCACCGCATCCTGGCCAGTCATACTATCCACCACAAATAAAATTTCCTGTGGATTAACAGCAGCTTTAATATTTGCCACCTCGGTCATCATCACTTCATCCACCGCTAAACGTCCGGCAGTATCAATGATGATGACATTTTTATTTTTTGTCTTTGCTTCTTTTATAGCATTTTGTACAATAGAAACTACATCCTTGTTTTCTCTTTCTGCATAAACATCTACACCGATCTGTCCGCCCAGTACTTCCAGCTGATCTATTGCCGCAGGCCGGTAAATATCCGCTGCCACCAATAAAGGCGATTTTCCTTTTTTGGTTTTTAAATAATTAGCCAGCTTACCGCTAAAAGTAGTTTTACCACTACCCTGCAACCCTGCAATTAAAATGATAGCCGGGGCTCCTGTAATATTAAATTCACTGGCTTCCCCACCCATCAGTTCTGTGAGTTCATCCTGTACGATCTTTACCATCTGCTGCCCGGGATTTACAGACAACAACACTTTTGAACCCAATGCTTTTTCTTTTACTTTATCAGTAAATTCTTTGGCAATTTTATAGTTCACATCCGCATCCACCAAAGCACGCCGGATATCCTTTACAGTATTGGCTATATTCAGTTCGCTTATTCTGCCTTCACCTTTAATATTTTTAAAGGCACTTTCTAATTTCTCACTTAATGAATTAAACATGATGATCTTTATAATGATTTATATGATTCCTATGATTGTTATGATTATGATTAAATATTTTTATTTACAAATCGCTTAAACTGCAGGCTGGTGCTACCAAAATTAATCAGCAAACCCACCTCAATTTTAAATGCTTCAAGACAATTTTGGATTTGGTTATAGCTGGCATTGTTTACTTCAGAGATTGCTTTAAGTTCCAGCAGTACTTTTTCCTCCACCAAAATATCAACCCGCCTTGCTCCCACCCATTCATTTTCATAAAATATGGCCTGTTCCTTTTCCACCATAAATAAAAGACCTGCCTTTTTCAACTCTATTATCAACGCTCTTTTATAAACAACTTCCGGAAAACCCAAGCCCAGTTTCCTGTGCACTTTCATTGCTAAACCAATTACTATTTTAGTAAGTTCTGAGTGTTTATAATTCTCCTCCATATCAATGATTATTATGATTGCTATGATTATTATGATGTAACTGCTGCAACGAAACTATGATTACAACTTAAACCTATTCAAACAAAAAGATAACAACAATCGGCAAAAGGTTTAAATCCAAATACACTAATCATAAAAATCATATCAATCATAAAAATCCTAATAAAAAAAGTGAACCTTACGGCTCACTCTAAATAAGGTTTGCAAATGTATGAAATGTTTACACTCCCAAATACGATTTCAGGAGTTTACAACGGGAAACTGTACGCAACTTGGAAATGGCTTTGTCTTTTATCTGGCGAACCCTTTCACGGGTTAGGTTGTAGCGTTCCCCTATATCTTCCAGGCTTAATGCATGATCAACTCCTATTCCAAAGAAATAACGGATCACATCTTTCTGCCTTTCGGTAAGTGTACTTAAGGAACGGTTAATTTCCTGAGTGAGTGAAATATTAAATATTAAATTTCTGTCTGAACTTTCTGAATTTGGATTTTCCATTACATCTATCAGCGTTACTTCCTCTCCCTCTGAAAAAGGTTGATCCATGCTTACGTGCCGGGCTGATGCACCCAGTGTGGCGGCCACTTCTTCGGTATCCACATCCAGCAGGGTGGCTATTTCTTCTGCGGTTGGTTCTCTTTCAAATTCCTGTTCTAATTGAGAATAGGCTTTGCTGATACGGTTAGTAAGCCCTACTTTATTCAAGGGCAACCTGACTATCCTTGATTGTTCAGCCAAAGCCTGCAAGATGCTTTGCCTTATCCACCATACTGCATAGGAAATAAACTTAAATCCACGGGTTTCATCAAAACGCTGGGCGGCTTTTATCAGGCCTACATTGCCTTCGTTGATCAGGTCAGACAAAGTAAGTCCCTGGTTTTGGTACTGTTTGGCAACAGATACCACAAAACGCAGGTTTGCTTTAGTGAGTTTCTCTAAAGCCGTTTGGCTGCCTTGTTTTATCAGTATTGCTAATTTCACTTCCTCTTCAGGATTGATCAGTTCTACTTTGCCAATTTCCTGAAGGTACTTTTCTAAACTTTGGCTTTCACGATTGGTGATTGATTTGGTAATTTTCAATTGACGCATACTCATGAGCCTTTTTGTTTAAAGGGTTTAAAAAATAAGAGCTTATTAATGTTACATAGAGCAGGTGCGGTTAGATTTTGATAAGTCTAATTTAAACTTTTTAATCACTTCTCCCAAAATATATTTACCGGAATAGTATGATATAGAGGGATAAAAAAAAATTGTTTAATTTTTATACCCCAATATATAAACAAAAATAGTTGAGAAATTATTTTGTTCCCACATATTATTTGTTATTATTGCATTATGTTGCATGACTATAAATTATTTGGATGAGTAAGAAAGTATTATATACGCTGGAATATCCAGTGAGATGTTCCCCCAGGATTTTGTATGATTTTTTAATTACCCCTGCAGGATTACAGGAATGGTTTGCTGACAAAGTAGACGAAAGGGATGGAGTATTTAGTTTTTCGTGGAATGGCACTGAAGATAAAGCAGAGCTATTAGAAAGTGAAGAAGATAAACTTGTGCGCTATCATTGGTTGCATACACCCAAAGGTGAGTACTTTGAGTTCAGTATTGATAAATCAGAAGTTACTAACCAAACTATACTGATTATAAAAGATTTTGCTGAAAAGAAAGAAATAAAAGATCAGAGTCAATTGTGGGAATACCAGGTGAAAGAGCTGTTTCACAGGCTGGGTGCTTAGCCAGTTCTAATCAGTTGTATCATTTCTCTAAAACGCTTCAATACAAAAGCCGGAACAGTCTCCCATGACTGAAGAGGTATCTTTTTTGCAAGCTTTATAAATGGCTTACTGTGTAGTATATCCGAAAAATCTTCCCTACTCAACTCAATTACCGGAATATAATTTTCGTTACTGAAATCATGCTCCCATGATGAATCATTGATGCAGATACTGTAATTATTTTGTTGCAGGTAATCTAAACTGCCGGCCAATTTTTGTTGCAACGCTTCTTTATACTTACCGGAAAGCTGCAGTGTGATACTAACAAAATTACCCCACCAAAAAAAAGTTCTGATGGCGAGGGTATCATTTTTACCAAAACATCTCGGATAATCCAGCATTACATAAGGGAGCAGCTGGTAATTTTCTCCCTTTGATATTTTTGCCCGGACATTGAATATTTCATCAGGCAAATTCATCTTTACCTGTTCCAATTCGTTCTCCATTACTGGTACCAGGCTCCCAAAAAGTTGAACCGTTTTTTGAATAATTATATGTTTTGTGAAAATCCAGTCTGTATTGCAAACCAGTTCAAGTTCCTTGTCAGAAAGAGTTATTTTTGCTGCCTCAACCATCATCTGTTCAAGATAAACATAAGTTTTAAAATTATGGTTGAGTGATTGGCTTTATGATAAAAAAATTAGACAAGCTGATATTAAGGTCGTTCATTGGGCCATTCATTGTTACTTTCTTCATCGCTTTTTTTGTGCTGATGATGCAGAGCCTGTGGAAATATATTGATGATCTGGTAGGAAAGGACCTCGATTTTTTTACTATTGGCCAGTTTTTATGGTACGCCAGTGCCTCTCTTTTAATACTGGCAATTCCCATTGCAATATTGATCTCTTCCATCATGACCTTTGGCAACCTGGGTGAAAGTTTTGAACTGGTAGCTATCAAATCTTCGGGCATTTCGTTGTTGCGTTTTATGAGGCCTTTAATCTTTTTCTCCATACTGCTTTGTTTTGTCAGTTTCTTTTTTGCCAATAATGTTATTCCATTTGCGAACCTGAAATTCCGGACGATCTATTATGATATCGTTTTTAAAAAGCCTGCACTGGATCTGAAAGCGGGCAGATTTTATACACAGATCCCTGGTTATTCGATCAAGATTGGCAAGAAAGATGCAGATCAAAAAACTATACACAATGTGATAATTTATGAACAGCAGGGCATGCTGCAGGATAACAGCATCGTTGCAGAAAAGGGCGTGATGAAAATTTCTGCAGATAAAAAATATTTAGAGTTTACATTACAAAATGGCTACCGCTACCAGGAACGTGGTAACATGGGTGACTCTAATACAGAATTCATTAAGCTTGGTTTTAAAGAATATAAAAAGTTATTTGATGTATCCGCATTACAAATGAAAAAATCTTCTGACACCATGTTCAGGAACGATTCAAAAATGCTGAGCATCCGCCAGCTCAACAGGAATATTGATTCGTTAAAAAAGATAGAAGACAGTTTTAAAATACGGCTTACTAAAGAAGTGAATTTATCACTTCTCTACTTAAAAATTGCAGACAGCATCTGGAACAAAGCAATTCCGCCAGCTAAAAAAATAAAAACCTTTGATGACCTTGTTCCAGATTCAGCGAAATATACTGTATTTGAACAGGCGGTCAATAAGTCAAATAATTTGCGGAGCAATTACCAGTTTACGGGAAGCGATTGGGAATCAAAAAAACAGGACACCCGTTTTAGTAAAATTGAATGGCACCGCAAATTTTCATTTTCTATGGCATGCCTGGTACTGTTTTTTATAGGCGCTCCTTTAGGTTCCATCATTCGTAAAGGAGGTTTTGGCATGCCACTGGTGGTTGCCATTATTTTCTTTGTCATTTTTCACCTGCTGAATATTTTTGGAGAAAAATTTGCCAAAGAAAACGTTACTTCTACCTTCTTTGGCATGTGGCTTGCCATATTTGTACTGATACCAATTGGTATTTTCCTCACCTACAAAGCAATGCATGATTCACAATTATTCAATAAAGAATTTTATAACCGGTCTTACCAGAAAATAAAAGCACTTTTAACGCCGGTTTTTAAAGCAGTAAACAAAACAAAATAGTTTGTCTAAATTAAAATGCTAAAAAAAATATTATGAAAAAAACATCCCGGAGAAAATTCATCACCCATAGTGCCGCCGTTGGTATAGGTTCTGTTCTGGCCGCTCCAGCTTTTGCTCATTTGTTAGCTAAAAATCAAACGATAAAAAACTTTGCTAACCTCAATGATACTGGTTTTGACCAAACTCCCCTTGCATATGCCTATAATGCTTTAGAACCATCAATAGATGCGATGACAATGGACATTCACTATAATAAGCATGCGGCGGCTTATTCTAAAAATCTAAAAGATGCAGCAGCGGCCGAAGGAGTTGATGCTAAAGGTTCTGTTGAAAAAGTACTTGCCAATGTTTCTAAGTATTCTGTAAAAATGCGTAATAATGCCGGAGGTCATTACAATCATGAGCTATTCTGGAAAACCCTGGCAGCTGCAGACAAATCAGGGCAGCCTTCAGAAAAATTACTAACAGCCATCAATAGTAGTTTCGGATCATTGGATGAATTTAAAAAACAATTTTCAGAAGCAGCCAAGTCAAGATTTGGTAGTGGTTGGGCGTGGCTAATTGCAAAAGATAAAAAACTTATCATTAGTTCCACAGCAAACCAGGACAGCCCTTTAATGGATATTGCAGAAGTAAAAGGATTTCCGTTATTTGGGTTAGACGTTTGGGAGCATGCTTATTATCTAAAATACCAAAACCGCAGGGCTGAATACATTGACAATTTCTGGAAAATATTGAACTGGAATGTTGTTTCCGAACGCTTTAACAGCATCTGATTTTTAAATTAGTTGTATGCGTAAATATTTTTTCCTGTTTGTATCCATCGGTACGTTGCTGATGATAATAGTAATGCAGCAAACAGGAACCACTTTAAAGACAAAAGCTACACCACACGGAATTCTTGATCTTGAATTTGCCAGCACTTCAGCTAAAGCTGCTGCAGTGATTGATGCCTGGAAAAAATCTGAAATCACTGACAATATACAGGCGGCAAAACTCAATACGGAGCTGGATTTTATTTTTCTTCTTTTTTATGCTATTTTCTTACAACAGGTCTGCCGGTCAATTGCAGGTTTACATAAAGGGGCTATAAGAAATATTGGATTGGTTTTGGCTAATGGCGCTATTGCTGCCGGTGTGCTGGATATATTTGAAAATTTTGGCATGCTGCTTATGCTCCATGGTTATAGCAACAATACAATAGCACTCCTCACTTTTTCTTTTCGGTAACAAAATGGGTACTGGCTTTGGCCGCATTACTTTATTTTTTAGTGGCGGGTGCTGTGTCTGTTTTTAGAAAAATAATCTCCGGTCATAAAATACAAAGTCCCTAAATAGACTCAGCCTTTGCAAAAGAAGTACTGCTTGTACAACTTAAACAAAGGCTGATAATTTGGCAATCAATCTGAGGCAAATATAAACTGGTATAAACAACTTCCGAAAAAATTTATTGCATTTTTTCAAATCTTTTTGTTTTATAAAAGAAAATTTTACCGCTGTAAAATCACTTAATTTTACCGCTGCTTAAAATTGCTTACTTCAACTAAAATAACATTTCAATGCAAGTTTGGAAAGATTACCAGGAAAAGAATAAAGACCGGTTCTTAAATGAACTACTGGAGCTTTTACGCATACCCAGCGTAAGTGCTAAAGGAGAACATAAAGCCGATATGCTTACCTGTGCAGAAGCTGTAAAACAACGCTTAATAGAGGCTGGAGCAGACAAAGCAATCATTTATCCAACAGAAGGACACCCGATAGTATACGCAGAAAAAATAATTGATCCTTCCAAACCAACTGTACTGGTATATGGCCATTATGATGTGCAGCCGGCAGAACCATTAGAGCTATGGAAAAGCGGTCCTTTTGATCCGGTGATCATTGATGGAAAAATATTTGCCCGTGGCAGTTGTGATGATAAGGGACAGGTGTACATGCATGTAAAAGCATTGGAAACTATGGTACAGACAAACACACTTACCACCAATATAAAGTTTTGTATTGAAGGCGAAGAAGAAGTTGGTTCTCCCAACCTGGGGAAATTTGTGGCTGCACAAAAAGAATTATTGAAAGCAGATTGTATCCTTATCAGCGATACTGCCATGTTGAGTCTCGAAAACCCGAGCATAGATACCGGCGTAAGAGGCCTTAGCTATATCGAAGTGGAAATAACAGGGCCTGACCGTGACCTTCACAGTGGAGTATATGGTGGCGCTGTAGCAAACCCAATTACTATTTTGGCAAAGATGATCGCCAGTTGTCATGACGAGAATAATCACATCACTATTCCGGGGTTTTATGATGATGTGGTGGAAGCAACCCCAGAAGAAAGAAAACTAATGTCAGAAGCTCCATACAATGAGCAGGAATACAAAGGTGACCTGGGCGTAAAAGAACTGTGGGGTGAAAAAGGATTTACTACCAATGAGAGAACTGGCATCAGGCCTACTATAGAGTTAAACGGAATATGGGGAGGTTACCAGGGCGAAGGTGCTAAAACAGTTTTGCCCAGCAAGGCCAGCGCAAAAATTTCTGCAAGGCTGGTACCCAATCAATCCTCAGAAAAAATCACTGCGAAGCTGCTGGAATATTTTAAAAAAATTGCACCAGCATCTGTTAACGTTAGCGCATTCGAACATCATGGCGGTGAGCCTTATATGACACCTATTGACAGTAAAGCTTACCAGGCAGCTGCCAAAGCTATAGAAGCTACTTTTAACAAGCAGCCAATACCAGTAAGAGGCGGGGGAAGTATCCCTATCTGTGCTTTATTTGAAAAAGAACTGGGAATTAAAATCGTATTTATGGGCTTTGGATTAGACAGTGATAACCTGCATAGCCCTAACGAAAAATTTAACCTGGAGAACTATTATAAAGGCATTGAAACCATTCCTTATTTCCATAAATATTTTGCAGAAATGAGCTAGCAGTTCATCAACGCTATTCAATAAAAAACCGCGATAGTAATTATCACGGTTTTTTATTGAACTATAATTTCGGTCAGTATATAACTACAACTCTTTTTTACCAGACTGGTTTTCTTCATACGTCATTACACGGTATCCTGATTTTGGAAATTCAAATCTTCCAACGGGCAATGAATTGAGATCAATTTTTGTGATGGTGTAAGTAAACTTAAGTTTTTTAGTTTCCATTTCATATTGCATTGGCAAACCATCCAGGTTTTTAAACAGTACGTTGTATTCTTTATTAATCACATTCAGGTCTTTTGTGTAATACACTACCATAGCAGATCCATCCTTTAATGTTGCAGTTGCTTTAACGCATTGATACCCGAGTATCTCCTTCGTTTCTGCAGATGGAGTAAATACTACATCGTCATTTCTTTTATTTCTTTCATTCCAGTTTTGCTTTGTAAGGGTGATCATTAATTTCTGACCACTGTATTCTTTTAAGATAACCGCATTACCTGTTTTGGAATCATGAATTGTTTTTTCATTACCAAGATTACTGGCCATATCCCTCCTGCTTAAACCCCCTTTTAAATAAATGGTTTCAGTAGCTCCACTTAAAGAACTGGCGGCAGCATCCTTTTTCAAAGGCTGAATATTTATATCATAAATCAATGTGCCTTCAGATATTGTTTTCTGAGCGTTAGAAAACAAAAAAGCTGAAATAAAAATCATCGTAAATGCCCACCTGATATGTTTCATAAAATCAAATTTCCTTTATATAATAGAATGGCATGCCAAATTTACCAAAGTGCTGAAATAAAGAGAGCAATATATTAATATTGCTCTCTTGTGGTAAATATTTAACTATCTGTTGTGTATTCTACTTTTTGTTTTTTAGATCTTGTACTTTTTTGTTTGCTTGCTGCATGGCCTGTATCCGTTCCTGCAGTTTACTTTGTTTCACTGGTTTTTTCTTATTCTCTTCTATCTGTTTCAATATTTTATCATGATCGATAATGTACTTCTGTATTACTATCTGCAATATTAAAGTAATGGTGTTAGAAACAGTATAATACCAGGTTAAAGCAGAAGGCAATCCGTTGAAAACACCCAATAATAAAACCGGGAAAATGTAAGGCATGTACTTCATTACAGGATTTGAATTGTCCTGCATGTTACTCATACTGTACACTGATATTAGTAAACTGGTAAGAGTAGCCGTTAGTGTAAACAAACTTACATGATCGCCATAAAAAGGGATGTTGAAAGGAAGATTGTAAATGGAATCATAGGCTGATAGATCCTCTGCCCACAAAAAGCTTTGTCCTCTTAAAGAAATATTTGACTGAAAGAAATAATACAGCGACATAAAGATGGGTATCTGCAGTAACGCAGGAAGACATCCACCTAAAGGGCTAACCCCTGCTGATTTCCACAGTTTCATTTGCTCCATGCTAAATGCCTGCTGATCCATTGTACCGGTCTTATCTGTAAGCCTTGCCTTTAATGCATCTACTTCCGGCTTCAACACTTTCATTTTAGCCCCACTCAGGTAACTCTTGTATAATATGGGTGAAGTAAGTAAACGAATAACCAGGGTTAGCAACAGAATAACAATACCCATACTTGCCACATTTTTTCTTAACAGGTCAAATACCGGTAACAGAATATGACGGTTAATGTATTTTACAAATGCAAAAACACCGCTGCCATAAGGAACAATATTTTCTAACTGACTGTTATAGATTTTCAGCACATTGTAATCGCTGGGGCCGTAGTAAAGCTGCAACGGAATTTTTGCATTACCGGCTGCAACCGGTACGGTTAAATTAAAATTGGTTGTTGTTTGTCCAATTACATGGGTAGCAGAGTCGGGCACTGTCCATTGAGCAGTTGCGGATTGAAATTTACCTTTATTGATCAGGGCTGCTACAAAAAACTGTTGTTTTACTGCAATCCACTCTAAAGGTTTTTCAAATTTCTTTTCGCTGCCCGAAGCTAAATATTCAAAATCAAAATTACCATCCTCCAGAAAGCCGATATGCGTTTGCTGTCTTTCGTACAACATATCTTTTTCAATCTTTGGAGCTTGGGTTTGCCAAAGCAATTTCATTGCACCCTGGGTAAGTAACTGATCAGCTCCCTTTATCACAATATCAAGATCTACTAAATAATTATTTGGCTTTAAGGTGTACTGGTGAATAATTTCTTTACCGGTTGAATCCTTTAAGCTAAAGCTTACTGTTTGGCTTTTGTCAGGATTTTCTGTTTTTACACCTGCGGCAAATGTCAGGTCAGCAGTTTCACCTGTTTTGCCCGGAGCTGAATTTACCCTGTAGGACAGTTTATTAAAAGTGCCGGTTTGCAGCAACACAGGTTTGCCATCATACGCTTTAAAGGTTTTTATTTCAACTATTTTAGGCTGTGCTCCTTTATTGGTAAAGGTTATTTTAACAGAATCATTCTCCAGTACGGTTAATTCCTCTGGTTGATTGAGGCTTCCCTGGAATTCACCCGCTGCCTGAACCTGGCGAATAGCTGCTGCATTTGCAGAATCTATTTTGAGAGCTGTAGTATCCAGTTTTGGTTTTGTCCTGGCTATTGAATCAGCAACCCTTTTCTGTTCTGCCTGCAATGCCTGACTGCCCCTGCTGTTAAAATAAAACATCCCCATCATTAATAAACCAATCAGCACAAAACCGATCACTGTATTTCTATCCATTCCCATAATATGTTTTTAGGTTGGCAAAGGTAATTAAACTTTATACGCTGCCTCTATAAAAAAATGCCCCGGAAAACCAGGGCATTGTACAACTTTTATTAGCATTTTATTTCTTTGCAGCAGGAGCAGCCTTGGCAGCAGCAGGGGCAGCAGCCTTAGCAGGTGCAGCAGCTTTAGCAGCAGGAGCAGCTGTGGCAGAAGAAGCTTCTTCCTGTTTCAACTGACGTGTCATTGTTACTGATGCAATCGGAATACGTGGAGAGTTCATGATTTCCATGTTTCCAGCATCCACATCCTGCACACGAATGTTACCATTCAGCTCAAGGTTTGTCAGATCCAGTTCAATGTTCTCACGCAAATCTTTTGGTAAAACTTTTACTTTCAGGCTTTTGATCTTTGTAACCAGTTTACCTCCAGCTTTTACACCTGCAGGAGTTCCTACAAATTTAATTGGCAGGGTTACTGTTACTTTTTTGTTTTCTACCAGTTCCAGCAAATCAACATGAATTAACCTGTCAGTTACTTTGTCAAATTGCAGATCTTTCAAAACGCATTTGTAAGACTGTCCATCTACTTTTGCATCCACTACCATAAAATCTGGTGTGTACACTAAGTTTTTTAAAGCCGTTGCCAGTGCAGCAAAATTGATTTCTTTAGCACCTCCGTAAATTACAGCTGGCACTTTTTCCTCAAGGCGAAGTTGGCGGGTGGCTGACTTGCCAAATTCGGTCCTGATTTGTCCTTCGATTGTAATTGATTTCATTATTTAAATTTTTTGAGCGGCGAAGGTAAGGTAAAATTTTTGAGATACAGGTATTGTTATGAAAGATTTTTGCTATAAAAACATTGCCTGTATCGGGATACAGGCAATTTGAATAACTATTTTTTCAGCAGAAATCTGTAAAGTTTATTTTCTGTTTGCCATCCTGCTTCTGATGAATAAGCTGTTAATACTCTTATTTTCAAGTGCATTACGAATGGCAATGGCAAATAATTCTGCCGTTGAAACCACTCTTATCTTATCGCAACCAGGTTTAACCGGGATGGTATCACATACCACCAGCTCTTCCAGTACACTATTGGTAATATTTTCGTACGCTTTACCGCTCAAAACCGGGTGTGTACAAAGCGCCCTGATACTTCTTGCACCTTTTTCTTTTATTAAACCAGCACTTTTGGCCAATGTTCCACCGGTATCGCAGATATCATCTATGATAACAACATCCCTGTCTGTAACATCTCCAATTAATACCATACTGGCAATTTCATTGGCCCTTTTTCTGTGTTTATCACAAATCACCATTTCAGCTTCAAAATAAGTAGCCACTTCCCTTATACGATTGGCGCTGCCTACATCCGGCGCTGCAAAAGTCAGGTTTTCCAGGTTCAGGTTTTCAATATATGGAATGAAGATAGCAGATGAGTCAAGGTGATCTACCGGGATATCAAAATAACCCTGTATTTGTGGTGCATGCAGGTCCATTGTTACTACCCTGTCTGCACCTGCAGCGGTAAGCATGTTTGCAACAAGTTTAGATCCAATAGCCACCCTGGGCCTGTCTTTCCTGTCCTGCCTGGCGTAGCCGTAATAAGGCATTACAGCAATTACTTTGTATGCAGATGCCCGCTTTGCAGCATCTATCATTAAAAGCAACTCCATTAAATTATCTGTAGGAGAAAAAGTGCTTTGTATTAAAAATACAAACTGCCCCCTGATACTTTCCTGGAACTCTACACCAATCTCTCCGTCGCTAAAACGCTGGATATTAACTTTGCCTAAAGGTTCACCAAATTTTATTGCGATTGCTTCGGCCAGGTACTGAGAGCCTGTTCCGGAAAAAAGTTTTGCGTTGTGGATGGGAGAAGTACTCATATATAAATTAGTAAAGGAAGAAATTTTATAGCCGCAAAACTATCATTTAAAAATTGATGTTTAAATTTATTAGATGGAAAATTTCAACAAACCTTCCACTTCCATAAAAAATTGGGCTGTGGATGACCGTCCGAGAGAAAAATTAGTTACCAAAGGAGCGGAAGCATTAAGCAACTCGGAGCTTTTAGCCATTTTAATTAATAATGGTCACAAACAAAAGTCTGCAGTAGAACTGGCAAAAGAAGTTTTGAAGTTGGGTGATGATAATTTAAATGAGTTAGGCAAAGCTTCATTAACCACTTTAAAAAAAATTAAAGGCATTGGCATTGCAAAAGCAGTAACCATTGCCGCCGCACTGGAACTGGGCAGGCGAAGACATGCGGCCACTCCTTTAGATAAATCAGTTATTAAAACCAGTAAGGATATTGCAGGCTATGTAAGAACCATGATTAAAGATTACGGATATGAAGTATTTGGAGTGATCTTTTTAAACCAGTCTAATAAAGTCAATCATTTTGAGATCATCAGCCGGGGTGGCATTACTGGCACTGTTGCAGACCCAAGAGTAATTCTGAGAAAGGCCTTAGATTGTGAAGCAACCTCTATCATCCTTTGCCACAATCATCCCTCCGGCAGCCTGAAACCCAGCCGTGCCGATGAAGACCTGACCCGGAAAATAAAAGAAGCTGCCAGTTATTTCGACATCAAAGTAATGGACCACCTGATTGTAAGTGAGCAGGGGTATTATAGTTTTTCAGATGAAGGACTGCTATAACTGATAATTAATAATGAATAATGGATAATGGAAAGTTAGGTGCAGCATGAATACCGTTGCAGTTCTTAATTATCAATTTTCCATTATCAATTTTTAAGCCTGCGCCGGAGGTCCGCCAAAAGTAAATGGCAGTTCCACCTGTTCCATATCCTGGATAGTACCATTGGCTGCTTCAAACTTTTTTACATTTTCAATGATGGCTTTCATGAAACGCTTTGCATGAAATGGCGTTAAGATGATACGGCTTTTTACTTTGCTCTTGGGTGTTCCCGGCATTACATTTACAAAGTCTATCACAAACTCAGCATGGCTGTGGGTGATGATGGCCAGGTTGGCATACACACCTTCTGATATCTCTTCTGATATTTCAATATTTAACTGACTTGGTTGTTCGGGTTGATTACTCATGATGTTATTTTAATTGGGCAAAGATAAAAATAAAGGACTTCTAAACGGGAAGCCCTTTGAGAAATAAAATTATTAGGCAATGCTTATCTCGGTCTTATATATTTCATTGTTTCATTAATAATCCTGGATCCGTTATAACCATAATGCAGGGTAAACGTTTTGGTGGCAGGGTCATAAACCATGCCCGGGTAAGAATCCCACACCACGGATGCTCCCGGCCCATCCAAAATAGTGATGGCATTATCACTCCTTATTTGATACCTGGGAACAACAGCAGTAAAATAGATATACCCTTCGTTACAATGATCCCAAACGGTTAAATTTTCCCTTCCGTTCAAATTTCTTTTTAAAGTATTTGGGCCAATGGTAATCAATTCAATCTCCCTTGGGCCACCGGTAGTACTGGTGAAAAAAGGACCTGTGTAACATTCAGTAGGATGTGTAAAATCTCCTACAATACTATACACTCCATCCCATTGATTTTTTACCCCCAATTCTACAACAAATGAATTTTCAAGGCTGGCAATCTTTCCATCTCCTTCAATACTGGTGATCCTGAAACCCAATCCGTATCTTTTAGAAAGATCTAATGCAGAGGCATCCAAAATTTTTACTTTGATAATTTTTGCAAATTCACCAGGCTCAAACGTGATGCTGTAACTATTTCCTACCAGCACAGCGGGGGCCTCTGGTGAAAAAGTTCCGGCAGGTAAAGAAACCAATTTATTAACAGGGTCAAATGAAGAAACAGCACCTGGGTCATTGTCAATTATTACCGTCATTGGTTTATTTAATGTTGCATTGTTTGAAACATCTCTTCTTAATTCCACCATTTCAAAAATCTGTGGGGTTGACACCAGGTCCAGGTTGATCAGCTTATAACCAGAAGACTTTTGATCAGCTGTATCCGGAAAACCTTCATAAAATTTTACAATTGTTTGTCCATTATCTCCAAGCGGTTCCGGCGAAGCAACTTTTTTGCAACCAACAGCAATAACCATTAAAAAGGTTATAAAACTCAGTGGTATATAAAAGCTCTTATTTTTCATTTTAGTTATTTTTTGTTGTTATCCAACATCATTCAAAATTTAAATTACCTGTCCCACCAAACCCTTCCATCCTGGGTATCACCGGCTGCAGCGCCTGCTGGTGTGGGCTCCGGCAAAGGAATAGCCGCCGCAGCAGCAGTAACATTGTCCCTGTTGGTGGTATAGTCGTTTACACCATATACAAACCTTCTTGGTATTGCTTTAGTAACATTAATGGCATTTTGTGCCCTTGTCAGTTGCGGAACATCGGTCCTTCTCCATTCACACCAGCCCTGTAAGCCGTCTGGGTAAAGTGCTATGAACCGTTGTGTGGCAATTTTTTTAAGGTTGTCAGTTCCATAAGCAATATTGGGATTAGACAAATAGCCATTAAGAGCAGAACTGATACCCCATTGATCGAATGAGGCTGTAATGCCCTGCAGGTACAGGTCGGCAGCATCAGGCTCATTTAATATGTTCGTCCATCTTCTTTCCTTCGCTTCAGCCCTTGCAAAGAATACAGCAGCAGCATGTACAATATTCACCGGGCTTTTTTCTTCCCTGTAATCTCCGCCCAATACTTTAGCATAAGTTGTGGAGTTATTCGCAAACCATGCATTCATAAAGGATGCCCTGTCTCTTCCGTACGGAACACCATTGTTGCTGGATCCATAAACATTGAGTGCCTGCCGGGGATCATTCAAGTCCTCCAGGAACTCAACAAATGGAAGACTTTCACCTACATCGTTTCTTGATTCATACGTACCAAACCATGGGTTTTTAAAACTTCCACCTGGGTATATCACCTTAAAATTATCAGCATTGTTTTCAATCACCCCTGCAGGATGGCTCAATGCCAGCTTACATTGTTCTGCAGAATACTCACCAACACTGGGATACTTTTTACTAAGGCGAAGTGCCATTAATAACCGCAATGAGTTGGCTAATTTTTTCCATTGGCCGATATTGCCATTGTAAATAATATCACCTTTAACTGTTTCGCCTTCCTCAAAGTCATCCACCACATTGGCCAACTCTGCTATCAATCCTTTATACACTTCTTCCTGGGTATCATATTTTGGAAAACGGGTGGTGAATGTTAGTGTAAAGGGATCTGCATTGAGGGCTTCTGAATAAGGAATATCTCCCCAGGCATCGGTGATGGTCCAGAAATAATAGCATTTAATGATCCTTGCAATACCAACCTGGTTTTTGGGACTGCCATTCAAAGATGCCTGTATCACTGTTTCAGGATTTTGACAATGTAATATCAAATTTTGCAGATCATATAAAGGACCTGCATACACTCCATCAAAATCAAACTGCGGTAAGTTGTACAAGGAAACTGTTGGATACTGTGTTTCTGAAAAATACTGGCAATAGAACCCCGGGTTTTGCTGGCTGGCCCTCCCCCCGATACCAGATAATACATTTGTCAACAAAGCTGCAGTATTGGGAATAGTGGTAGCATTTGGATTTACATTGGTATCTCCAAAATCTTTTATTTTCTCACAGCCAGAGAGTAACATTACTCCTGATACAATTGCTATGCTTAATAATTTTAATGATCTCATCAGTATAAAAATTTAAGAAGATGAATGTTTTTTAGAATCCGATTTTTAAGTTAACACCTATTGACCTGGTACCTGGTAATTGTCCATCCTCTCCATACACACTGTTTATTTCTGCAGGATCAAAATCTTTGGTCTTTGCATAGATTAACCATGGATTGCGGCATACTACAGAGAAGGTAGCACTCTGCATATATTTTGCAATTTTTAAATTGCTAATGGGTATGCGGTAACCAAAGCTTAATTCTCTCAGCTTAACAAAAGTGAGGTCGTAGATATAGTCATCAAAAATATTCCTGTCCACCAGCGCATGAAAATAATCCTGTGCCCCTACATAGTGCGTTACCGGTTTTCCTGTTTCATCCACCCCGGTCACTTTTACTCCACCGCCATCTTCCACCCTGTCACGGATAGAGTTTCCTTTATCATTCACAGTAGCAGTACGTGCCAGCAAGCCAGAATAGGAACCCCACATGTCTGACAAGGAAAAGAATTTGCCGCCAACCTGGTAATCAATATTTACATTAATGATGAAGTTTTTGAAAATTGTAAATGAGTTTTGAACACCCCCGGTATAGTCTGGCAATACAGATCCAAAGAACACCAGCTCTTCATCTTTTATTGGCAAGCCGCCTGCATCTAACACAGGTTGTCCGTTGATTCTTTTAACTCCACCACCATACATCATACCCCATTTTTTTCCAACGGCATTTACGGTTACTGGCGGAGAGATACCATTGAATGCGGCGCCGCCTGCAAACACGAGCTGATCAACACCCGGCGCTATTTCAGTTACGATATTCTCAAACTGTTTGCTGAAAGTTCCATTGAAGTCCCATGAAAAATTAGCCGCGACAATGGGCTTTATATTTAATTGCAGATCGATACCTTTTTTACGAACACTTCCAAAGTTACCCAGCACAAACCCCACACCAGTTGTCCCGCTGATCTGCCCGTTAATGGGTGCTTTTATGTCTTTAGAAATATAATAAGTAGCGCTGATACCCAACCTGTTTTTAAGAAACCTCAAATCCACCCCAAATTCAGAGGTGGATGCAATAGCACCCCGTAAATTCGGATCAGGAAAATTGGGAGTTCCAATCAAACTGCTGCCATCCCATGTTTGGCTGTTGGGCGTATAATATAATTTTAAAGAATAGGGACCAATAAACCTCGGTACCTGTCCATAAGAGGCTCTTAATTTACCATAACTTAACCAGGGGGTATACGTTTTTGTAAGATCGCTGAATACAAAACTAAGTCCATATGACTGGCTGAATAAACTGCTGCCCACCGGCAAAGCAGAAGACCAGTCGTTACGATTAACAAATTCAAAAAACAACATATTCTTCCAGCCCAGGTCACCTCTTAAAAACAAGGCTCTTCTTTTTTCCTCAGAACGTGGATTCAGGTAAGCAATATCCTGCACGGAATTACTTAAAGTAAACAGATCGGGAACAGTTAATCCTCCCAGTGTATTAGCAAATACTGATTTGGATTTAATGCTGGTAATTTCAACAGCTGCATTTGCATTGATTTGAAAGTCCTTGATCTTTTTCCGGTAAGCCGCTACCGCTTCAACAACATTTCTATTGGAGTAAGTTTGCCCTGTGCCATACATTGCCTTGCCGTTATTAGAGGGTGTGGTGCCAGGATCAGAATAAGAATTATTGATGGATGATTGTGCAGCACTCAATTGCAGCAACCTGTTGGTAGTCCTTTCTTCATTAGTGGTCAATTGTTGTTTTCTGTAAGTTCCTCTTATAGAAAAGTCATTATTGAATTTGTAGGTAACGGAAATATCTCCAAACAACCTATCCCGCTGGTTAACAAAACTGATGTTGTTATAATAAGAATAGGGGTTGTACCAAAAATTACCTTTATAAAAATCATTTGGCTTTGAAGCATCCCATGAAACGGGGTTGGAATGATTCCAACTTGCCAGTACAGGCTCTCTTGCCACATCCGTAGAAGGTGAAGTTAAATATTGCAGTTCTCTCAGTTTATTCATATCAAGGTCCCGGTGAAACCAGGAGTTAAAATTACCGGTAGAGTTATTGGAATAGCCATCATCATTTTCTGCATTGCTTTTTTGGCTCAGGTAAGTAATATTGGTGCTCAGCAACCAGTGTGTACTCAAATCAAAAGATGCGGAAAGGTTCAGGTTGTTTCTCTTTAAATAAGAATTTGGGATGATGCCTTTCACATCCTGGTTGGTATAAGAAACCCTGATGCTGGTTACGTCAGTAGCCTTGCTTAAACTGATATTGTTTAATAAAGTAACACCGGTATTAAAAAAATCTCTTGAGTTATTGGGTTGCGGAGTTAAGGAAGCGGTTTTACCAGAATATTCTGTTCCGGGATACCAGGCATACCAGGGAATATATTCCTGCCCAACCATTCTTGGGCCCCAGCTTGCATCATCGGTATAATCAGGGTAATATTTACCATCTAAAGATTTCCACAATTCCGGCATCCCCGGCTCCCAGGTAAACCTCGACATATCATAAGAACCGCCGCCTGCATAGGAATTCTGATAATTCGGCAATAAATAAATTTTATCAAACTGCACCCCGGTATTAATATCAATGCCAATTCCCCGTGCACCTTTTCTTCCTTTTTTATAGTTGGCAACGATGGCTCCGTTAGCACCATCAGGACCAAACTGGGCAGCCGCCTGCGGACCTTGTAAAAAAGTGATATCCTCCAGGTCATCCACATTAATATCACTGTTGCTTGGCATAATGGTACCGTCAATTACATACAATGGAGACGATGCGGCACCGCCTGCATTGGACTCTCCCCTAACCCGGATATTGGTTTCCCTGCCCAATGCCGCAGAAGACTGACTGCGTACCTGTATACCGGAAACTTTTCCTGCCAAAGCATTATTGATATTTGTCTGCCTTACGGTATTTAATTGATCAGATGTAATGGTCTGTGCATTGGCAGATACACTCCTTGCAGTTCGCTTAATGCCAAATGCACTGGTAACAACCACCTCTGTAAGCACACCTGTTTTTTCAAGTATCGTTGTAATGTATGTTTGAGAACCCACCGCTACTTCGGCAGTTTTAAAATTGGCAGAAGAAATTTCCAGTACATCCGCATCTTTTGCTTTAACTGTATACACACCGGCTGCATCAGCCTGCAGCCCGGATGTGGTTCCCTTTACCTTAATGCTTGCAAACGGAACAGGCGCCCCGTCTTTATCCGTTACTTTACCGGACAGCACCCGGGTTTGAGCAGATGCCGTTACCCCACAAAACATCAGTAAAGCAAATAGTGTAAGCAATTTTCTCATTTCGGATGAAGTTAATTTATGGATGATGTAAAATTAGCCATTATTCAGAAACATTGAACAGTACCGGCCCGTGATAAAAGGACAAATAAATAATGTAAATGGATGCTTTCTTTTGGTTGATCTCAAGCTTAGAAAATGTATTGAAATTGTAATTTGACCTCCGTCTTTTTATTGCCGCTTATTTCATCAAGGCCAGATCCTACGGTAGTGGCATCTTTGTAAATAGTTTGCGCCCATCTGAACCAAAACGTCAGTTTTTTGGTAAGATCATAATTCAGGTTAAAGTAATAACGATATCCCTTATCATAAAAAACAGGTATAGAATAACTGTACAACACATCATTTTCATAAGCATACAAACGACTGTCGTACCCATCAGTTTCAAAATACTGCAGCCGCACATTAGCTGAATATTTTTTCATCATGGGTTTATACTGCAAATCTGTAAAAGCTAAAAATCCATTTTGTTTGCCCCCGCCATTCCTGTCGTACCAAACCAGCTCTACCCTGGTACGGAAAACCATTTCAGGATTGACCCTGTAGTTGACTTGCGTTCTAAAATTTTGCCTTGGTTTTTTAACTACCGGGGATGTAATAATATCCAGTGGATTATAATTTTTAGCTTTGGATTCAAACCTGTAACGGGCATATATTTCCAGTTGCTTATTAGGTTTATAATCCACCTGGCCCATATAATCCGCCCCCGCAGTTGGCGCATCCACCTGGTACTTCAGCCACGGGAATCTATAAAAATCAGCATACGCATCTATCCTCCAGAAAGGATGCGGCCGGATACTGATACCTGCATACAAACCTTTTTCATTTACCGGGTAAGTATTCTCCGTAAATGCATTGGTGTAAAGCGATTGATAGGCTGCTGAAATATTTCTGTACACAAAACTCATGTCCACATTAGCATCCACACTCAATAGCAATCCATTTACTGTTGCTTTATTAAAATGATTGTCTGCTGCAACCTCTCCAAAAAAATGCAGGTTGCGGAAAGTATAACTGTAATCAACACTTTGATTGCCGAAACTTTTTCCAGACAATGCATACAAATTATAAGGATCATCCGCCTTATTGATGGGCAATTTAAAGTTATACTGGATGGCATTGATCCCAACGTGCAAGCCATTTTTATTAAATGCCAGGTTGCCTCCATAACTAAATTGACGCTGCACTCCTTTATCAGCTACTTCACTTTTGGTACGATGATAACCGGAAGTTTGCAGGGAGGTAATAAACTGGTCCTCACTCTCCAGTGTATCGGCTGCCAGGTTAGCATCCAGCTTCCTATAAGAAATGAAAGCAGTTAATTCAACACTTTTTTTTGCCAGTGTAATACCGGCACCGCGGTGAAAATTAATTTCGCCGGCGGAGTTGTAAGGCCGCAGCACCGACAATTGTCTTTTTACATTCAGCACATCGGCACTTTTTTTAAAAGCCAGGCTTTGCCATTGGGTAAGCCCCTGACCCATATTCACAGTAAAGTCGCCCAGCGCCAGTGATTTTATCATGCCGATGTTTCTTGCAAATAAATGAAAGGAATAAAAATCAAAACCCTGTTTTTGAGTGCCCTTAAAAAATTCTTCCCCAGCATCCTTATCAGCCACCAAACCAAACTGCAGCAAATTTTTATAATAATATTTATACCGCATAAAATAACGTTGCGGCGATCCCAGGTAATGATTGCTGGTGGAACCAGGATCAAATTGATAACCTTTAGATTTTTCCAATACCCGGGTGCTTCTTGCCACCAACACATTGGTACCACCAGATAATCTTTCGCCAAAAGAGGAAATGATATTTGCTTCGCTGCTTACTGTAATATAAGGCCGCAGTTTTTCTATGGTGGCAATATCCCAGCCCGGCACCGCCTGCAATTCATAAATATTGATCAGCTTACCAAAGATGCGCCGGTAAGACATTAAATTTTGTATCTGTAAAGGTGTTAAGATCACCAGTTCTTTTAAAGACACTTCATCAGCTGTATTTAAATTTAGTGGCGATTTTATAAACTGCTGCAGTTGCTGCCAGAAAGAATCATCCTGCGTTTCAGCATCATCGTTATTTTCTGTGATGGCCTCCATCTGTTGCTCTGTAGTGGTGGTGGGTATCTGGGCAAAACAAGCTGAGGGTATGATGAAAACACCCATTAATATAAACAGCAGTATGTACCTGTAATAATTCATTACTAATTTTATCCGGAGTTTTTAGTTTTCAGTGGTGGGTGATGCAGTTTTCTTTTTTTCCAGGTTTATTATTAATAACAATCCCGGCGACCATCCCAGCTGCGGATGATAACTGCCATTAATATCCAAACGAAAATTTCCCCAGCCCAATCCCAAACCTGCATAGGAAGCAGAGGTGGCAGACGCAATACCTGCCCTTGCAAAAAACTGTTTGGCAAAGCGGTACTGCACACCGGCATTCAGGTTTACAGGATAATCTTCCTCCTTTACCAATTCTGCACTTACAAAGAACCGGTCAGAAGCATCGTACCCCAATCCAAAAGTATAGGCGGAAGTGAGTTTTTCATCTGTTTTAGAAAACTCCCCGCCAACAGGACTGTAAATATGTACACCTGCATTTAACTTATCCGTCAGGTGTACGATCGCACCTATTTCCACATTCACCGTATTATCGCTGTTGTATGCAGGCACCCGGTAACCATAATAATTAAACTGCACACCGATATCTACTTTTTTACCAAGACTGCGACCATAAGCAAGTCCAACCTGGCTTTCATTAAAGTTTTTAAACCCAAAATACTTTACGCTTACCCCAAAATTACCCAGGCTGGAAGGAATTGCCAATGCGGCAGCATACAAGCTGGTTTCATTCAGCAAAAAACGCTTTTCTCCATATACACCTACTGTGGCATTGTCTATTTGCGCCAGTGCTGCCTGGTTGTTTACAAATGAAAATACATCCGCCTGCTGGGTGCTGTAAGCGCCTAATCCAAGGTAGATAGCTGAAATGGGCTGACGGAGTGTTTGTGCATAAGAATCAATGCTCACAAAAAAAAGCAGGCAGTAAAAAGAAAAAGTAAATAGTCTCAAAGCAGTTATAATTTATCCTCAGCAATATAAATATAATTGACCATCCGCCAATCAATAAGTGAATAGTCATTAATTTTGCGCCATGCAAATTTTAGATGGCAAGATCGTATCGCAGGCTGTAAAAGATTCAGTTAAAGAAAAAACTGCACGGTTAAAAGAACAGGGAAAAAAGACTCCCCATTTAGCGGCTGTGCTGGTTGGCAACAATGGCGCCAGTGAAACTTATGTGGCCAGCAAGGTAAAAAGTTGTGAAGAAGTGGGTTTCAAAAGCACCCTCATCCGACTGGATGCTGATGTGGAAGAAGCAGTGCTGATCAGTGCAGTGGAGCAATTAAATAATGATGCGGATGTGGATGGCATACTGGTACAGTTGCCCCTGCCAAAACAGATCAGTGAAGAAAAGATCATCAACCTCATTCATCCTGATAAAGATGTGGATGGCTTTCATCCCATGAGTATTGGTAAAATGGTATTGGGGCAACCTGCCTTTATTCCTGCCACGCCTTACGGTATTTTATTAATGCTGGAACATTACAACATTGAAACAAAAGGAAAGCATGCAGTAATCATTGGCCGCAGCAATATTGTAGGCAGGCCCATCAGTATTTTATTAAACCGCAATGCCTATCCGGGCAATTGCACGGTTACAGTTTGCCACAGCCATACGCCTAACCTGAAAGAAATGTGCCTGCAGGCAGACATTATTGTAGCTGCACTCGGTAAGCCACAGTTTTTAACTGCAGATATGGTGAAAGAAAATGCAGTGGTAGTTGATGTGGGTATTACAAGAGTGGCAGATGCAACAAAGAAAAGCGGCTTTGCAATAAAAGGCGATGTTGATTTTGCAAACGTAGCGCCTAAATGCAGTTACATTACGCCGGTACCCGGAGGCGTTGGCTTAATGACCATTGCAGCGTTGTTGATGAATACTTATAACGCCTGTTTAAATAAATAATTTTTTGAATGGACATTTCGACGTTGTTCAGCATCGTTGTGTCACTCACTTTTACCGCATACCATTATTGAACAATTACAAACATTGGAACAATCATCTACCATAGCAACACTATCACTTCCTGTAATGGAACATTTCTACACTTTACAGGGAGAAGGCTTTCACCAGGGAAGAGCAGCTTATTTCGTTCGCCTTGGCGGCTGTGATGTGGGCTGTGTATGGTGCGATGTTAAAGACAGCTGGGATGCCAATGCACATCCAAAAATGACGGTGGATGAAATTGTAGCCACTATAAAAAATAATACTCCCGCCGATAAAAAAGGATTGGTAGTAATTACCGGCGGTGAACCATTAATGCATAATCTTACTCAATTAACAGCTGCACTACAGGCAGAGGGTTTTGAAACCAATATTGAAACATCCGGAGCACATCCCTTAAGTGGCAGCTGGAACTGGATCTGTTTATCACCCAAGAAATTTAAAGCACCATTAGCATCAGTGGTACCCTTTGCCAATGAATTAAAAGTGGTGATCTTTAACAAATCTGATTTTGACTGGGCAGAAAAATATGCTGCACAGGTATCCCCAGAATGCAAACTTTACCTGCAGCCGGAATGGGATAAAGCCTCCACCATCACCCCGGTGATCATTGAATACATCAAGCAACATCCACAGTGGGAACTGTCATTGCAGATACACAAATACATTAATGTTCCTTAATTTTTTTAGTGGGATATAAAGTTTAGCTGGTAATAAAATCAGGTATACATCGTTTAAATGTTGCTGGCATTGAATACGTTTAAACTCTTTTGATTCCATTTCATCATTGGCTATTCACTATTGACAATTTTGGCACAAATTTTTATTTATTGTTGCTACCTTCATTTCTCAATTTCGACCATGAAAAAATCTTTTACCGCTTGCTTTAAAGCCACTTTCTTATTTTTTATTTCTCATTTTATATTTCTTATTTCTCCTGCACAATGGTACGATCCTGAAAAAGTAAATTCAAAAGCTGCAACCTTACATGAGCAGGCTTATTATGCAGCACAGGAGGGGAAATATGCAGAGGCCATTGCAAAGATCCAACAGGCGGTAACGATTGATCCAAAATTTGTGGATGCTTATTTATCACGGGCCGGCATGTACGCCAACCTGAAGAAATACGATTCCTCTGTATTTGATTTTGCAAAAAGCCTTGCGCTGGATTCGGTTTACTCATCCACTTTTCTATTACCTTATTCTATCTCACTAGCAGGTACCGGGCAGTTTGAAAAAGCACTGACCGCTGTCAATCTTTTCCTGGCCAACAAAACACTGAACGAAAGAAGTGCTAAAGCAGGTGAGTACCGGAAAGAGTCCTACGAGTTTGCAGTAGACTATGAAAAAAAACATGCTTCCACAAATTATGTATTTGCGCCAAAGAGTTTAGGAGATAGTGCTAATTCTGTTTATCCGGAGTACTATCCATCCATCACCATTGACGGCAACAAATTAATTTTCACGAGGCGCAATGATAACGATGAAGATTTTTATGAAAGCAGTTTTGCAGATGGCAAATGGAGCAAAGCACAACCACTAGGTGGCAAAGTAAATACCAACTTAAACGAAGGAGCACAAAATATTTCACAGGATGGAGAATGGATCATCTTTACCGGTTGCAATTACCCGGAAGGCCAGGGCAGTTGTGATCTCTATCTTTCCTACAAAACAAAAAATGGCTGGAGTGAAGCGGAGAATATCGGGCCAATAGTAAACACTGATTTTTGGGAATCGGCTCCATCACTTTCTCCTGACAAAAGAGACCTGTATTTTAGCAGCAATCAACCCGGTGGATATGGCGGCAAGGACATCTGGGTAACACACCGCAATGAAAAAGGCAAATGGAGCCGGTCGGAAAATTTAGGGGAGATCATCAACACCAAAGGAGATGAAAGCTGCTCTTTTATGTACTCCGATAATCAAACACTTTTCTTTAACAGCAATGGTCATATTGGTTACGGCGAAACAGATTTATACTTCACCAAAAAAAATGCTGACAGCACCTGGGGCACACCTGTAAACCTTGGATATCCAATCAACACCATTGATGATGAAGGCTCCATGATAGTGGCTGCCGACGGCAAAACCGCTTACTACGCCAGCGAAAGAAGCGACAGTAAAGGCGCTTTAGATCTTTATAGTTTTGAATTAAGGGAAGATGTACGTCCGCCAAAAACATTGTGGGTAAAAGGCCAGGTGTTTGATGCCAAAACAAAACTGGGATTACCCTCTTCAGTAGAACTAACGGATATCAACAGCCGCCAACTCATCAGCAAAGTACAAACGGATGAAGATGGGAATTATTTAACCACCTTACCGGTTGGAAAAGAATATGCATTCAATGTTAACAGGAGAGGTTATCTTTTCTTTTCAGAGAATTACGACCTGCATGAAAATAAAATTGATTCTGTGTTTACCGCCAACATTCCATTGCAGCCAATTGAACCCGGAGCATTGGTAGTTTTAAAAAATATCTTCTTCGACACCAAACAAGCTGAACTTAAACCAGCGTCCATTGTTGAACTGAATAAAGTAATCCAGTTAATGAACGACAACCCCAACTTAAAAATACTCATCAGCGGACATACGGATAATGTTGGTAAGCCTCAGGATAATATTATACTGAGCAATAACAGGGCATTGGCGGTAATAAAATATTTACTGGCCAGCGGGCAAATTGCTAAAGATCGTTTACAAAGTAAAGGATGGGGTGCTGCCAAACCGGTTGCCGATAATACTTTAGAAGCAGGGCGGGCTTTGAACAGGAGAACGGAGTTGAGTGTGATCAGTAATGCTCCTTAGTAAAACAAAAACCATACCTGCACATTCTTCAAAAAATAATAACTTTAGGTAACTAAAATAAAAAATATGGATACGCTGGTAAGAACAAGTGCAGACGAGATTAATAACAGCCTGATTGATTTCATTAAATCATCTTTCAAAGGAAAGAAAATTGCTGTTCATATTTATGAAGTAGATGATGTGGATGAAACAGCTTTTTTACTAAATGACCCGGAAGCAAAAAAAAGATTGCTTGAGTCAGTTGAAAATGTAAAAAAATCTGGAAAATTAAAAGAATACTCTATCAGCGATATTAAAAGCATATTAAACGATGATGGAGAATGAGAAGCTTGCTTTTAGAAAAAAATGCTGTTGAGGATTTTGAGTATTGGAGTAAAAGTGATTTAAAATCCTAAAGAGAATCGCAGAATTATTGTTAGCGGTTATCAAAAATCCTTTTGACGGAATTGGCAAGCCTGAACCATTAAAAGGTAATTTAAAAGGTTACTGGAGCAGGAGAATAAATGATGAACACCGAATTGTTTACACTGTATTACCAGATAAGATCATTGTGATTTCCTGCCGCAGTCATTATAAATTCTAATTTTCACCAGTTTATTTTTTATTTTCAATGCCCAACGACCTGCTTTATCAAATAGCGCTCACACTTGTTCCCAATATTGGTGATGTACATGCTAAATCCCTGGTAAACATTTACGGCGATGCACAGTCTATTTTTAAAGCAAAGAAAAAAGACCTGGAAAATATTGAAGGCATTGGCATTGTAAGGGCAGGATGCATTAAATCATTTAATAATTTCCAGAGCAGTGAAGATGAAATTGCTTTCATTGAAAAATACAAGATCACACCGCTTTTTATTAATGATAAAAATTATCCGCAACGTTTATTGAATTGTTATGACAGCCCAACGCTGCTGTATTACCGTGGAAATGCCGATCTGAATACATCCAGGATCATTGCGGTAGTAGGTACCAGGCATCATACAGATTATGGCAAAACAGTTTGTGAAAAACTGGTGGAAGATTTAACAGGTGAAAACATTTTAGTAGTTAGCGGACTTGCATTTGGCATTGATACCCTTGCTCATAAAACAGCACTAAAAAATAATTTACAAACAGTGGCAGTATTGGCGCATGGTCTGGACCGTATCTATCCCGTACAAAATAAAAGCCTTGCCAAACAAATGACAGAGCACGGCGGATTGTTGACGGAATTTATCAGTCAAACAAATCCTGACAAACAAAATTTCCCTAAACGCAACCGCATTGTTGCCGGCATCAGCGATGCTGTGATTGTAATTGAAACAGGAAAAAAAGGTGGCTCTCTTATTACTGCTGAACTGGGCAACAATTACAACAAAGATGTGTTTGCCATACCCGGGAGGATCAACGACAGCAAAAGCGAAGGTTGTAATTATTTAATACAAAATAATAAAGCTGCATTGATCAACAGTGCTGATGATATGCTGAATTTAATGAACTGGAAACCGGTGTCAAAACCTGCTGCAAAAAAACAACGGGAGTTGTTTATTGAACTAAGTGCTGATGAACAAACAATGGTTGATATTCTGCAACAAAAAGAAAATATCCATATTGATGAATTGTATTTTAAAAGTAACCTGAGCAGCAGTGCAGTAGCAGCAGCATTACTGATGCTGGAAATGCAGGGTGTAGTGGCGAGTATGCCGGGTAAGTTGTATAAAATGATTTGACGTACAAACTATTTTATCTACCTTATGGTGTCATTACTATTAAAATTGATTCGATATAATAAATATTAAAACCTTTAAAATGAAGATTTTTTTATTGAGTTTGATTGCCCTCACTACATCCCTTTCTGCCGGGGCCCAGCAAAAAAAGGTAAAATTCATAGCTTCATTAAATATTGGTTACCCGCTACAAACCATAGAAAATTCAGGAGATAAAATAATGGCGGCCGGTTTAGATCTAAATGCACATTTTGATGTATCAACCAAGGTTGCGATTACAAGTGATATCGGCTATACAGTTGTATGGGCTACAGAGGAGGCCCCGGAAATCATTCCATTAAGGGGTGGTATCCGTTACTACCCGTCTACAAAATTTTTTATAGGTGGGAAGATTGGTGTTGGTTTCGTAAAGAACGGAGGCTTCATTACTACCAATGCTGGCTTTACTTCTACCTTGGCGTATGCATTCAATACAGGATTTAAAATAAGTCAGCATATCGAACTGGGTGCATCGTATGAGGCATATACTAAAGACCAGCCCGATTTCAAGGAAAACAATACTATCAGTATCATAAATCTAAAACTGGGATATTGGTTTTAACCCGGATTTTTTGCATTTAGCTATACCTAAAATATAAAAAACAGACTTTTATTTCATTATACCTGCCTGACTTTTTTCCCACCCAGGAAATAAAACTTCACCGCCGTTAATGCCCAAATGTCTGCTTGCCACCTCACTAAAGATGCTGCGGAAATCGGTGGTTACAGCAAGGTCCCGGCCATCGGCTAAATTTTCAATTGACAATGGTTGTATAGTGCCGTGTACTTTTCCTCCGTTTACATCATTGCCTAAAATGAAAGTACAACTTGCCCTTCCATGATCGGTGCCACCGGTTCCGTTCTGTTTTACGGTACGGCCAAACTCCGTGCTGGTCATCAGGGTAATATCATCCTGTATCGCTTCAACATCTTTCCAAAATGCAGCAATGCTGTTGCTGAGGTCTGCTACGTTTCTTGCAAACACACCATTTGCAGCACCCTGGTTAAAATGAGTATCCCATCCGCCACTTTCTGCAAAAGCCACTTCCATCCCCACATCCATTTTTATCAGTTGGGCAATTTGCTTTAATGAATTACCCAACGGGCTGCCGGGGTAGCTGGCTCCGTTAGCAGGTTGATAATTTTTTACATCTGCCTGCTGCAGCATTTTTACTGCATCAAAACTTTCCTTCCCTGTTTTATTCAGCAGCGTTGAACTGGTTTGATCATAGAGGTCTTCAAAACTTTTTGCAGCAAAGTTTGCCCCCGCAGCATTTCCTTTTAATTGTATGGCAAAGTCTTTCAGGTTGCTGATGGCAATGGTTTCATTATCGCCATAAAAAGAACGTGGCATAGAGGAGGTCATACTCACCGCCCTGAAAGGAGTGGCATCATGGCCAAGCAGCCCCACAGCCCTGTTAAGCCAGCCACTGGCAGTGCCTTTATTAAAAGGTGTGCCGCTCTCCATATAATCCTGTGCATCAAAATGGCTACGGGTATTATTGGGAGATCCCATACCATGAACAATGGCCAATTGTTTTTCTTTAAATAAATTTTCAAATGCAGCCATCGAAGGATGTAATCCAAACCTTCCGTCCAAATCGACCAGGGATTTTCCATCAACAGATTTTGCAGCATCCATAAATAAAGTCGGCCTTGCTGCTTTTAAAAAGGAATCTGTAAATGGTGTTACGGCCATCAGTCCATCCATAGCACCACGTTGAAAAATAAATATGAGTATTTTATTCTTCTTATAAGGACGTAATAATTTATCACTGCCTGCAGCCTTTGCCAAAAACGTTGGCACGCCTCCTGCACCAATAGAGAATAATGCAAGACCGGCTTGTTTTAAAAATGCTTTACGTGAACTCATTTATTTTAATTGATAATGGACAATTGATAGTTGATGATTTTTGGGGCCTCAACACCCTTTGAGAATTTGTCAAACATTTCATTTTGCACATCAGGCCTCATCCTCTTATCCTTCTCCCACTGAGAAGGACGGTGCTTTATACCCATCACAAAACATTTTATCTTCCACATTATCATTAGTTCTTTGTTCAACACGTAAGCACACACTCTGCTATTCAGCAAACCCTTCAAATTTTTAAGCTCTTGCCTTAAGTTCCCCCTTTAGGGGGCGGAGGGGGTTTACCTCCTCTGAAACTCCGGACTTCCCAAAATAATTCCCACCACTTGCGCCAGCATACTATTGTTACCCGGTGTACTTGCCATCGCAACCGCTTTACCTTTATTGCCTTTTCGTAACAGTTGCTTTGCAAGTTTATCTTCACTCATGTTCTTATTCGCTTGCCCATCCTCCATCATTTCTTCTTCAGCCATTTCATCACTGGTTTTAGTATTGATATCATTGCTTGCAGCAGACTTGCCTGCCGCTTCATTTATTTTTTGCTGAATAGCCGGATCATTGATCAAAGGAGTCAGCCGTTGAATAGTGGCATCTACATTTCTTTCCGGCATAATTAATTTGCTGTAAGTATTCAATGCTGCTGCTGCACTCTCCGGTTCATGATTGTTGTTGATGGCAGCAAGATCAAAACTGATCCCCGGAATTTTTTGCCCGGCAAATGCCAAACCAAAATTCATCCGGTTTAATAATGAACCGGTATTGATCCAGTATGTTGCTTTATCAGGGAAACCTGTTGGCGCCTGGTAATAATATAAATTCTGCCCCATCTTACTGATCCACTGATACAGCATAAATGGCGCTTTCACCTCTGCATGCAAAGCCCTTACCGCACTAATAGCTAATTCAAAAGGGGACTTTGTTTTTTCCCTCAAAGCCTCTGGCTGCCAGAACTCAGGTGATGAAACCATTGTGATCAGCACCTCTTTAATATCTCCATCATGCTGAATAAAACTGGTACTCATTTTATCAATCAGCGATTGAGCTGGATTATCATTTACAAATCTCACTGCCAGTTTTCTGCTAATAAACTTCGCTGTGGATGTATGATGTGCCAGCATGTTGATCAACTCCACACCTTCTTCATATCCACCGCCTGCTGCAAAGTTTTTTCCCAATACTGTTTTCTCTTTTATATCATGACGGTTCATAGTAAAGAAAAAATCTCCTTTGTGTACAAACCCATTTTTAGTAAGTCGCTCCTCTCCCACCTTATCAATAATTTTTTGAATGGCTTTGGATGGGCCGTAATCACTCATCGGGTAAACCGTCCACCCGGTAAGCACTCTTGCTGCCTGCGTTACATCCTGCTGGGTATAACCTCCATCCACACCCAGCGTATGCAGTTCTATCACTTCCCTGGCATAATTTTCATTCAGGCCCTGGTTCTTTTTATTGGCTGCTATTTTTTCTCTCCGCTTCGTTTCATCACTATTTGGATCTTCCTGCATTTTATTCTCCCTTCTTCTGTTCATCACCTGCTTCAATCTTTGCTGCCGCTTTTCCATGTCTTCATTTACTCCGGCGCTGTTGAAATTATCTAAGTAAAAAAGCATAGCAGGAGATTGTGCTGTTGCTAATAAAAGGTCTGCAAATTTGCCGGTTACATGTGGCCTTATCACGTCCCTTTCATAAGCCGGTATAAATGCAGCACAATCATTTTTGGTGATAGATACATTAAAATGATTGAACCAAAACTCAGTCAGCACCTGGTGCAACTGGTTTTTACTGTATGCTGCGGATAAAATTTTTTGATTGATAAACTGCCGGAATAATTCTTTCTGCGGACGATATCCCTTATCCTTCATGTATGCCTGCAATATATCTTTGTATTCTGCCCTGTTACTTTTATCCACCGACTCTTTTTTGATCAATCCTGCATCTGCCGCTTCTTTTAATACCCTCGCCGGCCTGGGGAAATTTTCTAACACCTGTGCATTGCTCATCGTCAAAGCATCATATTCCTGCAGGCGCTCCTTCAGGCCATCATCGTTCAGCTTTCCGTCTAATTGCTCTGTGAACCATTTTTCCAAACCGGTATTCACCACTTCATCAATAGCCTCCGGGATGGTGCCAAACGTAAACCTGTCCAGCAAATGTGCTGCAGCCTGTCGCTCTGTAAGGCCGGCGTTTTTATATGGCATTGTAAAATCAAACCTCTCCGCTCTGTCCTTACTGATGTAAGCAGACAAAAAAAAACTTCCGCTAAAAAATAAAATTGAAAGGAAAAAAGATTTATAATTTTTCATCATAATAAAACAAGTTAATCTACTCCCGGCGATAATTTACGCCGGTAGGATATTATAACGCTGCAAAGGTTTAATTAGTAAGCAAAGAAACCCGGTATGACTCTTGGTGAATTTTTACAAAAAAACCGGTGAGGAATTTTCAAAACCAGATTTTCCTATCTTTGCCTATGGCAACAATAAATAACGCTCCAGCTAAAAAGCAATCCATTAATTTTTTCGGTGAAGGTCTTACGTTTGATGACGTACTACTCATGCCTGCCTATTCTGAGGTTTTACCACGGGAAGTAGACATCAGCACCCAACTTACCAAAACCATACAGCTGCATGTGCCCATGCTGAGTGCAGCCATGGACACTGTGACAGAAGCAGCCTTAGCAATCGCACTGGCAAGAGAAGGTGGCCTGGGAATCCTGCACAAAAACATGAGTATTGAAAGACAGGCCGACCAGGTTCGTAAAGTAAAACGTAGTGAAAGCGGTCTGATACTGGACCCTGTAACCCTTGGCCCCGATGCCACTATTGGTGAAGCATTACGGCTGATGAAAGAAAACAAGATCGGAGGTATTCCCATCATTGATCCTTCCAAAAAACTGATTGGCATACTGACTAACCGTGACCTTCGTTTCGAAACAAACTACAAGGAAAAAGTGAGCACCGTAATGACCAAAGATAACCTGGTGACAGCTCCTGAAGGCACAGATATGAAAAAAGCAGAACAGCTTTTTAAGAAAACAAAAATTGAAAAATTGCCTGTGATCAATAAAACCGGCAAACTGATAGGCCTCATTACTTATAGTGATATATTAAAATTAAAATCTCACCCACATGCAGTAAAAGATTCTTTTGGAAGATTGCTGGTAGGCGCTGGCGTGGGTATTACAAAAGATACCTTAGAAAGGGTGGCGGCATTGCACCATGCAGGTGTGGATGCGATATGCCTGGATAGTGCACATGGCCATACCAAAGGCGTGATGGATGCATTAAAATCAATTAAAAAAACATTTAAAGGTATACAGGTTATTGCAGGTAATGTAGGCACTGGAGCTGGTGCAAAAGCACTGGCAGATGCTGGCGCTGATGCTATAAAGGTGGGCATCGGACCGGGTTCTATCTGTACCACCAGGATCGTTGCAGGAACAGGCGTACCGCAGATCACTGCGGTAATAGAAGCAGCAAATGCACTGAAGGGTAAAAACGTAGGTATCATCAGCGATGGTGGCATTCGTTATACAGGTGATATGGTAAAAGCATTGGCAGCAGGTGCCAGTTGTGTAATGATGGGTAATGTTTTTGCAGGCACCGAAGAAAGTCCCGGCGAAACCATCATTTATGAAGGCCGCCGTTTTAAACAATACCGTGGCATGGGTTCATTAGGTGCCATGGCACAAGGCAGCAGCGACCGCTACTTCCAGGACGTGGAAGACGATATCAAGAAATTTGTTCCCGAAGGCATTGAAGGTCGTGTGGCATTCAAAGGTTCTTTAAGAGAAGTGGTGCATCAATACACCGGTGGATTAAGAGCAGGTATGGGTTACTGTGGTGCTGCCAATATCAAGGCATTGCAAAAATCTACTTTTGTAAAGATCACCAATGCTGGCATGAGAGAGAGCCATGCACATGATATTGCGATTACGAAGGAGGCGCCGAATTACAGCAGGTAACCCCCTCCGCCCCCTGAAGGGGGAACTAAGGCAAGAGTTCAAAATTTAGGAGGTTTGCTGAATAGCAAAGTGGGTGATTACATTTTGAATAAAGACAAAATGATAATTTGGAAGATAAAATGTAAAAATACGTGATGAAGAACCGCCTCTTCTCCTTCAGGAGAAGAGGAAGGGTGATGAGGTCAGCATTTGTAATCCTATTGATCATCATTGCGTCGCATTCTTTTACTGTTTAGCTGTACGCAACAAAAAAGCTTGCCCCAACATCTGAGCGTCTTTAAAAAGACAACAACTTACTGCATGAAAAAAATCATTCTACAATTATTCTTCATTTGCATATTTGCACATTTGCACATTTGCACATTAAAAGCACAGGACTCCTCCCACATTCGCATCAGCCTGCTCACCTGTACTCCCGGGGAAGAATTGTATTCCTCCTTCGGCCATAGCGGAATCAGGCTTATCGACAGCAGCAGCATGCAGGACATTGTTTTTAATTACGGCACTTTCAATTTTGATGACCCCGGTTTTTATATGAAATTCATCAGGGGCAAATTATTGTACTTTGTTTCTACCGCCGACTTCAGCGAATTCAAAGAAGAATATCAATACAACAACAGAGGTATCACCGAACAGGTATTGAATTTAACCGCAGCAGAAAAATTAGCGATGGCGCATTTCCTGTTTGAAAATATCAAGGAAGAAAATAAATATTATAAATACGATTTCTTTTTTGACAACTGCACCACCCGGCTCAGGGATATTATTCTGCAGCACAAAAAAGACAAACCGGTACTAAAAGCCGTAATGCCGGAAGGAACCCGGTTCAGAGAGGCTATTCACTTATACCTTGACCAAAATAACAAACAATGGAGTAAGCTGGGTATTGATCTGCTGTTAGGCTTGCCAACCGATGCCGTGATGACTGCAGCACAATCAGAATTTTTGCCGGATAACCTGATGAAAGCATTTGACAGCAGTAACCATCATCACCTGGTTTTATCAAGCGCCAATTTATATCCCATCCAGAATATGAATGGAGATGCTACTTTCTTCACGCCAATGGTTGTATTCGGCATGCTACTTTTAATGATTGTGGTGCTGGACTTTTCAAAAGCCAAATGGGCCGCTGCTTTTTTACAGGGCTTTGACGGGTTGCTGTTCTTTTTAACAGGAGCAACCGGTATCCTGTTCATATTTATGTGGCTGGGCACCGACCATGCCATGTGTAAAGGCAATTATAATTTGCTTTGGGCATGGCCAACACATGCCATTGCTGCATTCTTCATCAACAGTAAAAAACAATGGGTTAAAAAATATTTATTGATCACTGCGGTTGGCTTAGTAATTGTATTATTAAGCTGGTTCTTTCTGCCACAGCAACTGAATAATTCACTCATCGCAATCTGTTTATTATTACTTTTCAGAAGCATCAGGAAATACATGACCTCTTAAAATTCTATTATGGAAATAAAAAATATTATTTGGGAAGGTTCCTCTGTTCAGTACAAAATATTTGGGCAGGGTAAAACGGTAATACTGCTTCATGGATTTGGTGAAGACAGTAATGTATGGGAACCGCAGGTTGAGTTCCTTGAGCAACATTTTCGCCTGTTAGTACCAGATATTCCCGGCAGTGGTCAATCTCAATTTGTAGCAAACGCCCATATTGAAACGTATGCAGAAATAGTCAAAGCGATCATTCATAATGATATTTCAAACATTGCTGCTGACGATACCAGAAGCACCACTGTTTCCCTCATTGGCCACAGCATGGGCGGTTATATCACCCTTGCCTTTGCAGAAAAATATCCGCAATATTTAAACAGCTTCGGCTTGTTTCACTCCTCCGCATTTGCAGATACCGAAGAGAAAAAAGAAACCAGGAAAAAAGCGATCGGATTTATCCAGGATAAAGGTGGTTATGCATTTTTGAAAACCAGTATCCCGGGATTGTTCACCAAAGAATATTATGCAAAACAACCTGGCATAGTGGAAGCCCTCATAGAAGACTCAAAGCTTTTTACTGACGAAGCATTGATACAATATTACGAAGCCATGATAGCAAGGCCCGACCGCACCGCTATTTTAAAAAGCTTTGAACATCCCATTTTATTTTTAATTGGCGAGCATGATCCTGCAGTGCCCTTACAAAGCAGTCTTCAGCAATGCCACCTGCCTGCTCAGTCTCATGTACATATACTAAGCAAGTCTGCCCACATGGGGATGTTGGAAGAAACTGAAAAAGCGAACAAATTACTCCTTCAATTTTTATTACAAGTTTAACAGGTGCTTTATTATTAGGGAGAAAATAATAAATAGTTTTCAGCCCCGTTTAGATTAAGGCAAGGCAACCTTTTTCAATATAAACCGGTCTAAATACTTAGTAACTTTGCAAGAATGAAGAAATTTGTATTCTCAATACTGTTGTTTACCTTATTATCGAATGCTTTTGCCGCCCATATTAAGGGAGGTTTTATTTCATATAAATATTTGGGGGTGGGAAGTGCTGCCAACACATTACGATACAAAGTCACTCTAACTATTTATATGTACTGCGGCGATTTAAATCCAGGACAATTAACAAACCCAATCTTTCTTACAATATTTAATGGCAATGGCCCGAGTATATTTTCTTCAGCTGATTCAGTATACATTACTAACCAGTACAGGCTCGGAAAGGCTTATGATGAACCATGTATTACAGACGACCAGACAGGTTGCTATTATACAATTGTTGAATATAGCCGCAACTATGATCTTCCAATTTCTGCAAATGGTTATACCATCAGCTACCAACGTTGCTGCCGTATCAACGAAATGGATAATGTCCAGAATTCAGGGCAGGTAGGTAATACCTATACCACCAAAATTCCAGGTACTTCATCACTGATACCAGATGCTAACAAAAACAGCAGCCCTGATTTTTCTATCAATGATACTGCCGTAGTTTGTGGTGGAAGTTTTTTTTCCCTTCCGCTAGCAGCAACTGATTTGGATGGAGACTCTTTATCATACACTTTATGTGCAGCCTTTGATGGCGGAACCTCTAATAATCCTGCTCCGAACCCTTCAGAGCCTCCGGGATATAATACGGTGGGTTATGAGTCTCCTTATTCAGGTTTTCAACCCATGGGCGCATCAGTAAAAATAGATCCCCGTACTGGTGTACTGAGTGGTGTAGCACCACCTATTGCTCTTACAGGTGAATATGTGGTAACAGTATGCGTAGCAGAATACCGGAAGGGGCTTTTTTTAGGAGAATCAAGAAAAGAACTACACATCAGGGTAAAAGATTGTGTACCTCTTAAAGCATTGCTGAATCCAAAACCAGTAACCTGTGATGGCTTTAATATCACTTTCTCCAATGATATTGAAAATCCATCGGGCACCATTTACGAATGGAATTTTGGCGACACTGCTTCCGGTCCAGCTAACACATCCCCTTTTGCCATCTCCAACCATACTTATACAGATACCGGTGTGTATATTGTAAAATTAAAAGTATCGCTTGCTGCCGGTTTATGTTCAGACTCCGCCACTACTATCGTAAAAGTATATCCCGGGTTCTTTCCAGGCTTTGTTATTAACCCGCCTTATTGCAGAAACACACCAGTACAGTTTGTTGATACCACAAAAAGTAAATATGGAGTCCCTACGGGCTGGCGTTGGAATTTTGGAGATACCACCTCCAGTGATACCAGCGTTAACAAAGCACCCAATTACTCTTATAAAGATGCCGGCACCTATGATGTAACCATGATAGTGGGCAATACATTCGGCTGTGTGGATACGGTAACAAGCCAGGTAACCATTGCAGAAAATCCATTACTGAGTGTATCTCTAAAAGATACCAGCTACTGCAGCCTGGATACACTTACATTAACGGCTACGGGTACCGGCGTTTTCAACTGGACACCAGCAGTAAATATTATTGGCGCCAATACCAGCACGCCAAAAGTTTATCCAACCACTACCACTAAATATTTTGTAGCGCTTACCAGTAATGGCTGTACCAACAGGGATTCTGTAACGCTGCGTCCTGTAAATAATGTTACCAATAATATCAGCACCATATCAAACAATGTTTGCGAAGGCGATACCATTACACTTACCGGCAGCAGTAATTACAGCAGCAATATCCGGTGGCAATGGAACCCGGCAGCAGCAGTGCTAACTCCAACAGCCCAATCCACCCAGGCAATAGTAACTGCTAACGGGCAGTTTATTTTAACCACCCGATGGGGCAATAACTGTTTGGTATCAGACACACAAAATATTACAGTAAAGCCGCTGGCCATTGCCAATGCCGGCAGGGATACTTTTATTTGCAAAGGACAAAACAGCACCACGCTGCAGGCAAGCGGTGGCATTAGTTATCAATGGGCCCCAACCACCGGCTTAAGTAATTCCAATACAGCTAACCCTGTTGCAAGCCCTGCTGCCACCACTTCTTATATTGTTGCGGTAGCAGTAGCCGGATGCACTGCCACCAAAAAAGACACTGTTATAGTTACCGTAAGAGATCTGCCTGCCACTAACTTAACCAACGACACGTTAATATGCTCCATAGATACCATGCAGTTAAGAACCAACGCTGCAGGAAGCTTTGTTTGGAGCCCGAATTATAATATCAGCAGTCTTACCAGTCCTAACCCACTGGTAAGCCCCGATGTACCCAGCAGGTATTTTGTAAGGTTAACAGATCCGTTTGGTTGTATTAATACGGACTCTGTTTTTGTAGATGTAAAATTATTTGTTACCATCAATGCAGGAACAGACACTACTATATGCAGAACCGATGGCGTAAAAGTAAATACCAGCAGTGATGCACTTACCTATCAATGGTCTCCGTCTACTTACCTGGATAATGATAAAGCAAAGCAACCCATTGCCACACCAACAGTACCAGAAATTACTTACACAGTAATTGGTAACATTGGAAAATGCCAGAGCAGGGATGTCATTACCATCAAAACTGCTCCTTACCCGGTTCCGGATGCAGGCACAGATGTAAGGGTTTGCTATGGCGTATCCACACCATTATCCGCCAGCGGCGGCCGCAATTACAGCTGGTCTCCTGCAGTTTTTTTAAATAACCCCGCTATTGCTAATCCAACTGTTGTTAACCCCACTGTTACTACTACCTACCGGGTATCTGTAACCGATATACTGGGATGTCCCAAGCCGGTAATTGACAGTGTGGTAGTATTTGTACGCAATCCTGTTCAGGCAAGCATAGGTTTAACTGACACCAGTATTGTAATTGGAGAAACGTTACAGATGAATGGCTCTGGCGGAGAAGTGTACAGCTGGAATCCAACAACCTGGTTATCCAATGGCAGTATAGCCAACCCACTTGCTGTACCGGAAGATGATATTGAATACAGGTTAACAGTAACTACAGTACCGGAAGGTTGTATTGGTTTTGATACTTTAAAAGTAAAAGTATTTAAAGTGCCCCCAAGCTTTTATGTACCTACTGCGTTTTCGCCAAATGGTGATGGCCGCAATGAAGTATTAAGACCCATTGCACTCGGCATGAAATCGGTAAAATATTTCAGGGTGTTTAACAGGGCTGGTGTGTTGATATTTGCCACTACAGAGAAAAATAAAGGCTGGGATGGCTCTTATAAAGGCAATCCGCAGGACCCCGGCACTTATGTTTGGGCAGCCGAGGGTGTAACATATAAAGGAGAAGCGATTGTAAGAAAAGGTACTGCTGTGCTGATAAGATAAAAGCTTACGGTGCGTTGTTATTGGTGAGTTGTGAATACAACTGTCAAGACTATCCATTCACACTACGCACAAATTAACCGGCTGTTAATTTGTATGCCTGGTTTATCAATCCAGGGACAACCTTCTAATTGCTGTTATCTATCGTTTTAACGATTTCATTAATGATCCTGGAAAGTTCTTTTTTATTTTTTGCTGCATCCGCTTTGTCCTTTAAATGCACCAGCCGCCTGTCTTTATAATCTCCTTCCAGCAGTGCAGATTTTATCTTCACTACTGCCGGGTGATGAAAAACTAATAGCAGCTTGTGCGTTTTATACGGGCCAAACGTAAGGATGTCTTCTTTATAATAATAGCTGGGAGCATTCCATTTTATTCTTTCATTCAATTTGGAATTGGCTGCTTTAATAATTTTTCTTACGGCATTGATCTCCTCACTTACAGCGGCATCCAGTTTAGCCAGGTATTCATTCACCTGTTGTTCATCTGAAAGTTTTATTGATTTGCTTTTTACTGCAGCTGGTGCTGGTTTAGCTTTTACTGAGTTTTCTTTTATCCTGAATTGTACCATTTTTTTCACCAACGTTAATGGCATTGGTTTATCAAGAGGGAATTGTACAGAACCCTTTGAATTTTTATAAACTGCTAACTCTTTTATAAATGCTTCAATGCCGGAAGGTGTTGGATAAAACCCAACATGATGTTCGTACCCAGCAAAGTAAACCAGCATACCATTATATTTATAAGCAGGCATATTATAGCTGATTACTTCTTCGGCACCTGGTGCTGCAGCTTTTATTGCTTTACGTATTTGTTCTAAAGCAGCCTGCTGTTTTGGGGGGAACTGCATTATGTATTCATCTGTGTTTTTTACAGGAGCTGTTTTAATGGAGGCCATAAAATTTGGTTACTGTTTTTCTAAATTATTTTTCATGTTCACCAGGTTTTGCTGCATATCCTTTCCCACCAGTTTATCCATGAACAGGTTCATGATATTCATCGGAAATTTTGAGGTGCCGGAAAACAGGTTGGTAACTGTTGTTTGATTTGGATTTACAGCAGTAACAGTGGTAAGGGCATAGTTGGTTCCTTCAAATGGTTTTTTAAACCGGATCTCCACTTCCATGCTTTCACCATCTGCCAGCTTTATTATTTCCTGTGCACCAATACCTACATTCTTATCATCACTTACCCAGGAGGAAGTAAAACCAACCGTGCCATCGGTGCCGGTATAAACAATTTTTATGTCAGGGTCTTTCATCACCCAAACACTGTACTGCTCCTGGTTCCTGATCAGTTTAAGATAATTGAATACATCAGCTTTAGGTCTGTTGATCACCACCTGCTTCTCCAGTGTAAAATCCTTTTTTACAATCAAAGCAATGATAAAAAACAGCGCAACTATTGCGGCTATTATAACAAGGATGGTAATTAGTATACTCATGTGGCAGCTTTTTTTAAATACTAATATATCTAATTTGTTTTTTAAAATTTAAAATTTTTTAAAATAAAAAGCAGCAGTGTATTACTGTGCTTGCTGGAAATTAAGCAGCCAGTGATTACCGTACTTATCTGTAAGGCTGCCAAATAATGCACCCCAGAAAGTATTTTCCAAAGGATGTGTGGCAGTACCACCATCAACCAGTTTTGCATAATAGTTTTTTATTTCAGCTTCGGTGCTGCAGTTTAAACATAATGAAACGGAATTACCTTTTACCAGGCCCTGCCCCGGCACACAATCAGTGCCCATAATTACCAGGCCGCCATTGGTTAAACTGGAGTGCAGGATACATTCCCGCATTTGGGCAGGCATCTTATCTGCCATTGGTGATTCTCCAATTGTTTGCAGCACCAGCTCTCCTCCTAAACATGCTTTGTAAAATATCATCGCATCTTTACAGTTGCCATTAAAGGTGAGATAAGCATTAATTTGTGTCATCGTATTCATATTAAATATTCAGAATAACATTCGTTGAGGCCAGCCATTTTAAAAATCAGGTAACACTTCTGCATTGCAACCTAAATGATAAAGCCATTCAATAAAATCGACTGCAGGTTTTTCTGCAGAACCGTAAACCACCCGAAGCACTTTATCACAATCATCCAGGTCAAAATTGGCCGTGTATGCTGCAAAAGTTTGCTGTATTGCCTCCACCAGTTGCATTGCTTTTTCCGGACAGGTAATATTTGTTTTAAAAACTTCTATCATCCGTAATGCGGTTTTAAAAGCATTCATCTGCTATTCCACCACTTTTATATTTTATACTTTACTGTTATTATTTATTTGCAATGGTCTTTATCATACACAACATTTCATCGTCATTTTTATACCATTCTACTGCAGGCTTTGTATCATCAACACTGTCATCTTTCATTATTGCATGAAACACATCTTTTATACAATCTGTTTTATCCCGCCATTGATTCACAGTTACAGATACGTATTCGCCACTTTCAATGACGTACCGGTTACATTGATATTTTTCTGCTTCCCCTTCTTCTTTTTCTGCTGCAGTTGCATAATAAATAATGGTCCCATTTTGATCCATATAACTAATGCCGAAATACGGCCGGCTAAATCCACCTGGAATCATTTTTATCAGTGATTCAAAGGCATCTCCAATACCCAATGGAAATGTTTTTACCTGTACCCCAAAAACTTTTATAGCCTCATCAAGATTAATTTTTTCCATAGCGGTTATTTTATTTCAGTACAAACATACGCTCCATAAGAAAAATCAGCAATGTGCAAAAACGACAATCAAAGGGGTTGATTGCGACAGCCAACTTACTTATCTTTATTTCATGAAACATGTATCCATTTTAGTTCCTGAATCATCAGTAATAGAAGCAATTGCTGATCCCCGTTATATGTTCAATGCTGTTAACCAGTTTTTGCAGTCAGCCGGAAAGGCACCATTGTTCCATGTACAATTAGTGGGATTGAAGAAGGAAATTAAATTAGACAACCATATTTTTTCTGTTCACACAGATGCCTTATTGGAGGAAATAGAAAAGACTGATCTCATTTTTATACCCGCCTTAACCGGCGACCTGAAGAACGCCCTGGAACTGAATAAAGAAATGATTCCATGGATAACAGCGCAATACAGAAATGGTGCAGAAGTGGCTTCGCTTTGTTTAGGTGCATTTCTATTTGCAGCTACCGGTTTGTTAAATGGAAAGCAGTGTTCTACACATTGGTTGTTTGCCAACGATTTCAGAAATATGTTTCCGGAAGTAGCGCTGGTGGATGGCAGTATCATTACAGAAGAAAATGGTTTATACAGCAGCGGCGGTGCTAACAGTTACTGGAACCTGCTGCTGTACCTGGTGGAAAAATATACCAACAGGGATATTGCCATACTGGCTTCCAAATTTTTTGCCATAGAAATTGACCGCAACAGCCAGAATGCATTCATGATGTTCCAGGGACAGAAGGAACATGAAGATGAAGAAATAAAAAAAGCACAGGATTTTATTGAAGATAATTTTCAGGATAAAATTACCGTGGATCAACTGGCAGACCAGGTAGCCATTGGCAGAAGAAGTTTTGAACGCCGGTTTAAAAAAGCCACCAGCAATACCGTGATGGAATACATTCAACGGGTAAAAATGGAAGCTGCTAAAAGAAGTTTTGAAAGCAGCCGAAAAAATATCAACGAGGTAATGTTTGATGTGGGTTATACTGATACCAAAGCGTTCCGTACCATCTTTAAAAAGATAACCGGGTTAACACCTATTGAATACCGCAATAAATATAATAAGCAGGTGATGGCGGCATGAAAATACAGGGCATAATTTACAGCGGCTGTTGTACTAATTCCTTAATAAGTTGTACATGGAAATGATAATTTTTATAAATACGAAGCCCATATTTCTCCAATAAAAAAACCCTCCGCCTTGGCAGAGGGTTAATCATAATCCTTATAACCAAACAAACTCTATGTTATTCCTTTGTGTACTTGTGTAATAGATTCAAGCTGCCATATTTTGTTCCACTTAAAATCTATTTTCTCTTTCTGCCAGGCAGCTATTATTTATTCTTCAGCAATACTTTCTTCGTTAACCATCTCCTCACCGGCTCATCATATAACTTGAGGCAGGCGTATGCAAGAACGATACAGGATACAAGAACGAGCAGGCCAACAGGTAATGCCTCGCTAAACGGTATTTTTTTATCATACACCCATCCGGTATAAATGTATATGATGGGATAGTGTGTGATATATATCGGATAAGAAATATCTCCAAAGAATTTACAAATACGTGAAGACAGTTTACCTTTTACTTCACCGCTGGCTCCCAGGAATACAATAAACGGGAAGATGAAAATAATACTCAATGAGTCATAGAGACCATTCATCCACAAGTGTTCACTACCTCCTATTCTTGGTATGGCCAGAACTGCTGCTATTAACAAACTGCACCAAAGAAAAGCATGCTTTACATGGATCAGTTTTCCCATACGGTTCAGTAATAATCCGGCAAAGAAAGGATACATCACACGGGTAAAACCAATACGTAGTTGCACTGGTTCAGGTGCCCAGCCGCCGATGACATCGCCATTAGGGCTAGTTACTGCAAGGTGAATGAGTGCACAACCAGACAAGAATACCAATATCGAAAGTGCCGTTTTTGAGAAATTCCGTACAAAGAGCGCATAAAAAATATTGGCTATATACTCAAAGAACAAAGACCAACCCGGACCATTCAGCGGATGCATTTCAGTCCAACCCCGGATGTCCATTGATAGTGGTACCGGAAGCAGCGTGAACCCAATCAGCATAATGATAAGCATCTTCCATACAGGTACCGCATGTATTCCCGGCCACAAAACAGAATCCTGGAAATAGAAACACAATGCACCTACAATCATCCCCATAACAACCATGGGTTGAAGCCTCACCAGGCGACGTTTGAAAAAACCGCCAACCGTCATCTTACCCCAGCGGTCGTCATAAGCATAGCCAATAACATAACCAGACAGTAAAAAGAAAAAATCCACAGCAAGGTAACCGTGGTTTATTATTTGATCGAGATGGCTTGTGGCATGCGCCTCAAAAACGTGAAAGGCAACCACCATAACGGCTGCCACACCACGCAATCCGTCAAGTATGGGGTAATGGGGTTTAGAGGTTGTAGAAGCAGTTTGCATAAATAAAAAATTACCAGGGTTAATTAAAGTCAACCGGTTTAAATGAATATCGTAAATATAATATTCATTTAAACCGGTTCAGTATTTTTATAAAACAAACTTCTTATTTTTTTAACTCCGTGATGGGCACTTGCGGCACCAGCACTTTATTACATTTTTCTACTGTAATTGCTTTAGCTAAACTAAAGCTGGCCGTTTGCTTAATATTGGCTGAAGAAGAACCAACCTTAACAGTGTAGTCACCGGCATCGGCGATCCATGCTGTGGCCTCAGTATCAAAAGAAGTCAGTGCATCCGCATCAATCGTAAAAGTTATTTTTTCTGACTGGCCGGGTTGCAGTAAACCTGTTTTTGCAAATCCTTTTAATTCTGCTGATGGTTTATCCAGCTTGCCTTTAGCAGCAGTGATGTACAATTGCACCACTTCTTTACCAGCCACTTTACCAGTGTTGGTAACAGTAATGGTAGCTGTAATTGTTTTATCAAATGTTTTTGAACTTAGGGCTAGGTCTCCAAATTTAAAATCAGTGTAAGAAAGACCGTAACCAAATTCATAAGCAGGCTTTACATTAAATGTATTGAAATAACGGTAGCCAACATAGATGCCTTCCTCATAAGTTACTTCAGCAGGAATTTGTTTCATACCAAACATTCCAGACTCTGCCTTTTCAGGAAATTCCTTACCAGGAAAGTTTTTAGCAGATGGATCATCTTCATATTTCACAGGGAAAGTAGTAGCCAGTCTACCGGATACACTCACTTTACCACTCAGCACATCTGCCACTGCATTGCCAGCTTCTAAACCAGGTTGCCAGCTTAGCAGGATGGCATCCACATTATCTCTCCAGCTGGCGGTTTCAATTACACCGCCCACATTTAATACCACCACCACTTTTTTATTTTTTGCATGAAAAGCAGCTGCAATTTTTTTAATCAATTCCTGTTCTGTTGCTGACAAATTAAAATCATTTTCTACTTTCCTGTCAGCACCTTCGCCTGCATTTCTTCCAATCGTTATCAATGCGATATCTGCTTCTGTTGCTTTGCTGCCAATCGTATTGTCATCAACAACTAACTCAGGAGCTGGCGGTGTTGGGTTCATAAATTCCTGGAAAAAGCCTTTCTTAGGATGTTTGGTTTTATAATCTGTGATATGATTGGTGTACAATGTTTTTACAGCTTCATCCAGCAGGTAACCTGCATTGGATAAACCCTGTACCAATGAAATAGTATATTCTTCATTTACATCACCACTCCCGGTACCGCCAGAAATAAAATCGTAAGAAGTATTACCAAATGCTGCAATACGCTTTGCATTTCCTAATGGTAATGAACTGCCTTCATTCTTCAGCAACACCATACCATCTGCAGCAGCGGCACGGGCCACAACAGCATGTGCTTTCAGGTCTGGCTTATTGCTGTAAGCATATTTCTTAAAAGACTGTGTTCCCAATATATAATTCACCATCCGCTCTGCATTTTCATCCACCACTTTTACATCCAGGGTACCATTAGCGATGGCATCCAGTATGGCTTTTTTCTGTGGAGGTGTACCCGGCATCAGTAAGTCGTTACCTGCTTTCATTTGTGCCACAGCATCTTTACCACCAAACCAGTCAGTCATCACCAACCCTTTAAATCCCCACTCTTTTCTTAAAATAGTTGTCAGCAGTTCATATTCCTCGGAAGTGTATTTTCCATTAAGCAGGTTGTAAGAACTCATCACCGTCCAGGGTTGAGATTCTTTTACCGCTATTTGAAACCCTCTTAAATAAATTTCTCTCAACGCTCTTTCACTCACTATTGCATTTACACTGTTCCTGTTTCTTTCCTGGTTGTTCACCGCAAAGTGTTTGATAGAAGTTCCCACGCCATTAGATTCAATTCCGTTTACCATGGCAGCGGCTATCTTTCCGGAGATCAGCGGATCTTCTGAATAGTACTCAAAATTTCTTCCGCCCAAAGGATTTCGGTGAATATTCATACCTGGGCCCAGCAATACATCCACCCCATATTCTTTTACTTCATTGCCCATTGCCTTGCCTACTTCCTCCACCAATTTAACATCCCAGGTAGATGCTAATAAAGTGCCGACCGGGAATGCGGTGGCATAATAAGTATTATTATCCTTTTCACGTTTTGGCTCAATACGCAAACCTGCAGGGCCATCAGCCACAACTGTAGTTGGAATGCCTAAACGATCAATAGCAAAAGTGGTTCCGGCTGCTCCTGCTACTTTATCCATGGTCTGTCCTACCAAAGCGCCATCGGCAGGTTTCATGCCAGGTAATTTCATACCTAAACCTACCAGCAGGCTAACTTTTTCGTCCAGAGTCATCTTACTCACCAGTTCTTTGGCTTTGGCGGTATTGGCATCTTGTGCAAAAAAAATGGAAGGGGTAATTACAATGAGAGAAAGAAATACAATACGTTTCATGTGTCAATCGTTTTTTAGACTGTAAAAGTCCGATTGATTCATAGGTTTTGATTCAATGTCGTTTAATTAAAGATAGCTGATATTACTGTGTTTTGTATAAATTTGCGCTACTAAAAAACACTACAGTATAATAGGGCAAACATTTTAAACGATATAACCAACATTCTTTATGACGAAGATTTTAAGCA
>JAYWII010000048.1:0-56544 GCA_043788995.1 Chitinophagaceae bacterium | reverse complement strand
TGAATATTGAAGAGAATGATAAACGTTCTCCATTGCCTTACCGTACTCCAAAAGATATTGAACGGCAGCAGGTACAAAGCAACAATGGTGTAAACCTTTTGCAGAATGAACAAAGTATGTCGTTGAGTTTTTGTAACCTCGGCCAGGGCGATGCAAGAGGTGTACAGCAAACATTTGCCAACAGGGATTTAAGACAATTCGGTAAATTATCCATGTACATCCATGCAGAAAATATTGCTAAAACACCCAACAGCATCAGAGACAGGGATCTGAATGCGGTGATCAGGATCGGTACCGACTTTGCAAGTAATTATTATGAAGTGAGAATTCCATTGTACATGACGCAGCTTACAGCCTCTTCATTAAATCCCAATACCGATGCCTATAATGATTCCTTGTGGAATGCATTAAACAGTCTTGATCTGGAACTGCAAACATTAACTAAACTGAAAGCAGAACGAAATGGTATAGGATATGATCCCACAAAATTGTATGATAAGCTGCAGTCTAATGGGCATACTTATTCCATAATGGGAGATCCTAATTTGGGAGAAATAAGAGGCGTTTTAATTGGGGTGGAAAATGAAAAAAATCCCAGTGCCTGTGGTGAAATTTGGGTAAATGAATTAAGGCTTACTTCTATTAATGAAAAGGGTGGGTATGCTGCCATGGCAAGGGTGGATATGGTGCTGGCGGATCTTGGTACAGTGAGTGGATCTATCACAACACATTCAACAGGTTTTGGAACACTGGAGCAAAGAGTAAACGAACGTTTCAGAGATAATTTTACCCAGTTTGATGTAGGTGCTAATTTGGAATTAGGAAAATTGTTGCCCAAAAATGCAGCCATCTCTATTCCCGTTTTTGCCAGTTATAATCAAACAGTAAGTACACCAGAGTACGATCCTTTTGATATGGATATTAAATTAAAACAAAAGGTAGCAGCAGCCAGGTCAAAAGCACAAAGAGATTCCATCAAAAATGCTGCGGTTGATTTTACCAGCACCAAAACAGTGAATTTTACTAACGTACGTAAGAACAGAACCAGTACCAAGAAGCCGAAGATCTATGACGTTTCTAACCTTGATGTTAGTTATTCTTATATTAGCACTAAATCTCACAATCCTTTAATTGAAAACAATGAAGTAACCAGGCACCGGGGTGCACTGGGATATAATTTTGCGCCGCAACCAAAATATATAGAACCATTAAAGAATGTAAAATTCTTCAAAAAACAAAAGACCCACTGGCTGGATCTTATAAAAGATATCAACCTGAATTTAGCGCCATCGCAGCTTAGTTTCCGTGGAGATGTACAGCGCCAGTTTGGAGCAGTACGGCCACGCAGTATTGGTTCTGATAAATATAAAATACCGGAAACTTATGATAAGTACCTGGTATTACAGAGAGATTATATACTCCGGTGGAATTTAACCCGGTCTATCAATTTTGATTTTACTGCCACCAACAATTCCAGGGTAGATGAACCCTATGGCAGGCTGGATACCAAGCCCAAAAAAGATACGCTATGGAGGCGTTTATTAAACGGGGGAAGAAATACATTATACAGCCAGACAGCGAATGTTTCTTACACCTTGCCCACTGCTAAGTTTCCATTGTTAGACTGGACTACTGCTAACCTGAAGTACCAGGCACAATACAGGTGGATCGGTGCATCGAGGCTGGCTTTAGAGCTGGGTAATATTATTGAAAATGGCCAGACAAAAGAAGCCACCCTCCAGTTTGATTTTACCAAGCTGTATAATAAATTCAAGTTTTTAAGGGCCATCGATCAGCCAAGAGTGGAAGGCGCCACTAAAAATCCGGTAGAAACAAGAACGGATACCATTTATAAATACGTGAAAAAAGATGGGGTGAAAGTGAAGGTGGTAAAGAAAGTGAAAATAAGAAAAATTAAAGATCCCAATGCATTGCCGGATGTAGGCTTGGCGGGTAGGGTATTTGGAAAACTTATTACCAGTGTAAAACAAGTGAGTGGGTCCATTTCAGAAAATGGGAATACCCGTTTGCCGGGATACGCCGACAGTACAAAGTTTATTGGGCAAAACTGGAAAAGTATGCAGCCGGGCATGGACTTTATATTTGGGAAGCAGCCGGATACCAACTGGCTGAACAATGCAGCAAGGCAGGGTGTCATTTCAAAAGACAGTTTATTTAATACCATCTTGCAGCAGTCTTATAACCAGCGGATCACTTTTACAGCACAGATAGAACCTGTTAGAGATTTAACCATATCTCTCAACCTGAATAAAACTTTCAGCAAGAACTATTCTGAGTTGTTTAAAGATACCAGTGGAACCGGATCTCAGTTTGGTCATTTGAGCCCTTATTCCACCGGTGGTTTTGAGGTAAGTTATATTGCCTTTAATACCATGTTTGAAAAGTTTGATCCTAACGAGATATCAGCCACGTTTATCAAATTCCAGGATTACAGGCAGATCATTTCTCAGCGGTTGCGTAAAGGCAATCCTTATTCGCAGGTACAGCCAAATGCTACCTATGCATACGGCTATGGTAAATATGCGGTGGATGTATTGTTGCCGGCATTTTTAGCAGCTTATACCGGCAGCGACCCCAATACGGTGGCGCTTGTAGACCAGAGTAATCCGAACATCAAGGCTAATCCGTTTAAGAGCATTAAACCCAAACCTAACTGGAAGATCGACTATACCGGCTTAAGCAGGATAAAAGGACTGGATAAAATATTTACCAACGTTACCATCTCTCATGGTTACAGCGGCACACTTAGTATGAATGGATTTACTTCGGCATTGTATTATGCAGATACTTCCTATTATGGTGCACCATCTTTTTACGATACGGTTTCTAAAAATTATGTGCCCTACTTTATGGTGCCCAACATTACCATACAGGAACAGTTTGCACCGCTCTTTGGTATTGATGTAATGTTTACCAACCAGCTGCAGGCAAAAGTGGAATACGTTACACAGCGTACATTAAGTTTGAGCCTGGTAGATTTTCAGTTGAGTGAAACAAGGTCTAAAGAATTTGCCATTGGTGCCGGTTTCCGTAAAAAAGGAATGAGGCTGCTGGCCGGTTTGAAGCTGCCCAAGTTTTTAAGTAAAGAGGGTACTGGCAAACTGGATAATGAGATCAACTTCCGGTTTGATTTAAGAATAAGAGATAATGTAACGGTGAATAACCGCCTTGACCAGATTGCAGCATTGCCAACAGGCGGCAGCAAAGAAGTTACGATCTCACCAAGTATAGATTATTACCTCAACAGCAGGGTAAATTTAAAATTGTTCTTCGATCAGCGGAGAGTTACTCCTTATATCTCATCCAGTGCACCGGTTACCAATACCAGGGCAGGTTTGCAGGTGAGGATATCGTTGGCGCAATGATGATTCAACATATTACTGTAATCCCCCAATGTTTTTTGCACAAAAAAAGTTGCCTTGCAAAGGGCAATTTTTTAGTTTAAAACGCCGGAGGGGGCAATAAGTTAAAAAGTTGTTTAGGATTTGGAGTTGTGTATATTAGCGTAAATAAAACTGTTGACAGAAATTTTATCGAACACTCAACTATTATGAAGCTCTTGAATTTGAATAAATATAATTTAGAGAAAACTATTTGGACAGACAAGGATTTTGAAAAAATGGGTTGGCACGATTCAAGTGTTTATGCAATATCGTTCTCAGATCCAGCAGAAGTTAATCTAAGTTTCATGTGCTTTGATTTAGATTACATATTTAAGTGGTTACATCCTAAAGAAGGTGAAGATGGCTTCTCATTTTGGGTTTCGCCTTGTACTTTAATATTTGAAGATGTTATTAACTTGAAAATGGAATTCGACTCAGGCCTAATCTCACCAATAGGATTAGAAATTGCAGATATTTTGAAATTAGAAAATGATAATCCTGACGACGCAGCCATTAAATGGCAAGTAAATTTTCAGACAGGGATAATGCTATTTGAATCTAGCGGCTTTAAGCAAATTGTACGCAAGGAACCAGTTTTTACTTCTAGCCAATCACTTTCATTTAAAGACAGAGAAGGGATATCGTTTAGTAAAATGCCCTATAAAAATTTCCACTAACAGTGATCTTCTCCGCCGTTGTTGATCAATAAGACCAATAACGGCATAACCTAAAAATAACCCTACATGAACAAATTTATATTGTCATTCGCAAGTTTTTTACTCCTTTCAACTCTCTGTTTAAGTCAAACAAAACATGAGATTCCTCAAGAGGATACATTGGATAGTTTGACTAAAATATTTATGGTTGTTGACCAAGAAGCCAAATTTCCAGGAGGCTCTGAGGCTTGGAGAAAATTTGTTCAAAAGAATCTTAAGCTCAAGGAGCCAGTAAAAAATGGGGTTCCAGATGGGAATTACCAAGTTATAATAACCTTTAAGGTAACCAATGAAGGAAAAATATCAGAATTTATTCCAGAAACCAAGTTTGGCTACGGTATGGAAGATGAAGTCATAAAGATGATTAAAAAAGGTCCCGATTGGGAGCCAGCGATTAGGTATGGTAGAAAAGTAAATTCAATAAAAACACAGCGTGTCACTTTTATGTATGCAATAAAGTAGAAAAGCTCCTGATGCTCCGTTGTAGTCTTATTGACCAACACCATCTATTAATTTTATTTTCTGAACCCGTAAATGTCTTATGCTTCGCTTGTTGGTCAAGAAGACCAACAACGGCCTTCGGGATTGCTTACTGTTTTCAAGTATATACCAACCCGGCTGAGCACAACCGGGGCGTTTTTTGAAAAGGTAGCAGTATTAGATTTAGAAAGCCAAAAACGGCGGAGAATTTATATCTATAATAATAACATCCCTTCGGGGTTTTAAGCCTGAAAGGCTGATATTATTATAGCAAAACATACAAGAACACTAGCTAAAACCCCGACGGGGTGGCATTAAAAGGTGAATTGGCTTAACTTAATGACATTGCCCGCCGGGACAAAAAATTTAAAGAGTTTGACAAGAAATTTTAACTTTACTAAATGAGCGAAGAACAAAAAATGACAATTGCTGAAAAGTTGAAACACTTCAGATACATTAATTGCTTATCACAAGAAAAACTTGCAGAAACTTCGGGAATTTCAATAAGGACAATACAAAGAATTGAGGAAGGCAAATCAGTTGGAAGCGGTTATACCATTAATGCTTTAACCAAAGCATTAAATATAAATTCAACTGACTTGGTAAATTCGGTTTCACAAAATACTTTGCCTGTTTCTAATAATGCCTCGAAGCTGAAAATATTAAATTTTAGTGCAATTACAATGTTAGTAATTCCATTGGCTAACATTTTTATCCCAGCTTATATTTATTGGAAAAACAGAGATGATGAAAAAGTAAAAGACATTGGAAGCAAAATTGTAAGCTTTCAAATATTTTGGACTTTGGCTACATTGCTAATTTCAATTATTGTACCTGCTTTACTTTTGCTCTTGTTCTCAACACTAAGAACAGGCAGTATTCCTTTATTTGTACCTATTTACTTTATTTCTGCCTTTTTAAATATTTACTTTGTTATTCAGTTTGCAATCAACATCAATAAGCAACTGCCTATCTTACAAAAAATTCCTGATATACTGTAAATCAAAACCTGTCGTAAGAATGTCGTAAAAATGGCGTACTTGACTTTTTACTTTATAATTGAAGGGAACTTAGTTTTGGCTTGTAAAAAAATAACAAGCAAAATGCAAAAAAAACTTTTATTATTTCTCTTACTTTCCATTAGTCTAAAGACCTTTTCTCAAGAAAATTTGCCGACCATTAAAGCCGACTCCCTCAAAGTTGACATTCGGGTTGATGAAGATTATTTTGTAAAAGGTGGATGGACTTTGGACTCGACTAAAAAGCCTGATATATTTTCTATTGGTAGCAAATGGCTGTATGACTCGAAAAAAGTAACTTTTATTACAGACATTGATTCTATATCAGTAAACATTCAACCAAACAGTAAATATAACTTCATAATACTATTGAATGGAAAAACACCTTGCTATATTCAAATTGCAACACTCTCTAACCCTTTATTTATGAATAAAAAAATTGTAATCCCTTTATTATTGGGGTTTATAATTATTCTTATTTCACTTTACAAGTATAGAAGCAGGCTTAACAATGTAAAACTTTTATATTTCGGCTATGCTGCAACATTGCTTTTTTGGTGTATGACATTTCTAAGTGGGTCTATTCACGGCAACTACAATCATTTTAAAAATGTAATTAGTGAATTAGGTGCGGTTGGTACAAAATCAGAAATTTTTACTTCTTCATCACTTATGGTTCTTTCTGTTTTATCTATTGCATTTTCAATAGGCTTTTATAGAACCTCAAAGAAATTTGGTTTATCAGTCATTCCTGCAATTTTATCCTTTAGTATGCCGATATCAATGATTTGGGCGGGAGTGTTCACATTAGGAAACGAGTTTCATAGTGTAGCAGGTCCATTACCATTTTTAATAATTTTCGGGTGTTTGATAGCCTATCTGTTATGGAAAAATAATACAGAATTTTCAGCATTAAGTAATATGTCTTTGCTCAGTTTTTTTATTTCAACACTTATTTTATTTAGGTTTATTAAACCTTTTGGTTATGAATATGAAGGATTAGTTCAACGCTTTTTCTATTTGAGTTGGACTGTTTGGACAATTTCAATAACGTATTATTTTTTAAAAAAATTAAAGTACAATTAAAAAAGTATGACAAAGATAATATTGCTTTTTGTTTCACTTGCCTTAACAAGTGCTTCATACAGCCAAGAACCTTACCCGAAAAAATTAGATGAATTTTTCAAGTTTTATCAAAAACAAAATTTGTTTAATGGCTCGGTATTAATTGCTAAAAAGGAACAAGTCTTAATTGACAAAGGATATGGATTACAAAATATAGCACTAAACAAAAAGAATGACCCAAAAGGCATTTTTCAAATTTATTCTTCGCCTTTGCTGGCGCTTACAAATAATAAAATTTAAACTCCTCCATTAAAAACATTCGGCTATTCCGCATGCGCCGCAGTTGTGCTTCCCAGCCAACTGCCGAAGCTATAACCAGCTTACTGTAACTATAGTTTAGTGGAATGCAACACTCTCTAAATTTTTATTGTCATTAGACTAAAATGTCAATGACAAAACTAACAGCACTGTTACTGGCACTGTTTATTTGCTCAGCATCTTCCGGTCAAACTACTAAAAGTTTAGAGATTTCAGTTATTGGCAGGTATGACAGACACGCAGATTATGTTTCAAACTTTGCTGGCAGAGTTTATAACGACACAAATAAATTGTATGGTTATAGTTATGGGGTAAATGGGATTTTCAGGCGGCAGATATCAAAAACATATTCTTTTTATATCGGTGTGGGGTTTTATCAATTAAGAGTTGATAAAATAAGAGGATCTATGCCTTTTAATATTCCGGGAACACGGACTGCAAGAAATATTAACTATGATGATGGTATGACCAATCTTTTATACTCAACATCTCAATATCATTATAATAATTTAGCAATCACTATTGGCTTTGATAAAGAGTTTATAATAAAAAGAAATTTCAAGTTTGACATTGCAGGAGAAGTTATTGGATACAAAACGCTTTCTCAAAAGTATAGGCTTATGAATGGTTCAAAGTATTATTTGACACACAACAGTAAACCATTGGAGTTAGGAGTAAACATAAACCCGGGGTTTATAAAAGAATATAGCAAGTTCTATTTAAGACCCTCTTTAATTATTCCTATTTACCAAAATTTGAAAGGTGACAAAGTATTTTATGAAGATCCAAAAATGAATATTTCAAAATGGTTTAATGGCATTGGAATATCTTTGAAAATTGGCAAACATTTTTAATCTTCCGCCTTTGCTGGCGCAAGGTTTTCACAGTATACTACTAAAGGCTTCCCTGAAACCCGCCTTGTAAGAAAGACATTATTTAGATTTGTAACACACTTTAAATTGTTGGTGCAACAGTCTTAAAGCAACCTTATCAGCCTTTTGGTTGTCAGAGAAGTAACGGAAAACATTTTTTATGAAATATTACCTTTCGCATGTTGCTCTCCTGGCAGTTTTAGTAATGTTATTTTATTCTTGCAAGAAAACTAAAGCAACAGAACCAAACTGTTTTTCTAGCGATACTACAACAAGGCAAATAGTGGATAAACAAGCCTTGATAAAACTAACTAATGGCAAGTATTATATTTTAGAGCAGGGAACAATTGACAGCAAACTAATTCCATGTAATTTGGCACAAGCTTTTCAAGTCAACAATTTACAGGTAATAATTAGCGGAGACGTAAAAGCAACTGTACGACCCCCACTTGAACCTTGTTGTTCAGAGAATTTTGTTATTAAAAAAATTGAAAAATGATTACTTTCCTTCAGCGTCATGCCTTAGCCAACTGTACCTGCAAAGCCCCGCAAATCACAACCACCCCGATCTTTTAAACAAAACATAAATGATCACACACAAAGAAATGGTAAAGATCACTACCGTTGGATAACCATAATGCCATTGCAGCTCCGGCATAAATTTAAAATTCATTCCATAAAAACCGGCTACCATGGTTGGTACTGCAATGATGGCTGCCCATCCTGCGAATTTTTTCGATACATCACTTTGTGCTATGGACAGCAGTGAAAAATTTGCTTCCAACGCCGTGTTCAGTAATTCACGGGCATGGTCCACCATTTCATTAATGCGGATGGCATGATCATAAATATCACGGAAGTAAGGTTGTGTTTCTTCTGATATCAACGTGATGTCAAACCGCATCAGCCGGTTGGCCATATCTATCAATGGTGATACGGCTCTCTTCACATCCAGCAGTTCTCTTTTAAGTTGGTAAATATCTTCGGTAGTTTGCCGGGTTGGTTTTTCTTTAAAGATTTTATCTTCTATGTCCTGAAGGTCTTCTTCCAGTATTTCAATGATGGGAAAGTAATGATCCACGATAGAATCCATTACTGCATATAATGCAAAGCCTTGTCCTTTGCGAAGCAGGTGAGGGGTGCTTTCACACCTTGTGCGTACATCTGCATACGAGATGGAGGAGCCGTGCCGTATGGTGATGAGAAAATTGGGGCCTACAAAAAAATGGGTTTCTCCAAATTCAATGTGGTGAGTAGTTTTATCTAACTGTGCTGTACGCAATACTGCAAACAGGGTATCGCCATACATTTCAATTTTTGGCCGCTGGTGTGCATTGTGGGCATCTTCAATGGCCAGGTCGTGCAGGTGAAATTGCTGTTGAAAAAAGTCCAGGGTTTCTTCGCTGGGTTCATGCAGCCCCACCCATACAAACTGATCAGGATTTTGTAATACCTGGCTGATATTGTTTACTTCAATATTGGCAATTCGTTTGCCATCCAGGTAAGCGGCACAGTTAACAATTTCATTGGACATAGCAAGCAGTTAATGGCTGAAGAAAATTATTGCTGATGAAAGTTAGTCAATCTGCTATACTTTTTTAGAAAATAAAAAAGGGATATCTGCACCATTAAACTGTCATCCCGACGAAGGAGGGATCTGTTGGGTTATGTACACTGTTTGGCAAATCCCTGCTTCGTGCCAATGACAGATGAGCAAAATACACGCTGCGAACTCTGGGCCTCAGCGTGCAAAAAAATAACCCCACGCAGAGGGGCAGAGGACGCAGGGTAAAGGCAACTTCGTTGTTATTGTACTTTTGATTGCGATGCAACCGTATAGTTTCCCGGGATGACAGGGAGGGATATAATTAACCCATCTTTTCTTCCAGCTCCATTACTTTTTCAAACACGGTTTCGTATTCTTTATTCAGCAATTCCAGCTCGCTGGCAACTTTTTTATATTCCGTTTCGGTCTGTTGAAATTTATCCCTGTTAGCATAATTTTCAGGAGCTGCCATGGCTGCTTCTAATTCCACTTTACTTGTATTAAGCTTTGCCAGCTTTTCTTCTATCTGATGAAAACGGTTCTTATGTTTTTGATATTCTTTTTTTAATTCTTTATCAACAGAGTTGTTTACAGTTTGCTGTTTGTTGTTCACAGGTGCTTCTGCTTTTGCAGTAGGTTTTGTTTCCTGCGGTTTATTTGTTTCAGTTGCTTTTTGTTGTTTTAATCTTTCTGCTTCTCTCCGTTCTTTCCAATCCAGCCATTCCGCATACGATCCTTTAAACTCTACAATTTTATGATCTTCTATCTCCCAGATCTTATTGGCTATTTTACTGATAAAATAACGGTCGTGACTTACCAGTACAATGCTGCCTTCATACTTGTTCAATGATTCAATCAGCAATTCCACCGAATGAATATCTAAGTGGTTGGTAGGTTCATCCAGCATTAAAAAATTGGCCTTGCTTACAATTGTTTTTGCCAACGCCACCCTTGCTTTTTCACCACCGCTTAATACTTTTATTTTTTTATCCACTGAATCGCCGCTGAATAAAAAGGCACCGAGTAAGCTTCTTAATTCCAGGTCTGTTTTACCACTTCTTGCATCCTTCATTTCTTCCAGCACATTATTTTCCATGTTCAATGCTTCCAGTTGATGCTGTGCATAAAAAGATTCATCTACGTTATGTCCCCAAACCCTTTCGCCGGTAATTTCTTCCGTGCCTACAATTACTCTAAGTAAGGTAGATTTTCCTTTTCCGTTTGCACCGATCAACGCAATCTTATCACCCCGGTCAATTTCTGCACCGGTGTTTTCCATGATGGTTAGGTCGCCAAATTTTTTAGTGATATTTTTTAAGGTACATATCACACGGCCGGGTTGTTTATCAATAGCAAAATTGATACGCATGTTGGGACGCTCCAACTCTACATTCTCTATCCGGTCTAATTTTTCTAAGCGCTTTACAATACTTTGTGCCGCTGCAGCCTTGCTGGCCTTGGCTTTAAAGCGCTCCACAAAGCGTTCGTTCTGCCGGATATAATCCTGCTGGTTTTCATAAGCCTTTTGCTGTATGTCTATGCGTAAAGCTTTTTCCTGCTCGTAGTAGCTGTAGTTGCCGGTATAGAAATGAAGTTTTTGCTGGTATAGTTCCACCACCTTGGTTACCATCCTGTCTAAAAAATACCGGTCGTGACTTACCATTACCACTGCACCAGAGTAGCTCTTTAGATATTTCTCCAGCCATTCAATACTCGGCAGATCAAGGTGATTCGTAGGTTCATCAAGTAGCAGTACATCCGGGTGCATCAGGATCATCTTTGCCAGCAACACCCTCATGCGCCAGCCTCCGCTGAATAATTTATAAGGCTTTTGCAGGCTTTCATTGGTAAAGCCCAATCCCTGTAATATCTCTTCTGTTTTATGGTGAATATCATAACCGCCCAATACCTCCAGTTCATGCAGTTTGTCTGCATAATCATGCGCCAGTTTTTCATCACCGGTTTTCTCCAGTTCCAGGCCAATGGCTTCAATTTCTTTTTCTAATTGCTTTACTCTTTCAAAAGCCCCCATCGCCACTTCCAGTATGGAATCTTCTGTATCAAAGCTCAAAAGGTCCTGGTGAAGGAAGCCAATGGTGGTTTCCCGGCCTTGCTCCACGGTGCCGCCATTGGGTAAATATTGGCGGGTCAATACTTTTAATAAGGTAGATTTACCGGTACCATTGTATCCAATTAATCCGATTCTTTCGTTGGGTTGTATATGCCAGGTGGCATCTTCCACAATAGTTCTTGCCCCAAACTCAAACGTAACATTCTGTAATCCTAACAACATAATAATTCGATATATAAAAAGGTTCTTGTTTCTTGATTTTCCTGCAAAAGTAATAGAATCGCTAAACTATTCCCCCGATTTAATGTTATCCTGTAGCTTTGCCAAAAAATATTTACACATGAAGCGGATACTTTTAGTTGTTATTTTATTATTGGCAGCTTTTGCTGTTTACTGGTTTAAATTCAGAACTGTAGCCGTGGTGGAGGAGCCAAAACAGCAGGCAATAAAAACGAGCAGGCACTCTGCAGCATTCAATAACAGTTTTGATGTTTTAATGAATCATTATTTTGAAATAAAAGATGCTTTTGTAAATGCTGATTCAGTAAAGGCAAAGGAAGCTGTACAAAGTTTTATTACAGCTGCAGACAGCTTGAAAATTGATGAATTAAAAAATGACTCAGCGGTCATTTACCAGAGTGTAACGATGCAGCTGAATGATATAAAGGCCAATGCGGAAAGTATATTGAAGCAGCCGAACATTACAGAAATGCGCCGTGATTTTTGGGGTGTGAGCGAAAGCATCTATCCATTGCTAAAGTCGGTGCATTATGAAGGAAAAACATTGTATTGGCAGAATTGCCCGATGGCTTTCGGAGATGATAAAGGAGCCAACTGGATCAGCAATACAGAAGAAATTGTAAATCCTTACCTGGGGAAAAATCATCCTGAGTACAAGGCTACCATGCTGCATTGCGGCGAAGTGAAAGACAGTATTAAAGCACAGTAAGAACTGTTTATCAATATAAGTTTTATTATCAAGCACCTCCCTTTCATGATACTGAAAAAGCAGTTTTTTTTATTCCTACTCCTGTTACCAATATTGTCTTTTTCTCAAAAGAAATATACCATCAGTGGTTTTGTAAAAGATGTGCAAAATGGCGAAACATTGATAGGCGCTACCATTGCTGTAAAGGGTGGCACCAAAGGTATCAGCACCAACCAGTATGGTTTTTATTCACTCACCTTAACGGAGGGTGGTTATGTGTTTATTTGCTCCTATGCCGGTTATCAGCCAAAAGCTGTTGAAATAAAATTAATTAATGACCAGCAGCTCAATTTTGATATGACCGTAAAAGCTGCGTTGGAAGAAGTGGTGATCAGTTCTAAAAAAAGGGATGTGAACGTGAAGAATGCACAGATGGGGAAATTTGATCTAAACATTGAACAGATAAAAGCAGTGCCTGCATTTCTCGGTGAAGTGGATCTGCTGAAAACAATTCAATTGCTGCCGGGTGTACGCAATGCAGGAGAGGGCAGCGCAGGTATATATGTACGGGGTGGAGGTCCGGATCAGAATTTGATCTTGCTGGATGATGCCATTGTTTACAACACCGGTCACCTGTTTGGCTTCTTTTCTATTTTTAATTCTGATGCCATCAAAAATGTTTCATTGATCAAAGGAGGCATGCCTGCACAATATGGCGGCAGGTTATCCAGTGTGCTGGATATTTCCATGAAGGAAGGCAACGATAAAAAATTACAGGTGGATGGTGGTATCGGTTTGATCGCATCCAGAATTTCCATACAAGGACCTTTGAAAAAAGACAAGGCATCTTTTATTATTTCTGCCCGGCGAACATATATAGATGCATTGGGCAAACCATTCATTAAAAAGACCAGTGAGTTTTATGGTTCCGGTTATTATTTCTACGATCTGAATGCAAAAATGAATTACCGTTTTTCTGATAAAGACCGTTTGTATATCAGCGGTTATTTTGGAAGAGACGTATTTGATTTTGTAAATGGAAAAAGAAGCCTGGACATTAATATTCCCTGGGGAAATGCTACCGGCACTATCCGTTACAATCATATTTTTAATAATAAACTGTTTGGTAATACTACCGCAGTGTTTAATAATTACAATTTCACTTTTAATGCGGCACAAAATAATTTTAGTATCAAACTGGCGTCTGGTATCCGTGACCTGAGTTTGAAGCAGGATTTTGATTTGTATCCTTACACCGGTCACAAAGTAAAGTTTGGTGGCTTTTATACCTACCATAAATTCACGCCATCCGTGGTAAGCGGTGCACAGGATTCGGTGATATTTAAACCCCAGAACGCACAAAATAAATTTGCACATGAAGCGGCTTTATATGTGCAGGACGATTGGGAGATCAATGATAAATTAAAGATGAATGTTGGTTTAAGGTATAGCTGGTTTCAGCAGGTAGGTCCTTATAAAATTTATGATACAGATGAAAATGGAAACAGGAAAGACAGTGTTGTATTTGGCAGCGGACAACCAGTAAAAACTTACGGTGGCCTGGAGCCAAGGCTCACGTTGCGGTATGCACTAAACGATGAAACTTCTATTAAAGGATCTGTAACCAAAAACTTTCAGTATATCCATTTAGTAAGTAATGCAGGCACTACGTTACCTACAGATTTGTGGGTGCCAAGTACTTATAAAGTAAAGCCACAGATCAGCTGGCTGTATGCTGTTGGTTTGTTTAAAAACTTTAAGGATAACATGTATGAAACTTCTGTGGAGTTTTATTACAAAGACATGAAGAACCAGATAGAATATGAAGAGGGATATACTCCCAATTCACTGGAAGACACAGAAAATTCTTTTACGTTTGGCAGGGGCTGGAGTTACGGAACGGAGTTATTTGTAAATAAAACAAAAGGAAGGCTGACAGGGTGGATAGGTTACAGTTTAAGCTGGACCTGGAGAAAATTTCCTGGACTCAACTTTGGTGAAAAATACCCGGCAAAATACGACCGAAGAAATGATATGAGTATTGTTGCATTGTATGAACTGAATAAACGCTGGAAACTGTCAGCCAGTTTTGTGTATGGAAGTGGCAACGCAAGTACTTTGCCACAGCGTTTTTATTTTATCAACGGCTTACTAACGCAGGAGTACAGCCGTATTAATGAATACCGGTTGCCATCCTACCACCGCCTTGATTTTTCTGCCATCAATTCTCCTAAACGCAACGAAAATCATAAGAACAAAATTGAATGGGTATTCAGTATTTACAATGTGTACAGCAGGCAAAATCCTTACTTCATTTACTTTGACCAGGCAGGCAGCCTGGCAGATGGTAACCTGCAGGTACAGGCAAAGCAGGTAAGTTTATTTCCCATTATTCCTGCGGTGACTTTTAATTTTAAGTTTTAAATATCGAAATAATTTTTTGTGAAAGAAGAATTGCAGGGATTCAGTATTTGTTAAACACAAATAAAAAAGAACCTCTTTTGAAGGCTCTTTTGGTAGTTGAGATTTGATTAAGGTAAGGATTAAATCAGCGCACAAAACCCTGGTATGTTATTACCTTGGCGCCGGGAAATGATGTATTATCAGTTGATGTTCTTTCAATATTAAAATTGGTATTGGTAAGCAGGTCTATCCTCCAGCGGTTGATCTCGGTTCCAACCTTTATGTCAATGGAGTCACTTCCTGCAAATGCATACTCACCTCCTGTGGAAGATGATGTGTTGAAGCAATATTCTAAACGGGAAATACCATCAAAGGAAACGTAATTTTCTACTACCGGCCTCCAGGGAACCGTACTGTCTTTGGGAGTGGTGCCATAATAAATTTTATAACGTACCGCATTAATGCTCCATTTTCCGGCAGCTTTGTCAAGGGTTACGGCGTCCTTTATACCTTTTTTAAAACAACTGGTAATTGTCAGTAAAAAAATGGAGCCCAGCAGTATGTGTACGAGGTGTAAATTTTTTTTCACGGTGTTATCAGATTTGCATATCTAAAAACGCCGCATTTTAAAGTTTATTGTGTTTTTGTATCATGAACAAAATGAATAGTTCCACTATTTTTATAGTCAGAAGAAATACGTACTTCATACCGTTTATCTCCATCCCTTACTACCATCAGGGCTGTATTGGGTGGTATCTCACCCAGGTTCTCCGCATACATAGTCAGTTCATTTACGTTCTTACCGGTACTGGCATCCAGGGTTAAAGAAATCGGTTTTTCACTCAATTTTTTGTGGGAGAGTATCAATTTGCCGTTATAAAAAACAGATACGCTGTCCCCATCCACTTCTCCATTGTCGTAGAGGTCCACAGTGAAGGTTTCGTTCTCTATCTGGATCGTTTTCAGCAGTTCTGATTTACGTTTTTCAAATCCGGCGATAGGTTTAATTTCGCTGTTTTCTACTTTCTTTATTTCAGGTGTAATGATGGTTGGCATTTCCTTTTTTCCCGGTATTGCCTTTGCTATTGGCTGCGCCGCAACCGTATTATTGGTTTTAGGTTTAGTAGTGTTCTTTACAACCGGCGCAGTTGTTTTTGGCTTGGCTGAAGTAGCAGGATTGTTTTTTGCGGTTGCCGGAGGAGTGGTCTTTTTTTGAGCCGGCCTGGTTTTTGGCTCTGTTGTTTTAGCCACCGCCGGAGGATCTTTTTTAGTTTTATTATAAGTAGAAAGATCATTGCTCAGGGTTCTCCTGGTTAGTGTGGTGGTGCCGTCGCCACAGCCTCTCTGGCCGGGTGCAGATTTCCATGAGCCGGTAAGCTGTTCCACATTTGCCTCTTTTGAATAACTGAGATAATGAACCTGCAGGCAATCTGAAAAGTCAAGCGGAGTGTTACCCTTAATTCTCTCCGTTTCGGTTACCTTAATGCTTTTGCTGTTTGGGTAATACACGCCATCCAGTTTGCAAATAACATAGTATCTTCTTCCCTGGAAATAAGAATAGGAATAACCGGTAACCGTACTGCCCGATATCTCAAGCTCCAGCACATATTCTGTATTGTTGGCTCCGCTGAGTACTATATCCCCTTTACTGTCGAAAAAACCTCTCCATTGCCCATTGATCTTTTGCGAAAAAGATGCAAGCCCTGTAAAAAGAATAAGAATAACCAGTGTAATTTTTTTCATGTTCACGTTCACTTTTATCAAAGTCAAATTAAAATAAATCCTGTAACCAATCAATCAATTTACAAAGTTATTTGGGATATGTTTTTCCTTAGCTAATACTTCGTTAATTTTGCCGACTAAAATTAAAGTATAAAGTTGAGTAATTATGATAAAGGTAACATTACCGGATGGAGCAGTAAGGGAATATGAAAATGGCGTAACTGCTATGGACGTTGCTAAATCCATCAGCGAGGGACTGGCAAGAAAAGTGTTGGCTGCAAAGATTAATGGCGAAGTATGGGATGCATCCAGGCCTATCAATAAGGATGTGAAATTACAATTACTCACCTGGAATGATACAGATGGGAAGTCAACTTTTTGGCATTCTTCTGCCCATTTAATGGCGGAGGCACTGGAGTTTTACTATCCTGGTGTAAAGTTCGGCTATGGCCCTCCCGGAGAAAGAGGTTTTTATTATGATGTGGATACTGGAGATACAACAATCAGGGAAGAAGACCTGGTAAAGCTGGAAAAGAAGATGCTGGAACTTGCTAAGCACAACGAAGTTTTTGTAAGAAAAGATGTAAGCAAAGAAGACGCACTTAAATACTTTACTGAAAAAGGGGATCAATACAAACTGACCATTATAGACAGGCTGGAAGATGGGCAGATCACTTTTTATACACAGGGTAATTTTACCGATCTGTGTCGTGGGCCACATATTCCAAACACTGGTTTTATTAAGGCGATCAAGCTAACTAATATAGCCGGGGCTTACTGGCTAAACGATGATAAGAATAAAATGCTCACCCGTATTTATGGTGTTACTTTTCCTTCTGCAAAAGAATTAGAAGAACATTTGGTTTTACTGGAAGAGGCTAAAAAAAGGGATCACAGGAAACTGGGTAAGGAACTGGAGCTATTTGCTTTTTCTGAAAAAGTGGGAATGGGCTTGCCATTGTGGTTGCCCAAAGGTGCTATGCTGAGAGAAAGATTGCAACAGTTTCTACAGAAAGCACAGATGGAGAGCGGCTATTTACCAGTAGTTACTCCCCACATTGGGCATAAAAATTTATACGTTACTTCAGGACACTATGAAAAATACGGCAAGGATAGTTTTCAGCCGATAAAAACACCGCAGGAAGGAGAGGAGTTCTTTTTAAAGCCCATGAATTGCCCTCATCATTGCGAAATTTATAAAACATCACCACGCAGTTACAAAGACCTGCCATTAAGGTTAGCCGAGTTTGGTACCGTTTACCGCTATGAACAGCATGGAGAATTGCATGGCCTCACCCGTGTGAGAGGTTTTACCCAGGATGATGCACATCTTTTTTGCATGCCTCACCAGGTAAAGGATGAATTTAAAAAAGTGATCGACCTTGTATTGTATGTATTCCATTCACTCAGTTTTACAGACTATACTGCACAGATTTCATTGAGAGATAAAGAAGACCATTCGAAATATATTGGTAGTGAGGAAAACTGGGCGATAGCAGAACAGTCGATCATTGAAGCTGCTGCTGAAAAAGGATTGACTACTGTAATTGAGTATGGAGAAGCTGCATTTTACGGGCCCAAGCTGGACTTTATGGTAAGAGATGCCATCGGCCGAAAATGGCAGTTAGGCACCATCCAGGTAGATTACAATCTACCGGAGCGTTTTGATCTTACTTACATCGGCGAAGACAACGCCAAACACAGGCCAGTAATGATTCACAGGGCTCCTTTTGGTAGTATGGAACGTTTTATTGCTGTGCTGATTGAACATTGTGCAGGTAAATTCCCATTGTGGCTGGCTCCGGTACAGGTAAAACTATTGCCTATTAGCGATAAGTTTATTCCTTATGCAGAGCAGGTATTGGAACAATTGAAGCAGGCAGATATTCGAGGAGAAGTAGATGACAGAAATGAGAAGATCGGTAAAAAGATCCGGGATACCGAATTAGCCAAAGTGCCGCTGATGCTGGTGATAGGAGAAAAAGAGATGAATGAAAATAAAGTGGCGGTACGCAGGCAGGGCAAAGGTGATTTGGGTGTTCAGACAATCGGAGAATTTATTTCACTTGTAAATGAAGAGGTAAAAAGTAAAAGAGCAATTGAATAAAAAACTATATTTACATTATGTTTATTTCCCTGATTTATATATATGGTAGAAGAAGTAAACGCTAACAGAATTCGGCATTCATTTTAAAAATAAAAAAACACCGCTTGTTCGTTTGTAAAATAGCCGATTACAAAAGGCAGGCAAAGTAAATATGTCATTTCCGCCAAGACCGCCCCGGGGAGCGTTTAATCCACGTTTTAGAAAAGAGCAACAGCAGGAGCATCGTACCAACAATATGATCAGGGTGCCTGAAGTTCGTTTAGTAGGAGAGAATCTTGAACCAGGAATTTTCCCTATTGCAGATGCGCTGAAAATAGCCCAGGACCTGGGTTTAGACTTAGTAGAAATTTCTCCCGGAGCCGTTCCACCCGTTTGCAGGGTCATCGATTACAACAAATTTTTGTACGATGAGAAGAAGAAGAAGAAAGAAATGAAGGCGAAGTCCAAGACAAGCGAAGTAAAAGAAGTAAGGTTTACGCCCAATACAGATGATCATGACTTTGAATTCAAAAGTAAACATGCTGAAAAGTTTTTGCAGGATGGTAATAAAGTAAAAGCGCATGTGCAGTTTAAAGGAAGGGCCATCATGTTTAAGGAAAGAGGTGAATTGCTACTCTTAAAATTTGCTGATCGTCTAAAGGATGTAGGTACGCTGGAAGGGATGCCCAAAATGGAGGGTAAGCGAATGTTGGTAATGTTTGCTCCCAAAAGCCAGAAAAAGATAAAAGCTGATAAATAGTATTGAAAAAGGGGAGCTTGGGCTTCCCTTTTTACTTTTCATTTCTACACGTTTACCCTGGCTTTTAATAAAAGCTTTAAATTTTTCCTGCTTATTTGATTTTTTAGCCTTACTTTTGCCGCCCGAAAAAGATTAATCTTTTTCGTATTTCCCACACGGCTCAAAAAGTGTTCCGCCAGTGCAGAACCGCCAGCAGGGAGTAACTATTTAAGTTATTAAAAATGCCAAAAGTTAAAACAAACTCAAGCGCAAAAAAGCGTTTTAAGGTAACCGGAACGGGCCTTATCACTTTCCAAAAACCGTTCAAACGTCACATCTTAACAAAAAAATCAACTAAACGTAAACGTGCTATGCGTAAAGACGGGATGGTTCATCCAACCCAGCAGGCTTTTGTACTGCGTTTACTCAGGCTTAGAGGATAAGCTGTTGTTGATTCATTTTTCAATTCATTAAAAATTAAAAAAGTTAAGATATGCCACGTTCAAAAAATGCAGTAGCATCAAGGGCAAGAAGGAAAAGAGTTCTGAAAGCCGCAAAAGGATATTACGGTAAACGTAAAAATGTATACACCGTTGCCAAAAACGTAATGGAGAAGGGGTTAACGTACAGCTACGTTGGTCGTAAACTGAAAAAGCGTGAATACCGCAGTCTTTGGATTGCACGTATCAATGCAGCAGTAAGAGCTGAAGGAATCACTTACAGTGAATTCATTCATAAATTAGCCGCTAAGAATATTGATATTAACCGCAAGGTATTGGCTGACCTGGCAATGAATGAGCCAGAAAGTTTTAAGAGTTTGGTAACCCAGGTTAAGTAAGTATTTAACCTTAATATAATTAAGCCGGGTATGATTATTTCATACCCGGTTTTTTATTGCAAAAAAATTGAGTATATACATTCATCATTCTATTACATTTGCAAATATTTAAAAATCAATTTCTGGCTAATGAACACAATGAACAATTCCTACTCCGACCTGGTAAACCAAACCTTTAATTTCCCCCAGGAGGATTTTAAAGTGGAGGATGCTTATCTTAAATACAACGGGCAGGACTTAAAAGCCTTGATTGATAAGTACGGAACACCATTGAAATTAACTTACCTCCCCAAGATTGGCAGCCAGATTGACAAGGCAAAAAAAATGTTTGCCAACGCTTTTAAAAAATATAAGTACGAGGGGAAATATAATTATTGCTATTGTACCAAAAGCTCCCACTTTTCATTTATTGTAGAAGAGGCATTAAAAAGCAGCATCCATATAGAAACTTCATTTGCGTATGATATTGATATCGTAAATAAACTGTACTCCCGTAGAAAAATTAATAAAGAAACTTTTATTATCTGCAATGGGTTTAAGCAAAAGCCTTACACCAGCCGTATTGCCAAACTGCTGAATACTGGTTTCAAAAATGTGATACCCGTACTGGATAATAAAGAAGAACTGAAGGCTTACAAAAATGTGAAAGTGCCATTTAAACTGGGTATAAGAGTAGCGGCTGAAGAAGAACCCACCTTTCCTTTTTATACCTCCCGTTTGGGAATGAGGGCAAAAGATATCCTGGAATTTTATGTGGATTCAATTGAAGGATATGAACACAAGTTTCAATTAAAAATGCTGCATATCTTTTTAAATAAAGGTATTAAGGATGATGTGTATTACTGGAGTGAACTGAACAAAGTGATCAACCTTTATTGCCAGTTAAAAAAGATCTGTCCTGAGCTGGATTCAATTAATATCGGTGGTGGTTTCCCTATCAAGCATTCACTTGGTTTTGAATATGATTACCAGTTTATGATCAATGAAATTGTTCGTAATATCAAAGTGGCCTGCTCTAAAAATAAGGTACCCATGCCTGATATCTTTACTGAATTTGGCAGTTATACAGTAGGGGAAAGTATGGCTCATATCTATAGTGTAATAGGAGAGAAACAACAGAACGACAGGGAGATTTGGTATATGATTGATTCTTCTTTTATTACTACGTTGCCGGACACCTGGGGTATTGGAGAAAAATTTCTGATGCTGCCCATTAATAAATGGAAGGAAGAATACCAACGGGTAACGCTGGGAGGGATCACTTGTGACAGTCATGATTATTATGATAGTGAAGAACACATCAACGAAGTGTTCCTGCCCAAGTTAAATGGAGATGAACCATTGTATGTTGGATTCTTTCATACTGGCGCCTACCAGGATCAGATCAGTGGATATGGAGGCATTAAGCATTGCCTGATACCATCTCCTAAGCACATCATTATTGGTTACGATAAAAATGGTAAGCTGGTGGATTGGGTGTATGCGAAAGAACAAACTGCCCAGAGTATGCTTAAAATACTCGGATACTAAAACAACAATTACATCCTTCAATTATATTTTTAAAGTGGCTCAACCGGGGTCACTTTTTTTATTCCTTCCGTATAAGTACTGCGTTTTATTTCTTGGAGTTTTCCAAAATCCGGACAATTAATGTATAAAAGCATCGTTACTATTGGTATCAGCAATCCAATAATAAAGCCTGATTTTCTATGGAACCATTCAAGATATTTATAGTAGAAGACGATCCCTGGTATGGCGAAATTCTCGAGTACCATCTTTCATTAAATGAAGACTATATCATCAGCCGTTTTACGACTGGTAAAGAGTGTCTTGCTAATCTTCATAAAAAGCCGGATCTTATTACTATTGATTTTTCACTCCCTGATTTTACGGGTGACAAGTTATATCAGCGGATCAAAGAAATAGATGACAGCATCCCGGTATTGGCAATCAGCGGACAGGAAGAAATTGCAGTAGCTGTTAATCTCCTGAAGTTGGGTGTAACAGATTATATCATCAAAGATGAGAATACTAAAGATATGCTTTGGAATGCGGTGATCAACATCCGCAAAATGGGCAAACTTAAAAAAGAGGTAGAGCATTTAAAAGAAGAACTGGGACAAAAATTTGCTTTTGAAAAAAGTATCAAAGGACAAAGTCCATCATTGCAAAAAGTATTTGTGTTGATGGAGAAAGCAACCAAAACAAATATCAATGTATCCATAGCTGGTGAAACTGGAACTGGTAAAGAAGTGGTTTCAAAAGCCATTCATTATAACTCTGAAAGAAAGAAGAAACCTTTTGTAGCAGTGAACATGGCTGCTATTCCAAAAGAACTGATAGAAAGTGAATTGTTCGGTCATGAAAAAGGTGCGTTTACCGGAGCTGTTGCAAGAAAAGCCGGCAAATTTGAAGAAGCCAATACCGGTACTATTTTCTTAGATGAGATCGCAGAAATGGATCTTAGTTTACAAAGTAAATTATTAAGGGTATTGCAGGAAAGAGAAGTAATAAGGGTTGGAGGAAATGAAAAAGTGAAATTAGATATCAGGCTGATCATTGCAACTCATAAAAATTTAGCAGATGAGGTGAAGAAAGGAAATTTCAGGGAAGATCTTTATTACCGTATTATAGGCTTACCTATTGAATTGCCGCCATTAAGAGAAAGAGGAAATGATGTGTTGATCCTTGGAAAGTTTTTTATGGATGAGTTTGTTAAAGAGAATAAACTTGGAAGCATCACACTATCAAAAGAAGCCAAAGAAAAATTAATGGGCTATCATTTTCCCGGCAATATCAGGGAGCTTAAATCTATGCTGGAACTGGCATGTGTGATGTGCAACGATAACGAAATAATGGAAGCGGATATCACATTCAATTCTACCAAGAATGAAGACTTCTTTTCAATGGAACAAAAAACACTCCGCCAATATACCTGCGACATCATTAAGTATTATTTAAAGAAATATGATGACGATGTGATGATGGTAGCAGACAAATTAGACATTGGTAAATCCACCATTTATAAAATGTTGCAGCAAAAAGAAATAGTGTTGCAGTAGCCAATTCTGGCAATAGATTAACAAGAAGAAGTCTCATTTTAAAAGAACGACATGAGAAAAAGCAACAACATGAAATGGGAATTTCCTGAAGACAGTCTGCCCAAAAATCAATTGAAAAAAGAGCAGCCTGTATTAATGGCGAATATTGAATTTCAAAATGATTCTGTTGTGGTAGCAGAACAGAACGCAGGCCATTTACGGCACCTCATGGAAAATATCCCTGGTGTGGTTGTTGAATACGAATCAAGAAATGACGGCACTCATCATTATCGTTATATCAGCAATGCTGTTGAAAATATATTTGGAGTAAAGGCTTCTCACATCTTCAAGATCACCCAATATGTACATCCGGACGATCTCGATAAGCTGAATAAAATACTGGATCGTTCTGCAAAAAATTTAGAACCATTTTATATTGAATCACGATTGATTTTGCCCGGCCGTGGTATTACCTGGCGTTCGCTGAGCTGCTCTTTCTCTCATACATCAGCAGAGGGGGCTAAAGTGTTTGCTGGCATCATGCTGGATATTTCTGAAAGAAAGAAAGCTGATGAAAGGGTCAATGAATCAGAGAGCCGCCTCTCCTCATTGATTGGTCATTTACAAACAGGTGTTTTACTGGATGATGGAAGCCAGTATATTACACTGGCCAATGCAATGTTTTGCGAAATATTTTGCATGGATGCAGACCCCGAAGATTTAATTGGAAAAGATTCCACGGCTATTTCAGAACAGATAAAAAATATTTTTAAAGATCCGGATTATTTTATTGAAAGTCTGTTAACCATCATTGAATTTCAAAAACCTGCACTCAATGATATTTTTGAATTAAGGGATGGAAGGATATTAAGACGAGAGTATATTCCAATTTATACCGATAAAATATTCAAGGGAAATTTATGGAAGTACACGGATGTAACTACAGATAAAAACGCAGAAAGTACGTTGCGTATCCGGGAAGAAAAATATCGAAGCATCATTGACAATATGAATCTTGGTTTGCTGGAAGTGGATACAGAAGAAAAAATATTATTTGCCAACCAGTGTTTCTGTGATATGTGTGGTTACGACCTGGAAGAAATATTGGGAAAAAGAGCAGCACAAATTTTTACGAAAGGTGAGAACATTGAATTGATGGAACGTAAAAACGAGGAGAGAAGGAGATCGGGTACTTCTGATGCTTATGAAATTGTAATTAAGGATAAGAGAGGAAGAGTAAGATGGTGGCTGGTAAGTGGCGCACCACGCTATAATGATAATGGTGATTTGATTGGTTCTATTGGTATTCACCTCGATATTACAGATCAAAAGCAACTGGAGTTTGAACTGACTGTGGCAAGGGAACAGGCTGAACAATCAACCCGTAGTAAAGAAGTTTTCCTGGCTAACATGAGCCATGAAATACGTACGCCGATGAATGCAATACTAGGCATGTCGAATCAGTTATCTAAAACACCGTTGAACAAAAAGCAATTATTTTATTTAGATACGATCAATTCTGCTTCTGAAAACTTATTGGTCATCATCAATGACATTCTTGACCTTTCAAAAATTGAAGCCGGTAAATTAAGCCTCGAGAAAATTGCATTTGAACCACGGGAAGTAATTAAAAGAGCCATACAGGTACTCATCCATAAAGCAGAAGAAAAAGGATTGGTTTTAGGCAATTCTTTTTTTGATGAAAAGGCTTCGCCGGTTTTAATTGGCGATCCTTACAGGCTCAACCAGGTGATGCTGAATATCATTACCAATGCCATAAAATTCACTGAAAAAGGAAGCGTGGATATACAGCTTTCTGTGCTGAATGACACCAGGATAAGCCAGACCATAAAGGTAGATATCAGGGACACAGGTATTGGAATGGATGAAACTTTCAAGAACAGCCTGTTCGAAAAATTTTCGCAGGAAGAAGCGTCCGTTACAAGGCAGTATGGAGGCACCGGTCTTGGTATGAGTATTTGTAAAGAATTAATTGAATTGATGGAAGGCGAAGTAATTGTGGAAAGTGAAAAAGGAGTGGGTACCTGCATATCTTTTGTAGTAAATTTCGCTAAAGGTGTGGTGGAAGATCTTCCGTCAAAAGAAGAATTTATTGCAGATGAAAGTATGTTGGCTGGCAAAAAAATATTGGTTGTGGATGATAATGAAATTAACCGTTTAGTAGCCACCACTATTTTAAATAATTACGGAGCTGAAACAGTGGAGGCAGCTAATGGTGCTGAGTCAGTAGAATATTTAAGAGAACATCAGGTAGATCTTGTTTTAATGGATATACAAATGCCGGTGATGAATGGATATGATGCTTCAAAAATGATCCGTAAAGAGATCAGTGAGAAACTTCCGGTAATCGCTTTAACTGCCAATGCAATTAAAGGCGACAATAAAAAATGCATGGAAGCAGGGATGAACGATTACATCGCCAAACCATTTAAAGAGGAAGACTTGTTGAAAATGATCGCAGGAATATTGCAAACAAATGTTGCGTTAAAAAGTAAGAAACCGGTAATTGCCGCAGAGCCAGAAGTTAGTTATTATGACATCAGTGAAATAACAAAGATCAGCAGGGGTAATGAAGGGTTTGTACAAAAAATGCTGAAAATGTTTGTAGACCAGGTACCAAAGCATTTGGAAGAAATGAAAGAAAAATTTGAAGCGAATAAATTGGTAGCGGTAGGAGAGATAGCACACAGGATAAAGCCAACGATTGATAATATGGGGATTGTATCTTCCAAAGATACAATCCGTGAAATTGAGAAAATTGGGAAAGGCGGAATTGATACAGGCAATCTGCAGCAGTTGATAGAAAAGGTTGGAACGGATATAGAGCTGGTAGTGGAAGCGATAAAAAAAGATTTTAAATTATCCTAATAATAAAAAACCTTTCTTTTTAAGAAAGGTTTTTTTGTGCATTGGCGTGTATTAATGTATATGCCAACTGAAAAAGACAGGCGACAGGCTTTGGAAGTGTCAAACAATTCACGATAAATCACCAAAACCGGATATACAATGCCCCAATCAATCCCAGCACAATCAATATCATTGCCAAAATACCCGGCGATACTTTGTACATGCTCTTATCCACTTCCAGTGCATGAACATGTTCCCTTCCTTTTTTATCCAAAAAACTCACCGCAATTATCAGCAGGGTGGTAAAGAAAAACACCCAGCCCATCTGAATAAGAAATGGAATTTCAAATGCACCTGTGCCGGTTGGGTAAGCAGTGTATAAAAACGTTTCGTTGCCTGCGATGCCCGGTAAAAATTTATCGAACAGTACTGCCAGTAACACACCGCCAACAATGCCTGCAATGGCAGCTTTAGAGGTGGTTTTCTTCCAGAAAAAACCTAATAGGAAAACAGGGAAAATAGCAGGTGAAATATAGCCCGTATATTTCTGTATAAATTCAAAACCACCTTTGCCGCCAATACCAAGCGTATCTTTCCAGTTTACAACAATGGCTATTACCAATGCGGTGATTACTACAATCCTGCCTATCCAAACCAAGTTTTTTTCTGTAGAATTTTTATTGATGTATTTCCTGTAAATATCCAATGTATAAATAGTAGAAATGCTATTTGCTTTACCGGCAAGCGATGCAACAATAGCTGCTGTTAATGCAGCCATTGACAAGCCACGTAAACCAGTTGGCAAAAAACCAAGTACGGCAGAGTAGGCATTGTCTTCCCTAAACTCACCATTGGTAAGCATCTCCTGCTGCAGTTCGCCCTGCTGGTGCAATACGTAAGCTGCAATCCCTGGCAGCACTACCAATAAGGGCATCATCAATTTTAAGAATGCGGCAAATAAAATCCCTTTTCTTGCCGTGGGCAAATCAGCCCCTAAAGCCCGTTGGGTTATATATTGATTGCAGCCCCAGTAATTTAAATTGGCCACCCACATACCTGCTGCCAGCATTGCCAGGCCAGGTAAACTTGCATAGTGATTAATTTCCTGCTGCGTTGAGCCGGCAACGGGTTTATCAAATATCATATTAAAATGGCCCGGTGCTGATTTAAACAATTGATTAAAGCCTGCCATAAAATCTTTGCCATAACCAAATTTTTCACTCACCACTGTTAGTGCAATGTAGGAGGTTACTAACCCACCAATAATTAATACTACCACTTGTATCACATCTGTGTAGCCAATTACTTTCATACCGCCGAGTGTAATGATTAATGCAAATACTGCCAGGCAAATCATGATGAGATGAAAATTATTCCCGCCGGTAAGATTGTTGATAGCCAGTGTACCGAGATACAAAATAGAAGTAAGGTTAACGCAAACATAAAGGAACAACCAAAAGATGGCCATTATCAATGCAACAGTTTCATTATACCTTGTCTTTAAAAATTGAGGCATGGTAAAGATGCGGTTCTTTAAATAGATGGGCATGAAGAAAACTGCCACAATAATTAATGAAACCGCCGCAAGCCATTCATAAGCAGAAATCGCAAGGCCCAGCCGAAACCCATTGCCACTCATTCCTATAAATTGTTCAGCAGAAATATTAGATGCTATTAATGAGGCACCAATAGCCCACCACGTTAGTTGCCCTTCTGCCAAAAAAAATTCAGACGAAGATGCTTCTGCTGTTTTTTTTCTTCTATATACCCAAATACCATAACTGGAAACAAGAATAAAATAGATAAGGAAAACAATGTAATCTGCTGTGGATAATGCTCCCATAATATGTTTGGTTTTGGTAGTGAGTAAAGTAATTTATTTCAGCCGGTTATTATTTTTTTATTGATGGGATCTGCAGAGGACTATTAACAGGTACTGGTTCGCCAAATTGTGGTGTTCCATCTTTATTCCAGGTAAACTTTTGGGCACGGGGCGAACGTTGTTTGCCGCAACCCTGCCCAGGCTCACTGTTAGCATGGTACAATATCCATTCTTCTTTTCCATCAGGCGATTTAAAAAATGAATTATGACCCGGTGCATATACTTTGTTTTGATCATTCATTTTAAATACAGGTTGTAGTTTTTTTTTCCACGATGCTGTGTCCATCAAATCACTTTCTGCATTTGCAGAAAGCATGCCCAGCGCATAAAATTCCGTCCAGCAGCCACTGGCGGAATAAATTAAAAACAACTTTTCTTTATGTGCCAAAATTTGCGGTCCTTCATTTACATTTACATGCGGCACATCATCAGGGTTATCCAAATCACCATGTGTTTCCCAATCTAATTGCGGAGAAGAAATTTTTACCCGTTCACCAATTACAGTCCATGGATTGCTCATCGCCGCAATGTAAATATTTTGCTGGCTGTTGGTATCGCCTTCCCAGCCAGACCATAGCAAATACATTTTCCCTTTGTGTTCATACACTGTTCCGTCAATACTCCATTTATCATTTGGTGTTGTCAGTTTGCTTTTTATTTTCCATTCGCCTTTCATGGGATCGGCACTGCTATTTTCCAGTACCCATAAGCGGTGGCTAATATTGTTGCCACTGTCTGCTGCAAAATAAATATACCATTTGCCATGCAGCCAGTGTATTTCAGGTGCCCAAATTTCTTTTGAATAAGGGCCTGTTTTGGGTGGCGTAAAAATTATTTTCTTTTGTGCTGTGCGTAAGGTTGCAATGCTTTTTGTTTTCCAGATGGTAATATTATTCCCTGTTGTATTGGTATAATAATAAAAGCCATCTTTATAAATGCACCAGGGGTCGGCACCGGCAGGCAATAGCGGATTGGTAAATGTTTTCGATTGTTGTGCAGTTGCGCCAGCAATCAAAAAACAAAAAATAAATACTGTAAGAATTATCTTCTTTGCCATGCTATATTTTTGACCTGTCCCGATTTTTTCGGGAGCCAGAGATTTGAATATCTATTTTGCTTTATTGGCACAGCTTACACTGAGGGACGAAGTGTACTCTTGTACTGAATATCTTTATTGATCTTTTCCCACACAATTTGTAAGGCCAAAGTTTTATTTTTTTACTGAAAACCTGTAAACACTGCTGGTACTATATACTTTTCCCGGCTCTAATACAGTAGATGGAAAACCCGGCTGATTGGGCGAATCAGGAAAGTGCTGTGTCTCCAAACAAAACGCTGTCCTGAAATCATCTTGTGCTCCACCCTTCATTGTATTTTTCGATTGCATAAAATTGCCGCCATAAAACTGTATCCCTGGCTCCTGTGTGTAAACTTCCATTACAATATTTGTTTTGTCGGCAGTTATGGTGGCTGCATGGTTCAATCCTGATGCTGTATTTTTATTCAGCACAAAATTGTGGTCGTAACCCTTACCGTTTTTTATTTGTTCATCATTGGCATCCACATTTTTTCCGATGGCAGTTGCTGTACGAAAATCAAATGGGGTATTTGAAACAGGCTCAATTTTTCCGGTAGGTATCAGTGTTGAATCTACCGGTGTATAATTATCTGCATTAATAAATAATACATGTTTGTTGATAGTGCCGCTTCCGTTTAAATTAAAGAACGCATGATTGGTAAGATTGACTACTGTTTTTTTATCTGTAGTTGCTTCGTAACCTATTTTCAGTTCATTGCTATCTGTAAGTTGATAAATAACTTTTACCTGCAGGTTTCCAGGATAACCTTCTTCCATATCTTTTGATAAATAAGAAAGTTCTAAAATACTGTCGCCAATTTCTTTTGCATCCCACACTACATATTGAAATCCTTTTTTTCCGCCATGCAATGTGTTGGGGCCATTGTTGGTGAACAATGAATATTGTTTTCCATCCAACGAAAATTTCCCTTTGGCAATACGGTTGCCATAGCGCCCAATGGTTGCGCCAAAATAAGGTTCGGTACTGGTTTTATATTGCTGCACACTATCAAAGCCTATTGATACATCCACCATTTTATTATCCTTATCCGGCACCAATAAACTTACCAGCCTTCCTCCATAATTAGTAATGGCAGCCTGCATGTTGTTTTTATTTTTCAGGATATATAAATCTGTTTTTTTGCCATCCATCATTTGCTGAAAATTATTTTTATCAGGTTTAGAATAGCTCTTTGTTTTTGATGTATCCATATTGGTATCACTAGTTTTCTGTGTAGCACTATTATTACAGGAAATGGAGGTTAAAAGCACCAGGCATATTGGCAATACTTGTTTCATGTTTATTTTTATTAAATCAGAATATATTAATCAAGGGTTACCGGCTTTAACGGATCTTCAAGATATTCAAACATTAATTGCACCTGCTCAGGCAATACCCTGATAAGGCTTAATGGCGGCAAGGAATCCTTTTTAAAAAACCCCTTTTCAGCTATATCAAAAGCACTGGCAAATTCTCCACCAACCCTTTTGCACTGAATAAAAAATTTATAAACATAGTCTGCCTGTGGTGGATGTGCATGGCAGCGTTTATCTAAAACAGCCAACAATTTTTCGGCTATTACATCCAGCCCGGTTTCTTCTTTTACTTCATTCACTGCCACTTCAGAAGGGCTTAGGCCAATATCTGCCCATCCACCCGGTAAAGACCACAACCCATCTGACTTTTCCTTTACCAGCAATATCTCGTTCTGCTCATTGAATACCACTGCCCTGATATCTGTCTTGGGTGTGATGTATTCCTTATCCTGGTTAAAATAATTATCTATTACCGTTATTGGTTCATTGGTTATTCCATGAATCATCTGATGGCTTAATTCTTTCAGTTCTTTGTACCGCTCCATATCATAGTCGTCCCGTGTGTATAATAATCCAAGATGCGATATAGATTGAACCCTTTTTATTAACTCAATTAATGTATGTTTCATCCTGCAATTTAAATAACCTTCGCCTTTTCAAATTCCCATGCACTCTTCACCATATCTTCCAAGGTAAGTGTTGCTTCCCATGCTAAATCTTGCTTTGCCCTGTTCACTTCTGCATATAGTACCGCAGTATCACCTTCTCTTCTTTTACCAATATTGTAAGGTACTTTAACACCGTTCTCTTTTTCAAAAGTATTAATCAATTCAAGCACCGATGTGCCGTTGCCCGTGCCAAGGTTAAAAACTTCAAAGTATGATTGATGCTGATTTTGCAACAATCTTTTACAGGCAGCTACATGGGCTTTTGCCAAATCAACTACATGGATATAATCACGGATGCAGGTGCCATCGGGTGTATCATAATCATTCCCAAAAATAATGAGTGAAGCTTGCTTGCCTTTTACAGTTTGTGTGATATAAGGCATCAGGTTGTTAGGTGTGCCAGATGGTGATTCACCTAATAAGCCGGAAGCATGTGCACCAACCGGGTTAAAATATCTCAGTGCAATAGCTTTAATATTTGAAACCGCTGCAACTTTTTCACAAATTTCTTCACCCATTTGTTTGGTGCTGCCATAAGCAGATGATGCTTTTTGAAACGGCGTTGCTTCTGTAACTGGCAATGCAGCCGGATTGCCATACACGGTGGCTGAAGATGAAAAAACAAAACCGCTTATATTCACTGCCCCCATACATTGCAACATGTTTATTAAAGACAGTAAGTTGTTGTAAAAATATTTTAGTGGCAGTTGTACCGATTCGCCTACTGCTTTGTGGGCAGCAAAATGAATAACGGTATCAATAGGTTTTTCCTTTTCAAACAGGTTGGTTACTGCATCTGTATCACAAACATCAATGCAATAAAATATAGGGTGTTGCCCGGTAATTTTTTCTATACTATCCAGTGTAGCCATTTGCGAATTGCAAAGATTATCTGCAATCACCACTTCATATCCTTCCTGCAATAATTCCACCACGGTGTGAGAACCGATGAAACCCATGCCTCCAGTTACCAAAATTTTCTTTTTCATTGCGCCTGTTTTTTCAACTCCTGTGAAATTGTATGATCGCCGTAATGTACCCCGGGCATTTCCCGTAAGCGTTCCGCTGCCCATTCTGCTGTAATATCCCTTTGTGGACTGGCCAGCATTTCATAACCCACCATAAACTTTTTAACTGTTGCCGAACGCAACAGTGGGGGATAAAAGTGCATGTGCCAATGCCATTCTTTGTGCTCCCCATTATTTACCGGAGCCTGGTGCATACCGGCAGAATAGGGAAAAGATATTTCAAACAAATTATCGTAACGTATGGTAAGCTGCTGCAATGCTTCTGCCAGTGCCCTGTTTTCATCAGGAGTAAATTCTAAAATATTTTGCACCTGCCTGCGGCTGATGATAATGGTTTCGTAAGGCCACACTGCCCAAAATGGAACCAGCACCACAAAATGCCCGTTGGAAAATACAATGCGTTCCTGCTTTTCCAATTCAATTGTTAAGTATGCACTTAATAAACTTTCGTTGTGGGTATCAAAATATTTTTTCTGCTGAATGGTTTCTTTGAGCAGTTCTTCAGGCACATTGCCCTGGCTCCATATTTGCCCATGCGGATGTGGGTTGCTGCATCCCATGATGCCGCCTTTATTTTCAAAAATCTGTATGTACTTTATCCAGGGTTTTGCAGCAAGCGTTTTAAATTCCTGTTGCCACAACTCAATCACTTTTACAATATCAGTTTGCTGCATTTGCGGCAGTGTAAGATGATGCAATGGAGAAAAACAGATTACCCTGCAAATACCTTTTTCGCTTTCTGCCTTTAACAAATCCTGTTCATTCAAACTGCCTTCAGGTGTATCTTCTAACAGGGAAGCATAATCATTTGTAAAAGCAAAAGCTGTCGTATAAACCGGATTTACTTCCCCTTCGGAACGTTTATTGCCAGGGCATAGATAACAGGTATCGTCATACGCTGGCTGTTGAATTTTGTTTACTGTTTCTACTTTGCCCTGCCATGGTCTTTTGGTGCGGTGTGGCGATACCAATATCCATTCGCCTGTTAATATATTCAGGCGTTTGTGGGTATGTTGTTTGATATCAAATGACTGCATGTTGTGTGTTTTAACCTCACCGAATTTATTTTACTCACTATTGCCATCATGTTCTTGCCTTTAAGTCCTCCTTTGGAGAACCTGCTTGCCGCAGGCAGGTTTAGGAGGCCTTCATTACTTCCGTTCCATTTTCTATAGTAGCTACATAAGCGCTCAATTCCAACTGCACACTTTTCTTATAATCAATGGAAAGTTTTTCAACTAATTCTTCAATTGCTTCATCTTTTATAAGATTGATGCTACAGCCGCCAAACCCCCCACCCATCATCCTGGCACCCAAAACATTTTTATTATCTTTTACAGCATCCACCAGCCAGTCCAATTCTTTGCAGGAAACTTCATACATTTTACTGAGGCCAGCATGTGTGGCGAACATTTTTTTGCCCAAAGCATTTATATCACTTCTTTCCAAATCATCACAACCTTTTAACAGGCGTTGTATTTCTTCCACCACATATTTGCAACGCTTAAAAACAATTGCATCTTTATTCACCACACATTGTTGCAGCATTTCCATGGTAGCATCCCGTAAACTATTTACCTGCGGATGATGTTCTTTAATCCAGGCCACTCCCTGCTCACATTGCTGCCTGCGTTCATTATATGCTGATGAAGAAAGTGCATGTTTTACATTGGTATTAAAGAGTACAATTTTATATCCATCTAAATGGAAAGGTTTGTATTCATATTCCAGCGAACGGCAATCTAATTTTATCACTTGTCCCTTTTTGCCAAACATACTGGCAAACATATCCATGATGCCACATAGCACACCAGAAAAAGTTTGCTCTGCTTTTTGTGCAATGCTCACCATTTCCATTTTGTCAATTTGCAAATCAAATAATTCATTCAATGCAAATACGGTGGCACATTCCAACGCAGCCGAAGAAGAAAGGCCTGCACCAAGCGGTACATCACCATCCACCACTAAATTAAAGCCGCTGATATTGTGTCCTCTTTTTATCAACTGGTCAACCACGCCCAATATATAAGTAGGCCAATCTTTGGTTGGTTGTATATCTTTTAACTGTACTTCCACTCTTTCTTTAAAATCCGCTGCATACAAATGAACAGCAGCATCGCTGCGTTTGCCAATGGCCACATAAATGGCTTTATCAATCGCTGCAGGCAATACAAATCCTTCATTGTAATCTGTATGTTCCCCAATAATATTTACACGGCCCGGAGAACGCACTACTAACGTCTCGGTGCAGCCGAATATGTTCCTGAATGTTTCAGTTGCCTTCTCTGCGGCCTTTCCTTGTATTTCCATCAAATGGTTATTGTAATCTTTCAAATCAATTGCATTGTAATTTTATTTATAGAAGATATTAAAAACAGGTAGCACATCATATTATTCCCCGGAAGGCACATTGATGGCAACGCCTGTTTGTAAGGGATTGCCAAAATTTGGTGTACCATCTGTGTTCCACGTAAATTTCTGGATACGCACATTTCTATTTGACCCACACCCTTGCCCGGCATTACTGTTGGCATGGTACATTATCCAGTCTTCGGTTCCATCCGGCGATTTAAAGAACGCATTGTGGCCAGGGCCATAAGCATTGTTTGCAGGGTTTTTAGTGAAAGCAGGCTGTTGTTTTTTTAACCAATCCGCAGGCACTAACGGGTTGCCCCCATCATTTAAAGCAAGCATACCCAGTGCATAATCATCCGTCCAGCAACCACTGGCAGAGAAAAGAAGAAAAACTTTTCCGCTGTTGTTTTTTAAAATTTGTGGTGCTTCATTTACAGGGCCTCCATTTATTTCCCATCCAAGTTCTGGTTTAGTAAGCATTACTGTTGGTGTTTCCAATGTCCAGGGGTTGGTCATTTTAGCGATGTAAATATTTTGATTTTGAAGGGCGGAGTTTGGCCTGCCGCTCCATAAAAAATACCTGCTGCCATTATAGTCCAGCACGGTGCCATCTATTGCCCAAAAGTCAGCATCGGCTGTAAAGATCCGGCCTTTGTCAACCCATGTGCCAAGCAGCGGATCGGCATTGCTGTTCTCCAGTACCCAGGTGCGTTGGGTATCATCCGGCCCGGAACCTGCGGTATAATACACATACCATTTTCCATCTAAAAAATGTAATTCCGGTGCCCATACATTTTCAGCATTGGGCAAGCCTGTAGCTGCTTTAAAAATTTCTGTGCCGGTTATTGAACTCAATTTAGAAACGGCCGTTGTTCTCCAAAGAACTACCCTGTTTCCTGATGTATGCAGATAATAATAAAACCCATCTTTTTTTATTACCCATGGGTCGGCACCGTTTAGCAAAGGGTTTATAAATGTTTTTGGCCCAGGTGGGGGTGGTGGAGGTGGTGGTGTACTTCCACTTTTCTTTCCGCAAAATGGGAAAAGCAAACCCACAGTTATTAAAATCCAAAAAATAGAAAGCTTTTTTAATGATAGTCCCATACCGATTATTTTTTTATTTTCATAGCTGCCCACTTAACAGGTGAAGAAAGATTAAGCTTCAACTGCTTATCATTATTCACTGATTTTATGAAAATTTATTTTACACTTCCCTTTGTCATCTTTTTAATAAAATCTATTTCACTTTTTTTATAAGGCGTACCATCTTGCCTAAAAACATCATGGAACCATAATTTTGGTTCGGCTGTATAATTCTTTTTCCAACTGTCCCAGGGATAAATGGTATTTGTTTTACCTGCTACAAGCCCCCAATTATAAGCGGCTACTTTATACTTTTTAAAAATAGGTAATGAGCCTTCAAAAAAACTTCCGTTGCCACGGCTCATGTATTCTGTATTTAATAATGGTTTGCCAAAGCGTTGCAATTGTTTAATGCGTTTTTCCAGTTCGGCAGGGCCATCGTAATTATGAAAACTTATTACGTCTGATTGTTCCAATTGAACTTTCTCCCAAATTCTTAATTTTTTATCACTGCTCCAGTCTCCTGCCCAAATACCTGAAGTAAGTGGTTGGGATGGGTTGGCACTACGGGCCCATATAAATACTTTTTTGAGTAACGGGGCAACGATGTTGCCTTTGTTTTTTGGTTCATGTTCCCCATAGCTGCCCTGGTTTATGTTATCCGGTTCATTCCATATATCCCAAACCAGTATTCTTTCATCTGCAGCAAAATGTTTTACTACCTCTTTTACATATTCTTCCAGCCGGGCAAATTGATTACTGTCTTTTAAGGTTTCTATTCCGGGGCTTTGTACCCATCCTGAATTATGCACATGCGGCCTGGGTTCTCTTTGCTTGCCCAATTTTGGAAACGGGTCCCATACAGAATCAAATAAAACAAACATCACTTTTATTTTATGCCGTTCAGCAATGGAAAGAAAAATATCCATCCTGCTAAGAAAACCTGCTGCATCCTGCTGATACAACAAATCGTGTAAAAAAACCCTGATGGTATTCATGCCTATAGACGCTGCCCAACCAAGCTCTTTATTGATGGTAGTGGTATCAAAAGTTTCGGCCTGCCACATTTCTAATTGATTAATGGCAGTAGCCGGAGAATAATTACATCCTACGAGCCAGGGTTGATTTTTATACCATGTGTTTGCCTGTTGCTTTGTCCATATTTTTCTTTGGGCATTTTCATTTTGCTGTGCATTGGCATTCAGCAGCAGCATAGCAAAAAAGACAGGTAAAATATTTTTTACGGATAGCATGAGAAAAAAATTTATACTTTATAAAAAACGTTTTAAAAAATCACGGTTTAAAAAAATTACGCTGATGAAATTTAAAAAGGGTGCCGCAAAATAATACGGCAACCCGGCTTCTATTGCCACATCGGATTTTGTATCAAATTTGGATTAATATCAATTTCGCTTTGCGGAATAGGCATGTATTTGTTCCTGCCAATAATAAAATTATCAAACTCGGGGTCACGTGCTTTTAGCTCTGCCAATTTGCTGGCATCATCAAAGTAACCCCAGCGTGCCAGGTCGTTCCAGCGTACAGACTCACCTGTTAGTTCTGTAATTCGCTCATGCTCTAACTGGGCTTGAAATTGCGCTGCTGTCATGCCGGGTCTGATAACCGATAATCCTGGCATACCAGCTCTTAGGCGAACACGGTCAACATAAGCATAAGCGTCCACGGTTCTGTTCAGGTTATTCAATGCTTCTGCATACATCAGCAATACATCTGCAAAACGCAATGCACGGAAGTTGATAGGACTATTAAAAATCTCGAATTCACCACCTGCATTACGGAAATAGTCATCTAAATATTTATGATACCAAACCCTGTTTTTAATGTTGTTATCGTAGTTTTTTGAAGTAAAAGTGGATCCATATATAAGGCTAAAGTCGGGACCTCTTACATCAGTAGAATCATATAACGCTGTTACGGCAAGCCTTAGGTCTCTGCCTCCACCTGTTGCTGTTTCTTTTAAAAATTCCTGTACTACCCACCGGTGCATATTTGCATCATTAAAACCATGACCCGGTGGTGCAAAAAAGGGAGCCCTGCTGGTTCCCACGTTGGAAGTGGGCCCATCATCTCCGCCGTTTTCGGGGCGTTGTTTAAATTGTATTTCAAATACCGACTCTACATTATTCTCCGTAGTATGCCTGAAATTATCGCTATAATTGGCCACCAGGTTATACTGAGCCATTCCAGGCCCGCTAACCAGCCATTCAAATGCAGTGGCAGCCGGTTGCCATTCCTTCTGTTGCATGTGTGCCCTTCCTAAATAGCCAAAAGCTGCGCCTTTGGTAGCACGGCCTATCTCATCTCCGGTGTAAGATATGGGCAGGGCTGCCGCGGCTTCTGTAAGGTCTTTTTCAATTTGTGCCCATACTTCTTCGGGTGTTGCCTGCGATGGTTTATCGGCAGGTAGGGATGGTTCTAAAATCAAAGGAATGTTTCCCCAAATGCTTATCAGGTTATAATAATAAACAGCCCGTAAGAATTTTGCTTCGCCGATTATACGGGTTTTCAATAATTCATCCATAGTGATGCCCGGAACATTTGCCAACACCTGGTTAGCACGATAAACCCCTCTGTAATGATGCCCCCAGGTATCGTAATTCACTTCAAAGCTGTATTGTGTAATATTGAGGGCACTGATACTTCTAAGTTCATTCCACGGACTGGTGGAGTACCCATCATCTGACCTTACATCCATGTAGTAAGGCAACCAGCGGGAATAGGGAGAACCGTTGCGGTAGAAATTTCCGTACACAGCATTGATCCCTTCAACGGCGTCTTTGCTTGTTTTCCAGAAGTTGGATTCATCAATACGATTCGGATTTTCAATATCTAAATCAAGTGATTTTTTGCAGGAAAAGACCGATAAGGCCAGTGTGGCTGCAAGACAGTATTTTATGAGTGTATTCATGTCTGTAGATTGAATAAATTAATTTAAAAACCAAAATTGATTCCAGCAGAAAAAATTCTCAGTGCAGGGTACTGGCCATTGTCGAGCCCCCTTTCAAAAATATTTACGCCGGCAATATCCGGATCAAGGCCTTCATATTTAGTAAATGTGAGAAGGTTTTGACCACTAATAAAAACCCGGCTGCTTTTAAAGCCGATGCGCTTTAATGCATCTTTGCTAAAAGTATAGGCAATCTCCAAATTGCGCAGGCGCAGGTAGCTGCCATTTTCCAGCCAACGGTCACTCTGAGGCAACACATTATATTGTATGCCTTGATCTGGTGCACCTATGGCGGCACGGGGCCACTCGTTGCCAGGGGTTTGTGTCGTCCAATAGGTAGCGCCTCTTCTAAAGTTGGTATTCTGATCCATGCGGTCAACATTGTAACGTGGACGGTTATACAGTTTGTTGCCTGCTACTGCGTACCATTGCATGTTGATGCTGATTTTTTTAAAGGAAGCATTCAATTGAAGCCCGGTTTCAAAATCAGCCCAGGGGCTACCGGCATAGTAACGATCCTTGTCTAAATCAAGTACACCATCATCATCAGTGTCAATATACCGGATATCTCCCGGTTTGGACCATGGTTGAAGTACCTGCCCGGTTTTGCCTTTGTGTGCATCTATCTCGGCCTGGCTCTGGAAAATACCATTCGTTTTTAAAACATACCACTCTCCGATAGAACGGCCTAACTCTGTACGGGCATCGCCTGACTGTGTGTATTTTGTTGTGGCATTGCCAAAAGCAACCACTTTATTGCGAATGCTGGTGAAATTTAAAGTAGCATCCCAGCGAAAGTTTTCACCTGCGGGGGGGCGAAAAGTAAGCGCTAATTCAAACCCTTTATTTTCAAGAGATGCTGCATTTACTGCCGGGTCTCCCCCTGCATTGCCTGTGGTGAGGTTGATAGGGAGACCAACCAGAACGTCATCGGTTTTGGCAATAAAATAATCTGCAGAAACAGTTAAGAGACTTTTCAAAAAAGAAGCTTCAAGGCCAATGTTGGTGGTCCTCTTACGCTCCCAGCGGAGATCGCTATTTGCCAGGCGTGTTACAATCTGGCCAATCTGCTCCACCTCACCAGGGCCAAAAACGGCACGGGGAAAGGGGTTGATCTGTGCATAATACAACCAGGGCTGTAAAAACTCAGAGTTACCCAAACTGCCATAAGAGGCACGCAATTTCAATTCATTTACAGCTTTCACATTCCAGAACTTTTCTTTAGAAATACGCCACGCTGCTGAAGCAGACGGGAAATTACCCCAGCGATTATTATTGCTAAAAAGTGAGCTGCCATCCCTGCGGAAAGTAACACTGGTTAAATATTTATCGCCGTATGTGTAGTTTACCCTTCCTAACAATCCTATGTTATTCCACCGGTTGGTATAAGGGTCGGATGAGGTAGGGTTGCCTTCGATGGTGTTGAAACGAAAGATAGGGTGGTCAAATGTTTGGTTACTAAACCCCACCACAGCAGCTACCTTATGGTTACCAAAGGTTTTATCGTAGTTTACCGTATGCTCAAACAGCTTGGACTCAAATTTACCTTCGCTGCTAAATGTGGCTAATTTATTATTGTTAGGAGAAGGCGTTCCCTGGCGGACTGTACCGGGACGGCGGGTACCTGCACCTTTATCATTTGACTTTTCCAGGCCAAAGTTGAAACGGTACACCAAACCATCCATTATCCTGAAATCAAGATAAGCATTGCCCCTGATCTTGAAATTCTTTTGCTCAAACTGGTCCAACGACTGCAGCGCAGGAACGTTGGCTGTAAGCGTACTCAGATAAGCATTGTTCAACCCGATGCCCCAGCCCTCAGAATTTTCGGGACTTTGGTAACGGCTACCCTGCAAGGCTACTACCGGGGGCATTGTTATCATATCCACAAAAGGATTTACACCAACACCTGTTGAGGCAATTGGGTCCTCTTTGGTCCAGCTGAACAAAACGTTTTGCCCGATAGTGAAGCGGCCAATTTTTGTATCTGTATTAAGCCGGAGACCTGTACGGGAAAAGGAATTATCAATTACCGGCCCTTTATTTTGAAAATGGTTCCCGCTTATATAAAAATTCACCTTCTTCTTCAATGACCCAGATACAGCAAGGTTGTACTCGCCAATAGCCCCCTTGCGCAAAAATTCATCCTGCCAGTCCGTATCAATGGATGGGTCAAAATCTGTTGTAAGTGATGTAGGCACTGGTAATCCGCCGGCCTGGTAAAGATTGGTGGCCAGCGCCCTGTATTCAGCTACATTCATCATATCGTATTGATTGCTTACCGTTTGTACGCCGCTCTTAATGCTGCCATTAACAACCGTTGGCCCTTTCCTTCCTTTTTTGGTGGTGACAATAATAACACCATTAGCAGCCCTACTTCCGTAAATGGCGGCAGCAGAAGCATCTTTCAAAATCTGGATAGATTCTATATCCAGTGGGTTAAAATCCGGGGAAGCATCCGTGTACATACCATCAATGATATAAAGCGGATTATTGCCTGCAAAAGTACCTGCACCACGGATATCAATTTTAGCAGCCCCACCTGGTGCACCCGTATTTCTAACAGTAACGCCAGGTGTAAGGCCCTGGATACTTTCGGCCAGTGTGTTGGAAATGTTTCGGCTTGCCGTAGAAGGGTTAACGATGCCTACTGCACCGGTAAGATCTTTTTTTCTTACAGTTTGATAACCGATAACAACCACCTCATTCAATGATCCTTCCGTAAGATCAAGTATCTCATTGATCTCTGTGCCGGCAGATGTTATTTCCCGGGTTTTATAACCAACGGCGCTGATAACAAGTTTACTTCCAGCGGGTGCATCAATGCTGAAAAGGCCTTTTGAATCTGCTATAACAGATTTATTGGTTGCTTTAACAGTAATGGTGGCACCGGAAAGCGGCTCCCCCGACGGAGATTTGAGTGTGCCGCTAATAACCTGTTGTGCATTCACACTTATGGTAAGCAGTAAAGCAACAGCGGTGTTAATGACAAATTTAAACAGTCGTTTTTTCTGTTTCATTTTATGCAGTTTTAGTTTTGAAATGTGCAGTTATAATCATCTTTATATTTTATTTTGAATTGTTAGTTATCAAATAAAAAAAGCGGGGTATCTTTTGTGTTAGTGTATTATAAGTTATACTGCATTGCAGTATTGATTTAGTAAGGCTGACTGAAAATAATGTACCCGTATTTTTCAGTTGGAAAAATACAAGGGCGGAAGAAAGTAAACAAACTAAAAAAAGTATAAGAACACCTGCTTTTACCCCGGGTGCTTAATTGCAATAGCTGCAATGCAGACATACTATTATTTGGTTTGAAAACTTTCATATAGCAAAAAAATAAGGCAGTTAAAAAATATGAAATCGTTGTGATGGTTTAGCAGGCTGTTGATCCTGAATTAAACCACATTGTAAAATAAAATCAAAATTTTTGGTGTGCTCATTCCATGCGTATCATAATGTTTGCAAATTGTTTCATTTTAATTTTTGTTTGCTCATTCTTTATATTTTTAATAAAAAAAGGAAGAACCTGCTACCAATAAGAATTATTTATAAACTTCGCTAACGGTTTGAAAAACAAAACACATATCATCACATTGATTCAGGTTGCCATATTCCTGTTGTTTTTTTATTACAGGGCCACTGCACAATCTTATTCCTTTAGGAATTACCAGGTTGAAAACGGGCTGTCGAACAATACGGTGTATTGCAACATACAGGACACAAGCGGATTTCTTTGGTTTGGTACAAAGGACGGATTAAACCGTTTTGATGGTTACCATTTCAAATCATTTAATGTAACCGATGACGGACGCAGCTTGCATACCAATTTAATTGGCAGCCTGATGACAGATAAAAACAATGTGCTGTGGGTAGGCTGCCAGAAAGGGTTATATACTTTTGACAGGCAAAAAGAAAGGCTTGTTAAGTTTATAGATTCCTTCCCTGAAATCAACAGCATACAGACGGATAAATATGGACAGTTATGGTTTATATCAGGCACTACCCTTTGCCGCTATAACTTTGATACAAAAAAAATAAAGGTTTTTCCTGTTTCGAAATATTTTGAAGCCAGTTCAATTTGCCTTTCGGAAGAAGGAGATATTTGGGCATCTACACCAGGTGGTTTTTTACAGCGCTTTAATGATGTCACTGAAACTTTCACCAGCTTTAATATTTTTTTGCATTCACCCAAGCCTTCTTCCTACCGGATACAAACAATTTATCCGGCAGGAAAGGATGCCCTTTTTGTTGGCACTACCAACCAGGGATTAAAACGCTTTGACATAGCCACATCCAGCTATACAGACCTGCTGACTTTCAACCCTGACAAGACCACCATTTTTGTACATGATATTAAAAAGTATGCAGACAATGAATTTTGGATTGCAACAGAGTCGGGTATTTTTATTTTCAATACCATTACCCAACAATACATTAACCTGAAAAAGAAATTACTTGACCCATACTCCCTTTCGGACAATGCGGTTTACACACTTTGTAAGGATCACGAAGGAGGTATGTGGGCAGGCACTTATTTCGGGGGCATCAGTTACTATTCAAAACAGTATGCCAGCTTTCGGAAATACTTTCCTGACAACTCAGCTAATTCAATCAGTGGAAATGTAGTTCGTGAAATTTGTGAAGACCAATCAGGCAATTTATGGATAGGTACCGAAGATGCCGGATTGAATAAATTGAATCCTACAACCGGCACCATCAGGCAATTTAAACCAACAGGGGAAAGCAGTACCATTGCTTACACTAACATCCACGGGTTGCTGGCAACTGGCAATGATTTATGGATAGGCACTTTTGAAAATGGGCTTGATGTAATGGACATTACCACCGGAAAAATAAAAATGCACTATGCTGCCGGGCCGGGCAATAAGGAATTGAAAAGTAATTTTATTGTATGCCTGCTGCAAACAATAACCGGGGAAATTTATGCTGGCACCAGCAACTCATTATTTAAATTTGATAAACAGGCAAATAGCTTTGACAATGCTGCAGCAATACCAGCCTATACATTTATATCCTGCCTGCTGGAAGATCACAATAAAACTATCTGGATTGGCACCCATGACAAGGGAATTTATTTTTATAATCCTGTAACAAAACAAAAAGGCCACTATGAAAATGAGCCATCCGATAAAACCAGTTTAACAAACAATACCATCAACGCTGTTTATGAAGACAGCAAACAAAACCTGTGGCTATCAACAGAGGGTGGCGGACTTTGTAAATTAAGCAAAGACAGAAAAATATTTACAGCATATACTACCAAAGAGGGGCTTCCAAGCAATTTTATTTTTAAGGTGCTGGAAGACAACAATAAAAATTTATGGGTAACCACTTCAAGAGGGCTGGTAAACTTTAACCCGGAAAGCGGACCTGCAATTTTATATACAAAAGCCAACGGATTATTAAATGACCAGTTCAATTATAATTCCGGTTATAAAGATTCAGCAGGAGAACTATATTTTGGAAGTGTAAAGGGCATGATTACTTTCCGCCCGGATGATTTTTCAAAAACAATTACTGTTCCGCCAGTATTTATTACGGGCTTCCAGGTGCAAAACAAAGAACTGGATGTAAACAATGACAGCAATATTTTAAACCAATCAATTTTATATACCGATGAAATAACATTGCCTTATAACCATTCCTCAATAAATCTTGACTTTGCAGCCTTAAGTTATATTTCACCGGAAATGACCACCTACAGCTATACCATGAAAGGGCTGGATAATGTATGGACAGAAATAATACCCAATCGTAAAATATATTTCACTAACCTCACGCCGGGGAAGTATATTTTTAAATTAAAGGCAGCCGTTAATGGCAATTGGGGCAAAGATGAAAAGCAATTAGTGATTATCATTTTGCCGCCATGGTGGGCAACAATATGGACATATCTCTTATATGCAATATTTGCCCTTGGCATCGGTTATTATTTACTGAGGAGCTATCATATTATTACAGAAGATAAAAAAGACAAGGAAATTTATGAAGCGAAAATTGATTTTTTTACCAATATTGCACATGAAATACGGACACCGCTAACATTGATAAAAGGGCCTGTTGAAAATTTGCTGGAGCAGGTGGATGAAGTGCCGGCAATAAAAGAGGATGTGGTAACCCTGGAAAGAAATACCAACCGACTCATTGCGCTCATTACACAAATTTTAGATTTCAGACAGACTGAAACAAAAGGCTTCAGTATTAATTTTGAAAAAGTGAACATTATTGAACTGCTTAAGGAGCACTATTTAAATTTCTCTGCAATTGCAAAAAAAAAGAAACTTGATTATCAGCTATCGCTCCCATCAACAGAGTTGTATGCCTTTGCCGATGAAGAAGCACTGAATAAAATTTTCAGTAACCTGTTTAACAATGCAGTAAAGTATGCACATGAAAAAGTAATTATCCGGCTGCTTCCCCACAATAACGGTAACGCAGGCTTTACTATTGAATTTGAAAACGACGGTCCAATAATACCTGCTGAAATGAGTGAAAAAATATTTGAACCATTTTACAGATTGAAAGAAACAATAAAGCAACAGGGAACAGGTATTGGACTTGCACTGGCAAAGTCTTTAACAGAATTGCATACAGGTAACCTTTACCTTAAAAGCCCGATACAAGGAGTAAACATATTTGTACTTTACTTACCAGTACAACCTGAACAGGGCAACAAAAAAAATAAGAAAAATAAATACTTATAAAATAATTTACCCAAGCATGCTGCCATTAATATTGTTAGTAGATGATAATGAAGAAATACTGAGATTCCTTGAAAGGATATTAGAGAATAAATATGACATACTAAAAGCAGAAGACGGACAGCAGGCATTAACGTTGCTCCAAACAGAGGCTGTACAATTAATTGTAAGCGATGTGATGATGCCTGTAATGGATGGTTATGAATTGTGTAAAATAATAAAGTCTACTGTTGAGCATTCACACATACCGGTGATTTTGCTTACTGCAAAAAATACCATCCAGTCAAAAGTAGAAGGACTTGAACTGGGTGCAGATGCCTACATAGAAAAACCCTTTTCAAAAGAACACTTGCTGGCGCAAATAGCGAGCCTGTTGTCGAACCGTAACGCTATCAGGGAATTTTATGCCAGCTCTCCATTGGTACACATAAAAAGTATAGCACATTCAAAAGCGGATGAGCATTTTTTAGAAATATTAAATGATACCATCTGTGAAAATATAGAAGACGCTGACATGGATGTGGAAAAGCTTGCAAAAATAATGAACATGAGCCGCACCACGCTTTACAGAAAAATAAATGCCATATCTGTATTAACACCATTGGAAGTAATAAATATTACCCGGCTTAAAAAAGCAGCTGAATTATTGGCAGAAGGCAATCATAAGATTTATGAAATAGCCGATATGGTAGGCTTTAGTTCACAAAGCAATTTTGCAAGGAGTTTTCAAAAGCAGTTTAATATAACCCCTACCGATTACATGAATTCAAAACATCCTGATAAGAAAACAAAATAATTTTTCTACTGAACCCATAGAAGTTTACACAATTATTATTGTGTCTGTATGAAAAGAGATATTCAAATATCTAAACAACAGCATACACTAAATAAAATAGCGACTGATAATTTTTACCAGTAGCAGCACTCAATGACATTCGGTTTTATAACGGATTGCATTATCGAACTGTCCGGTTCAACGAAGCTGTTTAGATAATATACATTCTGTATTAGGGGTTTCGGTGAAAATAAAAAGGACAAACCGAATCGATTTCGATTTGCCCTTTTTTGTGCGGCAAAGGAGATTCGAACTCCCACACCCTTTCGGGCGCTACCACCTCAAAGTAGTGCGTCTACCAATTTCGCCATCGCCGCAAAATTTGTATCTTTTTTACTGAGGTGTGCAAATATAATTGAATGGTTGAAAAGTTTACAGGTTACAGGGTAAAAAGTTTAAGCTCCTTTCTACTTACTTGTTAATAAGTTAACTATTTATTTAAAATAATCCTGAAAGTAGTTCCCTTTCCCGGCTCCGCATTTTTTACAAATAATTCACCCTTGTGATATTGTTCAATAATTCTTTTAGAAAGACTCAGCCCTAATCCCCATCCTCTTTTTTTAGTTGTATATCCGGGTTTAAATACTTTATTAAAATTTTGTTTGCTGATACCTTTGCCGGTATCCGTTACATCAATCAATATCTGTGCTGCTTCATTTTTAATGTTAATTCCAATGCTGCCTTTTCCTTCCATCGCATCCAGTGCATTCTTTAATAAATTTTCAATCACCCAGTCGAATAACGGCCCATTGATCATAGCAGGTATTTCCTGTTCTCCATTTTTATTAAGAGAAAAAATGATTTTTTCAGGAGCTCTTCTCTTGATATAGTTCATCATGTTTTCTACCTGGGCTGCAATATCCATTTCCTCAAGTTGAGGAGTACTGCCTATTTTACCAAACCGGTCGCTTACTAATTTTAAACGGTCCACGTCTTTCGACATTTCATTTACAATTTTTTCATTGGCATTATTTTCTTTTAACAATTCCACCCAGCCCTGCAGGGAAGATAGCGGCGTACCTAACTGGTGAGCTGCTTCTTTTGCCATGCCGGCCCATACCTGGTTTTGTGTTGATTTGTTCCGGGTAGAAATGGTAATTAACGTAATGATGATAAATAGTGCAACAATAAATAATTGTATCAGGGGGTAGTATCTTACCTCCGCCAATAGTTTTGATGTACCATAATAATATTTGTTAATAATCAATGGTTGTTTACTTATTTCAACTTTTATTGGTTCATGCAGTGCTTTAAATTCCAGTAGCTTTTTTCTGATGTATCCGGTATCTTTTTTTAGCTGTATTGAATCAAGGTTAAGCACTTCTCCAGAGGGGTTATCCATTTCATCTGTTTCAATGATAGGGATATCCGTGTTGTGGGCAGCAATGGTGTTGGTAAGGTCGATAGCGGCCTGTTCGTTAACAGTGGCCCTGGTTCTTAATGACTGCACCCATACATCCACTTTTTCTCTTTCAGCATGAGCAATTTTTTTTGCAAGATAATCAGAGTAAAAAATAGTGCCGGTTACTATGGCAATAGCAATCATGCCCAAAAGTATCCGCCAGTTAAATAATTGACTAAACATGAAATAAAAATAAGGAATAATACAGGCATAAAGTAAACAGCGTAGCGCTGTTTACATAAGTACTGGTGAAAACACCCCGGGTAAAATGAGAAATGGTTTATGTTTGTAAAAATGTAATTAACCCAAATTGTTGAATTCCTGATGAATCAGTTTCCATCTGTTGCAGTTGTTATCCTAAATTGGAATGGAAAAAAATACCTGGAACAATTTCTTCCCTCCGTGCTGGCATCTTCCTATTCAAACAAAAGAATTATTGTAGCAGACAATGCCAGTACTGATGATTCAGTTTCATTTTTGCAAGAATATTTTCCGGAAGTGGAGATTATTGAAAATGCCAGCAATGAGGGATTTGCCAAAGGGTATAACTCTGCATTGAAAAAAATAGACAGTGATTATTATATTTTATTAAATAGCGATGTGGAAGTAACAGCCAACTGGATAGGGCCTGTAATTACACTAATGGAAAGTGACCATTCCATCGGGGCATGTCAACCCAAAATCAGATCTTATAATAATGGGCGGCAGTTTGAATATGCAGGAGCAAGCGGTGGGTGGATAGATAACCTGGGTTATCCATTTTCAAGAGGAAGGATTTTTGATATAGTGGAAGATGATAACGGGCAATATGATGCAGTGCAGCCTTGTTTTTGGGCAAGTGGTGCGGCATTGTTTGTAAAAGCAAAACTCTATCATCAACTGGGCGGTTTGGATGAATATTTTTTTGCCCACCAGGAAGAAATTGATTTTTGCTGGCGCCTGCAACTGGCAGGCTATAAAGTATATGTTCAACCAGCTGCTGTGGTGTATCATGTAGGTGGAGGTACTTTGCCAAAGGAAAATAACCTGAAAGTTTTTTTAAACTTCCGGAACAACCTGATTATGCTGGCAAAGAACCTCCCTGCAGGCGGGGCATTGTGGAAAATTCCCTTTCGGCTTGCACTGGATGCTATAGCTGCATGGAAAGGATTGTTAGGAGGAAAAGGTGGTTATTTTATTGCTATCTGCAGGGCTCACGTGCAGTTTGTAAAGTGGTTCTTTTTTGATCAAAAGAAATCTGTATTCCCTGGTTCAAAAAAAGGGAAGTTATACGGATTATATCACGGATCGGCAGTATGGCAGCATTTTGTAAAGGGGAAAAAGAAGTTTTCAGAAATTGTTTTTGATAAATAATTTTTTTTCAAACTCAAACCTTATTTTTGCAACCGTAAATTATATGTATGCAACCAGAAATTATTGATAACAAGCATAAAGATTTTGCCCACAACTGGGTTTCTTCATCACGTTTTCTTTTCTTTTGCCAGGTTTTTTTATTAGCAGCTTTTATTTTAGGTGGTTGCTATGGTTTATATGCCAACAGGTATAAGGGTAAGCCTGACGTAGCTGTTCCTGAGAGCACTCAGTATAACCCCAAATACAAATAAATTTTTTGCATGGTAAGCTTAAGCCCCTTATTTTTGCAATCCCAAAAACAAAAAAGTTCTTTTAGATTTTGAAGCATCGCTTCATATAAAATGCGGAAGTAGCTCATTTGGTAGAGCACGACCTTGCCAAGGTCGGGGTGGCCGGTTCGAGCCCGGTCTTCCGCTCAGAAATTTAGTCCCGACCCTGTCGGGATTTTTTTTCAAACAATGTGTCACTCGGGTGGTGGAACTGGTAGACACGCAGGACTTAAAATCCTGTTCTCCGCAACGAGAGTGTGGGTTCAACTCCCATCCCGAGTACGTTTCAGCCGATCATTTGATCGGCTTTTTTATTGGGTACAACATAGGTACAACATTTATGACTGGGTAAATTGTAAATATCAACATAGATAATCAAACAACATCCTTCTTTATATTAATAACTGCATTTTTTAGTTTTAGTATCTTTACCAAGAACATTTTGCTGTTTAATCATTAATAATTTTCAAACTAATAACTTTAAGCCATGATGTATTTTATTTCCGGAGTATGGAAAAATGATGACGATGTGATAACAGATGTTCTACTACATGAAGCTAATTATTCAGGTGGTATTTGGTTATTTGATGAAGGCATCAAGACACCGGAGGCTGATGTAATAAGTCTACTTCGTTCGAATAATGAAATTCATACAATTGTTTGGTTATATTCCGGTAAATATTGGGAAATCAAAGCCCATGTAAGAGCTATGATACAGAGATATACAGGAAAAGTATGTCTCAGGTCTGCAAAAGATGAGACAACAAGAGATAATCTTGATAACCTGCTGAATTTTACAAATTTCTTTGCTGATTCTCAATAGCATACCCATTTCTCAATCTTTGGATTGGTATTATGGTATTAGCATTATTACTTGAATTGCTATACTTATTTTTTTCAATTATTTAAGACCTTCCGGCGGAGGCTCATTTTACACGATTGATTGAACGGGAGCAGTGGAACTTTTTTGAACATTTGTACAAACAATCATTCATGTAAAATGAGCATCGAATCTAAAAAGAATAGCGAAACGTTCAAGGACGCACTGCCATTTCTGCAACCATTTTTATTTACAATTGGCTAACTTTTTGATGTAGAGTTTCCGTAACCTTTTAATTTTTTTATATGTCTGAGTCTTCAGAAAAATATGACAAAGAAATGAGTGACACCCGACGCATGTTCTTTCTCACCGCTTGTTACATCTGCGATAACATGACGGAAGCGGAGAGTATAGAATTAGACGATCTTATAAATGCAAATGATCAAAATATGTTGCTGTTTGAACAGCTTGCCGAAAAAATTTGTTTCAATAATTTTATGCTAGGGTTAAGCAGGCGCAAAAAAAGCTGGTTTGGTACCAAATTTCCAAATCTTAGTTAGTACCTGTATTTCTCATTTCTGCAATAGGTTATTGTACTCAAAATCCATTTGAATGATTAAAAATCCGGCACTGTATCGATTTGAAATTATTTGGTAATGTAGCAACTATGTTCAAGTTTTATTATAAAATTGATTATCTGTATAATGGGAAAGAAGATTTTCTTATAGTGTCAACTTCCGAACCTTATACTATTAATCAAATAATTGATTTTGCAGTAGGGGTCAGAGATAGAAAGAATTTTGTCCCAAAAGAGATTTGGGAGCTTAATCATGATTGGAGCAATGAACTTATACAATATTCTCTCAAACAAAAATTAGCTTAAAGAACGTGCTTTATAAGTACCATTCTGTTTAGATGGTTCAACTGTAATTTTTGACCAAAATTCTTCAAAAAATAGGGATGCAGCCATTCCTTGCATCCCTTTAGAAAAGAAAGTGTCAACTGGTTGATTTAGCAAAAACAATTTTACCCATAAGTGTAATATGATAACTTATCCTGTGTATCCAGGCATCACTATCCCTCACTGCCAGATCAGCGTCCACACCGTTAAAAATGGTTCTTAAAGTAGGGGCATTACCTCCAGGCCTTGAATCAATAAGCGTAACATACTGATGAGGCCTCCAGGCATTCACAGAAAAACCAGCATTGACTGCTGTGTTTTGATCAAAGACAGAGCTTAGTGCTACAAAAGGTACCATGTACTCTACCAGGAAAAGCGGATACACATCTCCTGCATGAATAGTGCTTCCGTGTACATACGGTGTGTCGGAAGGCACGGGAACACCAAAGTGTTGGATAATTTTCTTCATTGGTGAATTCATGTCGGGATATATCACGATGGTCTTGCCAAGCCAGTCAGTTCCCTGACCCTTTACGTCAACAATCCCTACTCCTGATAGGGTGATCTGCCACTGTTGTTTGGTTATGTCGGCAGGACGGGGTTCATTTACGGCTAAGGCAACAGGAGCCACTGCCCAATTTTGAGCTACAAATTCCATATATTTTAAATTTAAAAGTGAAAAATAGTGGTACTTTATTTTGATACAGTAAAAGTAGTAAGTGCCTTATCTATTATATAATTGATTACTGGGGTTGTATGTTGGAAGTTGGCGGTTACTAATAAATTTTTAAACGCTGAAACTCCGTATCTTTTTTTATGCAAAAAAAACAGCACTTCCTGATTTCTGTTGCAGGAATTCATAATTATTTATGGCAGCGTATGATGAATTACTAATAATAGTTTTCATCAGTCAAGAGAATGCAAAAACAAAAAGGGGATGGAGTGATTTCTTTTTCTAAAGATTACTCAACTATGATTTACTTTCTAAAATAACACATATAATAAACTTCGGTTAACCAAAAAAATAGCAAATTTGTTACTTATAGCTGATAACAACTTTATATCTATATTAATTAAAAAATGGGTAAGACGTTTTATTTGAAGCAAGTTTTCATTTTACTTAAACACACTATTAACAAAATGAGCCTGAATCCTCTTCCCTTAATCAAAGCTGCAATAAAAGCAGTACCGGCAGTGAAGTATGCTTTGGGATTGGCTGGTATAGTAGCTGTACTTTATATTATTCTGACATTTCGGATTGATCCTAGTATTACTTTATGGGGAACGCTTTGTATATTCTTTTTGATGTTTGTACTCCTCCTTTTTGCCAAAATTTCTGAAAATTCACCTAAATTTTTTAATGGCCCTGGTAAAATGGTCATTTACGCTGTTTCATTTCTTTTTGTTCTTGCTTTGACATTCTTGCTAACCACAACATTTTTTAAATGGCCGCAGGAGCTGAGATCTATATTGCAGCGATCAAAAGTTGATGTAGTGGTATTTTTAAAATACAAGGATAATCAGCAAATTGAATTACCCAAAGATGGTTCAATTGCAATAAGCTTAAATAAAAGACCGCCAATCAAAAAAGAACTTGAAAATGGTAAAATAACATTATACGATCTTGAAATTGGTGACGTACTTTCTTTTACTCTAAATACCTCAGAAAAATACTTGCTTGCCTATCCAGATTCTTCATATGTAATAACTTCAAATAAAATAATAGAACCCGAGATAATATTAGACGGGATCGACCAGGTAAAAGGGCATGTTGTAGTTATCGATAGCCCATTAAAAGAGGTGAAGGTCTCTATAGATAGCTTGTCAACTTTTACAGATGATGCAGGATTTTACAAAATTCACATACCTAGGCAAATGCAAAAGAAAGGGTATATGGTTTGGTTCAAAAAAGACGGCTTTAAAATTGTCCAAAAAGCTGCTCACCCTGGGTCCGATACAGATATGTCAATGGAAAAAAATACCCGATAATTATCACACACAACATGTTTCGAAAAATAATATTACTATATGTCATCTGGCATTGGTCCACGAATGTCTTAGGGCAGCAAACGTCTGTTGAGGGTGTTGTATCAATACAGAACAGCGAAACATATACGGGGAAAAGGAAGTATGTAACAAACGCACTCGTTGAGGATGACGGTGGTAAGGCAAACCCGACACTTACTCAGAGTTCCGGACAATTTAAATTGATTTTTTCAGGGATAGAGGAACACCAACTAATCCGTCTCACCGTTCGGAAAGAGGGTTTAGTAGTAGTGAACGAAACTGATCTCAAGGCTATTACTGGCCAAAAAGAGGTGATCAAAATATATATGACGCATCCTGATAGTGTGAATGAAAATCGAATGAAGTTCTATCAGATCGGTGTTACAGCTGGTGCAAAGAAACTTTCATCGGCACTCGCTACAGTAATAAAAAAGAAGGCACTTCTTCAAATAGACACTGCTAATAATAACAGAGAAATCAGAAGGTTAAATGATACCGTAGAAGACCTGCAGTTAAAATTAAGTTTATTAGATGCCCAATCAAAACAGCTTGCTGCAAAATATGCTTCGATAAATCTGGATGATGTTTCTACAATATACAAAACAGCATTTCTGTTATTTCAAAATGGCCAGACTGATTCCGCGTTGATAGTACTGAATCAAATTGACTTTTCACAGGATGTAACAAATATTTTGGAAAATGACCGTCGAAATGCAGAAATGATCAGAGAGGGTGAAAGGTTAATAAATGAAGGGAGGAAGGGAGATTCACAAAATAAGATATACGCCAGGGATCGTAGAGAAGCACTGGAACTTAAAATTGATTTGCATAGATCAAACTTTGAATACGACAGTGTATCGGTGTATTATGAATTCCTTATTAGTTTGGACACGGGGAATTATAAATACAGTTATGACTATGCTAAATTTTTAGACCAAAGCAATCAGCTTGATGCAAGTTTAAAATGTTATAAAAGGACGCTTGAGCTATGTAATCGTTTACCAAAGCATTCACGCATTGATCCTAACATTATCCCTGACTCAGAAAATAGGCTTGGACAGATATATCATAAAAAAAATGACCTTGAAAAATCAAAGTATCATTTCTCCAGATCCTTACAGATATTTAAAATATTAGAAAAATTTGATTCTGTTTTTTACCGGGCTTGTTTTGCAGGAGTGATGATAAACGTAGGTTCATTGTATTCAACGTACACACATTTTGACACAGCTAAAGTATTCTTTTTGAAGTCATTAGGTATCTATGAAAATTTATCGAGGCAGGGACCTCAGAATTATCAAAGTGAAATAGCCGGAATATACATGAGTTTAGGAAGTGTCTATCTCCATCTCAATGATATGGTAATGTCTGATTCATTTAATATAAAGGCACTTAATGCATTTAGAAATTTATACAGCTTGGATCCAGAAATGTATCGCCACGACTATGTTAATATTCTGAATAATGTAGCACAACGATTTATTATTTCGGACAGCAGTAAATCGATGCAATTCTTTTCAGAAGCACTCGGTATCTGTAAAGATGCAGTAAAAAAAGAATCACAGGCTTACTTACCTGATTTAGCATTAGTTGAAATCAATTTTGCTGAATTCTACCGAATCTATGGGAACTTAGAAAAATCAGAATTTTATTTGTTGGACGCACTTTCAATTACCCGGAATCTTTCAACGAAAAATACTGATGTTTATGAAACCGATGTGGCCGGCATTTACCTGGTGCTTGGATCGGTCTACAGGTTAGATAAAAAATACAAACTCGCAGAGCAATATTTTTTTATCGCTTTATCTGGCTTTGAGAAACTTACTCTCCACAACCCGAAGATCTATAGTAATTATGTGGCCAGAAGTAAGGCTAAAATTGGTTTGCTGTATACCGATACAAAGCAATTTGGGGCTGCAGATATTTGTTTCAGTGAATCTGTTGATCTGTTTAAAACACTCATGATAAAGGATAAACGAATTGTTGAAGGGGAGTTTTTAGAGGCACTTTATAATTATGGAAAGATGTATCAAATACAAAACGAGTTGGAACGATCATCCTCCTTATTTTTACAGGCGTTAACATTATACGAAGACAGTTCAAGCATGCTTGCTTTAAACGACAAAGAAACAGAAGGTTTGATTTTGGAAAATTTGGGAGATAATTTTCAATCAGTACTTGATTTTACTGAGGCTAAAAAACACTATTTGAAAGCAAAAGAAATATTTATTGACTTAGAAAAAACAAATGCTAAAAAGTATAAAGCAGATATAGAAGCAATCGAAGAACGATTGAATATAATCAACAGAAATCGCCGAGATTAAATCAATTGTAATTGACTATTAGATTATGGTATATATTCTTAAACAAAAAGCCCACAATATTGCTATTGCAGGACTTTATACTAACTAACCACAGATGCTTCTTTTGATTCATCAACTTCTTCTTTTGATTCTTCTCCCTTGCTACTGAGTACCATATCCACCGCCCTTTGTGCCTGGCCAGCAGCAGTAATTAAAAAGCGTTTATCCTTCTTAAATACCCCCAGCCAGTTATCCAAATAGGCCACGGTGTTTTCAATTTCATTCGGAAGGATACCTGCAAACCGGGAGAGATAGGCACTGCCCATCTCTGCAACCAATTCCTCCATCGCATAGCTCGGTGTACCAAACGGCACCATGTCGGTAAGGGTTTTACGACCCAAACGTTTTTCCGCACCAGTGCTGTGCACCAGTTCGTGAAAAAGCGTACTGTAATAACTGTCTACACTTTTAAAGCTTTTCTTCTTCGGCATGTTAATCACATCGGTGAGGATGTTGTAATAGGCCTTCTGTTCTTTGTGCTCAATGACGGGAGCATCAGTCATGGTCTGAATGATACTTTCGCATTCCATCTTTGGAATAAATTCCTTGATGGTTTCATCCGCTTTCGGAATGAGGTGCTCTGGGATATCCCTGCACTGCGCAATGTTGAAGACCTTGTAATACCGGAGCATGGGAACCTGCTTTTGTCTGTCACTTTGGTCTTCAACAGTCTTCTTTGGAAGCTGTTTCCAGAAAACTACTATGTGGCCTTTTTCGCCACCCATAACTGAGCCACCGGAAGCTTTAATCTGATCCCAGGTGAGGAAGAAGTTGCGTTCATAATTGAGCAGGAGCAAAAGCCATAGATTAATACCCCGGTACTGTCGCTTGCTCAGAAGGTTCATAGGAACCCCGGCCACTGCCCAAGGCCTTTGCCAGGGAATAACACCCTGCTCAAGACTCTTGATAATTTGGTCGGTGACCAGTTGATACAAATCAATTTTTGCTGTTGTTGATGAATCCATAATGCAATAATTTAATTGTGAAAGAATAATTTCATCTCATTGTACTGGAACACGAGTACTCACATAAGGCAGGGGAATTTGCCTATTAGGCAACTGCTAAAAATAAAACACAGGATGATTTGCATCCTGTGTTTAAAGAACTTATTCGGTTCTATCAATTTCTCCGAGTACTGCCATCGCCACCGCTTCAAAGAGCTTGAAATAATACCGATGTTTGTTTCGCATCTCTTTGTGATAATACGGTTTGAGTGCTGCAAAGCGTGTAACCATATTCGTCATAAGTGCTTCTTTGTGTTTTTTCGTTCCCTGCGTGGAAAATCCACGCAAATTGACCCCCTCCCGCCACGGGAAACTGACCCCCTCCCGCCATTTCAAATTGACCCCCTAATTCCGGCTCAAACTGACCCCT
>JAYWII010000047.1:0-56574 GCA_043788995.1 Chitinophagaceae bacterium | reverse complement strand
CAAAAAATCAAATCGTCTTAGGCTCGTATTCAGCGCAAACTCAATATTGACAATACTTTCAAAGAACTAATGATTATAACAACGCAACGCTAATGATTACAAATAAGGATGTGTATTGTTGCTTTGACTGCTAAATTTTTATCAGGTTCGTATTTTTATTCAGGGTGATTTTTTCAGGCAGTGAATTCAACACTTCTTCTTTCAGTACATCTACTAATTTTTTCTTTACATAATTCCGGTGCGTTACCAGGCTTACTTCCCTCACCGGAGCAGGTGCTTTAAAATGCCGGACATATTCTGTTGCTTTACGGAGAAATCTATGGTAGCCAGTTCTGATAAAATAGTAATGCCTTTATTCATCTCCACCATTTTTCTTAATGTTTCCACACTGCCGGCTTCGTATTCAAAATGGCTTTGTACATTGCTTTGTTTCTTGAGTTCACATAAGCCGATGATCTGGCTGCGGAAACAATGCCCTTCTTCCAGTAACCACAATTCTTTTAGATCTATATCATCTGCCAGTACATAATTATTTTTAAAAGCTGCATTTGATTTGGAAACATAAGCTACCAGCTCCTCATAAAATAATGGGTATTCAATAATGCTGTTGTCCTGCAAAGGTGTTACCAGCAATCCGGCATCAATCCTGCCTGCTTTTAATTTTTCTACCAACAATTCTGTAGTCATTTCTTTCTCATACCAACGCAGATGGATTAACAACAGCTTAATTTACACTGAATTTTCTTGAATTAACAGTCGCTTTTTTGAAAGGGTTTGTATTATTATTACAGGTGGTTACCGGTTTTCAATTGACATTATTGATTAAATCATCAAACCTTTTTTGTTAAATAAATTTACTAAATCCTGATTGCGTATAAATTGTACTTCTGGTACTGCCAATTTTTTTTGTGCCGATAATCCCTTAATTTTCCAATTACTAAAACTATCTTAAATGAAAAGCTTTTTATTACTTACCAGTGCTGTTGTTCTTTCACTAACGTTAAATGCACAGAAAAAAAATACAGTATCAAAAGATGAACAGTTGAAAACACAGGCCGCAGCTGATATTCAATCAAACTACGATCAATATAAAACTACCGCTCTGCAAATATGGGACTATGCAGAAATGGGCTACAAAGAAATAAAGAGTACAGCCTTACTTCAAAAAACGTTGCAGGATAATGGCTTTACAGTGGAAGCGGGAGTTGCTGGTATCCCCACTGCATTTGTGGCTACATATGGAAGTGGCAAACCGGTAATTGCAATACTGGCAGAGTATGACGCTTTACCAGGTTTATCTCAAACAGCAGATCCGGTTAAAACAAGTGCAGGTAAGGATGCTGGCCATGCATGCGGTCATCACCTTTTTGGCGTGGCATCTGTGGCATCAGGCATTGCAATAAAAAAACTGATAGAAGAAAAGAAACTAACAGGTACCATTAAAGTATTTGGTTGCCCGGCCGAAGAAGGCGGCAGCGGGAAAGTCTATTTGGTAAGAGCAGGTTTATTCAATGATGTGGATGTGGCCATTCACTGGCACCCAAGCAACAGTAATGGAGTTACCATGACAAGTGCCCTTGCTAACAAGTCTGCCAAATTCCGTTTCCATGGAGTATCTGCACATGCGGCAGGTGCACCAGATCGTGGACGCTCTGCATTAGATGGAGTGGAAGCAATGGATAATATGGTGAACATGATGAGAGAACATATTCCACAGGAAACAAGAATACATTATGTGATCACCAATGGAGGTAAAGCTCCCAATGTGGTACCGGATTTTTCTGAAGTATATTATTATATCCGTCATCCAAAAAGAGATCAGGTGGTAAGTATTTTTGACAGGGTGGTGGATGCTGCTAATGGTGCTGCATTAGGCACAGGCACTAAAGCAGATTACGAGATCATTGGTGGCACACATGACCTGCTGATAAACAGATCCCTGGCAGAAGTGATGCAAAAGAATTTAGAAAGAACCGGCGGTGTTATTTATACTGCTGAAGAAGTTGAGTTTGGGAAAAAGATACAAGCCAGTTTTACAACACCAACAGTAGATTCGCTTAACAGTGCTGCTAAAATAAAGCCATTAAAAGTGGAATCAGACGCAGGTGGTGGCAGTACAGATGTAGGCGATGTAAGTTATGCTTTGCCAACAGTTGGTATGGGTGCAGCTACCTGGGTACCCGGCACTGCTGCACATAGCTGGCAGGCAGTAGCCGCTGGCGGTACCGGTATTGGAACAAAAGGAATGATGGTGGCAGCAAAAACAATGGCACTTACAGCTATTGACTTGTACCTCCACCCTGAACTGATACAAAAAGCCAATGAGGAGTTTAAGAAGGTAAAAGGAAATTATGAATACAAAGCATTACTCGGGGATCGTAAACCAGCACTTAACTATAGGGATTAGAATGATTTAAGCATAAATATATTTTATTACACATTCAAAAGGTAAGTACATACTGTTAAAGTGTTTTCCATTTCCGTAAACGCTTTTCCCAATCCGGCATCGCTGATACATTGTTATGATTCAAATTTGTACTTCAAAAAAAAGTACAAATGACGGACCATTACAAAAGCATTATGAGAAGCGGCGTTACCCTCTTTATTTTCAGCTTACTAACATTCAATAGCCAACTAATTGCCCAAAATAAAAAGATCCTGACAGATACAGCCGGACCTAAATATCTGCCGGAAATAACTGTAGTGGGTCGTAACAGTAATTCTGATATTCACCAGTTACCAGAAATTGTAGGAACCAATATCAATGCTGGCAAAAAAAATTCATTGATCGTTATGGACAATGTAAATGGCAACGTGGTTACCAATACCATGCGCCAGGTGATGGCCAAAGTGCCAGGTATACAGATTTGGGAAAGTGATGGCAGCGGTATTCAAATAGGCATTGCAGCAAGGGGGCTCAGCCCAAACAGGAGTTGGGAATTTAATGTCCGCCAGAATGGATATGATATTTCTGCGGATCCTTTTGGTTATCCCGAAGCTTATTACAACCCACAGCTGCAGGCAGTTCAACGTATAGAAGTGATCAGGGGGCAAGGTTCCCTGCAATACGGACCGCAGTTTGGTGGTATGGTAAACTATATTTTACGCAACGGTAGTGAAATCAATAAACCATTCCAGTTTGAAACACAACAAACAGTAGGCAGCAATGGGCTGTTCAACTCCTACAACGCCATTGGAGGAGAGACAAAAAAATTCAATTACTACACTTTTTTTGATCACCGCAATGCTGACGGCTGGAGACAAAACAGCAATTACTACACTAACAGCGCTTTTGGATCTTTTACTTATAAAGCATCTCCTAAGTTATCTGTTACTACGGAAGTAATGTACTCAAAACAACGCAGCCAGCAACCGGGGGGATTAACTGATGAACAGTTTAACAAGGATGCAAAACAAAGCTTCCGCAGCCGCAACTGGTTTGATATTACGTGGAAAACAGTTGCTGTAATCACCAATTACCAAATCAGTCAGCAATCAAGGCTCAACTTAAAGTTGTTTCATGTAGAGGGGGATAGAAACAGTGTAGGCTACCTGAAAGCGATCACTATAAAAGACTCCATCAATCCTGCTACCATGCAGTATAATAACCGCACACTTGATATGGACCAATACCGAAATACAGGATTTGAAGCAAGGTTCCTTACTGGATACAATATTGGAAAAATGAGCAGCAGCCTTTCTGCTGGTGTTCGTTTATACCAGGGAAGTACTCACCGGTTAAAAGATGGAGTGGGTACTACCGGAACAGCATACAGCGATGAACTGGCAAACCCGGTATGGCCAAAAGATATCACTTACAAATCTTTTAATGCAGCAGTATTTGCAGAAAATATTTTTCGCTTTAATAAACTGTTGATTATTCCCGGTATCCGCTATGAAGTAGTGAATGGAAAAGCGGCTGGCCGTAATGGTTATACATCCGGCGGAGAAGAAATTATTTTACAAAATCAAAAACGCAGCCGTGGATTTTTACTGGCAGGTGTGGGTGTTGAATATCATGCTTCTGAAAAAACAGAATTCTATGGCAATATTTCGCAGGCTTACCGCCCCATGCAGTTCAGCGACCTTACAGCGCCTCCAACAACAGACGCCATTGACCCCAACCTGTCTGATGCAAAAGGCTACAACGTTGATTTTGGTTACAGGGGAAAAGTAAAAGCATATTTATTTTTTGATGTGAGTGCTTTTTACCTGCAATACAATAACCGCATTGGTACTATCACACAGCAACGTACAGACGGAACTTTTTACAACTACCGCACCAATGTGGGCAACAGTGCCAGTAAAGGAATTGAAGCGCTGACTGAACTAAGCTTTGTAAAAGCATTTGCAAAAGAACTAAAGCCCTATGATATCAGTGCGTTTATTTCTTACAGTTACACAGATGCAAAGTATGGCAGCCTGAAAGTGATAGTGAAAGAAGGGAATGAGTTAAAAGAAAACAACCTGAAAAATAAAAAAGTAGAAAATGCTCCCAGTAATATTATCCGTTCAGGCATTACTTTCAGCTATAAAGGTTTAATACTTACCACACAGCTGAGCCATGTAAGCAATGCATTTGCCGATGCCAACAATACTGTAACACCAACTGCAAACGGGCAAAACGGTTTGATACCAGCCTACACCGTAGCAGATATTACTGCCACCTACCGCTGGAACAAAAACTATAATATCAAATTGGGAGTTAATAACCTTACAAACGAAAATTATTTCACCCGTCGCTCTGGAGGTTATCCTGGCCCGGGTGTATTACCTGCAGATGGCAGATCAGTATTCCTTTCTTTTGGAGCTACTTTCTAGTAGATTTACTTCTAAAATATTCTGACCAGGCTGTATAAAAACAGCCTGGTTTCTTTTCAGCCATTGTCATTAACTATTTTGATGCAGATTATAGGTATAACGTAAAAGCGCTACTTTTGATAAAACGAAAAAGAATCCGAATGAAACTAAAATTTGTATTTGCAGGTATTGCCCTTTGCTTATTTGGCCTGATGGCATGCGAAAAAGAACTGAGTTTTGAAACTGGCTCCATACCAACCGGAGACACAACTGGTTCTGGCGACGGTAATAATGTGACTGGAGATATAAGAGCCAAAATTGATGGTGTACAATGGGTGGGTGATAAGGCTGCGGCAGCTGCAAGAATGAATGGAAGAATTGCTATTGGTGGGTTGAGCATTGATAAAAAAACGGTGCTGATTACACTTGCTGATTCAGGGGTACACCAGTACACGCTATACTATGATGGATTAAATGCAGGAGCCTTCCAAGACAGCAGTTTAGCTGATATTACGGCATTTACCAGTAATGGGGGGTCATCCGCTGCCGAAACTGGAGGAACTGTTAACATTACTTCTATTGATGAAACAAATAAAAAGATATCCGGCACTTTCAGCTTTAAAGCAAAAAGAGGAACGGATGAAACCTTCAGGAATATCACTGAAGGCTCTTTTACCAATTTAAGCTATAGTACCTCTTTACCGCCCGCTAATAATACTGATACCTTTAAAGTAAAAATTGATGGAGTAGCTTTTGATCCTTTTGCAATTTATGGCACAAGCGCTCTGGGAAATATTATGCTTACCGCCTCAGACGCAACTGCTGTTAAAACAGTTGCCTTAACTTTTCCAGGAACTATTACCCCTGGCAGTTACACGCTGGATTTTTTGGGCTTAACCTATATTGGTCAATACAACCCCGATGCCAACACGTTTTTGGTAGCTCAAAGTGGTACACTTACTATCCTGGAGCATAATACCAGTACCAAAAGGATTAAAGGTAGTTTCAGTTTTGAAGCCACTGAATTTTTAGGAACAGCAACCGCACAATTAACAGAAGGTTCTTTTGCAATCACCTATCAATAGAAAATATTTCTGCTACATAAAAATCCAGCCTGGCAATACCAGGCTGGATTTTTTATTTGGTTTAAACTGGTTAAATTTTATTTGATCACTACCAACCCATCTTTCTTTTTCTTCTTTGGTGCTTTTGCAGGCGGGCAGTCAATGGCTGTTTCACCTTCCTGCATTTGCTTTGGATCAAAGGTTTTCAAGGCTGCTTTCATTTGCAGGGCTTTGGCCATTTTATCATACGTTTTGTGAACTGAATCAAGACTGGTGATGTAGATACTTCTTCCGTGTGTTCCTACCACCAGCTCATTATCCCTTGCCTGTACGGCAATATCATGCACTGGCACTCGTGGAAGATTGCCAACGGTGCTAAATGTTTTACCCATATCAAAGGATGCATACAATCCATTATCAGAACCAACATAAATAATGTTCTCATATTTTGGATCTTCTTTTACCACATTCAACGGCTCTGCTGGCAGATCCATTCCCAGCTGTTTCCAGGTGGTTCCATAATCATCGCTGACAAAGAGGTATGGAGAAAAATTATCATAACGATACCCATTAAGTGCTGCATATACCCTGCACTCTTTATGCTGTGATGCAGTAACACGGCTAACCCATAAACCTGCAGGTATTTTTGGAAGACTCTTATTTACGTTCACTAACGTCCAGCTATAGCTGCCATCTTTACTTAACTGTATATTACCATCATCCGTACCAATATAGATCAGTCCAAATTTTAATGGCGATTCATGAATACTGGTGAAGGTGCCATAAGGAACCTTACCAGCTTTTTTACCGTTAGTAAGATCACCACTCAATGCAGTAATATTTTCAGCTTTATCTAAACTGCGGTAAAATTTATTGGCACCATAATAAAACACATCCTGGTTGTGCCTGCTTAGCCAGATGGGTGTCTGCCAGTTATAGCGGAGTTTTGATTCACCAAGGTCATGCATAGGATGGATGAATAAAGGCTCTTTTCCTCCATCAGTATTTACCCTGAAATAATAACCAAATTGAAATCCATTATAGGCAGTCTTATTATCCCTGGTATCTACCTGCACCTGCATGCCATCCCCATCGCCAATAGGTTTCCATTCAAACTCATCAGGTTCAGCGTCTTTCTTTTCCTCCGAAAATTCTGATGAACGACCGCCCATTTTAGACGGCCCCATCCAGGTGCCATTATCCTGCAATCCTCCATATACATTATAAGGAGTGGCATTGTCTGTAGTAATATTATAGAACTGTGCAACAGGTATACTCGTTGCTTTAAACCATTTGCTGCCATTATCATAAGTAATATTGCAACCACCATCATTGCCTGTAATCCAGTGATCATCTCTTAATGGATTGATCCAGCAGCTGTGCCAGTCTCCATGCGTATTGTTTTTATCAACTCCTTTAAAAGTTTTACCGCCATCCGTACTCAAAATAATACCTACACCAAAAGTGATCACTTTATTTTCATCGGTTGGTGACACATAAATTTTTCCAAAGTAATAACCATAACTGCTGAACTCCCTGATGTCTTTAATATTAGTTTTCTTCCAGTGCTGTCCTCCATCATCGCTGCGATAAACCTCACAGCCATAGATTCCTCCATTTTGAAAACCATCATCAGCAATCAGCCAGTCATACACATCCGTAGGTTTCAGTTTATCTGTTACAATTAATTCTTTTAAACCTGCAGCACTATATTTTTTGGGGAAATCATTTTTTAATAAAAAGCTGTCAAGTTTTTTATCATCCAGTTTGGCGAAGTTTTCTTTAGAAATATTTTTAAAATCTTCCACAACATATTTTGACGTATCAATTTTTTTTGTTGCAGTATCGGGTTTACTGGCATTATTATCCACCACAGCATATACTATCTGTGGATTTTTTTGAAATACTGCCACCCCACTTCTGCCTACCGCAGCTCCAGCCGGAAATCCACTGCCAAGTGCTGTTATCAGCTTCCAGGTATCGCCACCATCGGTGCTTTTATAAATACCACTGGTAGCACCTGCTGGTTCAAAATCCCATGCCCGTCTCGTTCTGTACCAGGCACAGGCATACAGTTCATCTGGGTTTTGCTGGTTGATATCCATTTCTGCCACACCTGTATTTTCATCAATGGCCAATGTTTGTTTCCATGTTTTACCTCCATCTGTTGTTTTGTAAACGCCACGTTCTTTGTTGGGAGAATATAAATGTCCCATGGCTGCTACCCATGCAATATCCGGATTGGAAGGATGCAAAATGATTTCACCAATATGATGGCTCTCCGGTAAACCAAGATACTGCCAGGTTTTTCCATTGTCTGTTGATTTGTAAACACCATTACCGCTGTAGCTGCTGCGGCTGCTGTTAGCCTCACCTGTACCCACCCAGATCGTTCTTCCCTTCAACCAGTTAACAGCAATATCCCCAATGCTATACACTTCTTCCTTTTCAAAAATAGGTTCAAAACTCAACCCATTATTAGTGGTATGCCACAAACCACCACTGGCATAAGCCACATAAAATTCAGTAGGATCAGCAGGGTTCACTTCTATATCCACCACCCGGCCATTCATTTGTGTGGGACCAATATTGCGGAAGGGAATATCTTTCAACATACTGTTAGCTTCCAGCAATTTTCTTTTCTGCAAACCGTTCATTCTTTCAGCAGCGGTGGTAGGTTTAACCTGTGCAACAGATGTTAAAAAAAACCCTGTAATAAAAAGGATAGTAAAAGAAAAAGTAATTTTGGGTAAATATTGCATAAATAAATTTTTGATAAGATGAGATCGATTTTAAAAATACGTCAATTGAGTCTAATTTCTTTGCTGATATTTTTATTTGTGATTACTGGCAACGCCCAGTATAAAAACTTTACTATTTCACCTAAAGGAGATACTTTAAATATTATTGATAAGAAGGGATTAAAACAGGGTAAATGGGTAAATACCATTCCTGAAATAAGAGGTGAAGCCGGCTATGAAGAAGAAGGTTATTATAAAGACGATAAAAAAACAGGGCCCTGGAGAAAATACAATGGAACGGGTGATTTAATTGCTATGGAAAATTATTTTTTTGGCGGCAAGCATGGCGTACAGCAATACTTTACTTTTTTAGGAGCCATTGAAAGAGAAGAGGAATGGCGTGGTTATAATCCTGATGCACCTTATGATACTATCCCTGTTTACGGGCAAGGCAATAATGAGATCATTGATTATAAAATTGTAAAGGCAGAACAATACAGTGTGCCGCATGGCGAATGGAAATTTTATGATCCCACCGGGCACATTACCAAAATAGAACGCTACGACCGGGGCTTCCCCATTAAAGATGCTTTTAAAAAAGAAACGGTAACTGCGGACCCTGCCAAACCAAAAGAAAAAGTAAAGACCAAAGAAATTCTGGAATACGAAAAAAAATACAGTAAGAAAAAGAGAGCCCATATGGAAAGAGAAGGCAAGACTTCTTTATAAGTTACGATTACTGTATTGAATAAAAACTCCACTGTTATTAAAGCGAAGCGAATGTTCATTCCATAATTCTATTAAAAACTAATGACGCTGCTTTTTCTTTAAAGTACCACCTGAAAGTAAGATTCCAGAACTATCTGTGATATTAAGTTTTAATGAGTCAATCTGACCATGCCCAATATCCAAAAAAGAAACATCTTTTAAATCAGCATCAACGTATTTAACATGAAATGTTTCCGAAATTTTATAATCTGGCGACATTTCAAAAACCACTGCTGAAGAATCACTCTGAACAATATGTAAGGAATCAAATTCCGGGCTCATACTCTCGAGTTCAAATTCAGATTTGCCAGTAAGGTTAACACTCATATTTTTTTGTTTGGTTTTAAACATTTCAAACTTGGTATCGTTTCCTGTAAAAGAAAGTAATTGAGGAGAAAATACCCTTACCAGTGTATTCCATCCCATCCAGTCTTTTTCAAAAATATCCCTGTAAGTATTAGGAAATTCTAAAAATAAAGTATCATTTTTTACACTTGCTTTTACTGTTCCTTTTTCATAACCTTCCCAATCTTTAAAAATACGGACAGAAGATTTATCGCTTTGTTCAAAAGCTATTTTAGTAATATTACCACCTTCAATTTTTATATGACTGAATGGTTGCTCCAGAATTTTACCATAGGTCCAGTACAGGTCATTCTTATCCACCTTATCATATTCATTCTTTAAAATACTGTTGGATACAAATAAGCCTGCTATAAATAACAGCAACATTGCAGTAAGAATTTTTGATGTCAATTTCATATTTAAATATTTTAAAAATTATCTTTTACAAACTGGTCGTATTGATTTTTTAAATCCTTCATATCAATTTTTAGCAGGTAAAGATTTCTAAGAAAAACAGGCAATTCATTTTCCATAAATTGTTCACGCCTGAAGGCTAATATCTTTTCCATTGCATCCTCTTCAGTAAAATATCCAACACCACGTTTATTGGTGATGATGCCTCGCTGCTGCAAAAAATCATAAGACCGCTGAACCGTATTGGGGTTCACTTCCATTTCCACAGCAATATCCCGGATGCTCAAAATTTTATCCCCCAGTTTCCATTTCTTCAGCAGTATCTGCTCACAAACATATTCAGCGATCTGAAGATAAATAGGTTGGTTTTGTCTGAAATCCATTTCTTATTTTTTAAAATTCCTTTTCCCTTAATCTTACATAAGCAAGTGACCAAAATATTGCAGGAATAATATACTGAATAAAAATTTTAACAGCCATCGCTATATTTGGCGGCAAATCAATACGCCCCCTGCTTTTTTCAACATCTATCCACACCAGCCAATAAGGCAATGCGTTACCAACGTTCTGCATCATAGTCCTTGCTATTATTAAATTAAGCAAAAAAGCACCAAACCAAAAAGCACAAATAATCAATGCTACTTTTATAAAGCTCACTTTATTAAAATAAAGAGAACCTACCAGCATAGCCCCTGCAAAATTCAAAAACATGGCTAATACTTTACCTGCAACAAATCCATCAAATTGAAAAGTCTGAACCTGATCAAATAACGCTTTGTAAAATGGCCCCTGGGGATCCAGGCTGCGGTGATATATACCTACAAAAAGGGTATCAATAAAATAGAAAAAGAGTAAAAATACTAATACATATAAAACTCCGGTTATCAAAACCCCACAAAGCCATTTTTCAAAATGAGATGCAGGCAGTGTTAGGAAGGAGGAACCCATTGCATTGGAAGAAAAATAACCAAATACAAATGATGCTAAAAAGCAGCCACCCCCAATCAAACCAAGTACGTAAGAAATATTCTGTGCACTTTCAAAGCCCCCCAGTGACTTAGTGATTACATATGAAAAGAAAACGATTGCAAGTGAAAGTGCCGTTAAACCAAACAACTGCATTGGCCGCTCCAGCAATGTTTTTTTTAAAAGCAAACTAAACCGATGAAGATTAAAAATATTATTCATTTCGTATTTTTTAGGAATTAAAAATTTGCTTTATTCTCTCCGGGTTTTCAGTAACTGCATTGAACAAATGCTCTAAATTAACTTTTGAATCTTCTGCTGTTCTGTTTTCTATTACAACAGCCATTCCCTTTATGGCAGTTTCAGCATACAGTGTTTCATTAGTGCTCAAAATTTCATCAACAATTTTAAAAACCAGTTTCTCTCCAATTGAATCAACGGAAGCATTGAGCAGTAATTCTCCTTCATCTACTATCACTACCTGGTCAATCAAATTATCAAGGTCACGGATCTGGTGAGTGGAAATAAAGATCATCCTGCTGTCATTCATTTCAGCTGCAATCAATTTTCGAAAAAGTTTCTTTGATGGAATGTCGAGTCCATTGGTAGGTTCATCCAGTAATAACACTTCCGTATTACAAGCCAGGCCAAATGCAATAACGAATTTTTTTTGTTGCCCAAATGATAATGTATTGAGCTTATCATCCGTTTTTACATCCAAGAGGTTAAGATGATCAGTAAATTGTTCTTTATTAAATTTTGGATAAAAAGGAGCAAATAAATTGACATACCTGTCAATAGTTAATGAAGGCACATAAACTTCCTCCGGAATAAAATAAATGGTTGCTAAAAAAGATGGCAGCCTTTTTTTAGGAGTGAACCCATTTACATTAACAGTACCCAATGTAGGAAATAACAGCCCAATCATGTTTTTGAGGAGGGTTGATTTGCCGGCACCATTTTTTCCAAGTAAGCCATAAATACGTCCCGTCTCAAGCGTAAGGCTGAGATTTTTGTACAACAACTTTTTCCTGTTGTAACCAAATGAGAGATTTTCTATTCGTATCATTAGTGTATTAGTTATGTAGTACACTGCAAATGTAAATTCATTTCCCTTTAGATTCCAAATCTTTTTTAAAAAATAAATGTTTAATGGAAATTTTTAAACCTGAAGTTTACGGTTGGCAAAACAAACTGAATTTTACTCTTCCTCCATCTGTTCTTTGACATCCGCAGGAATTTTTACCAGCAGCTTATCAATACGCTGCCCATCCATATCTACTATCTCAAAATTGAAACCCCGCCATTCAAAACTATCACCGGTTTTTGGGATGCGTTCCAGTTCATGTAATACAAACCCTGCTACGGTATCAAACTCATGCTCCTCTTCATTAACCCACTCTGTTTTTTCAAAGCGGCTAAGAAAATCATAAAAAGCAAGTTGTGCATCCACTAAATAACTACCGTCACTCCGTTCGGTGATTTCATACTCTTCCTGACCGGTTTGCGGCACATCTCCAACAATCGCTTCCATGATATCATTCAGCGTAACCATACCTTCCATGGTCCCGTATTCATTTACAATAAAGCAACTATGTATTTTGGTTTCCTTTATTTTCTCCAGCAACTGGTACGGTGTATTATTCTCAGGTACAAACAAGGCTGGTTTTACAAGGCTGCCCAATTTTGCATTGGTGTCTGCTTTCAATAATTCTTTGATGTAGATAATGCCTTTGATATCATCAATGGATTTATTACAAACCGGGTAAGTAGAAAAAATAATATCATCCGACTGATCAATGATGGTTTGCACGGTATCCTCTTCATCAAACCAAACAATCTCTGTACGGTGTGTCATCAATGCGGTAATCTTTCTGTCTCCGAGATGAAATACTCTTTCTATAATTTCCTTCTCTTCTTCTTCAATTGTGCCATGCTCGCTGCCTTCGGTTATCATGGCTTTGATCTCTTCTTCCGTTACAGCATTATCTGTTGCCACTTTAATATTCAGCACTTTAAAGACGAGGTTGGTGATAAAATTCAGCAACCACACCACAGGGTAAGCTATGGCCGATAAGATATTCATGGGACCAGCCACGGCCCTCGCAATTTTTTCTGCCCTCAGCATTCCAATACGCTTAGGTATCAATTCCCCCAAAATGATAGATAAGAAAGTTACCAATACCACTATCAATACTGTTGAAATAGTATCTGCATAAGGCTTTAATATTGCAAACTGTTCTACAAAGGGTCTTAAGTTTGCGCTGAATTTTTCTCCTGAATAAACACCCGTCAAAATAGAGATGAGGGTTATTCCGATTTGTGCAGTTGATAAAAACTTTTCCGGGTTCTCAGCCAGGTGTAAAGCTGCTTTTGCTTTTGCATCACCCTTATTTGCCATGCCCTCCAGCCTGCCTTTACGGGCACTAACCAACGCTATTTCACTCATTACAAACAGCGCATTCACAATAATCAGTATTAATAAAATAAATATTTCTATCATAAGCTTTCACAACACATTGGTTGTTTTTATTATTTATATGCTGCAAATATCTGTATTCTGCAGCAATTGGGCTTTTTATAACTGAGGAGTGAGGCTAAACGTTCTATTCAATCAGCTAAGTCCCCATTTTTTATTGAAAAAATAACTGGTTGAATAACCAATCATCAGGCCTATTAAAGCACCAGCAATAATATCTGTTGGGTAATGCACACCCACATACATTTGAGCATAACAGATAACAGTGGCCCAAATAAAAAACAGCGGAGCCCACTTACCAATGTGATCCTTTAAAGTAGCATAAAAGAACATGGCCATGGCAAAATGATTAGTAGCATGAGAAGAAGTAAAGCTGCTGCTTTGTGGACGGTATAAGCCCGGCAATATTCTTATCCAGTCCGCAATGGCCGGTTCGTTGCAGGGCCGAAGCCGGAAAAAATTTTGTTTTATTAAAGTACTGCTGATAACGTCTCCCAATGCTGCGGTTACAATAGCAGCCAATACCCACCACCAGCCAGTTTTTTTAAAATTGATCAATCCAAACAGCATCAGAAAAAAATATAATGGCACCCACATATCGGAATTCCTTAAAAAAGGCAGCAGCCAGTCCAGGAAACTGCTGTGCCATTCAGCGTTGATCTGTCTTAGAATCAGCCTGTCCCATTTAATCAATGACTGCATGCAGTTTATTTTGCTCAAAAATAATTAATCTATTTTTGCAGCCACTTTAAATTAATTACAGCATGGTTTTTTACAGAAGGATACCGAGGTTGCCAAGATGGATCTTATCAGTGGTGCTTGTTTTTTTAACCCCGATGACACTGATGCGGTTGTTGTTTTTCTTCCGCTTCGATCCACCGGGAAAAGCTTTCTCCGGTTCATCCATGATTATGGGACTACGCTTTGATCTTAAGTTTACCTGCATATTGGCCGTTACCATCATGGCGTTGTGCCTTATACCATTCCTAAATCCTTTTAAAAATTATAACGCAAAGAAATTCTGGAACGTTTTACTCTCTTTTATTTTCTTCGCCACCCTGTTGTTTTATATCGCTGATTATTATCATTACGATTGGTTACGCCAACGCCTCAACGCATCGATATTCAGTTATTTCCAGGCCGAGGATGCAAGCATTTCATTTAGCGCAGGGCTGGAATCTTATCCATTATTTAACATATTCTGCCTGCTGGTGCTTGGCACAATAACTGGTTATCTTATTTTAAGCCGGGTGCTCAAAAAATATCAAACACAGTTGGTATTGGATAAAAGACATGGTATGGGATGGCATGTAGTTTTCTTCCTGCTGTTTGCGTTAGGTGTATTTGGTAAAATGGGACAATTCAATTTAAGATGGAGTGATGCGTTTACTTTGTCAGATAATTTTAAAGCCAATATGGCTTTGAATCCATTTCAAAGTTTTTTCAGTACCCTTCGGTTCAGGGATACCAAACCGGATGTGAAAACAGTAAGAAATTTTTATCCAGTGATAGCTGATTACCTGAATGTGCAACGTAAAGACAGCATCCATCTTAATTATGAAAGAGACTATTCTTACAAACAATCCAGTACGCCACCCAATGTGGTACTGGTGATCTGTGAAAGTTTTTGCATGTTCCGCAGCAGCATGAGCGGCAACCCTTATAATACCACTCCTTATTTTAATGAGCTCTGTAAAAAAGGTATTTTTTATGACCGCTGTTTTACACCATCCTTTCCAACAGCCCGTGGTGTATGGGCTACCCTCATTGGCATTCCGGATGTATTGGGAGATAATAACCGCACTGCCAGCCGCAATCCCGAAGTGGTGAATCAGCAAACCATCATCAATCATTTAAACGGTTATGAGAAATTTTATTTCATTGGGGGCGACCCCAGCTGGGCAAATATTAAGGGCGTGCTGATGAATAATATTGACAGCCTGCACCTGTATAGCCAGGATGATTTTAAAGCTGCCAAACTAAATGTGTGGGGCATTGATGATAAAAATTTATTGCTGGAATCCAGCCAGATTTTAGCTGAACAGCAACGGCCTTTTTTTGCGGTGATACAAACAGCCGATAACCACCGGCCTTATACCATACCTGCAGAAGACCTGAAAGTTTTTAAGAAAGTAAATTATCCAAAAGACAGTGTAGTAAAATATGGTTTTGAAGATATTGATCAACTGAATGCTTTTCGCTATACTGATTTTTGTTTTCAGCAATTTATAGAAGCAGCTCAAAAAGAAAAGTATTTTGACAATACCATTTTCGTTTTTGTAGGCGATCATGGATTGCCGGGAGATGCTAATGCAATGTATCCAAAAAGCTGGAGCAATCAATCCCTGGTGAGGGAACATGTGCCACTTCTTTTTTATGCCCCTAAATTATTGCAGCCAAAACAAATACGCACTGTTTGTTCGCAGGTGGATATTATGCCTTCCATTGCAACGTTGTTAAAAATGCCCTACATGAACAACAGCATGGGACAAAGTTTATTTGATACCAGCATCAATAAACCAACTTCTGCTTTTGTAATAGACCATGAAGCAAGAACGATCGGCATGGTGACCGATTATTATTATTATTTGAAAAATACCAAGACGGGCAAAACAGATATGGTGTCTGTATTGAACAATGATAAAGTTCCAACAAACTCACAAACGGATAGTATTAAAAATAAGCTGGGTGTATTGACGGATGCTTATTATATCACTTCGAAGTATTTGTTGTTTAATAATAAGAGGAAGGGACAGCGGTAAGTAACGCAGGTAAGACCGCAACTAAACTTAATCTATATCCCGGGAAACCATTTCTCTGCATTGGTTTTATAAATCTTATTGATCACTTCTTTGGGCAGTTTTAATCCTTTAAATGTTGATTTAAAATCCGGCACCGTCATTTCATCATCCGTTGCAAAAAATTTCCAGTCGCTTACTCTCACATCATGTACCTCTTTGTTTACTGCTGCAAAATTGGAACCTGGTTCTACTCCATGATCGGTTGCATAAATAAGGCGGTCCTGGTATTTGATCATAAAGTCATGCACCTTCTGCCAGTTACCTGCAGATTGAAATTGTAAATGTGTAATTCTTGCAGCCATATCAACCGCCATGTTCGGAAATTGATCTAACCGTTTTGCCAGTTCATCCACATTCCATTCCAGGCTTCCTAAATGGGCACCAACAAACCTGAGGGTAGGATGTTTTTTAAGCATGTTATCCCTTGCATTGATCTGGTCTTCGTAAGAGGGGTTCTCCTGGTGCAGGAATTGATGGTACTGCGGATGCTCGGTAAAATATTGTTTGTCGCCGGCTATCGTCATGCTGTCGGTAGCAAGCCATGCATTTTTGGGTTCACCCAAATGACCAAGTATTGTTATATTATTCTTCTCAATAAAATTAATAACCGTATCAAACCTGGCATCGTCAATCATTACCCACTTGCCATTGGCATCTTTTAATTCCATTCCAATATTCTTCCATATTTTAACGGCTATTGCCCCTTTCTCAAAAGACTCTTTTAGCCAGGCGATGGTTTGGGGTAGCCATTTTTCAGTACCCCAGTTGTTCAAATTAAAAGTGGTAGCAAATGCCAACCGGTCAGGAAATTTTTTAGTTAGCAGTACAGCAATGCGGCGCTGCTCTTCCACAGGTTCACCTGAATTTACATTGACTGTAAGCAGGCGCAGGTTGTCTTTTTTTGCCTGGATAATAAACGTACTGTCTTCTGCATTGATGTGAACATGGGTATCGTATTTTTCTACCTTATCGAAATCTGCCATGGAATAATATTCGGGTTGTGCAGTATTTTCATTGGCTGTTTTGTCTGCAGGGGATACACAATTTTGTAAAAAAATACAGCCTGCATACAACCATAATTTTTTGGGGGTGAAATAAAATTTCATAACCTGTAATTTTAATTTGAGTTAAAGAATGCTCTTTCAATAATTATAAAATCAATAAACAGATATTAGCAATTCTAAATTTTAATAAATATTTTTTTCTTGTACATCCAGTATAAAATCAGCCATAGTATAAACAACGTAATACCACCGCTTACCAATGCTGCATAGGGAACACCAAATAATTTATCATAATTTTTCCCCAGGTGGATATAGAGCGACCCATGGATGAATGAGCGCATGCCACCATCTGCTAAAACATAGGCGGCAATTGAATTTGCACCAATCACCATCAAAAAAAACGACCATTTCTTTTTACCTGCCATATCTATTACACCGTAAAAAAAAGCAAGTAATAAAAAACAAATACCCCCGCTAAAAATAGTCCATGCCGGTGTCCAGATGCGTTTTACTATTGGGTTGATGCCGGTTACATGCAACAGAATGCCAATGGCAAGAAGAACCAAACCCATCCTGATAAAAAAATTTAATTTTTCTTTTGGCAACTTAGCTGAATGCAACATATTACCAGCCAGCAAGCCGATTATCATAGTGCCCAAAGTTGGAATGAAACTAAGTGTGGAATAACCGCCTTCATTATTTGTAAAATCTGTTTCCCGTGGAAATAGATTTAAGAACCACTTATCAAAAGCCCAGGCAAGGTTGGTGTTTTTATTCCAGTGTGCAGCAAAGCCTTTTAAGTTGTGTTCCCAATCAGCAGTTACCCCCGCAGCCGCATAATCAAAGTTACTTCCGGGTAAGGGATACAGTGCAAAAGCGAGCCAGTAAACAAACAGTATCACTACCAGTGCAATCACCTGCACACGTTGGGAGTAAAATCCCAGTAGTACTAAAAAAGTATAGCCCAACCCTATTTGAGAAAGGGTATCTTCAAATGTAAAATAGGTTTGTGTGGAATACATCGACCTTAAAAATATTCCGAGGAATACCAGGATTAAAGATCGCTTAATGGTATGCCTTAATACACTTCCAAAATTACCACCTTTATTTTTTCTGCTGGCTATTGAAAAGGGTAATACCACACCTACTAAAAAAGTAAACGATGGCTGGATCATATCGTGTAATGACAGCCAGGTCCAGGGAACATGACTTTGCTGAAAGTTCATGCCCTCCCAGAATCCATTACCGGGCAGCGCTTGTGATACAGTAGAAAACGACAATACTTCTCCCATCATTAGCAACATTACAAAACCCCGGTACACATCCACAGATGCTATCCTGTTTACTGGTAAGGATGCAGGCATCGATATATTGGCAGAAACCGGCTGTGCTGCAGCGGCAGTTTGATTTTCCATAATTATTTATTCTTCTTTCTGTTTGATAAAATTTAATTATCGCATGTTAACAATATGGAGTGTTGCCCATACTTTTTGTTCTGCATGGAATCCCGGTCTCCATGATCAGTATAACTTGCGGTTAAAACCATCACAGTCTTTGTTGATCTACTAATTGGTTTTGCTATCGTTTTGAATGCACCCTCCGTACCGGGATATAAGGCAAGATTTGGATTAGCCCCATTTGTAAGAATCCAGGTGACCATTTGCTTCACATCCTTTGACTGAATAGCTTTATGTGCTGGCATTACTGCACTTCCCCAAAGACCTGTACCTCCATTGAGAACATTTTTAGAAAGCCGTTCAACTGAAGTGCTACTCAACTTATACCGCTTTGCAATCAATTCAAAAGATGGTCCTATCAGTTTACTTTTTGATGCATGGCAGGTAAAGCAATCTGATCTTCTTATCATGGTTAGCCCATTATGTTCTTTACCGGTTTTCTTTTTGTCTATATATTTTTTTGCAGTGGCAACGTCCGGCAAATAACATACTTCCAGTAAAACTTCCTTTGCATTTATTTCATCGTATGCTGACTTCCCATCTTCCTTATCTGAGATACTAATGTTGTAGCGAACAATTGTGTTCCATGAGAATTGTTCATTTTGTGATGGTTTAACAATAACAACTTCTGGTGGAAGATTTTTAGCCCTTTTACCAGGATATACAAATGACGTGATCAAACAATAAGCAAACGCCATATAACCAATTGCAAAAAAGAATTTGATCTTTTTAATTTTCATTGATACCAAATATATCTTTAAGCCTTGTCTATTTCATTGGCAACCCTGTTGGCAGACCTTGTGGCAGCCTCTGTTCCCCAGTTAAGATTATCTGCATAAGCACCAGCAAAATGAATCCGTCCTTCGGGTTTCATTACGTTAGGCCAGAATTTTTTCAACTGCCCAATGGGGAAAGGCAATCTTTCACAGGTGGAAGAAAATGTTTCTTTCGTCCAATCCCTGCCGATAGCCAATTCGATAGTATCCTTTTTTCCAGGATACACTTCCCTGAATGCAGCAAGTGCTCTTTGCGGAGATACACCTCCGGGACCAGTTCCTAATACAATTACCCTGTGTGTATCCACTTCATCTGCGGAATGCCATACATCGCCCAAATCAGGGTGTTCCAAAAATAAATTGATATTCGGCAATCCATCATCCAGCCAGAATTTTGAACTCGCCTGGAATACAAACCTTGAGTAAGAATCATACGTTAGATTATCAAAAACATATTGCTTCTCCTGGCTCATAGCAGGCTGCACAGGAATATTTCTAAACGCAGGTAAAGGAATACAGTTGACAAAATAATCTGCTGATAATTGCTTTTCTTCATTATGATATTTATAGCTAACTGTTACGCCTGCATCACTATTTTTTATTGCTGTTATAGGGCTGTTAAGCCTCACCCTTTGTCCTAATTTTTTCGCAAAGGCATTGGGAAGCATTTGATTGCCGCCTTTCAGCCTGAAAACTTCTGTTGGAAAAACAGGCACGCCCCTGATTTTTAAAATGGCTGCATACCATAATCTAAACAAAGCGGATTCACCCTGCCCTCCTAAGAACCCCTGTGCAATTTTTGATGCTCCTTCACTTTTAAAAAAATCTGAAGCCGGAATCTTATCAAGGTGATCGTTACCAATATTGAAGGGTTGGTATTCATCTGTAAATTTTTCCAGGTGTGGCGCTGTGTAAAGTGTCTGCAGTTCACCCCATTCATTTTCAGCCAGGAATTTTATTTCTTTTTCATTAAAACCAAAAGTCTTAAGCACTGCTGCATCCTTCAGCATTTCTTCTGTATAAAACTTACCGTTGATCCTTCGCTGTATATTTTTGCGTCGTGGATAAGGCAATACATCCAGACCTAATTCCTTTGCATATTCAAAATAAAGTTTGTAGCCGGGCTTTACAATATGCTCCTGCCCAAAATCACCATACAGGCCATCAGACAATCCATCATGCACCGTAAAAACATGTCCTCCGTGCCTGCCGGATGCTTCCAGTACTGTTACATCATGTCCCTTCTTCATCAATTCATATGCACAGCAAAGCCCGCCCAATCCTGCACCACCAACAATAACTTTTTTTGGATTAGCTGTTTGAGTGATTATCGTTTCTTCAGTTACTGTTTTGTTTAAACTATCATTGCTGTCAGCAGATGCATCATTCACAAACAGTCCAGTACTGATTCCTCCCAACATCGTTTTCTTTATAAACTCCCGGCGTTCTATGCTCATAAAAGAAACAGTTTTAAAATGGATATAATTATAATTTGATAAAGAAGGGCAAACATTAAAACAAAAAGATGTAGCAAAAATCTATCACTTATAATTCAACGAAAGCTCAGCAGTGACAGCTCAAACACTTCCTGAAATTACAAGCAGCCTCACCTTTTAAATTTACATTTTATATTCTGAAAAGCTTTCGTCAAAACAACGCAATCGTTTGTGTTATTTTAATTTTTCAATTATATATCCCCCACTAACTTATTTGACTTTAATCATTTAGATAACCTTAATAGCCATTGTTTTGCCAGGTTCCACAACAGCATCTGTAAATGAAACAATATTCCCCAGCCAATCTTTTTCCTTTTTTACTTTAGCAGGTTTATTGTTGATATATATTGAAGCATGATCTCCTGGAAATTTTGCTCTCCAGGTAACTGCTTTTTCCCCTGTGTTGGTTAATGAAGATTGTTTGCTATCCTTATGAGTTACTGAAAGGAATGTTTTTAACAGCGGTACATTATTGACCGTCGAGATTGTTTCTTTGCTACTTCTGTACAGTGTACTTACCCTGTTAAAACGGGCATCAGCATCAATACCCATTAATCCTTCAACAAAACCTTTAATGACTCCAAAAGATACCTCAGGATACTCTCTTCTTTTGGTTGATGGATCAGTGAGATGAAGCAGGTAATTATAAGCCTTGTCCGGATACCCATTTTGATACATAATAAGAGGGAAATAAGATAAGTTTTCTACGTTCCATTCTTTGGATAAAAGATGCTGTATGGTTTTTTGTTTTCTTGCACTGTCCTTCAATGCATCAAACCAAAGCAAAAATGTTTCTCCTTCATCCCTGCCAAACTCATTGCTATTGGAATAATAAGTATGGTAAAGGGAAGCTGTATTATCCCACCAATCTGCATCTATATGTTGCTGGTACGCTTTTGCTTTTTGTGCATACAGTTCCGCCTTCTTATGCTGACCACTTGTTTGAAGAATAGCTGAATAAGATAGTAATCCACGATAGATAGACGCTATTAAGTCTACTCCCATTTTAATATTGGGCACTCCTTCTGAATAAGAAGGTAAACCACGGCAGCGGTGAAAATCATCCTTGTCATTAAATGGGACGGGTGCATTGGGGTGTGCCGGTCTTGTCAGCAAAGAATCAGGATATAATACCCAGCTTTCTATAAAGTCCGCTACAGATTTACTATGAAAATTTTCAAACAGTTTTTCTTTTATATATTCCTCATCACCTGTCCACAAATACAATTTCCAGCACGCAGTTAATACATCAAAGTTGGCATTAAGATTATACCAGAATGCTTTATCGTTCCTGTAATCTTCGGGGGCAGGTTTTCCCAGCCGGTTCATCTCCCAATAAGAACACCAGTCTTTGCTGGCGGAAATATTTTTTGCAAAGAGCGTGAACATGTTTTTATTCTCTTTACTTAATCCCAATATTTCACCTGCGATACTTTGATGGGAAACGTCACGCATACAAAATGCAGAACGTGGCGGTAATGCGGATTCATACCATGGCCCTACGGGATCGTCTGGCTTCCCCTTATAACGAAGCGCCATTTCTTTCGCCCTGCTAAAGGCTGTTTGAAGAGAAGAATCTGATGAAGTAAACTGTACGCCGTCCTGCCCAAATAAACTGGCCAGCAAGCAACCACTAATCACTAATACGATTGTTTTCTTCATTGATCATTTTGGCATTAAAGAATAAAAATTAATGACCCACAATTTTTATTTTGCCAGCCCTATTGATAAAAGTCCTGCACAAACTGCCTGTGTTTTAAATAAAATTGCATTCATCCAATTCCTGTATCTTTTAAAAAAATTCTCTCATATAAAATAGGTGCAAAAAAAATGATTAATTAAGTTTTGCCAATACTAAATTGCCAATTTCTTTGCCCATGTCCCTGCCCGTGTTCAATGCATTTAAAAAATGTATGCCGCCATACAGCCTGCTCATGCTGGCCTGGTCTGATGCTTCATAAAAAGAATTGAATTTTCGTATGGGCCTTCCATAAGGCACTTCGGTTGAATCAAGAAAAGAATAATTATCCCCCACCATTTTAGTAAGTATAACAGCAGCGCTGGCAGATATAGTACTGTGGCCGCTTGGGTATTCAGGAAATGGCGGTGTTTGAATCAAAGGCTGCCAGTCTTTATCAATGTATTTATTAATAAAAGTTTCTGGTCTTACATAATTGTATTGATACTTGGCTTCCCAGCAGGAAATAAAAGCATCAAATAATGCAATAGCTGTTTTTGAAATAAGCGTAGCTGATTTTATCGCATTATAATTTTCTTTTTCAGTAACAGCACCGGCAATATGCACCCAATGGCCGGGAGGTGAATTTTTTTGGATAAAATAAGTAATGTGCCCGTCCGTAACAGAGGTGTTCGGATTATCATCCCAATACCATGCGGTGGCCGAATCCCCGGCATTGGGTTTTACTATAGCATCATACACCTGGTAAGCTTCTTTGTAAAATGCTGAGCTTTTTGTTGTATCATAAGGAATGGGAGGAGCCGGTCTGAATTGTGAAACAGAATCTAAAATCAATGGCCTTATTTTTCCCCAGTTATTTTCCACTGCATCCATATAATCCGGTGGTGTAGGAATCCACCTGCCCGGCTGTTGGCTTACAATATACCCTCCGTAAGATGTACGCTGAAGATAACCATCCATACTTGCCCATGCCAGTATATGCTGCCCTACAGCACGGCCATACGAAACAGAACTATCTAATAGTTCTTTGCTGATACCAAGGCTGTCTAACTGTTGCAGGTATTCTTTTTCCCTTTCTTTCATTGCATCACCATTAAACACCAGCTTCTGCCCAACAGTTGTAAATGCAATGATGCTTGAAATCGGGTAACAATATTCTTTATTTTTATCAGGTTTTGGCAAGGTCTGCAAGCCGGTTAATTTTCCAGCATAAGATTTATAATCCGGATTTTCAGGGAGCAATGCTTCATAAGCTGCGATATTGGTGTAAGCATAAATGCGGCTGCACACTGGCGGAGTAAAAATATCCGTAATTATAACATAAGTAAGCTTTTGATTCCATTGCGGCAGTTGATTTTTACAAAATTGCTCAATAGCTGCATGGTTTGTTTTTTGTTTGCAGGAAGAAACAAAAACAATTATCATTAATAAGCCTGTAAGCTTTTTCATTCCCCTATTTATTTTAAATTATTAGTTACTTGTCTTTTATTCCCCTTGTTATCGTAGTAAATAACAGACGATACAAGTGAACTGTTATAATTGAAAACTCTTGATGAGTTTGACAGGTATGCACTGCCCCAATAAAATTCCTGCCTGTATGCCTTGCCATCTTTTTTCTGAACAATGGCATATTCATCATTTTTTCCAGCAGTTACCGAAGACATATTATTAGCAGAAAACGAATAAGTTTTTAAATCACCATCATTATTTGCAGATAAAATAATATTTGCATCAGCATTTGTGTGCAACAATACAATTCCTTTGCTGTCACCATCTGCCTTAAAGCCTGTAGTGTTTGAAGCAAGCGTTTTAAAATTTCCTTTGCCATCTCCTGCCAGCAATATTCCAGTCATTGCATCGTAAGCACCGGTTGACGCTTCAGTGGAATAAGAGTTACCAGTTATTAATACATCAACATATCCATCACCATTATAATCACCTGTAAGCATACCAAATATGGGCGCAAACTGGCATTGAAGTGGTAATGCTTTTCTTTCAAATTTTCCGTTTCCCTTATTTTCTAAATAACTGCTTTCAAAACATTCGCTTTTTACAACCAGTGCATCGCTGAGTTCTTCTTTAGTAAAAGATTCTTCAAACGTAACAGACGCAAAATCTTTGTACGTTTGGAAACGCCCCCTCATAGCGGCAACTTGTTTTATCATTTCATCACGGGTGTGATAGATATAATTTTTCCCTCCCACATAGTAACACATAACTGGGTCAAGCCTTCCGTTTTTATCAAAATCTTTTGCATAAATACAAAGTGGTTCTTTTGTATTTGCTTTATGCCTCGTGTTTAATCCCAGGTTTCCGATTATATAATCTATATCACCATCTTCATCAAAATCGGCGGCAGCAATACTGTTCCACCAGCCTTGTGAATGGTTAATGGTGAATGGTGAATGGATATTGAGTTTTCCTTTTTCATTTTTTATAAAAGTGATGGGCATAAATTCCCCTGCAAGCATTAAGTCAATCCAGCCATCATTATCATAATCTGTCCAAAGTGCAGAGGTAACCATTCCTATTTTCCCTTGCTGTGGTAATTCGGCTGCAGATGCATCTGAAAATTTTCCGACATCATTCTTTAATAAGTAACTTTTTGCTGCCATAGGATAACTGCCCGGCACCACCCTTCCTCCAATAAATAAATCCAAATCTCCATCTTTATCATAATCACAGGCCAGCACACAGGAACCACTTGCTTTTGTTTCGGGCAATGCACCCGGCTTGTAAGCAAAATTTCCTTTGCCATCATTCAAATACAATCTGTCCTGCTGCATCGCAGTGCCTTCTTTATTTTCTGAACTACCGCTCACTACATACAAATCAAGGTCGTTATCATTATCTGCATCAAATAGCAATACACCCATATCTTCATACAAAGTATCTTTTTTCAATTTTTTTTCAGAAAAATTTCCATTACTGTTTTGAATAAAAAAACTTCCATCATTTCCTGATGCAGCGCCGATATAAAAATCCTCTCTGCCGTCGCCGTTTATATCGCCAGTTGCAATACCCGGTCCGTTCTTAGAATGCATATGTGGCAAAAGTGGCTGTATTTTAAAATCAACAAATTCATTTTCGGTATGATGATAGTTTAAACCATTCTTCCCGGTGATGTTTGTAAACAGGTAAGAAGAATTATTTTTGATCACAGCATCGTCAACCCCGGTTGTAGCTGCATAAGCAATATTTATTACCTGGTTTGCTTTTACAGTAATTTCTTTTTGCTGTTCCCCTCCTGGCCAAATAATTTTTATGCTGTCTGCCACAATATTTTTTCCAATACCAAAATGCAATACGGGCTCCATGGATGATTCATAACCACGATAGGGATTTAATTCCTGCATTTGCATCTGTCCTTTTGTAAATACATATACTTTGGAGCCAATTGCATCTGTATTCGGCTGCTTGCCCTTTAATTTTATGGAGAGATAATTATTCTTCAATAATTCATTTGCATTATTCTTAAATATTTTTGCTTTGCTGTTAAACTGATTGATGATTAATTCAAGGTCACCGTCATTATCCAAGTCAGCATAACAGGCACCATTGGAAAAACCGGGTTCATTAAATCCCCAATCAGCGGAGCGTTTGGTAAATGTAAGGTCATTGTTATTTTCAAATAAATAATCCTGCAAGGGAATATTGGCTAATGTTTTTATCGCCTTTAATTTTTCTGCCCTCTTTGCAGATTGATTACCCATCGGGTTATTGAGCTTTGCCTGGTAATGAATATAATCCTGGTCGCCGAGGTCACGGTAAAATCCATTTGTAACCATTAAATCTTTATCGCCATCATTATCATAATCTGCAAATAGACATGCCCAGCTCCAGTCGGTACTACTAACGTGTGAAAGAAAAGCAATGTCGCTGAAAGTTCCATCGCCATTATTTAGTTGCAAAGCATTACGGGTGTATTGTGGTTCATATCCTTTTTGCAGCAACAACTGAAATTTATCATAACCGGCAGCCGGAATAATCATTTTCTTCCGGTAATTATCTTCCGGTAACATATCAAGCGTATAAATATCAGGCAGCCCGTCATTATTAAAATCAGCCACATCGTTGCCCATTGAAGCAAAGCTGGTGTGCTTTAAACATTCATGTGTTTTATCGCTGAATGTTCCGTTGCCATTGTTTATGTATAAAATATCACTCGTTAAAAAATCGTTGGAGACATATATATCGGGCCAGCCATCATTGTTTACATCGCTGATGGCAGCGCCTAAACTATATCCATCTTTTAAGATGCCTGCTTCTTTAGATACATCTGTAAAAGTTTGGTTGCCATTATTACGGTATAAAATATCTGTGCCCGGAGATTCGCCGTGCTGTTGAATTTCAGTGACGGTGTTTACATTATTCACCCTTTCATCAGCAGGATTGGTTATTAAAAATAAATCGAGGTCGCCATCTTTATCATAATCAAAGAAAGAAGCATTCATAGTTAATCTTGTATCAGCAATTCCATACTTCGCTGCTTCTTCAGTAAATGTTCCATCGCCTTTGTTGATATAAAGCAAATTTGCAGTGTTGCCAAACTTAGGGCTGCCCGCTACATTGACATAAATATCTAACCAGCCATCCTGGTTGATGTCAACCATTGATACACCTGTACACCAACGATTCGTTGTTACACCAGCTTTTTCTGTTACATCTTCAAATTTAAAATTGCCTTTATTAATGTAAAGTTTGCCGGAGTTTTCATTGCCACTGAAATACAGATCAACCAACCCATCATTGTTTACATCACCTGCTGCAACACCGGCACCGGTATAAATATTCATGTAGTCAAGTACGTTATACTTATCATTTTCTTCCACTTTATTAATAAACTCAACCCCGGTTTGTGAAGAAGGCAATGATTCAAACAAAGTTTTTTTATGTGTACAGGAAACCAACCCTGTTACAATAAAATATAATACTATTTTATAACGGACACCGATCATAATTTCACTTCCCGTTTGTTTCCTTTGTTATCGTAGATCATTAAAGACTTTGTTCCTATTGCTACATTCAACCTTCTGCTGCTTTGTGATAAATAAGAATTCCCAAACTGAAATTCCTCTTTAAACGTTTTACCATTTTTATTGGTGATGACAGCATACACATCTGCATCAGTTAATGGAATTTGCTTTGTTTGCTGGTTAACACGATAGGTTTTTAAAGAGCCTGAGTTACTGCTTACAAGCAATAACCTGCTTCCACCAACAGACTGAATACTACTGATAGCTTTGTTATCACTGGCTGTATTAAATTCAGTCCTGTTTGCAACAAAATTGCCTTTACCATTGCCCTTTAATATCAGCATACCCTGTGCATCATTACGACCCGCCTGCACTTCAGGTGCATAAGAATTTCCTGCACAAACCACATCAAGGTTGCCATCATTATCAATATCGGTACAAAGCATTCCATAAATAGACGACAATTGTGCTTCTACCGGCAATGCACGTATTTCGAATTTTCCTGCTCCTTTGTTTTCAATATATGCACTGGAAAATGTCTGGCACTTTAATACTAATGCATCTGCAATTTCTTCTTTTAAAAAAGCATTCTTGAAACTTACTTCTGCCCACGTAGTATAATCCCTGAACCTTGCTTTCATTGCCGTCATTTGTAAATTGATATCATCCCTTGCATGAACTATATATTCAACACCATCACTGTAATGGCAAAGAATGGGGTCAAGCCTTCCGTTCTTATCATAATCTTTTGCATACACACTCACTGGCTCTGTAACACTCGCTTTAAGCCAGTTATTCAAACCTGTGTTTCCTGCTATATAATCCATATCACCATCACTATCAAAATCGCCTGCAACCAAACTGTTCCACCAACCTTGTGAGTTGTCAATGGTGAGTGGTGAGTTGTTTATAAGTTTCCCCTTTTCATTTTTAATAAAAGAGATTGGCATAAATTCTCCTGCAACAACCAAATCAATCCAGCCATCATTATCAAAATCTGTCCACAATGCAGAAGTAACCATTCCCATGTTTCCCTGTTTTGGCAATTGAGCGGAACTTACATCAGTAAACTTAACCTCACCCCGGCCCTCTCCTGAAGGAGAGGGAGAAACGACATCATTTCTCAATAAAAAACTTTTTGGAGAAATTGGATATTCACCGGGGCTTACCCGACCACAAACAAATAAATCAAGGTCGCCGTCTTTATCATAATCAGCAGCAACAACACTTGCACCACTGTTATTCATCGCAGGCAATACATTCACTGACAATAAAAATTTTCCTTTGCCATCATTCATATAAAGCCTGTCCTGGTAAATTGCATTACCTTTTTTCTCAGCAGTGGTGCCACCGCTTACTACATACAAATCCAAATCACCATCTTTATCTGCATCAAAAAATAATGCACCCATATCATCAGCATGATTATCGTGAGGAAGCGGTTGCTGTAAAAATTTTCCACTTTTTTGCTGAATAAAAACAGCACCATCGGAACCTGCTGCTGCACCTATAAAGAAATCATCCAAACCATCCCCGTTTATATCGCCTGCTGCAAGCCCTGGCCCTTCATGTGAGCAGGTGTGCTGCAAAATGGGTTGTGCTTTAAAGTCAATGTAATCATCTTCTTTGTGCAGGTAATTTATTTGTAAAGAAGAATCAACCATTGATAAGATTGATGGTTTAATAATATCACCAAACTGTGTTGCAGATGATACTGCATTTTTATGATCAAGCACTAGTATTTGGTTTAATGATGGCTTACTTACAAGTTGTGTTTTACCATCAGGCCATAAAACTTTTATGCTGTCAATAGGTTTATCAGTTAATCCAAAATGAACCATTGCAGGTACGCTTGATAAATATCCCCTTACCGGTGCACAATAACCATACTGCATCATTCCATTCTGCCATAAACATACTTTAGTTTCCAGCCCGTCACGGTTACCTGCAGGCCCTTTGAATTTTACGTCTATCCATTTTGCTGTTGGATTTAGTTTATTGGTTTGGTTTTCGTAAACAGCCGCTGTTTCATCAATATTATTTACAACAAGGTCAAGGTCGCCATCATTATCCAAATCGCCATACGCAGCGCCGTTGGAATAAGAGGGTTTGTCCAAACCCCAATTTTTTGAAACATTTGAAAAAGTAAGGTCGTGATTATTTTTAAAAACATAATTGCTTACATGGATGCCGGGATAATTTTGCAGCATCTTTAATCTTTCTTTGCGGTTGGCCTCGGGAGTACCCATGAACAAAGCACGTTTGCCATACATGATAAAATCAATATTGGTTATATCCGTTTTATAACCGTTGGCAACAAACAGATCTTTCCAGCCATCATTATCAAAATCAGCGAACAAAGGGGCCCAACTCCATTCAGTTGCATTGATACCCGATACCTGTGCAATTTCACTGAAGGTTCCATCGCCATTATTCAACTGCAAAGTATTCCGGACATATTGTGGTGCATAACCAAGATTCACTGAATTATTAAATTCGTCATAGCGGTTACCGCCAATCGTAAGTTTCCATCTTTTATTATCGGGGGGAAGCATATCCACCGTTACAATATCATCATTGCCATCATTATTAAAATCTGCCACATCATTGCCCATTGCATTGTAAGTTTGATGCCGCAAATATTCTTTCGCTTTATTAGTGAATGTGCCGTCATGATTATTTATCCAAACCAAATCGTTGGTGAGAAAATCATTGGACACATACACGTCGGGCCAGTTGTCTTTATTTATATCACATACGGCCACGCCTAGCCCAAAACCTTCTATGGTAATACCGGCTTCTCTGGAAACATCTGTAAATTGCAAACCTGCCTGTCCGGCAGGCAGGTTACCATCATTGCGGAAAAGTTTGTCAGTGGTTGACGAATTTTCGATTTTAGACTTCATTTCCCGGGCATTATTTCGATTGTAGCTTACAAAGGAATTACGCATAAGGTACATGTCCAGGTCTCCATCTTTATCAAAGTCGAAAAAGGCAGCTTGTACATCGTACCCATCATCATCCAGACCCATTTTTGCAGCGGATTCTGTAAATGTGTTGTTGCCGTTATTGATGAAAAAATAATTAAGCCTTTGTGAAGCCGGTGTTTTATTATTTCCTGATTTACAAATATAAAAATCCTGGTAACCATCCTGGTTAATATCCACCACTGCAATACCATAACACCAGCCTTCCGCTTTTATTCCGCTCTTTTCAGTAATGTCTTCAAACTTTAAATTGCCTTTGTTGAGATAAAGCCTTGCAGGAACCATGTTTCCGGTAAATAAAATATCCTGCAGCCCGTCGTTATTAATATCACATAATGCAACACCGGCACCATTGAACATGTATTCAAAATCCAACACTGTAAGAGAATCGGAGTAGGTAAGTTTATTATTAAAATATACGCCGCTCTGGGATGGAATTACTTCCCTGAAAACTGTATTTTGTTTTTTACAGGCGGAAACAGAAAAAAGTATTACAACCAGGTAAACTATATTAATTCTTAAACACATAAGCATTTTTAATTTATCAATTGCTTAAATCATTTTATACAATTTAGCTATTAAAATGATATTGTCATCCTGATGAAGGAAGGATATGCTGAGCTATGCATCACTGACCGGCAGATGGCTCCTTCATTGCCATGGCATTCGCAATGAGACTTTTTTAATGTCGAATTGGTTTTATCTTTTAAAGTTCGTAAATAATCCGGTCCCATTTAAAAGCAACAGGCAGATATCTATCTGCCTGTTGCTTACCAAAAACAAATGCTTGCTATCGAAAAAAAAGTCTAATCCAGGATGCTCCCCCTGCTATGGATTTTGTACAAGGCTTCCACCGTTTCGGTCAATTTCAGCCTGCGGGAAAGGGAAAATTTTTGCTCCGCCGACATTCCAACGAACCATGTCAAAATACCGGGCCGGTTCAAAACAAAGCTCTTTTTGTTTTTCTTTTTGAAGTTGCTCTATTGTGGCTCCAGACAAATTACTTAACCCAGCCCTACTTCTTGTTTTGTTTACACAGGCATCCGCAGTTTGAAAGGCACTTATGCCTTTAGGAGCACCACCATTTAACAAAGCTTCGGCGTGTAATAACAATACTTCAGGATACCTGAGAAAGCGTTCATTATTAAAGGTAACACCATTTCTATAAAATGCCGGATCCGTATTTTTGCTGCCCATATATTTTTTAATGGCAAGGCCGGTAGGTGATTGTGACGTAGGGGCAGGCGGAAGGGCTGTAGTAAATACCCCCTCAAATATTATACTGCCATCATAAGCTTTATAGTCTTCACCTTCCTTATAGTACAAAGCTGCATCCAGCCTTTTGTCTCCCGGCTCTTCATTAAACAAAGCTTTCAATTTTGTGGTGGGTACAAACCAGCGTACCCCGCCGCTATGTTCTAGACTTGCATTAAAGAACCAGATACGGGCAGTACCCTGGGTAGATTTAAAGTCTTCATTTCCGTTATCGTCCAATATCCAGCTATTATCATCTGAATAAGGCCCTCCAAACTGTACTTCAAAAACTGATTCTTTACTATTTTCATGTGCTGAAGCAAATACATCTTCATAGTCTGGTAATAAATCGTATCCTCCATTTTTTTCAACATCTTCAAAAGCCTCCACCGCTTCGTTCCATTTTTTCATCCATACATTTACTTTTCCTTCGTAGGCCCGTGCTGTCCATTTGGTAGCCCGGCCTGTATTGGCATCGTCCCATGATGCTGGTAAATCTATAGCCGCAGCCTTGAAATCGTCCAAACAAGCTTGCAAAAGAGCAGTGGGGTCGCTGTTTCCATAGGTTTGTTGAAGCGATTTTGCCGTTTCTGTTACAATTGGGGCTGTTTTCCACATTTGGGCCGCCAAAAAATGAAAAAAACCTCTTAAGAACCTTGCCTCTGCAATGACGGCCTTCTTTTCAGCATCGGTAAGATCATTTTTGCCGTTTTCAACCGCCTCCAATACAATATTGGCCCTGTTTATTCCTTCATACGTTTCTGCATAGACAGTAAAAATAGACCTGTCGTTTGATTTAAAATTTAGGGCATCCATCTCTTGAATATCAGCTGCCGAATTGCCCCCAGATGTATTAAATTCAACATCATCGCTTGCGAGCATGCTTACTACCCAAAATGCCCCCCACCCGTTTTGCCCACCAAATGAACTGGCGCTGTTTATTGCCCATAAATCCTGCATGGAGGAATAGGACCCAAACAAACCTCCGTCAAAATCCGCTTTTTTTGTATAAAAAGTAGCGGTGGTAGTTTTATCTAATGGAGTCAGTTCGAGTTTGTTGCATGATACTACAAATACAGTAGTTCCTATGCCGGTTAAAACCAGCAAAAGAAAAGGCATAAAAATCTGTTTTTTCATATAAATAAGTTATAACTGTGATTGGTAAAAGATTAAAAATTAATTTGCCATCCTAATTGAAACATTCTTGGTTGGGGGGCATTACCGTTATCATATCCATTTAAAAACTGGTTTTCTCCACCGGCAAAAGTTTGCAACCTCGTAACTTCTGGATCGTATCCGGTATAGTTGGTAAATGTAAAAAGGTTATAAACTCCTATATAAAACCGGGCATAAGAAATAACTCCATTAGTTGCAGCAGAAATTGATTTTATATTGTACCCTAATTGCAGGTTTTTTACACGAAGAAATGCAGCATTTTCTAAAAACCGATCAGTAAAACCATTGTTTGTATTATACCCACTATTAGCACGAGGCATGGTATTGCTTTTATTGGTAGGCGTCCACCTGTCTAACACAGTAATACTTTGGTTTTGTGATGAGTTCATGCTTTCCAGACCGCTACGGGGACCGTTATTAACCGTATAATTCCCCACCCCTTGGAATACAAGGGACAAATCGAACGACCTATAATTGGCACCCAAATTAAATCCATAATAGAATTCGGGGATAGGGCTTCCTAAATTAGTTCTATCATCAGCGGTTAATTTTTTATCCCCATTTAAATCTGCAAATCTTAAATCTCCCGCTTTCGCACCGGCGTATCCTTCTGTGGTAGGTACTTCAGCATCGGTTTGGTAAATTCCTTCGGTTTTTAACCCGTAAAAATAACCTAATGGATTGCCTACCGAAATTCGCTTATCGTTGAGCTGTATATAATCAATCCCAGGGGGTAGTTTTGTAAATTGATTTTTTACATAGGTAAAATTGCCTCCGATGTTGTAGCCAAAATCTCCAATTTTGTCCCTAAAGTTGGCGGTAAACTCAAACCCCTTGTTGGTTAATGTGCCAGAGTTTAAATCTGCAAACTGGTAAAAGCCGGTACTTAATGCTACAGGAACACTTATTAGCAAATCTTCCGTTGTCCTGCTAAAATAATCAACAGAACCGCTAAGCTTATAGTTAAACATGGAAAAGTCAAGCCCTATATTTGTTTGAATAGCTGTTTCCCATTTTAAGTCTGGATTAGCAAAAATCACAGGAGAAAAGCCTGTAACAATGGTTTGCCCACTACCAACCACGTATTTAACAAAGCTGCTGAGCGCAGGGAGGTAGGAGAAATTGGTTCCTGTAAACTGGTTGCCAGACTGCCCCCATCCAACTCTGATTTTTAGATCGTTGAAAAGCTTTGAGTTTTGTAAAAATTTCTCCTGGCTAAGCTTCCATCCAAGAGAGAAGGACGGGAAATAACCTGTGTTGTTTGCTTTTGCAAACCGTGAAGATTTATCTTCCCTGATTGTAGCTGTTAAAAGGTACCGGTCGTTATATGAGTAAAACAAGCGAGCCAATTTACCCTGAATATTCCAATGATCGGCAGTTTCCGAAGATCCAAAAGCTTGTGATCCTCCCGCTAATCCTAAAGGAGGGTTGAAAAGGCCATTACCTTGAACCCTTAACCTGCGTTGAAGATAGCTGGTTTGCTCGTACCCTACCAAAGCAGTTATTTTACTTTTACCAAATGTTTTATCGTAGGTAAGCGTTTGAGTTAAAGTAAGCGTTGATTCTTTTGGTTGCTCATTTACTATAATTGAGGTTCTTGGGGTTCCAATACCGGTAAAATCTACCGGGTACTGTAAAAACAAGCCAGTTGATTCGTTATAATCAAGGCCTAAACTGGCTTTGTATTTTAATCCTTTTATCGGTTCAAATTCTCCATACAGGTTGGCCAATAATTTATTACTCTTCATGGTAGTGTAACCTCCTTGATTCTCATCGGCACTCCAAAGAAAATTTTGGGCTGAAGCGCCGCCTGTGGTAGATTGATTAACCGGATTATACTTGCCGTCAGCTGTATAAGGTTGAAAAAAAGGTGCATTTGCTGCAGAACCGGCTCCCGCATTTGCGAAATCTTCTGATTGTACCTGCCTTTCAGTTCTGGCTAATAAAATGGACTCGCCAAATTTAAGATATTTACCAACTTTTACATCTGAAGTAGCTTTTGCGGAGTACCTGGTGAATTTTTGAGCTAATTGAATACCCTCCTGATTCAAATAACCTGCTCCAAAACTATAAGTGGCATTTTGACTTCCCCCGGATAGCGTTAAGTTATGAGAAGTAGAAAGACCCGTTTTAAACACCAAATTCTGCCAATCAACAGTAGGTTTTCCTGCGAAAGCTGAATAATCATTCCCCAACCCTTCTTGTTGAAATTTGATATACTGATCTGTGTTCAGCACATCAAATAATTTGTTTTTTGGAGCTGCCTGAGTACCAACATAACCATCGTAACTTAGCGAAGCAGCTCCCACTTTGCCCCGCTTGGTAGTTACTAATATAACCCCGTTATTTGCACGGGCACCATAGATAGCAGTGGCAGATGCATCTTTTAATACATCAATACTTTCAATATCGCTTGGGTTGATACCAGCTAAAGGGTTCGATTCTGTTGCGCTTGATGTATTTACTGTTATCGTAGATGTATTTGTTGAAACGGGTACCCCGTCAATTATCCAAAGCGGCTGGTTATTACCGGCAGTGCCAATACCACGTATCCGCACCTCAATGGGAGCACCAGCATCTCCACTACGATTTGTGATATTAACACCTGCTATACGACCAGCCAAAATCTGGTCGGGGCTTGTAAATGGCTTGTTGGCGAAGTCTTTTCTTGAAATGGAACCTACAGCTCCCGTTAAATCAACTTTCCGTTGTGTACCATAACCCACCACTACTACTTCATCAAGGTTTGAGGATTTAGCATCTTTAGATAATTGCAGATTAAGAGAAGATGCATTCCCAACTTTTACTTCCCTGGTGGTATAATTAATAGAACTCAATACCAACACTGCATTATTACCGCTTACCTCAATAGAAAAATCCCCTGATGCATCCGTAGTGGTTCCTTTGGAGCTACCCTTCACCGTCACACTTACTCCCGGCATTGCAGCGCCGTTTTCGTCGGTAACTTTACCGGTTATTTTTTTGTCAGTGGACGGAACTGACTGTGCAAGGATTTTATTTGTTTCTATACCTACCGATCCGGATATGATTAGAAACAGGAAGACCTTAAAAACAAATTTCAGCTGCATAGTGATTAGTTTTGGTTATTACTATAAAAAATTACTCAAAATTCTGTAACAGTTACGGTGGTCCTGCTTTTTAAACACTCATACCAGGTCTTATCAAAGGGTAAAAGGAAATAAAAATACCAGGGCATCTTTAGCTACATCCCCGTACTCATTTTTTAAACTCTCCAAAACAAAATCCCGCTCTCGTTAATTAGTATAAATGGTAGTAAAAGAATTGTATTAATCGTTAGTAATTAAACTTACAATAAATAATTGTGTAAACATAAATCAAACGATTGCGTAATTTTTTTAAGAAAAAAATGGGCTGCATTTTTCGCAAACTATTTTGCTGTTTAATTAATTGATTTCCCTCAGATTGAAAATCCTGATGATGGCACTATTCGCCAACATCTACTTACGTTCATTTAATTATTAAAAACTTTTGCTGTGAGTTTAGAAACTTTAAAACTGATGCACCCGGTGTCAAAAACATTAAAAGGCTGGTGACCGGAAATTGCCGGTAAACTTTGGTGGATAGGAGACTTGTTACGGAAGTAAAAGGGACTGATACACGTATTTTTGACAAGAAAAAAGATTTAAAAATTTAAACTCATATTTATGCCAAATAAAAAATTCATGGATGAGCACCTGCTGTTGCATACCCTTCTCATTGAATTAATGAATGGAAAAGTGTTGCTTTACAATATTGATGCATACCGCAAAGAAGAACTGAAAACTGGCTGGACGTTAGAACAGATGATTTAATGGAATCTTCAAATCCTTTTGTTTCCATTTATGCCAGCCCGGACAGGATGGCTTTTATCCGCATTGCTGCCATTAAACGTTTGATCTTTTGTTGGGATGCGGTGGCTACTGTTACGGCCCCCAGTCAATATCACGACCATTTTGAAGTGACCGAAAAATTGGAAGCTGAATTGCTGATCCCTGAAGTGATCATTTTATTACGGAATGATCCGCAGCCATTAATTTTTTCTGATATTCATCCTGGAAATATTTATTTGGGTATTAATGAAGAAAGTTTTTCCAACGATCATTTTTTGAAAGGAGGATTTATTTCCCTTCCGGGCGAAGATGGTGAAAAGAATTATATTCCGGTAACCGATATTGATTGCCTGGAACTGGGCCGGGCATTTATTTATCCGGATGAAGTATGAGAAGAAATGGAAGAAATGCGTAAGATGGAAGATAATAAAAATTAATGCAGGGCTTGTCTTACAAAAGAGCCTGATGCAGGTGTTGTCCTAACATCAGGCTCTTATCAGGTGTCCACTTATTACTCTTTGTCTTGAAAGAAAAGACTCCGCCTGAAAAACTTACTATTCCGTTTCTTTTAATTCATTGAGAAAATCAATGGACGTTTTTAAATTTTTATTTGGAAATTTTGTTAAGATAAAAACGAGGATGACAGCGACCATTAAACCTCCGGCAGTAGCATACAGGGCTAATTTTCCAAAAACCCCGAACGTAAATAAGTCGAGGTTTAAAAAGGCTTTTGCCATAACAATAGCAAACGGAACTGAAAACAAAGGGATCACAATAAGGAGTGATTGTATGTCTATCAACTGCAACTGGTTCAGGCGTTCTATTTTACGCTGCGTTTGCAATACGGAATACCTGGTGCTGATGGAGAGGTACAGTTTCAGCCGGTAACACTGATTACAAAACCAATCGTTGAAAAGACCAGCAACAGCAGGGCCGACAAAAAAATCGTATCTCTAATAAATGGTTCAACATAAAACCTAACAAAAACAGCGACCAAAAAAAGTACACTACCAACCCCCAATATGCAGTCCATTTGATCTCGTATAACCCGGCTCTTAATTTTTAAACGCCACTTCTTTAATTAGTTTCCGGTTGACCTGTACGTTTGTTTTCAGTTCATCAGTGGAGCTACTCCAGATGTTTATTAATTCTTCGTATTCCATGTTGTTATTACTTTAAAATTGTTAAATGTTTACTGAGTGTTCCTTTTATCCGCAGCAATTTGGTAGATACGTTGGTTGCCTGCATACCCAATATTTCTGCCACCTCTTTGTTTTTAACACCATCCAGGTGAAGGATAATAATGGCCTTGTCAAGGGGTTTTAAAAAATCAATCAACTGATACAATTGCTCCAGTCGTTCATCAATAACAGGCGCATCCCATTGCATGAATGCTGTTTGCTGCTGGTACACTTCCTGAGTTCTTTTCCTGGTCGTTACTTTTCGTAAGTTAGATATTGACACGTTCAATGCAATTCTGTAAGTCCATGTAGAAACAGCGCAGGACTCATCAAACTTTGGAAAGGCCTCCAGAGTTGTAAAATAATATCCTGGATCAAATCCCTTCTTTCATCATGGTCACAGCAATATACTCCGGCTACCTTTACGATCAATCCCTTGTTCTTTTCAAGAAAATCCGTGAACCGTTCTTCCTGTATTGTTGATGCTTTCAATTGGTTTTTTTTGAATTTACTTTTTACAATTATATTATTCGCAGGCAGGTTTAAATTGTCACAACATTTTTGATTTTTATTTTTTTACAATGAATTTATGTTAGCAGTATCTTTTTTTTCTGCCAATAAATGCTGTGGATTAAAGAAACGAAATTTCGCTTGCTCCACAGGCAAGTAATTAATTCGTCTTCTCTTGTCAATGCTTTTCATTTTACTTACCCATTCTCAGCAAAGATTCTTTCAATGGATATGTAAAGGGGGGAAAGTTGCATATATGAATAAAATATTCATCTGTAGTACGCCATGTCACTCGCTGGTGCTCATTGCAGTGTGGAGAAGTAGCTGGGGAAAAGTAAAGAAATGGATCAGTCAAATTTAACCGACCGGGAAAAAGAGATTTTACAATTGCTGATCCAGGGAAACAGTTACAAAGAAATTGCATCTCACATTTTCATTTCGGTGGAAACATTGAATTCACACATCAAAAATATTTACCGGAAACTGAATGTTCATTCCCGTGGCGAATTATCTGCAAAGTTTAACAAACGTTGAATGGCTTCTTTGAATGCTGATATATTTACCTGCAGTGAAATTTGATTTCTGAAACTAATTAATATCGCAAGATCGAAGAACGATCAAAAGAACAGCATTAAAATCAAGCTGGGTGTATTAACGGATGCTTAATATATCACTTCGAAGAAGTTGTTGTTTAATAATAAAAGGAAGACCAAAAAACCTTGATAGCAACGTTTTTAATTTTATAGTTTATCCTGCTCAATCATCTATGCAACATAAAAATTCACCCCTCACTATCCTCATATTGCCGGGTAAAATATTTATACAAAATATAAATAAAGGTTACCACTGCAAGGGCCGCAATATATTTCAGGTCAACAGTCTGGTTGTAAAATAAAGCCAGGCTTATCTGTGCTAAAAAAAGTATAATGCCTGCGATTGTTTTTTTCATGGTTAAAAGAATTGGGTTAAAAATTCAGCCAGCAAACCGGCACCGATAGCAAACAAAAAAGTAATGGTCAGTAATACCAATGGAACTTTTATACCACCTAATTTTTCTTTGGTTAATACAATGGTGAACAAGCCAAAAGCAGGTGCCGCAAATACCATCGAAGCTATCGGGCCATTAGAAAAACCGAGGTGCAATAAAAGGGTACCCAGCAATATTTCAAACAAAACCGGAACAGAAAGCAGGGTGCCAATAAAGGATACGATAACGATGATGATAAACGGGCTGTAACTGGTAATGGTATGCAACACTTCATTGGGAAACAATACCCTGAAAATGGCAGTGAGCAGGGTTCCCAGCAACATTAAAGGAATTAATTTAATAGCGATATTACCCACCGCAACCAACCAATCTTCAAACGATTTTACGGTTGTTTGCACAATTGATTTTTCAGGAAAGAAGCAGGCGATTTGTTTAAAGGCAGCCGGTTGTGCAGCGGGTGCTGCAGTAGTTGCAGTTACCATTTTTGAAACAAAGGGCACCACCAGTGTGATCATTAAAATACTGAATACAATCCTGGAAATAACCACTGCCGGGCTAAATAAACCGAACATGGTGATGATGCCAATAAAGTTAAGCAAGGCTCCACCCATTATTATACCCAGTGTAGCTTCCGGACTTCCACCCTGCGATGTTAAACTTACACTTGTTACGGCAGAGCAATTGGCACACATGTTCAAAGGCATACCAATCAGGCTGCCCACAGCGGAACCTTTTATACCTTTTAACTGAAGCAGGTTACCAAATTTTTTATAAGAAAGTGCCAGCGAAAGTGCAGCGCCGCCAATGATGATGGCAAACGTCATACCGGTAGCATTGGCTTCCCAAAAATTGGCACAGGATTTAAGCAGTGCTACAAAAAAATTATCTGTTGGTTCCACCTCAAAACGTTCATGATAATTCAGTTCTCCGTGTTCATGAGGTTTGGTGCATTTTTCTTCTATGCAAACCACTTTTGTATTTTCCGCAGCAAACCTGCTGCCCAATAAAAAGAAGGTAAGAAACCCGACGAGCAATACCAGTTTTATTATATTTTCTTTGTTCATTTATAATCACTATGGATTTGGCACCATTAATTTATTTGCTACAATTTCTCCGCTCGGTATTGGCCAGATATAATTACTGGCTGTAGGCAACACCAATGGCGCTGTACCGATTGACCCTACTTTGGCAGGTATTGTTTGCCCTCTTCGTTGTAAATCCCCCAATCTAAAGCCTTCGCCCAACAACTCAATTCTCCGCTCTGTTAATATCGTATTGATCAAAGCTTCTTTACTGTTGGTATCCGCATCTGCAAAAACGTAAGCAGCATCGGCCCTGTTTCTTACCGCTTTCAACAATGCAGTGGCGGTAACCAAATCATTATTGTTAGCGGCTGCTTCTGCATAGTTCAATAACACTTCCGCATACCGGATCACTGGCACATAGTCCCGAAAAGGTGCAGTGGTAATGGCAAACTTCCGCAATACTTTTTGTTTAGCAGCATTCGTTCCAATTAAACCTGTTCTTGCATCAGCAGCATTGTTTAAAGCAGCGTTGGCTGATATGCCGGCTGTGGTTAAAAATATAATTGGCTGGGCAAGATAGTTAAATGCCAGTGAACTTTGTGCAGGCGGCGTTTCTGTTGTACTGTTTGCAAAAGGAATGGTAAAGATGGCTTCGTTGCCAATATAGCTTCCACTAAATACTGTGGCAATATTGGTTTCTAATTTATATGTTACACTGCCTGCGGTATACTGAAATGGTGGAGCCGCCGATACCAATTTAGTGGCTTCTGCCAATACATTATTATAATCACCCAGGTGCAGGTAAACCCTTGTTTTTAAAGCGATGGCAGTACTCTTTTTGGCCCGTGATGCATTCAGTATGGGGGTTGAATAACTGGTGGGCAAACCGATTTCCGCTTCATTTAAATCTTTTACAATTTGGGTATATATTTCTTCCACAGTGCTCCTGGCAAGGTCGTTGTTTCCGGATGCTGTGATGGCTGTTAATCTTAATGGAAGACCCAGTGCATTCTTATCTAAAAAATAAGGTTTGGCATACGTCTGCACCAAACTGAAATAACTTAAAGCCCTTACAAATTTGGCTTCCGCAATATATAACTGTGCCAGTGAATCTGAAACCACCTGGCCACCGGTTAATTTACTGATCAATATATTGGAGGCGTTGATAGCGGTGTATCCTGCTGACCACACATTGTTGATGTACTCACTGGTGCTGGCTACGTTCTGGTTCCATATTGCAGAACCGGTTGCTGCATTGCCATCGTTCTGTCCAAATTCATCTGCCCGCTGTTCATTAAAAACAATGAAGCGGCCGCCATAAAAGGTAGCACTCTGCAACTGTCCGTAAAGATTATTTACCTGCGCCAGTATTTTACCGGGTGTACTGTAAGCCTCCGCTTCGGGTATGGTTGTTCTTGGAACGGTGTTTAAAAAATCTTTTTTACAGGCTGTTAAGAAGAGGATCAAAAAAATTGATCCTGCAATAGATTTGATCTTGTTATTATAATTTGATTGTTTCATTTTATTAAAATTCTTTTAGTAATAATAGATGCTTAATACCAGTCAGACCGGGACGGTCAGACTGGTATCGTTAAAATCCGATATTCAATCCAACCGTTACCACCCTTGCATTGGGCGGTACATTTTGGTCTTTGCCGGAATTGATAGAATTGCCATTGATGGAAACTTCCGGATCTGAGCCACGGTATTTGGTGATGGTAAATATATTGCCGCCCTGCACATAAAAATGAGCAGATGAAATCTTGCCTTTTAAAAATGCTTTTTCCATTGGAATGGTATAACCCAATGAAACATTTTTTAATTTCACATACGCACCAGATTCTACTTTTGATGTGCTGGAAAAAGAGAAGCCAGCCGACACATTATCGCCATAATACAACTTCTGAATATCGGTTACCTGGCCGGGTGTAGTCCACCTTTCCTTGATAAATTCGCCATTGTTGAAATACCGTTGATCGCTATTAGTTGCCCTGGTACCATTGTACAATTTATTACCACCCACAAAAGTGAAGTTCACATTCAGATCAAAATTTTTGTAAGAAAAGGTATTGTTGAAACCACCAAAAATGGTGGGCAACGATGCTCCCTGAATTTTTCCATCTTTATAATTATCAATGGCCGGTGCTGCTGCACCATCCTTAACATAAGTCCACTTAGGTGAGCCGATATGGTTGTATTGTACCTCGTCCCCTGCGCTGTTGATAAATACCATCTGGCCATTTTCCGGGTTCACGCCTTTACACGGCACAGCAAAAATGGAACCGATGGAATAACCTACCCTCGTCATGTTTTGCACACCAAATACAGACGGCACAAATACATCAGAGATCAGGGAAGTAACCTTATTACTTAATGTAGAAAGATTGAAGCCCATGTTCCACTTAAAATTGCGGTGGTTAGAAATGATAGCATTGATGCCCAATTCTATTCCTTTGTTGTAAAGGCTGCCTACATTCTCATTGATAAAATTACCAGGGATCCCGGCTGACAAAGATTGCGGTGCTTTTAAAATTAACCCATCTACTTTGTTATTGTAATAATCGAATTCAACTGCGATGCGTTCGTTCAATAAAGTAAAGTTTAAACCGATGTCTGTTTTTTTGCTGGTCTCCCATTTTAAATTCGGATTGGCCGCCTGTGAAAAAGCCAGCGTAGGTGTACCACCATACGTGTTGGAGTTGTAAGTACCAATGGCAGGATAATCACCAATTTCACTATTACCCACCACACCATAACTTACCCTTACTTTAAGGTTGCCAACTACTTTTGAAAAGCCAGTATTCTTGTAAAACCCTTCCTCATAAATATTCCAGCCGGCAGCACCGCCGCCAAAGTTTCCATATTTATTTCCTTCTGCCAAAGCTGAAAGACCATCCCTGCGGAAATTAAAACTCAGCAGATATTTCTTTTTATAATCGTAGGTAATATTGGAGAAATAAGAGAGCAGTGCGTTTTGAGAAAAGATATTTCCATAAGGTGCAATGTTACTATACCCACCCTGAAAATTGGTGTAGGACGGATCTGTGATATTTGATTCCGAAGCACCCCAGCCATCGGTGGTGGTTTTTATTGCTTCATAGCCAACCAGTGCTGTAATATTATGTACGCCATTGATACTGGTATTGTAAAGCAATGTATTTACCCAATCTGTACGGTATAATTTTGTATATACATTCCTGGCAATTCCGTTTGACGAAGCACCGCCGCCATGCACAGGATTGAAAAAAGATTTATTCTCCACCTGCAAATTGTTGATACCATAACTGGAGCGGAATTTTAGATTTTTTAAAATATTCCATTCACCAAAAATGTTACCGATCAGTGTATTATTTTCAGATGAATTGATATCGAGTGCCTGCACCATTGCCAGGTTATAAGCATTGATGGTACCAATAGTTGCAGGAACATTAGCTCCATAGCCAACAGAAATACCATTTTGAATACTGTAAGAACCATCTGCATTGTACACCGGTACATTTGGCGGCAACACGTAGGTCATACGGGCAAGCGGTTCATTGGTGATGTATTCTGTATTGTAAGATGAGGAGGACATCGAGTTGGAAGTAATAGCACCCGTATTGGTACCAATATTTTTGCCATTACTGAAAGTGATGTTGGCACCGATTTTTATAGCACTGTTTAAATTATGCTCAATATTTAACCTGGCAGCCATCCGCTCATACGTATTGTTTTTTATAAAACTGTTCTGATTGGTATACCCTGCGGAAAAGAAATAAGCAGTAGCCTCATTGGAACCGGAAATACTGATATTGTGGTTGTGTGCAATGCCCGGACGGAAAGCAACATCGTACCAATTGGTGTTTACCGTACTGCCATCCACATTGGTGGTGGGGAAATAACCGGCAGGCTTACCTGCATTTACCAATGCCTCATTTTTGATCATCATGTAATCTTCGGCACCCAGCATCTTGGGTAAATTATACGGCGTACTACGGCTGATCCAGGCGTCATAATTTACCCTGGCTTTACCGGTGCCTTTTTTGGTGGTAATTACTATCACACCATTGGCTGCTCTTGAACCATAAATAGCGGCAGCGGATGCATCCTTCAACACATCAATGGACTGAATGTCGTTGGGGTTAATATCCGAAAGCGGATTATTACCCACCAACCCTCCAATGGAGCCTACAAAAACAGTTACCCCATCCACCACTACCAAAGGAAAGAGACCGGAGGTAATGGTATTGATACCCCTCACCCTCATCACAGGTGTGTTGTTTAAAATATTGGTCGGCTGAATAATATCCACCCCTGCAGCCTGCCCACCAAGCAACTGATCGAAACTTACCGTTGGACGATTCGCCAGTTGTTTGGAAGATATATTAGCCACCGCACCCGAAAATTCAGATTTTTTTTGAAGGGTATAGCCACTTGAAATAAACACTTCATTTAAAGTGCTGATGTTTTCTTTTAAACTCACATTGATGGCATCGTTTGATTGTACTGCAATTTCCTGTGATTGATAACCAACGGCACTGATGTTGATAATGATGGGAAAATTACTGTTGGCTTTTATAGAAAATTGTCCGTTGGCATCTGTAATGGTTACCGTTTTTGTACCGCTGATCAAAACGTTGGCGTGGGTAACTGGTTTTTTTGTAACCGCTTCCATGATGGTGCCTTTGATGGTAATTTCCTGGGCAAAAATAATTTGTACAAACAATACAAATAGTAAGGTGAGCAAGAAGTGTAATTTTCGGATGGGAGATTGTTGTTTTATAAAGAAATCAAACTGACCGGTAAATATTTTTTGCATGTTGTGGTGGTATATTATCTGGAAGCATCAAAGCCCATGAAAGTAAAAATTGTATTTACTATTCCCGTGTTCACATTGCAGTGAGGCCCCAAAGTACTTGAATAATCAGCCCTGTAATAATGTTTACAAAGCCTTTGGTTAGCATTAACTTTAAAAGTAATCAGATGATGGCAGTCTCCGGAGGCTGCTCTGCGGTGTTGAAAAAATGGTTGGTTGGGGGAACGGTATAAAAGGAACCGAATTTATTTTTTACTAATACAGCAGTATTGCTGAAAGCAGGTAATACCTGTTCTTCGTACTCACTCAATGATTTTTGATAAGCGTTGCTTTCAGAGGTGGATTTCTTTTTATTGTTGCCCTGCTGAAAGTCGTAGGTAGCAGCGGCATAATCATTTTTTGACTGCTCAATTTTCATTTTTGCTGTATGGGGAATACAAAGCATTTCAAGAGAGTCATTGTAAATACGGCTCTTTACATACTTGTATTTGATACCGTCTATTTCCACTTCCCCATCTATCCGCTGAAAAGTTTCGTTGTTGGTATAATAAGGCAGGTTGGTTGCCTGTTTGATAGAAATTAAATCGGCTTCATTGTAGCTTTTCTCATCCAGTTGCAGCTCCAGTGCAGCATCCGAACGGCTTGCCAGGTAGTTATACATTAACTGGTACCCTGCAATATTGAAGGCGAAAATACCGAGCATTAATATGGCTGCAAGTTTCCTCATTTTAGTTAGTGTGTGCAATGTAGTAGATTTTTTTTGAAGTACAGCTATCTGACCTGCGGTGCCGACCGCTACCTCCCCTTCTTAGCAATCATAATCAACCGGGGAGACTTTCTTACATCATACCCACTAAAATTATAATCACCAAATACTTCCTGTATCTGCAATCCCTGGAAAGCAAACATTTCTGTAAAATCTCCCAGTGAAAATTTGGCTACTTTTTCGGTGAATATCAGTGGTTCGGAAAGGGCTTCATCCTCCACCGTAATTTTTTTATAGAAATGCGTTTCATCAAACCATTTGGTGATAAAGAAATTAATACCGTCCACTTCTTTATCAAACTGGTGTACCAAATGATCTTCGGCGTAATGTACATTCAGGTAATCCATCACAAAATAACCACCGCTTTTTACTGACTGGGCAATGGTTCGGATGCCATTGTCATGTTCCCGCCGGGTTTTAAAATAACCAAAGCTGGTGAAAAAATTAAAGGCATAGTCAAAGTAGTTGATCCAGAAAGGCAGGCGCATATCGTGGCGGTAAAAGTGCAGCATTTCTGTTTCGTACTGCAGGGCTTCTTCAATACTGTCTTCGCTCAGGTCAATACCAGTTACATCAAAACCTTTTTCTGCCAGGTGAATGGAATGCCTTCCTTTGCCGCAGGCCACATCCAGCATACGGGCTCCTGGAGGTGGCTGCAGATACGTTATCAGTTTATCAATAAAATTTGCTGCTTCTTTTTCGTCCCTGTTAAAATAGAGTTGATGATAGTAAGGAGAATTGAACCAATCTTTAAACCAGGGATGATCTTCCATAAAAATATTTTACCGGGCTTATGCAAAAGTTTTTACGACCAATACCAGCAGGCCATAAAATACCGTAGTGGCAAATATCCCTTTGGCGGTTTTATCTTTACGGGCATTTACATAAATAGTAAACAACAACGCATTTAATAAAAGCGACAGGCTGAGCGCTACCGTTAGTGTTTTAAAACCTGGTTCCAGGAACATATACTGGAAGGTTTCGCTAAAGCTGAATACTTTAAACTTATTCATCTTAAAAATTATGATTCCCAGCACAGGGGCTATTAACCCCATAATAACACCCATCCAAAAATTATCTTTCTTAAATATCATTTCGGCTTCCAGTTTTTTTCTAATTGAGATTTTATTTTATAGTTGGTAAGGTCAAACTGAACCGGAACCACACTCACATAATTATTTTCCAGCGCCCACACATCCGTGTCTTTGCCTTTATCAAAATTGATGAATTCGCCGGTGAGCCAGTAGTATTTTTTTCCGTGAGGATCTTTGCGTTCTTCAAAATCTTCCTCGTACTTGGCATATGCCTGCCTGCATACTTTTATTCCTTTTACCAGTTCCAGTGGAATAGATGGAATATTTACGTTCAGCAAAAAATGCTTATCCAATTTTTTATTTATCAGGCTGCTTACAATTGTTCTTACATAATGCCGGGCTGTGGTAAAGTCAGCTTCGTAACTGTAATCCAGTAAGGAAAACCCGATACTGGGAATGCTCTCAATACTGGCTTCCATGGCAGCACTCATAGTGCCGCTGTAAATTACATTGATGGAATGATTGGCCCCGTGATTGATACCGCTGAGACACAGATCTGGTTTACCATGGAGAATTTTATCCACCGCCAGTTTTACACAATCCACAGGTGTGCCACTGATCTGCCAGGCTTCCACACCTTCAAAAATATCCACCTTGTTCATCCGCAGCGGATGGCCAATGGTAATAGCATGCCCCATTCCGCTCTGTGCTTTGTCAGGCGCCACTACAATTATTTTTCCAAGATCTTTTACAGCTTCCACTAAATTTCTAATTCCCGGAGCTGTAATACCATCATCATTGGTGATGAGTATAGTGGGTTGTTTTTTTGCTTTCGCCATTTATAATCTTTAAATCGTTGCACTCGTAAGAAATCGTTTAAGCCGTTGAAACGTTTCAACGATATTAAACGCATTAAACGTTTTTTAAAACCAGCGGAACAAAGGTTTTCCTATTACCTCCCTGAACGGCCATGGAATGGATGCCAGTATAAGCAAGATGGCCAGCCCAAAAAAAAGCAGCATCTTTTTGTGTTTTGCCGCATCGGTACCGGCCTTCTTTACAGCTGATCTTCCCACATGCACCAGTATCCAGGCCAGTATCATCATGCTCATATGCTCCATGGTGAAGAAACGATTGTAAGGCTCCTTCATATTATTACCCAGATCTTTTAACCGGGCAAACCAGCCGTTGGAAAAATATAAGATCAAACCAAGCAGTAACTGAATATCGCAGCTGATCATAAAAAATAAATTACTCTTGTTGTCGCTTTCTGTATAAGCCCGTTTTTTAAATACTCCGCCAAAGGCATTAATCAGCGTGAGCAGGCCAAATAACAGAACCAACCATTTAATAAGATTGTGCAGCATTAAAACTATTTGCATAAAATGATTTTGTACAAAAATAAGGCGTGAGACATAGATGTGCTAATATTATTAACTATTAAAAATTCAGTGCCTGAAAAAAAAATTACATAAGATTTGCACAAGCTAAATATTTTAGTATATTTGTACTAACCAAATTAGTTACACTATGTCACAAGCCGGACAAAATCTTAAGTACCTCCGTAAATTACGTGGGTGGACACAAGAAGAATTTGCTACTAAATTAGGTATCAAACGTTCCCTGATTGGAGCTTATGAAGAAGAAAGAGCTGATCCAAGAATTGATGTACTTGAAATAGTAAGCGATCTTTTTAAACTAAGCTTAGATGAATTGCTGTTGAAAGATGTGAGCAATACCGGCAATAATTATTTGTCGAAAAGAAGGCAGCAAAAAATGATGACTGCTGAAAGGAACCTGATTCATTTTGTTCCGGTGAAAGCAACTGCAGGTTACCTGGCCGGGTACGCAGACAGTGAATTTATTGATGAGCTTAACACCTTTACACTGCCTATGCTGGCTGGTGGAAACTACCGGGCTTTTGAAATAATTGGTGACAGTATGATGCCCACACCAAGCGGCAGTATTATTGTAGGTGAAAAAGTGGAAGGCAGTACAGAAGACATAAAAAATAACCAGGCTTATATAGTGGTGAGCCGTAATGAGGGTATTGTATATAAAAGAATAGTAAAAAGTAACAGGGCAAAAAACAAACTGACATTAGTAAGTGATAATCCACAGTACCAGCCATACCAGGTAAATGCGGAAGACATCGTGGAGCTATGGCATGCACAAATGGTGCTGAGTAAAGTAAGCCAGCAGCAGAGATGGGATATGGATTCACTGGCGAACATGGTGAGCAACTTACAAAACCAGGTGAGCAGTTTAAAGAAAAAGATGAACTGATAAAAAAGTTTAGGGTTTAGTGGTTTAGGGTTTAGTATTGGAGTATGTGGTTGATAATACCTAAAAAACTAAACTGCCTAAACTATCTAAACTTCTAAACCATTCCAAAAACAAGTGTATAACTTTCAAATAACTCCAACATAACCTTTCATAATTTCACACATTCAGATACATCCATTCAACATTAAAAACAACAATTATGATCAAGTTACAAGTCATCGGCAACCTGGGTAAAGATTGCATCGTTAAAGAAGTTAACGGTAAGAATGTTATCAATTTCAGTGTGGCACATTCCGAACGTTATAAAGATGCACAGGGTAATCAAAAAGAAAGAACCACCTGGGTGGAATGCGCTTACTGGACAGACAGAACCGCAGTAGCACAATATCTTACCAAAGGGAAAACAGTATATGCAGAAGGCACTCCGGAGGCAGATGGTTATACCAACAAAGACGGGAACGTTTCAGCCACCTTGCGTATGAGGGTGCAAACTGTTCAGCTTTTAGGAGGGAACAGTGGTGATACCCAGGGTGCACCTGCTAACAATTATTCATCCGCCACCAACACAGCAGCAGCTGCTCCAAGGCCAGCCAGTCCGGCTCCAATGCCTGCAGCAGTTAGTGATGCAGCAGATGACCTTCCATTTTAAATTTTATTTTTCTTTATAAAAAAAGCGGCATCAAAATGATGCCGCTTTTTTGTAGTGTTATCTACCAATAAAAATTCATTCCCAGCATGTCGCTTTGCCGGAATTTAATTATTTGAAAGAGGGCTGCATTTTATTAGAAGACGTGGAAAGTAATTAGAGAGACATCTTTCAACGGGAAACCGAAAACTTCTAAAAAAATCTCACTGCCGTGGTTCGTATGCACCCGCCATAGCCGCCAACTTAAGCTTTTTGCAGAGCCGTAGGCTCGAATTTATTTTGTAGTCCCGAAATGGTTCGGGACGTTTAAACCCATTGCTACAAATGATTTTTTATCAGAGTGCCATAGGCACGGTTCATTTTGAATCTTTATACCTTCTTATATGGACCGAGCCTATGGCTCTCTTTTTAACTTGCAGCTTATAATAACGGATTAAAATCCGTTGTTACAATATTTCCCGAGCGTACGGCTCTACCATTGCATGTCTAAAATTCATAAGTTGGCGGTTATGGTGTGCCACGAATCAAGGATCGGAATTAGCCTTTTTTTACAAAGGTTTTCCCTCTTCCAGTGTCTTTATTGCTGTTGCCAAAAATTTTTTTGTTGGTTCATCGGTTGCCTGGGGCAATGCAGCTTTGGCATGTTCCAGTGCTTTTTTATAATTGCCCATGGCTGAATAAATACGCATCATTCCCATATTGGTGGGCCATGCACCTTTGTTTTTAGTATAATTTTTCTGAAACACTTCCAGCGCTTCCGGCAGTTTCTTTTCATTCAGTAACTGGCGGCCGTAGGTATGCAGTTCCAGTGGCGTGGCATTGTCCAGCCCTCCCTTCATCAGGTCGGTCGCTTCTTTGTCGTTACCCATCTTTTTTAAAAGGCTTGCTTTTGTTGACAGGGCATTGAAAGATTTCAGTCCGCCCAGGCTTGGGTCGGTGGCGGAGTTGATCCAGTTGAGTGCCTGTGTATAATTGGTATCATTATCCACACACCATTTGGCTGCTGCTTCCAGGCTTGCAGGGTCAAAGCCAATGGCACTGCCCATTTGTTCCTGTATGTTTTGCAGCACCGTGTTTTTCAGATTCACTGCTACCTGTATGGGAAAGCTCCATCGTTCCCAGTTTAAATTGATGTCCACCGACTGATCGGTTTGATTGGTGAACTCATATACCAGTCTCTCCTGCATGGCGGGCAGGTTTTTCTTTTGCACGGTGGATACATGCAGCACATCCAGTTCCTTATTGTAAAAATAACTGCCCCACGCTTTGGTATTTTTATTAAAGATCAGTACGCTGCTGTCCTCATGTACTTCTATAAAAAAAGCGTAATTGCCTGCAGGCAGTTGCCTGCCGTTGATGGTTACATCCGTTGAGAAAGAGATGGTGGTACATTCGTCTGCACCGGCCCTCCACGGTGAGGGTGTATTGGAGCCAAAGCCCAAGACCTCGTATCCATAAGGTACCACGTTGGTGCCGTATATTTTTCCTTCCCGGCCCTTTACACCGGGGGCATTGTAGTGAATGCTGATCTCGGTAAAACCGATCTTCCGGCCCGTCATACAAACCATGTTGTTGGTGGCAGGAATGCGTAATGCCTGGCTGTTTACCTGCAGGGTAGTTGCCAGCAAAAAAATGCAACATATATTTTTCATCATGGCGGTTAATTTTAAAACAAAGGAAATGCTATTGTTTGAAAAAGTGTTACCGCTGGTAAAAATGAGGATTCTGTTTTATGATTCCTGGGCTTAGTAACAAGGGGACACAGGACGTAGTCCTGCGCCTATAGAAGTTTTTATAGTTTAGGAAACTTTGCGTCAATTGGGTAATATTTACGGTTAATAAAATACACATGGTCTACTTTTACCTGTCAGCTATATTAAATAAAAAATGCAGTTATGCGTCCTTTCCCCCCTTACTCTTTCGTACAATTAATTAATTGGCTCTTAAAGTTTTCAAGTCTCGCAAGATAAAAAACAGTGAACAAAATAACCCATGTTATAAAGACCAAAAAAATTGCAATTGAATTCAAACCATTTCCTTTACTTTCAAAATACAAACAAAGAATTCCAAACACTATTATTCCTGTTATATTATAAAATATAGCATTTTTTAAACTCATTTCAATCATTCCGGTTAAAAAATTCCAACCCACTAGTTTATCTTTTATTATCATTTTGTTTGGTTCGTTGAATTCAATTTTCACTTGTTGAGCCAATTCTAACTTTACTGTTATTGTATTATTTTTTCAGAAAAATTAAAATTATATCTCTCCAAAAATTTAATCACTTTTTCTTTTTCCATTGTATATATTTTAAAACTTAGACTGTTTCTTTTGCTTTAAAATCGGATAGCAAGTGTTTAATTCTATCTTGCAAATTTCCCTGATTGTTAGTTTCTGTATTTTCAACAGTTTTAGCCCATTCCATAAATTCTGGCTGGTGTTGCTCTTTTTTGCCCGATTTGGTATTAACTGGTATAAGCTTGGTCCACATTATGGCTTTTAGCTGATTTTGCTTTTCATTCATCATTATTGTCTCAAGATGAAGAAACTCACTATCTGCAAATAATAGTGTGGACTGTATCGTTACCACTTCATTATAAATTGCTGGACGCAAATAAAATATTTCGTGACTGCCGACCAACCACGCTAAATCATTTTTATAATACGCTGTCAGTTCAAGGTTATAATATTCCTTCAAATGATCTTCACGTGCATTTATGAAATAATCGAGGTATCTTGAATTATTCAAATGACCGAATAAGTCACAATCATTGAAACGGATTTTATATTTCGAATTTGGATTTTTGTTCATTGCAATACATTTTATTTATGTGCTTAATACACTAGTTTTTTGAAATGACTGAATCATCCATTTTGATAGGTTTGGTATCCATCAACTATTTTATTTGTTTTACCATGAGGCAATTAAAGTTTTATAGGTTTCGGTTAATTGGATGAATGCTCTATCAAAACCGGGGGTTGGCACATGGAATAACGTGGATTCTTCAATAACATATTTTACTAACGAATTGATTTCTGTGGGTTTGCTTTTTTCTAAATCCAATTGGAATGACGATTTCACCTGACCTTTAAAATTGGACAATAGATTTATATTGTTTAGTACTGTATTGTCATCGATAGGAATGTTTTTAGCTGCAGCCAATTGCATTAATTCCGTTATCAGATTTTTAAAAAAATATTCTGCTTTTGTATTTTCGAGTATTTCAGAAAAGGTCATTTTAAATAGAGCAGTAACAATAGCTGCTGGCGATACAAACATAAATTTCTTCCATAATACGGATTTTATATTCGTGGTATAAGTAGCATCTATTCCTGCATCGTTAAAAATTTTAGCAGTTTCTTCTCCTTTAGTATTATTTTCTCCATCAGTTCCAAAAATGAATTTTGCAGGGCCGCTGATGTGTTCTATTTTTCCTGGTTCAATTATACTCGAAGCTATGTAAATGCTCCCTTCCATAAGAGTTGCTCCTATTGGTAAATATGGAGTTATAGTTTCTTTTCCATTTACTGTATTTTGAGCGGTAATTACAGTTGTGTTTTTTGTTATACAGGTTGCATATCTTTTGAGCACATCGTCAACAGAGAAGTTCTTTGTACAAATAATAAATATATCAATTGTTCCAATCTCTAAAGGGTTATCAGAGGTTAAGCTGGGTGAACATATATATGAAATGCCATTAGAAACCAGGTGTAATCCTTTATTGTTGATGGTATCAGCCATTGCTCCTCTTGCAATAAATACAATTTCCACATTTTCAATATTGGAATAGTAATGTGCTAATTTCCCACCAATATAGCCGCCGACACCTCCGATACCTGCTATTGCAATCCTGGTATTTTTAATTTTATTCATTTTATTTTTTACATTTTTACTTTTAGTAATTCTGTTATTCTGGCTAAATGATGGTCGTCGTGCTCGGCAACGAATAAGAAAAGATCCATTGTTCGCATTGGAGTTTTTAATCTGGGATGAAGAGCAGATTTGAAAACAGTTTCTTCATCTAAAGATTGAAGAGCTATAATCGTTTGCTGCCTTATTTTTCTAAATGTAGAAAGAAGTTCTTGTAGCGAAGTCGCATTATGATTTGCTAAATGAGTTTTACTGTTTTGTAAGTCTGTTGGACGTAATTCAATTTGACAATTTATAATATCATCAAGTCTCCCCTGCCAAAGCGGTTCTGCGTCAATTAAATGCCCAATATTCTCTTTTACTGTCCATGTATTGTTCATAGAAAATGTTAAAATAATTTCTGGCACTTCTTGCAATTTTTCCTCAAGTCGTATTGGAGTACCTGAAAGTCTTTCCAAAATAGATGGGAAAATGTTTTGGCTATTTTCAAAATTAAAAACTCTATTAAACCATTTTTCTTGTTTCATTTTCTTCTTATTTTAGTAGTTTATAATTTCATTTCTAATAAAGCTACTTTAAGGTTTCGGTGTTGGTCGGGTAGTTCAGGCGTATCTGGTGTTGTATAATTTTCTAAAAATTGAAACCCGTAACTTTTATAATATTCAATAATATTGGGGTTATCTGCCCAGGTGTCCATTCTTATATATTTAAATCTTTTTTCGTTGGCAAAATTTATAACCCAATGCAATATTTTTTCAAACTGCTTTTGTCCCTTAAATGATGGATTAACGACTATCCGATGTAAATAAATCGCATCGCCGTTTTCTTTTTCTCTCCAAATTAGGGCATCACTGAAGCAAATACTAAATATGCACAAAATATCATTTTCTGTTACGATTTTAAATTGCAGTTTATTTTCAATATCCAACTGGATAAATTTTTTATCATAGCTAATCCATCCTATAAAACCTTTTCTTTTGATATAGGCAATTGCGTCTTCAAAAATCTCATAGATAAATGGCAAATCTTCTGGTGAAGTATTTACAATTTGGTAGTTAGTTGTTATTTTAATGTACATTATAAATCAACTTTTATATTATTGCATTAAGAATTCATAGCATACTATAATATTCCGCTTTCCAGTTGTTCTAAATAAATAAAATGAGGGGATTTTACGCCTGCTTCATTTCTGATCTTGATAAGAGCAGGAGATTGAAAAAACTGCTTAGCTTTTTCGAGTGAAGACCACATTGAAAAGTGAACAATTTTTTGTGAGTCGCTTTGGTATTTAAGAACCTGGTACGATATTTCTCCAGCCTTCTTTCTTATACCAGATGCTTCATCCAATATTTTTTTCCAAATCGTGTACTCATTGACCTCGTGAATAATTAATACATATTTCATGCTCCTGCTTTTTATTGAAGTAAAGTTGCAAATTAATATACCAATCGGTATATTTTAGTTCAAATTTTTTACGCCTTCAGATCTTTAATCATTTTCTCCAAAAAATCCATGGTGATATTCAGTACAGTTGAAGTACCAGTAACTTTAGCTTGCATAACAGCACCTTCTATAAGTGACATTAAGACTGCTGAAAACTCAGCCGCATTTATGTTGCCTTTAATCTCTTTTTTTTCAATGCCGATTTCAATATATTTTTCAACGGATGCCTTCCATAATTTAAGCGCATTGATAGCTTTCTTTCTTAACATGGGATGTGTATCGTCGGCTTCTGTGGCTGTATTTAATACAGGGCATCCTGCTTTCAGAAAAGGTAATTGTAGAAAGTTCCTGTATGTTTCAGGATATACCAAGAGTTTATCAATTATTTGGGGACGTTCTTCAATTTTAAATTTTATATAGGATACAACTGCTCCAAAATTGTGATCAAATGCAGCTAATGCCACTTCATCTTTATTTTCAAAATTACCATAAATACTGCCTTTGGTTAAACCAGTAGCATTCATAAGATCATTCATAGAAGTTCCTACATATCCTTTGGCATTGAATATGGGAGCCGTCTTTTCTATTATAAATTGCCTGGTACGTTCTGCTTTTGACATCATCAAATTATATTTACTCTATGCAAATATAATACAAAATATACCAATTGGTATATTTTAATATACTTTTCTAGTTCACGACAATCTGGATGTATATTATTTATCCAGATCGTTGTGTTGATGAATTTCCATCTGGCGCAAGTGTTCAGCCAATCCAATCACTTGTGCCTTTCACTTCTGCCCGATTGTATCGGGAATTAAAAGTTCAATGTCTAAAATTTAAAACGAAGGTTGATTAATGGTTGGTTCCCAAATGGTATGTCGTACAAGGTCTCATGTATGAGAATGATACCTTTAAATTAAAGAAGGGTCCTGTAAAAGTGTAAATTGAAGGTTGAGTAAAAACTATCAATC
>JAYWII010000046.1:0-56863 GCA_043788995.1 Chitinophagaceae bacterium | reverse complement strand
TTGTGCATGTTATTTTAGAAAGTTTGGTCACTAACTAAGACAACTGCACTTCATCTTTTGTCCCAAATTTTAAAAAAATAACTCCGCCAACGGGTTATCCTTAATCAATTGTTCAAACGATTTTCGGGTAAGTTTGGCCTCAATCCAACTAGCAAAGTCGAAAAGCTTTAACACCTGTAATTCAAATTTGTCACGCTTTACCCTCTCAAACATAATATTGAATTTTTCGGCTTCTTTTTTTTCTTTTTTTTTGTCAGAAACTCTCGGAAGTTGAAGGAACCGAAAGATGATCTTTTCTACTTTGTACGTCTTGGGCTGACCACTCACCATTACCCTTTTCACCGAACGCATTTCATGAAACACAATTTCGTTGTTTCCTAGTTCGTAATGCACCAAAAGATGCAGCAGTCGAAAGGTTTGAAATATAGGCAGTTTAAAATATTGCGTGCCCCTAAACAAAACTCTGCTCAAAAATGAGTGAGCATTATCAAGATCATGGTTACCAAAATACATTAATGCAGTGTACAAAAACACTTCTGCTTGTTTGTTGGGGTCCAGCATATCGATTTTGTCAAAAAGGCTGTCTTTAAATCTGCCAGGTATTTTCAGGGCCGTTTTATAATTACCCAAATCGGTATATGACGAAAGCGTATAGATGTAAATAACCCGTTGAGTCATAACACATAATTGACTAGACTTTTTAGGCAAATTTTCAAGCTTATCCATGAAGTATTTCATACTTTCAAACTGACCGATTGTTCTAAGGCTATCTAATATCCCTTCAATTGTTACCAGGTAATCAATTGGAGAATCCATCCACAAAAAATGATGTTCCTCCAATAATTCAATAAGTTCATAAAAAGCTTTTAATGCCGATTTGTAATCATTAATTGTAATAAAGTAATGCGCCTGAAATAACAGATGCGTTTTTGAACTTTCTACGGTAGAGGCGAGTGGGTTAGCCATGATGGTCATTTCGCTCACAATAAGATCATTCAATTCCTTTTTTTGTTCGGACGTTCTTACATTACCTTTATGAGCAAGGCGGTAACGCAATATTTCGTAGAGTGAGCTGTGCTGGTGGCTATTCCTTGAGTACCTGATGATTTCTTCAATTTTCCGTTGCTTTTTGAGGAGGTCATTTTCTGAAATCGCTTGAAAATTAAGGGAGGTAGCGTAATTAAGCTCTAGTCTGGCGGCGGCTAACAAAATAATATATTTTTCAAAGGCTTCGGCCTCTTTTTGAATTTTTTGTAACAGTTCAAATCCTTCTTTATAAAGAGATTTGTCGAAAAGAATAGTTGCTTTCAAAAGATCGGTTTGCAACATTAATTCCTTATCCTGTCCCATTTTAAGGTAAAGCAGATTGTCCGTTAACACCCGGTAGAGGTGTTTCAAAGCAACACTAAAAACAGCGCCACTACACTTTCGGTTGAATAGTTTTTTCACCTCGCATTCATTGTTGTTTTTTTCAATTATACCGAATAGCGCAACGTAGTCTTTTTCTCCTTTTTGAAGGCCTGAAAAAAGCTTAAAATACCGCTTTTCAGCTTTAGTAAGCGAATGCACCAGTGAAATAACTGTCGAAAATTTAGCCAAATTTGTTGCTTGGGTTTATTGTTATGCAGATGATTAAATTAAGCCAAAATTACGATTCTACTACAGTATTACCCATTATTTTAGAATTTGGGTTTGTCTTTTGATAACGTATATTGGTAGGATTTCCAGTAAAAATAAAAATACTTTTATCATGCTAAATAAAAAAACGATTAAGCGCATTATGAAGCCATCAATAGTAATAGTAGGTAGCTCTAATACCGATATGGTGATTAAAGCAGATCATCTGCCTATGCCAGGCGAAACAATTCTTGGAGGAACTTTTTTTATGAACCCGGGTGGAAAGGGGGCAAACCAGGCCGTGGCTGCAGCAAGGCTTAACGGTCAGGTTACTTTTATCTGTAAAACGGGCAACGATATTTTTGGCCGTCAATCACTCCAATTGTTTGAAGAGGAGGGTATCGATACCAGCCTGATACAATCAGATTCCAAAAATCCTTCCGGGGTAGCGTTAATAACAGTCGATAAAAATGCTGAGAACTGTATTGTGGTTGCGTCGGGTGCCAATGCTTCATTAACTCCCCAAAGTTTAGCCAAAGCAGAAATGGTTATTTCAACTGCCAGAATAGTATTAATGCAATTGGAAATCCCTATTGAAACAGTTGCTTATGTGGCAACAGTTGCGGCTGCCAATAAGGTTAAGGTTATACTTAATCCAGCGCCCGCCTGTGAAATTCCTGCGGACCTAATGCAACATATTTATGTGATCACACCAAATAAAACGGAGGCTGAAATGCTTTCTGGCATTACCATAATCGATCTTGAAACTGCTGCAGCCGCCGCAAAAGTAATCAGAGAAAAGGGAGTAGAAATAGTTGTCATTACGCTTGGTTCCAAAGGCGCATTGATTGTTACAGATACCATAACTCAGATGATTGAGGCTCCAAAAGTGCATGCTATTGATACCACTGCTGCAGGCGATGTATTTAATGGAGCATTGGCAGTTGCACTTTCTGAAAACCTGGAATTATTGGATGCTGTTGCTTTAGCCTGCAAAGCAGCAGCTCTATCAGTTACCAGGATGGGGGCTCAATCATCGGCGCCTTATAGAAAGGAAATGCAATAATGTCTATTTAATCATTGAACCAAACATAAAAATGCAATAATTAAAGCTATTATCAAATTAGCTATTCTTCTTTTATAACATAAAAACGATTGTTTATGAAACTAACACTTCCGCTACGGAGAAAAATTATATGTAAACACATATTAATTTTAATTGCTGTTTTAGGCGCATACTCTATTTCTTTTGCCCGGGCCTATCAAAAAAATACGTTGCTTATTACTGGTAAGGTGATAGATGAAAAAACCAGTTTACCAATTACAGGAGCAAACATAATAGTTGTTGGAAGTACTACAGGTACTATTTCTGATAAGGATGGTATGTTTCAAATAAATGTAAACAACGATGATGCAGTATTGCAGATCAGCTTTACAGGGTATGTTGCAAAAAAAATTGCTGTAAAGGGGCAGGCAAATATCACGGTTTTATTGTCTCAGGATTTGGGATTATTAAGCGATGTGGTAGTTGTTGGGTACGGAAGACAAAACAGAAAGAATGTGGTGGGTTCTGTATCAACCGTTCAGGGTGATGAACTGATGAAAGCCAATGCGCCTGATTTAAGCAATTCACTTGCCGGCAGGGTTACAGGGGTGATTGCCATTCAACGAAGTGCGGAACCAGGCGATGATGCCGCTGAATTATTGATCAGGGGAAGGGCAACACTAAATGATAATGGCCCGCTTGTGATGGTGGATGGAATACAAAGGGGATTTTCTCAGATTGACCCTAATGAAATTGCCAGCATCAGTGTATTAAAGGATGCATCTGCTACGGCGATCTATGGAACAAGAGGTGCTAACGGGGTTTTGCTTGTTACCACCAAAAGAGGCCTGTCGGGCAAACCTTCTTTTTCTTATAACGCTTATGCTGGCTTGCAGAATGTGATCAACAGGCCAAAGTATCTCAACTCTTACGACTATGCCAGGTTATATAACAGGGCTACCCTCAATGATGATCCTTCTCTTCCGGTAGATCAGCTTCCTTATAAAGATGAAGATATCCAAAAATATAAAGATCATTCATCTCCATTTACCCATCCGGATGTGGATTGGTGGAAGGAAGTAATTCAGCCGAATGCATTGCAACAGAAACATTCCTTATCCGTGTCAGGAGGGTCAGAAAATTTTAAGTATTTTATGTCATTCGGATATCTGAACCAGGATGGTATTTACAGAACGGATAATATGAAACGGTATAATGCAAGAATTAATATTGATGCAAACCTTACTAAATCTACAACTGTATCAATTGGTGTTGGAGGCTATACTCAAAATATTACAAGGCCTGCTACAAATGGTGCAAGAAATGACGGCGGTATCTTTAGTCTTCTTTCTTACCTGCCTCCCAATGCATTTCCTGTGAAAAACGAAGATGGTACCTGGGCTTCCTGGTGGGGGCAAAATCCGGTTGCAGAAGCCAGTTCTGAAAGTGGTTTAAGACAAACCAATCCTTTAAATCTACAGACAAATTTTACAGTAGATCAAAAACTGGATTTCATTACCAGGGGCCTTTCAGTGAAAGTCATAGGATCGCAAGATATTGGTTATTCAAGTTTTAAGGATTGGTACACGCCTTACAAATCCTATTTCAATGGTGAAGAGTTTAATATAGAAAGCTTGCCCTCTTTGTATGAAGGATTTGATAAATACAGCAATCAAACTTTTGAAGGGCATCTTAATTATACACGTTCCTTTAGTAAACACGATATCAGTGGGCTTGTTCTTTACACACAATCAAATTATTCATCTAATAATATTGGTGCATCAAGAACAGATTTTGCATCGGCTGCCTTGCCCCAGTTATTTGCTGGCCCAAGAAATAATCTTGACAATTATGGCGGCGCATCAGAAGGGGGAAGGGAAGGTGTGTTGGGGAGAGTTGCCTACGCTTTTGATAAAAAATACTTTGTAGAAGCCAGCTTTGGATACAATGGGTCAGAAAACTTTCCTCCGGGCGAACGTTTTGGATTTTTTCCCGCCGTTGCATTGGGTTGGAATATGAAGGGCGAAAACTTTCTTCAAAAAGCAGATTTTATTAACAACCTGAAGTTAAGGGCTTCCTATGGCGAAGTAGGCAATGACAGGGTGGGGTACAGGCGCTTTCTATATTTAGAGCCGGTTTATTTTGGTGATAATTATGTATTTGGTGGTGCTGCACCAGTTCCTGTTCAAACGCTTAATTCAGGTGAGTTAGCCAACCCAAACATCACCTGGGAAAGAGCAAAAAAATTCAATATTGGTTTGGATGCCGATTTAATGAATTATAAGTTTGGATTTAAATTAGATGTGTTTTCCGAAAATAGGAATAACATCCTTGCAAACAGAAATGCTTCGGTACCCTTAACTTTTGGAGCTACACTGCCGGTGGAAAATATAGCTGAGGTAGCTAATCATGGATTTGAAGTAGAACTGCGATATAAAAATAAAGTGGGGGCCTTTTCTTATTTTGCAAATGTTAATTACACCTATGCAAAAAACGAAATTAAATTCATAGATGAACCAGCTAATGTTCCTTCTTACCAGATGAGGACGGGCCACTCTATAGGCCAATTTTTCGGTTATGTAACAGATGGTTTATATCAAACCCAAAAGCAAGTTGATGAACTTCCAAAATTTGTAGGTGTTGATCCCAAACTAGGGCAGTTTATTTATAAAGATATTAATGCAGATGGTGTAATAGATAACCTTGATATTACTGCAATTGGCAAATCTGAAACACCTGAAAGTATATATGGCTTAACACTTGGCGCAGACTTTAAGGGATTTGATATAAACATGCTTTGGCAGGGTGCTTCGGGGTATAGTGTAATGAGAAACGGCGAGGCATTCTTTGAATTTAATTACGGCGGCAAAGCCCTAAGTTATGTACTTGATAACTGGACACCAGACAATCCTAATGCAAAGTACCCAAGACTTTCCTTGGGTGATTACAGTTATAAAATGGAAGAGTCAAGTTTTTGGCTGCATAGTGCCAGTTACCTGCGCTTGAAGAATATTGAAGTAGGCTATACATTGTCAAATGTTTTTAAAAATTCATCCGCTTCTAAACTCAGGATTTTTGTATCAGGTACCAACCTGGTAACCTTCTCAAAAGAAAAAGATTTTGATCCTGAATCGGCTTCTGGTCAGCCTTATTATTATCCTATAACAAAATTAACCAGTGTAGGAGTTAATCTCACTTTCTAATATTATTTCACAATAAAAATAACTATATGAAAATTATAAAAATATTTTGCCTGTTCCTTATTAGCGGTTGTATATTATCATGCAAAAAGAATGTATTGGACAAACAACCGCTGGGAGAAATTAATGCAGACCTTGTTTGGAAAGATATAAAGATGACTACTTTATACCTTGATGGAATTTATCTTGGTTTGTTTGGAGGTATTGAAAGAAACCTTGACTGTGCCACAGAAACAGCAGACGATGGCCCCGACTGGCATCCCGTGCAAAGATGGAATACCGGGGATGTGGGAGCTTTTAATAACCAGATGGAAGAATGGTTTAGCCAATGGGGCAACGATTATAAACAAATAAGAAGTGCTACATTAATTCTTGAGAATTATAAAACGATACCTGCAGATCAAACTGCAATTGATCGATTGAAAGGCCAGGCATTCTTTTTACGGGCTTTCTTTTACGCTGATCTTGTGAATTTTTATGGCGGTGTACCCATCATTAAAAAAACACAGCAAATGGGTGATGATTTGAATCCTGCCAGGAACAGTTATGATGAATGTATCAATTTTATTGTATCCGATTTGGATAGTGCCAGTGAATTACTTCCATTAAGTTGGGATGGTGGTGCTGTCGGTCGAGCCACAAAAGGTACAGCATTGGCGTTAAAGTCAAGAATGTTGTTATATGCTGCAAGTCCTTTACACAATCCCTCTAATGATAGGGTAAAATGGCAGGCTGCTGCCGATGCTGCAAAAGCAGTGATTGATTTAGGTAGTTATCAGCTATATCCCGATTACTATGAACTTTTTCATGTTGATAATAATGAAGAAGTAATTTTTGACATACAGTATGCTTATCCTGTAAGAATGCAGAATACAGAACTGAAACAAAATCCACAAGGCATGGCTGGAGCCTGGGGTGAGCTGAGGCCTACGGAAGATTTTGTTTCCAGCTATGAAATGAAAAATGGAAAAAAAATTACAGATCCAACTTCTGGTTATTCTTTGCAGGATCCATACGCAGACAGAGACCCACGCTTTTATCAGACTGTTTTGTATAATGGCGCTCCATGGAGAGGCGTTTTGGTAGAAACCTTTGATGATGGATTTAGCGGCCCCGGAATAAATGATGTGTATAATACGGCCATTAGTATGACAGGGTATTATACCCGGAAATTTATTCACCAGAATAATATTAATTCTCAAACGGTAAATAAAACCAATGAAAACTGGATACTCATACGTTATGCAGAAGTACTTTTAAATTATGCAGAAGCACAATTGAATTTGGGCAATGAAGGGGAAGCAAAAATTTATATGGACCAGGTAAGGGCAAGAGCCGGGATGCCTGCTATCCCTGCTTCTGAAACAGGAAGTGTACTGATGGCGCATTATCAAAATGAAAGAAAAATAGAACTGGCATTTGAAGAAATTTATTTTTTTGATGTCCGCAGGTGGAAAACGGCACCTGCCTTGTTAAGTGTACCTGTACATAAAATGCATATTGTAAAAAATGCCAACGGTTCCTTTACTTATGATGTACAGGAGATGGAAGACAGGGCATGGCGTAATGCATTCTATTATTATCCAATACCAGGGGATGAAATAAATAAAAACAAAAATCTCACGCAAAATCCTGACTATTAAGATCAGTGCGATTATTCAAATTTCTAAAAGTACTATTCATATAAAAATTTAAATTATGAGAATTATATTAATTCAATGTTTTTTAATCATGCTTATCTCAGGCACCTTATCGGCCCAGAACAAAAATAAAAAGGATTTTAAGATAAGCAGCGCTTTACTTAAAGACAAAATAAAAGGAGGATGGGCTGGCCAAACAATTGGCGTCACGTTTGGCGGACCCTATGAATTTCGTTTTCAAGGCACCTTTATTGGCGATTACCAACCGTTGGAATGGAACGATGGTTTAGTGAAAAAAAATATGCTGGAATTTCCTGGTCTCTATGATGATCTGTATATGGATTTAACATTTGTAGATGTATTTGAAAAATATGGATTGGATGCTCCGGTTGATTCATTTGCCACTGCCTTTGCCAATGCAGGCTATGCTCTTTGGCATGCTAACCAGGCAGGGAGGTACAATGTTATGCAGGGCATTAGTGCCCCTGTAACCGGCCATTGGCAAAATAACCCACATGCTGATTGTATTGACTACCAGATTGAAGCTGACTTTGCCGGCTTAATGAGTCCGGCTATGCCAAACACTGCCTCAAAAATCAGTGATAAAATTGGCCATATTATGAATTATGGAGATGGTTGGTATGGTGGTGTATATGTGGGCGCCATGTATGCTCTAGCTTTTACATCCAGCGATATCAACTATATCGTTAACAAAGCCCTTAAAACCATTCCGGCACAGAGTGAATTTTATCAATGTATAAATGATGTGATACAATGGCACAAAAAATATCCAGAAGACTGGAAACAAACATGGCTCGGCGTTCAAAAAAAATGGGCAAATGATATAGGTTGCCCGGAGGGTGTATTTAAGCCTTTTAATATAGATGCTAAAGTAAATGCGGCTTATGTTGTTATGGGCCTGCTTTATGGCGGGGGCGATTTTACAAAGTCAATGGAGATTGCTACACGTTGTGGGCAGGATGCTGATTGCAATCCTTCCACAGCAGGCGGTATCTTGGGTACTATACTTGGGTACGACAAGATAAGCGATTACTGGAAAAGGGGATTGAAGCTGGCTGAAGATATCGACTTTAAGTACACTACTATTAGTTTGAATGATGTATATGAAATCAGCTATAACCACGCAATAAAGAATATTAAACTAAATGGTGGCAAAGTAGACGGTGATAACATTTTTATTACTGAACAGGAGCCTGTTACAGTAAGGTTTGAAAAAAGTTTCGATGGGCATTACCCAATTGCTTTGTCTCCGGTAAAATGGAATGAAGATAAAACAGAAATCAGTTTTAGTTTTGATGGTATTGGTTTTGTAGTAAAAGGAGACGCTTCGGAATGGGAAAGTAAATCGGAATATATTTTTAACTCAGCAGTTTATTTGGATGATAATCTGATTGAGACAATTAAGCTGCCTGTAAATTATACAACCCGCCGCTGCGATATTGCCTGGAAGTATGGGCTCCCCAAAGGAAAACATTCAGTAAAGCTTAAAATACTTAACCCATCCGGTGAGTATAAAATTAAAATCTACGATGCCCTCATTTACTCGGATAAACCTGTTGATGGCACCAGGGTAAATATTGATGCCGAAATAAATATTAAATAAAAATAACCAAACCACTTCTCATGTTCATCATACAAAATTATTCAACCGCTGTAGCATTCTGTATTATTACGATGCTATGCTGGGGTTCCTGGGCAAACACTCAAAAGTTAGCAAGTAAAACCTGGCGTTTCGAACTTTTTTATTGGGATTATGTGGTGGGTATTTTATTATTTTCAATCATCAGCGCATTTACACTGGGTAGCATGGGAGAACAGGGAAGAAGTTTTATAGATGACATTAAACAAGCTGATAGTGCAAACATTGGCAGTGCCATATTGGGCGGAATTATTTTTAATGCAGCCAATATTTTGCTATCAGCGGCAATTGCAATAGCTGGTATGGCAGTGGCTTTTCCGGTGGGTATTGGGCTTGCATTGGTGCTGGGTGTACTGGTAAATTACTGGGGTGCTGAAAAAGGTAATCCTGCTTTTTTATTCGCGGGTGTAGCATTGATAGCATTGGCAATTATCCTTAATGCACTTGCTTATAAAAAAGCAAACAAAGCCAATCAAAAAATTTCAACAAAAGGTATTGCGCTTTCATTAATTGCAGGGTTGCTCATGTCTTTCTTTTATCGTTTTATAGCAGCCTCCATGGATTTAGAAAATTTTCAAAGTCCTGCTGCTGGTAAAATGACCCCTTACACTGCTGTCTTTATTTTTTCAATCGGTATTTTTCTTTCCAATTTTTTATTCAATACCATTTTGATGCGTAAGCCATTCCAGGGCATGCCAACAAACTACAATGAATATTTCAAAGGTAATTTTTCAACTCACATGGTTGGCATTCTGGGTGGCTTGATATGGGGGCTGGGCAATTCATTCAATTTGATAGCAGCAGGTAAAGCAGGTCCTGCAATATCTTACGGACTCGGACAAGGCGCAACGCTAGTGGCAGCACTTTGGGGAGTATTTATTTGGAAGGAGTTTAAAAATTCGCCAAAAGAAACCAATACTTTTTTATTGTTGATGTTTATCTTTTTTATTCTTGGCCTGGGGTGTATTATTTATTCAGGGTTATAATCATTTCACATTTTCAGCAATTAATTATGAAATGATGTAGTACAAAACATATAGTTAATTGTAATTAAAAAAGTAGAAGTGGTATTTAAAATTTCTCTCTTTTGTGATAGATGAAATTTCATTGAGTGAACTTTTCATATAGCAAGCAAGCAATCGTTAAAATCCCTGTTTTCTAACAGGGATTCTTATTTAGGGTATTCACCATTTCATTTTTAATAACTAACAAACAGCTTTTGTAATTATGAAATATAGACTTTTAAAAATACTGCCTTTTTATTGTGTGTTAATTTTAACAGGCAGTGTTTGTAAAGCCCAAATGGTAGAAGGCGAAGACATTCCTGAATTCGGTAAAACCTTTGGCGTAGTGCCACACAAACATGATTACAAAGTATCAGCGGTGTACATTCAAACCAGTATTCCCGGCAATGTAATGTGGCCGGGTGATAGCATGATATTAAACATTCAATTGGTAAATAATACAGCGCAAACAATAACGGTAAAGGGAAGTTTAGAAACAATTGCTTATGGCACCAAAGGTAATGCCGGTGATATTTGGACACCTGCTATGTTTAAAATGAATAATGAAAGTACAAGTCCATTCACAGCTACAATCAAAGCTGGGGACTTTATAAATATCAACATAAAACCAACCATCCCTGGCCGTTTTGGTGCTTATGCTTTTGTTGCAGATATGGCACAATATGGAAGACAATTCATCACCAGTTGTGTAAGAACATTTGCAGTTAAGAAAGAAAAAATTCAATACCCATCTTTTTGCCTCGATGATATTTCCAATGATGTATTGCAACGGTTAGGTACACATGCCATTCGCCATGGCATAGCTTATAAGCCCACTACTGCACCTGACTTTAAGAAATGGTATGCAGCAGAACGTACCAGGTTACTGGCTTATCAAAAATCTGACATTGCAGTGTTGGTAAAAATGGGTGCACCAGAACCTTTTGATGACTACCAACCAATGGGTGTATCACGACCGTGGTTAGATGATAAGGGAGTAATGCAAAATGGAAAAACAGATATGGCTTGGCTGCCTGAATACGATAATGATTTTAAGAAACTGGTGTATAAGTTAGCTGTAGAATTTGGATGGCCCAAAGGCCCTGTAAATGCATTTGCACTATGGAATGAACCCTGGGATGGCGTATCCATTTCCGGTTGGGGTGCAGACATACCAAGATACAGGGAAATTTATATCAAAATGGCCGAAGCGGTAGAGGAAGCAAGGCGGGATGCAGGAGTGGATATACTGATAGGCGGCACAAGTTCTACTTCAAATGCATTGGATAAACTATTTGCTGATGGCACCGATACCATGCTAAAACGTTTTGATTTTTGCAGCATTCATTACCAGGGCATGCAATCATCTGCCACCATAAAAAAATGGGTTGATAGAAAAGACAGCCTGCATGGCAGGGTTAAAATATGGGATACCGAAAGTTGGGTGGCTAACACAGACGATAGGGTAGCAGCAGTAGTAGCTACCAATCGTTCTGCCGGTTACGACAGGGCGATGGGTGTCTATCGGGGAAATATTTGTCATACTATTCCGCAGATAATTAGGCTTGCTGATGGAAGTTCAAAAGAAATAGAAGTGGTACATGCCTGGTCGGTGGCTGCATCAATTGGGGCTACGCAACATTTTATTGGAGAAAGAAAATTTGCTTCACTGCTTTTTAAAAATGGCCTTCCCTGGGTTACGCAATTTGAAGGCTTGCCGAATGAAAAGAATATTATTAATAAAGAAGATGGCACACTCGTGGTGGTAGGCGATATCGGCGAAGAGTTTGGTGCCGATAATGTGTTGTTCCGCACAGCACGGGGATTAAAAGAACTGGAACATGAAGCTGCCTTAAAAAAACAAATAGGATTGCTTGATACCGCCACACAACAAGCAGAGATCAATCAGCTAAAAATGGCTATTGCAAAAAATGAAGTACTGGATGGTGCAACACTTTCTTTCAACGATAGCAACGGCAAATTCAGGTTGTTTGATTTTTATGGAAACAGGGTTGCATCTACCAACGGAAAAATTATTATTCCCTTAAACAGCAATGGATATTTTTTACGGACAGATGGCTCATCCGGGTCTTTTGATATGCTGGTAAAAGCGGTAAAGCAGGCAGACATAAAAGGTATAGAACCGCTGGAAACAATTGCTTATGATTTTTTGAAACCGTTAGATAAAGCTGCTGCATTAAAGCTCAAGTTAACCAACGTATTGAACAGGCCAATCACTGGTGTATTAAAATTAAAAGTAGCAGGAGTTGTATTAAAAGATTCGCTTGTGCAAATAAATTTCAATGCCAATGAAACTAAGTTAATTGAGGTAGCAGCAAAAGCATTTACTAATGCACCCGATAATTGCTACCTGCTTAATTTACTATTTGATGCAGGTAAAGATGGTATGGCTATGCATGAAGAAACGCTTCATGCTAATGTGATCAGCAAAAGAAAAATTACAATAGATGGTAAACTTGATGATTGGGAGAATGCTTTGCCACAGCGCATTATAAGCGATGGCGCCAAACAAAGCAGCATCACAGAAGAAGCGTGGTTCCCCTTTAAAAACTTTGATAAATCTACTGCCGCAGGTTTATCCAACGGCTACCTGGCTTATGATGAAAACTATTTTTACTTCGCTGCAAAAGTTGCCGACAGTTCCGTTGATGAAGGGATGATACGTTTTGAAAACAGGGATGACGATGCGTTTTTTTACCCAGAGAAAAGCTATGTGCCATACGATAAATTCCGCTTTGGCGGAGCTATGTTGCAGGATGGAATTTCTTATTCTGTACGGTGGCAGGGAATGATAAAAGTCCGTTACAATGAAGAATATTCTTTCTCTCTCAATACAAAAAATATTACGAGGTTATGGATAAACAATAAGCTGGTGATTGACAATTGGTACAATACTTTTAAGCCAACATCAACAGGAAAAATATTTTTAGCTGCCAATAAAACCTACGATATAAAAATTGAATTGTCTAAAGAATGGGATGCGGTTGACATGCAATTAACCTGGCAAAGCAAACATCAGCCACGGCAAATAATCCCAGCCCAATTTTTATCACACCAGAAAAATGCTGTAACCAATAAAGGGTTAACTGCACAGTTTTTTAATGGCCCGGCATTCAATGCTTTTAGTTTCTCACGGGTTGATAGCAGTGTCCATTTGCAGATAGGCAAAGATGATATTCCTGATAGTCAATTTTTAAAAAAGTCATTGGCTGAGTTAACCTGGCCAAAAAATGTAAGGCGTTATTCTTACCGTAACGATCCTGAATTACCTTCGGGAAATTTTGACAACCATGATAATGTACAGATTGCATTCAATGTACTGGATGGGGAGCAAAAAGATTTGTATCCATACCCACCCGGAACGATGAACGGCTATACCAATTATCAATGTACCGATTACGAATATGCCTTAAACCCCGTAGCAGCAAAGTATGGTGGCGGTACAGAAATATGGCGGTTAAGGGTACCGGGTATGCCACATAAACATTTCTTTCCCCGCCAAGCTGCATCGCCTAAAGATGGGCCGGTAAAAAATGGCGCATTGATGATTACTAGGACAGGCAATACAAGGATTATTGAAGCTGCCATCCCCTGGAGTGAAATACCGGAGGTAAAGAAAAAAATGGATGCCCATCAAACCATCAAATTTTCTTACCGGGTAAATGACAACAGCAGCAATGATTGTATGGAGCTTTCGAAAGAGCGAAGTGTGTCAAAAATAAATGGCTCATTTATGGTGGATTGGAAACTGCATTGGGCTAATGAAGTGGAATTTAGTTTTGAGCAATAGGATAGGGCTGTCAGAATTATTTTATAAAATATCAAAATGAGAAACAAAAATTTTATACTTCCCATCATTTTAACCAGCTTACTTTTTTCAACCGAAACTTACGCACAGTATATTTCAAAAACAAAGTACTTAAAACAGGCAAAACAATTACTACCAGTTTTAACTCATCATACTTCCTATCCCATTCATAGCATTAAAATTGAAAAGGATGTAACCGCATGGCTCGGCTGGAAATCAATAATCATTTCACCTGCCAATGAACTGGTAAACAAAAAGCTGAACAAAGGCGATACGGTGATACTTGATTTTGGCCGCAACATGGTGGGCTATTTACAAGGCAACAGTACTGCAACTGCAACAATAAAAATTCAAACGGCGGAAGTACTGGCCGAATTGGGCGATTCTTGGGAGCTGTACCCGCCTGTTTTTGACAACGGTTATAAGCCAACTAACAACTGGAGTTTTGATGTTGAAATAAACAAGAAATGGCATATCAAGGAACGGCGAACTTTTCGGTATCTCCGGCTTGTAGTGCTAAAAACGGATACAGCTATAATACTCTCAAACCTTTACTGCGATGAGGTTTCGGCCATTGCATTGAATAAAATAAAGCCATTGCAGGGCTTTAGTAAAAAAATGCAGGAAATAGATTTAGTTTCTCAATATACACTTCGTAATTGCATTCAGGAAGTTTTTGAAGACGGCCCAAAACGTGATCAAAGGCTTTGGCTTGGGGATTTAAGACTTCAGGCTTTGTTAGATGCCATAGTTTTTAAATCAGATAATATAGTTAAACGCTGTATTTTACTTTTTGCAGGCAGCCAAAGAGATGATGGATTTATTCCATCATGCGTTTACACCCCTGATGACAGAGATCCGGAAATTGGCGATGAAATGATACCGGACTATGCCATGTTGTTTGGTTCTGTATTGTTCTCCTACGGTACAAGCTCAAACGATTGGGCGTTGGTAAAACAATTGTATCCATTAGCTAGCCAGCAACTTGAGCTTGTTTGTAACAAATGGCTTAATAAAAATCATTATTTAGAAATACCGAAAGACATTTGGATGCTTATTGATTGGAGCAAAGACTTAGACAGGCAGACAGCAGAGCAAGCAACAGCTATATATTCAATAAAGACATTATTGAGTTTAGCCCGCAAATTTGGCATACAGGAAGATATTGTGAAATGGGAAAACTTAAGCACCAAAATGCAGGCGTCTGCATTGCTAAACTTTTTTGATAAAGAAAAAGGGCTTTTTATCTCAGGCCAACTAAGGCAAGTTTCATGGGCTTCGCAAATATGGATGATTTTGGCAGGTGTTGTAGATAAAAAGCAAGGAGCCCAAATGCTTTCTAAAATTAAAGCATATCCAAACGCCGTTAAACCTGGCACTCCATATTTAATGCATCATTTAGTACAAGCACACCTTATTTGTGATATGGACGAGGAAGCTTATAATCTTATAGCAACTTATTGGGGAGGCATGATAAATAAAGGTGCCGATACTTTTTGGGAAATTTACGACCCCAACGATGCTTATAAATCCCCTTATAATAGTCATTTATTTAATAGTTACTGCCATGCCTGGAGCTGTACACCTGGATGGTTTCTTAGGCATCCTGTTTATGGAAAGCGCCTTCGTAAAATTGACAGCAACAAAATTTATTCGCATCATCAATAATTCATTCCATCCACTTTATTTAAAAATAATAAGCAACTAAGAAGCTAAAAAAACAACTATGATTCAAGTTAGAAAAATACGCTATCAATTAATTATCATTTTAATTTTTTATTGCAGTTCATTAAGCGCACAAACTTTTAAAGGTGATACATTATGTTATCACCCAATAACAAAAAATAAAACTGGCGATTTCTTATCATGGTACAAGCCTGAAATTCCGGGAGCAGGGTACAATCACGTAGTGAATTTAGCTGCTAAGTTTATAAAAGATGCATGCCCAAAAGAGCCCAAAACCAATTTGAGTTTATACATGCTTTTTTGTGAATTTTTTGGTCCGGATATGAATCCGGATTTTTATAAAGGCACAACAGGCAACAAACAGGCTCCCAATAATCCTGCTTGTACTTTTGCAGGCTTTGTGCAAAGTTTTGCTGTGGATTACAGGGTTTATTCTGGTGATACTTCCTATACAAACCTGGTTCGAAAATGTCTTGATTATCAAATAAAGCATGGCACTACCCCTGCAGATTGGAAATGGGCAAACTGTCCTTACAGTAGTGCTGATGCTGGTGAAACCGAATTTAAGGGAGCAATTCATGGCTCGCCAGAAGGCGGAGGTGATGGTTTATCTGTTATTGAACCAGATAAAGTTGGGGAACTTGGTATGGGATATTTACTTTTTTACGAAATCACTTCTGAAACAAGATTTCTACATGCTGCTATTAGCTGTGCTGATGCATTGACAAAAAATATAAATAGTGGATTTGGGTTTGAATTACAAAACAATCTCTTTATTTCAGCTAATCCACGTTCACCATGGCCATTTCGGGTAAATGCTTACACAGGAAACAGCCTTGAAGATTATTGTTCAAATGTTATTGAACCAATTCGCCTTTTTGATGAATTAATAAGTATTTCGGAGAAGATAAATTTAAACAAGGATAAAAAAGTAGCTTACCAATCCTCAATGGATATTGCTTATAAATGGTTGTTTTCATTGGAAGGCCCAATGAAAACTTCTATATGGAAAGGCTATTTTGAAGATGTTAAGCGGGATCAATTTAATCAAAACAGGGTGCAGGTTACACCAGTTGAAACAGCCAGGTATCTTCTAAAAAAATCTGCATTAAATTCATTTAGTTTAACCCATAGTGTTTCTCTTATCAATTGGGTAGAAAGCGTATTCGGTACAGATGGAGTGTATAATATGCCTGCTATTAGCGAACAACTGTGGTGTTACCAGCCCATGGGTAGCCATACAGCAAGGTATGCCTCAGTATGTGCAATGCTATACGAAAAAACGGGAGATCAAAAATGGAAAGACAAAGCGGCTAACTATTTTAATTGGGCAACCTATTGTTGCAGTAAAGATGGTATAGTTGCCACAGGCCCTTTTTGGCCTGCCGTTTGGTTTACCGATGGCTATGGTGACTATGTTAAGCACTTTTTAGAAGGCATGGCAGCAATACCCGAATGGGCTCCTGCAGATGAAAACCATTTACTGAAATCCAGTTCGGTAATTACCAATATACTTTATAGTAATAACGAGATAAAGTATGCTACTTTTCGTGATAATTCTGATGAAGTGTTGCGCCTAAATTTTAATCCTTCATCTATTTTTGTTGATAACAAGGAAATAAAGAAAGGCAAACTGCTGAAAAAAAACGGTTATACCTGGCAACCTGTTGGCAATAAAGGTGGCATATTGAGGATAAATCATGAGAACGGGAATAATATTAGAATTAAATAGCGGGCTTTTATTGTATCATATAGAATTAATAAGTAACCAAAATCTCGCCTAACCGAACAGAATGAGTTATGCCGTTAATTTTTGCAGTTATTGTTGTACAAAAAGCAAGTAGCCTAAATGCTTTCTAAAATAAAGGCATATACAAACTCCGTTAAACTTGGCACTCCAAACATAATGCATAATTACTATGATCATTATGTTTGGAAACTGCCGTATGGCTACAGGTGGCAAAAATGAAACTTGTTTATACCAAAGCTGGTAAGTACGCCATCATCGCTGAAAATAAGGTTACCAGCACCGACAGGTTATCAGCAACGAACTGCATCCCTGCAGAGTAAAAGCGTGTTCAAATGGCTATACATTTCAGGAAACAAACCAGCCCACCAATTTCAACATCTTTTACCGTAACAATCCAGGCTTATATGAGCAGGCAATGCAGCAGGCTTTGCCTGATTTGTATGGTGGTTTTAAAGCGTTAATACAAAAATAATTATTATACTTAAAAAATGATTTTGCAAATGATTTTTACTTGTAATATTCTACAATGAAAATTAATTTTAGCTCCATTTCAATTCAAGTTATCCAAGTAGCTCTGTTCGTTTTTAAATTTTAAATAAAGAAACCAATAATGTCAGATTAACTCATCCATTTACTTTGGTGTGGAAAATAAGGAAGCAAATATGGTATCAATTATAGCTCCCTGATAATGTGCATTTATGCAAAAACGTTAAACATTGCAGGAAACACAACCACCGTAAAATTTCAGCATTTTTTTTATAATAGTAATTCCACTTTTATTTTTAGCAAGCATGGAGGATGCATTTTCTGCTTAGTATGAAGGTTTGCATGCCGCATATAAAAATAGAATATCTATTTTTATATGTACATTTTCAAACAGCATTACAATGAAATATTTTTTATTAATACTAACAGCACTTCTTTTTACGGGAATAACTTTATTGGCACAAACTAATTTTGAAAATGAAAAAATTATCTGGATAAGCTTTGAATGGGCCGACCCTGCCTACAAAGATGTAATGTTGATTACCTCACAGCTTGACACACTTGACTATTTTTTTCGGTGGCAGCTTGACACAGGCAGCCCATATACCTATTTGGAAGGAGGCACTTATAAAAAATTCACCAATAAATTTCCATATCTCGCCGAAAAAATAAAAAGGACTGATACAATTAATAATGGCAACTGGTATAAAATATTTACACCCCCATTTGAATTTGAAAGTTCAATTTTGCCAGGCATCATTTTAAAAAATGACAGCATTGGTGGTGATTTTTCACAAGACTTGTTAAACCAGTATAAAGGATTTAGCATTGGTACAATTGGCGTGGATATTTTTAAAGACAAAGTTCTGATACTTGATTTCAAGAATAAAAAAATTGGCTACAGTGATAGTTTAACGAAACCATTCTATAAACAGAAACTCAATTCTTCTTTTTTTCAATTTTATAAAAACAGGATTATTTTGCCGGTTCAAATAGGCATGGAAAAACAACAGTTTATGTATGATTGCGGTGCAAGCATGTTTACTTTAAATGTAACTCCGAAGTATGCAAAGGGTTATGCACCAAAACAGTTAACCGATACTTTATACAACATCAACAACGGTGAATCGGGTGAAGTGTATAATGCTTTGGGTGGCAAAACGGGAAAGGATATTACCATACTTGGAAAAGCGTACAAGGACATGATTATTTATGTAGAGAAGGGGGAGTCTGAAATTTTTGGAGAAGCTAAAGTTGCAGGTGCTATTGGCAACAAACTTTTTCTCGACCATATTATAATTATTGATTTTAAAACAAAAAAGTTTAGCCTCATTGAATAATTCTTTCGCTATTATGGTTTAGCTGCTATGCCGCCAAATGAACTATAAAACAAAGAGAGGGTACAATTTGTACCCTCCCTTTGTAAAATAAATTTAATCTTAAAAATTTTAAGATGTCTTATGTCAAACTATGAAAGATGGTATTAAAATATTTTGGCCGCCAAATACTCCCTCACTCATTCGTCATTTCTCTCACTACATTCATATACTTTTTGAGAAAAGTTACTATAATTCCTTTTCTGCACCGCTCTGTAAAAAATCAAAACTCTAACATCCTTTTCAAAAAACTATTGCTGCATACTATTTAGTCTGTTCAAAAAAGTAAACTCCTTTTTTGTTAGAAATAATAATGTCGGGCAATGCATCTCCATTAATATCTTTTACTGTAATGCTATTGCCGATGCCGGAATTATCATCAATCTGGTGAGGTATCCACTGTGGGTTTTTACCAGGACTATATTCAAACCAATACAGCAAAGCAGGTTCATAAGAACCGGGATCATGGCCATCCTCATGGGCAAGGTAGCGTTTGCCGGTAACCAGGTCAGGGCGTCCATCGCCATTAACATCTGTAAAAGCCAGGCAATGGCTTTGCGAAAAAAGTTTGCTTATCTCGTGGGTGATCCAGTTGATGCTGCCTGTGGCCGTAACTACTTGCTCATGCCACCAGATACCATATTGATGCGCCGAAGAACTGATGACATCCATATCGCCGTCTTCATCCACATCGTATGTAAACATGTTGGCGCAATCTGCTCCAAGGTCGGCAGGATGAAAGATCCAGTCTGCAGCCATTACATCAACTGGTGATTGCCACCACCCTGATTTTATTATTACGTCATTACGGCCATCTTTGTTTACATCGCCCCAGCCCAACCCATGTGTGTAGCGGTTGGTGGCTATCATGCTGTCGTTGCTAATAACGTAGCGTTGCCAAAGGGTATCATTTGCAGCATTTGGAGATTGCATCCAGATCACCTGCCTGGTATTTACATCATTGCAAATAATATCCATCCTGCCATTGCTGTCCACATCTACAAAGGCAGGATTTTCCATACCTGCATTGGCCAGAATACTATGCGACTTCCATAATCCTCCTTTATTTTTCGGGTTTTGATACCAGCTACAAGCGGCTCCCGGCTGGTCAAATTTTACCAGGTCATTCCACCCGTCATTGTTTACATCCATACAAAAGTTTAAAAAGGTAGTGCGATAGCCGGGAACAGGATCAAGCGTATCTGCATGCACCAGATGCTGTTTCCATAAAGGCGCCTCCCACCAGTAATTACCAGCCAGTATATCTTCTTTGCCATCATTGTTTACATCACCCACCGCTACTCCTTCAGACACAAACTCTTTGCAAATGATATGCTTTTTAAATTGTACGGTGTGGCTGCTTTTATTACGCTGTGCATAGCCAGTTAATGAGCAAAGCATAAGTAGCTGCATTATCAGGAATAAAAATTTTGGTTTATTGAGTGATGCCATATCAGTTTGTTTAAAAGTATTTACTAACCATTATAAATGTAAAAAAATAAAGCACCTGTATTTCAATTAATTTTTATAATGCTCTTTAGTAGAAGCTACGAGCTCAGTTTAACATTGCAACGCCAGCAATTTGGCAAGCAATTTTAAAGATTCACTATTGCTACGTTGGCCGCTGTTGTCGGTATCCTCAACCAGGTAGGCGCACTCCGTCCTGTGTCTGCCTGGTTACTGCTGCTTTAAATAGATCAAATTTCATTTATTACCATAGGCGATGAGTTTTAGTTATTAATTTCTCTAATCTCGAAATCGAAAGTTCCGGCAGGTAGTTTGGTAGAATAACTTGTACTATTGGCTTTAAAATCTACTTTTTTTCCATTCATTTTTATTTCCTTCCCTGAAAGCTTAATCATTGCAGTACTGTTTGCCGGAATAACTACCTGATAAGTCACTATTTTACCTTTGCGCTTCCAGCTTGAAGTAATTTGGCCATAAGGTCCGTCATGGCTGGTTTGAAACGAATCAAGGCCATTTACAAAATGCGGTTCCAGCAAAATGTTCTTAAACCCAGGATTTTTCTCATCTGGCCTTATGCCACCCAATGCCTTGTAATACCAGGCACTGATTTCACCAAACATAATATGGTTTAGAGATTGATCGCTTTTTGCATTAAGGGGCCAGTTTTCATGAAGTGTGGTTGCCCCGTTCTCAATCCACCATCCCCAGGAAGGATATGATTTCTGACTTGCTATTTCATAAGCCAGATTAGAATACCCGTTTTCGCTTAGTGCGCTCAATATACATTTTGTTCCAAGCAGCCCAACATCCAAATGTTTGCCATCGGCAATAACCCTAATTGAAAGATTTTCTGCAACTTTCGATTTCATACTATCAGGTACTATCCCCCAAAAAAGCGGCGCACTTAACTCGGTTTGTAGCCCAGTTGCATATATCCCGGTTTGATAATTAAGATACTTTACGTTGATTGCAGATGCAATTTTTTCCGCCAACAGAGAATATTTCTGATAATCTGAATCATTGTGCAATATTTTAGCTGTCTTGGCCAAAATTGTCGCATCAACATAGTAATACATAGACGATGTCAACTCTATCGATGCTTTCGATTTTACAGGAACCCAATCGCCCAAACCCCAGTCTGTTAAACTATTATGGCTTAAATCGCTAATGTGGTCAACATACCTTTTAATGTTTTCATAGCAATCAGCCAATAATTTTCGATCACCATAAAATTGGTAGACGTTCCAGGGAATAATAGCTATTGAACTTGTATAATCAACGCCGTTAGCCCAATGATACCCCCAACCGCTTGTTGGAATAATTCCGGGCAATACGCCATTTGGCTGTTGCTCGTCACGGTGGTCGGCCAGCCATTTTTCGTAGATGGTAATGGCATCGAAATTGTACAGACCAGTTTCGGTGGCAATTTGGGCATCGCCTGTCCAGCCAAGCTTTTCACGTTGCGGGCAATCTGTTGGGAGACCCTGGAGGTTCGATAAATAGGAAGCATTGGTCGCTTTCCATATTTTATTAAGGGTTTGGTCAGAACTATTCACCTTACCAATAGCAGGAACATCGCTGTACATAAATATGCCTGTAAGGTGCTTAATTTCAACAGGGCGATTGCTGGTTACCTCCACATATTGAAAGCCTTTATAATTAAAATGCGGATAAAATGTTTCAACACTATCGCCCTCAAGAATATAAATATCTGTCTGAAAAGGATGTTTGTCATCAGTTAGCTCATAGTAAGGGTCAATATTCGATATGTCAACGTTTCCATCATTAGCCAACATCTCAGCGTGTTTCAAACGGATTTCGGTACCCCGTTCCCCTTTAACACTAATGCGGGTGATCCCGGCAATATTGTGGCCAAGGTCAAAAACCGATTTTAGTTCGCTCATCTTGTTAATAGCAACCGGGGTTATTTCTTCAATAAAACGTATTGGCTGTAGTTGCTGGGCAGTAATATTTTGAGAAGGTGCGCCTACCAAAATTGCATTAACCCATTTCGAATCATCGAATTGCGGCGTGTTCCATCCGGGCTGATTAAGCCGGGCATCGTAATGTTCGCCAACATAAATACTGTTGAAAATAATTGGGCTGGGCGATGTTTTCCAATCTGTGCCTGAAGTTATAACTTGCTGACGGCCATCCTCGTAAGTAATACGAAAGTCGAGACAAAATTTTTGACGGTTGCGCCACGGGGCCTTATCGAAATACCACACAGCCGGATCCTGAAAATTGTACCATCCATTGCCAAGCAACACACCCAAAGCCACATTTTCTGAATTAACCAAAGACGTTACATCGTAAGTAACATAGAGAGTACGCCTGTCGAAACGTGTAAACATCGGATCGAGCCGGTGATCGCCCACACGCTCACCGTTAATAAAAAGTTCGTACAAGCCGGCAGCAGCAATATAAATGCGGGCACTTATAACTTTCCCCGAAGGCCGAAATTGTTTACGGAAATAGGCCGCAGGTTTCAAGGTTATATCTTTCGAATCCGAAATCCAATGACCTTTCCATTTACCAATTTGCATCATCCCTGTTTCAAAACTAGCAACTGGCGCTATCGCTGATTTATGAAGGTCTTTGTTCCATAAAATTGCTTTCCAAAAATATTTTGTAAACGGCTTTAATGCTTGTCCTTTATAAGAAACCAGCATTCCGGGGTTCGAAATTTTCTTTGTATCCCAACAATTTCCTATTCCATTAGCTACCTGAAAAGAATCAGTTCCAACTATAACCTGATAGGCTGTTTGCATGGCGCCCGCTGTGCTGTCGTTCATTTGCCAATGCAAACGGGGCGATGGTGCATCAATACCAATAGGATTAATCAGGTATTCACATTTCAAACGGTACGCTTGCCCCTGAGTGTGAACAGTATAAAGTAAAAGTAGGTTTATAACCAATACTCGGTTCAATTTCATAAATCGTTAATTTGTTTTGTATTTTCTTTTAAATTATTGCTGTATTAGCGGGCACAAAAACTTCAATAAGGTTTTCTCATTCCCATTTTATTTAGGATTTATAGAAATCGTTTCTACTTTTTCTGAATTCAAATCGAACCATAATACTAAATCTGTTCCCTCAATGTGGTTTTCATAACCAGCTCTATAGTTAATGCCTTCTTCACATTTTTTGCCATTGATCAAAATAGCAACTTTTTTATCTCCCCAACCTTTTAATACGAATGCAGGATTAACAATCGGAGATTCCTTGCTCCCCATCAGTTGAATATCTGTTTTGGATGAACCATTTTCGCATTTTAAAATAAAAGCCCGTTGAAACTTATCGTAACCATTATTTATAACTGGCCCCTTCATAATTTTCAATTCCGGTGCTTTGTTCCACGATCTTTCCAGTGGCACTAATGAATCAATAGGTTTATTTATAAGCCCATAAAGCATAACGGCTTCGTGGGTACCGTCAGCACCAACATGACTAATTGGTGCTCCGCAAGAAAGAGATGTGTGGCCGGGACGGTCGGCTGCAACCGCAACCCTTCCGTCGCTGGGAATTTGCGCTACAGGCCAATGATTCCAATGTGGGAATCCGTAACCAACCCATGGATCTATTGTACTTCCGGGTTCAAAAATTATAAATGGTTTGTATTCCGATTTTAAATTTGTCATTTGAATATTTGCCCCCGGCACTTTATCAATCCCATCCTTTTTCATTTGGGCATACGGCACTTTGCTATTCCATTGGTAGGTAAAACTATTACCTATTGTATTTGCAATTGAGAGTGCGCCACTATCCACATTATCTTCTGGTTTTGTACCGGGCTGATTAAAAAATATTGTTTCCTGAAACTGATGCCATGGCACACCTGGTGCTGGCCAGTTTGCTGTATTTGCTACAACGCCCCATCTACTTGTCCATAATACCTGGTGGCGAACGGCAACCGCATCCGGATAAATAACAAAATACTCTTCTGCCCAATCTCCCCAGCCTGTAAGTTTATCAACATGAGCCTGTTCGTAAGTGATGTAACCTGGGTTATACCGCCATTTTACAATTACTCGTGCCGGATTATTCTCTACTAATTTTACATGAGAGTAGAGGCAACGCTTATCTGACATGTGTTCGGCACAACCCCACTTATCGGGCAAAGGATTAATGCTGTCAAATTTCTGATCGTCCATCCATTCGTTGCTTTCAAGGCTTTGGTCGCCCATCCATTTTTCATTTTCGGTAACATAACATGCTCCATAACTTGTTCCATGCCAAAAAACTATTCGGATGGGTTTATTGAATGTTACAACAATATCGGAGTAATCACCAATTCTCCATAGTTTATCCCAGGTTTCATCATATTTCAGGGTAGTGTTGATTGCGCCAAAAGTTCTTCTTTCAGCGCCAGCTAGTGGGAACTTCCTGTATTTTAACGGTTGGGCTATTTTTGGTTTTAGCTGCTTGTACTCCCGGTTGATTTCTTCCGGTTCCAAAGACTTATCGTATATTTTAACTTCGTCAATCAGCCCATCGAAATTCATATAGGATAATGTTTTCTGGCTGGGTTCCCGTTCTGTACCTTGCGGGCTCATCTTTGAATGGCTGCGCCCTATCCATAAATCGGTACCATTGTTAGGTTTTGTCCAGCCAGTTAAATCCCATCCATATTTCCCTGTTGATAAATTGCCACTTTTCTTCCCGTTAATATATACCGTCATTTCTCCATTCTGATCAAGTGTCGCTGCAATATGAGACCATTTCAACAATTCAAGCTTTCCCCCGGATATACACATCACCCATTTACGATCTTCTCCCACCGCTATTCCAAGGCCAACTTTTCCTTCGGCATTCAAGCCGAAAAAAAAGCCTTCCTTATGGTTATTCTCCCTATCAACTATCCCTGTCCAGTTCCAGGGATACGTCTGGGGTGCAATCCATGCTTCAATGGTAAATGTTTTACCTAAAACAGGTGCCTTTTCTGCCGGCCTTAGAATATGAGTTGTATATCCGTCTAATTTCAGACACTTACCGCTTACTCCGTCAGTAAACCAAAAATTGCCATTAATGGTGTCTGAAACGCCACTGACTTTATCAATTACTGTTTTTTGATCGTTGCTGTCGAAAGTCCACCATCCCAATGGATTGTCTTGTGCTTTACAAGTAAAAATTCCTATTAAAAAAAACAAGATTATTAGAGATGTGAATTTCTGATTACTGATATTAACTGAGCTTTTGAACTCCCTGTATTTGTGTGCCATCACAATATTTTCTTTTAAATATTTTTCCTAAAAGTTTTAATGTAAAGTGCTTTCAACTTCAATTCTACAAAGTATCTATTTAGAAATGCTAACCTCTAATGGTTCAGTGCCTTCGTTTTCAATAAAAATTACCTTGGTATAACTACCATAGGTATCACGTACAGTACCTTGCCTCACGTTACCTTTACAACTCACTTTTGCATCTTCCTTTGCACCCCAATTTCTTAATACAAAACAAGGGTTATAAATCGGGCTTTGCGTACTTGCATTTATCGTAAATGAAACAGAATTTCCGGACACTTTTAGTACATAAGCCCTCTGACTGGCATCGTAACTACCTTCCGCACCTTTAAGGTTAATCAGGTTGGGGGCATGTGTCCATGATTTGGATAGGGGGATGAGGTCGGTTGCCTTTTTGTTCCACATTCCTTCTAACATTATTTTTTCATAGGATGGCTTGTTACTGGTTGTATCCTCCTTATATATGGGGAAGTAAACATTAGAAATGGAGCTGTGTGATGTTCGGTCGGGATAGGATGCATAGCGTCCGTCGGACGGCATTTGTGCAATAGGCCAGTGATTCCAGGTGCAAAAAGCCGCATAGGAGGTCATCTCTCCTGCATAGACCCTGGTTTTGCCAATAAATTTGGTTGCAATCGTAAAAGGATCATAGTCGCCTGTGAGATTAATAAGTTGAATATTAGAATTTCCCGGGGTGTCAACATTATCTGGTGGCCCGGATAGCCAATCATAACTTTTATAATTTCCATCTTCAGCTAACATGGTAATAGTTCTGGTGCGTTCAATAATATTCTCAGGATGCTGGTCGGGACCAAAGATTACCATAGACTCCTGCCATTCATGGTTTCGTTCACCATTTGTCCAAAGCTGCATTTATTTTGCAGCCACACCATCGGGATAAATGTAATAATACCAATCGGACCAATCACCCCAGCCTGTTTTTTCATTGTAATTTGCTAGTACATGGTTTACATCCACCAAAGAAAATCTCCAATGGATTACCACACGGGCAGGTGTATTTTCCAAAATCCGTACATGACTGTATTCTGAACTTTTATCCGACATAGGTTCCTGGCATCCCTGACCACCCGATTTATCCCAGGTTTCATTAAATTCGTTGCTATACCATTCATTTTTCTCATTAACAATCATGGGTATATTGCTAACGCCTCTCCAAAAAACAAATTTGCAGGGATTATTTTCCAGACTCACTACTACATCAACACCTTTACTAAAACGAAAAAGGTTGTCCCAGGTATCAAAATATTTCAAGGCAGAATAAGTGGCGCCAAATTTATCTGTTTTATCGCCGGTAGGCAATATCCTGGATGGCAAGTCGGCTGAAGCCAGGATTTGCTTAGAAGTTTTATGATTGGCAAACGATTTAAATACCTGGTCAGAAGTAAGAGCAAGGTCATATATTTTAATCTCATCGTACAAACCGTCAAATGAATATAAATCCGGGAATGTGGAGGGCCTTACAGGATCAGTTGGCCGCCTCTTTTTTCCTCGTCCTATCAATAGATTTTTATTCGACAGCACAATATCTCCGGGATGGGCAACTTTCATTTCGCCTGCCGGAATCCCATTTACATATAAGGCAATTTTGCCCAGGTTTTTATCATAGGTGCCAACAATATGATACCAATTCCTTCTTTCAAGGTGTATGTCAGAGGTGAACTCTTCCCAATTTCCGCCAATGCGTATTTTTATCCCGGGATGCCCGTGTCCGTCGATGCCAAGAAAATAGCCTCTGTCGCCCTCTTTCTTGTACCGTACTTTCATACCCTGTTTCATATCTAAAGCCAACTCTTCTGGTACATCGTCGCAATGTTGAACAATCGGACACCAACTCCAGGGGTAGGCCCCGATAGCCACCCAACCTTCGAGTGTAATGGCTGTTTGTGGCTTAGGTGCAACGTTAGCAGGTAGCGATAGAAAAGTACTCACATCATCAAATTGAAGTGCCGTGCCAGATATTCCCTGCCGCCAGTACGTTTTAGCCCCATTTATTGTCATTGCCGATTTCGAGAGGTTTTCAAAGGTAGTGTCACCAATAGCTTCATTGAATTTAAACCATGCAACAGGTGTTACAGCACTTTCAGTTATAATATTCCTGCCGGGTGTTTTTTCGGGTTTTAATGATCTTTCGGGTTTTACAAGAACCTTATGGGCAATACCCTTTGTTGTTAATTTAAATGTTTGAACAAACTGAAACTTTGGATCTGCCCAGTCATCTACTTTCGGTGTGCCTTGCCGTATAGTCCGCTCTACCAGGCCATTTGGTGAAAATGTAAAATACTCATCAACAAAATTAGTTGGAGTTAAGCCTTGTAAAGGATTTGTGCCACTAAAAACAGGAAGGTAGCGCCAATGAATTACTACTTTATTTGGGTTGCTTTCAATAATTTTCACCACCGAAAACGAATTTACCTTATCGGGCATGGTTTTACTGCCATTGCCTGAGCGGGGGATTATTTCATCGGCAAATACTTTCTCACCATTTACAGTTTCCCAGTAAGGTAAATAACTGCTTCCCCTCCAAAAAACGAACTTGCCGTTTTCTTTTCCCAAATCAACAACTATATCGGCATAATCGCCAGTTCGTGAGTATTTTTCAAACTCATCGTTGGTTACAATGTGGGTGTAGTAAGCCCCAATATCTTTTGATGTAGCGATAGGTTTGATGCTGTTGCAACTCCAAAAAAATATTGCAAATGAGAATGCAAGTAAGCCAAATACTATTTTCCGCATGTGATATTTATTGTTCATCTGTTTCAATAATCTTTTATTGTATTTGGCTAATCAATGTATGTATTCCTTCATTTAATTTAATATATGCATAGTGATCCTGTGCATCCAATAATGTAGGTTTACCATTGTGGTTTATTGTTAATTGTTTATTATTTCCTGTTGGTATTCCAAACATTACTGTCACATTTTGGGGGATCTGCACGGTTGCTATATTTTTATCTCCTTTTTTTATTATCGAGTATTTCAACAATCCCATTGGCGAAGGAAATGCTGTTTGCAGGCGTGTAAGGTCAGATAGCATGGGCTTCACGATATAACTATTGGGTTTTTCGGTGGGTGAAATGCCCGCAATGTATTCTGATAATAATATCAACGGGCCGCCAGACCAGCCATGATCATAACTGGTTCCATGGCTTTCACCTTTAGTATATTGCCATAGTTCCCATAAGGTTGAAAGAGACGAAACGATCATTGGTTTATACCGTTCATTCATCCGGTCCAGTGCCAGTTGTGGGTAATTCATAATAAAAAGACTCTCCAGTACAAATTTTTCCATCCAGGGGCTGGCATAATAAGATGTAGAAAACACCTTTCTTAATGCTGCCCATTTTGTCGTATCTGCAACTCCCGTAATCACCATAAGGGCGTTAGAACGATCATCGGTTGAACCGGTATAACTTTTATACCTGTATTCTTTTCCGTTCCAGCAATCAGGACTGTTCAAAAATTGAGTGATGCCGTTGATTCGGGAATCGTAAAGCTGGAGGTCATCCTCCTGTTTTATTAGGGCTGCTATTTTTCTGGCAGTCTGCAAGGTCTTCAAATACCAGCCATGCTGAATTAATATCGAGTCCTGGTTTTCGCCCCAGTCGCCCCAATCCCATCCACCTTGCCTGTAAGCAACTTGCCCGTTGGTTGCAATCTTCCATTTTAATAAATATTTTTTTAATGCAGGATACACCATTTTTACTGTTGTCGTGTCGTGCGTATATCGGAAAAAGCGCCAAAGTTCGCTCAGCGGCATAAGCGAGTGTGTGGGAAGTTCTATTTTCCAGTCTTTCTCAGGCACCGGGTTGTAGATAATACTATCCTTTGTTTGCCAATTGGCCAGATCCAGATAAAGCTTTCGGCTTAATGCAAAACTGTTTGTGTCAAGTGCATAAAAAGCCTGACCCATCTCCATTGCTGCATCGCCTGCCCATTGTGCTCTTTCCCTGTCAGGGCAATCCATATAATTGTCACGCATGTTTACATATAAAGTTCGCTGAGCCTTATGCCAAAGGGTATTAAGCAACTGATCATCACAATTGAAATCACCAACAAGACCAGCATTGTAGCCTGTTTCACGATACTTTAATTCCAGCACATTTACTTCCTTGGGTATTACATAACGGATTTCATGTCCCGAAAGCCAACCGAAAGATTCATAAGCTTGCAGCCCTTTTTTTGTAATATATTCTGAGCACAGCGTATAAAGTGAATCGGTCGGGCTGTAGCCATCCATAAAATAGGTATCGGAACTCATGAATATCTTTTTACCTGAGGCACCTGATACTTTCAGGTAAGGAGAGAAATGCCCGTTGTATGGGAGTTTGCATATCATGGTATCGCCTCTTTTTACGATAGAGGTATAATCATGCAAATCATAGTCTTTAAAAATCGGGATGTTTCTTTTAACCAAATTATTCCAGGGGCCAACAGGCACAGTACCAACTGAAATAGCAACTGGCCAGAATTTAAATTCATAATTCATTGCTGTCCAATTCCCGATATTTTTTCCAGCATCAAAAAAAATATTAGGTTCTGATAACCTAAAGTTTGGTACCGGTGCAGAGGATGGCCCGTAGGACGGATGCACAATTGCTTTCCATGAATTATCACTTTTTAAACCAAGTTTAAGGCAATCAAAATAAAGACCACAGCGGTTACTGCTGTTATGAGAAAAACCTTTACCACCCCAATACCATACTAAAAAAGCTACGCTATTCTTTCCTCTTTTTAAGTAGGGTGCAATATCAATTTCATCATAATAAGTATCGTTTGGATTTGGCCCCCGTTTCAAGCCTCCTTCGTACACAACCAGTCTGTCATTTATCCAAAGCCAATATTTAGTATCAACAGCAATACGGGCTATCGCCTTCTTATCAATTGACGAAGTATTAAAATCTTTACGGAAGCAATGCCAGGTATTGGCCTTAGTAATAGTATCGTTACCAGTAGCTATCCAATTCCCGGGAAAAGGCTGTGCATGGCCCGTTAGGGTAAGTAGCAATATTATCTGGAATAAAAATATTTGTTTTTTGAATGATGCCATAACAAGTTGTTTAAAAATATTTACCAAAAATTATATAAGTAAAGTTGTCAAAATAACTTCCGAAAATTTCAGTCATTCTCTCAATTGAAATGCTGAACTTATTTTGGCAATTTCATTAAGATGCAAAAACTGCAACATCATTTATCACACAATAAAAGTTGCACATAGGTAATGTAGTACAAGTGTGCGTCCCGAGGCAGCACACAATAAACCTCACTCGGGATAAATAACGCAAGGATGTTGCCCATTGCTTCAATGTCTGGGCAATAAAAATCGCACACACTCATTTATTAACTATTTCAATTACTACCGCCATATACTTTTTAGGGAACGTTACTATAAGCCCTTTGGCATCTTTTTTCAAGCTGATACCTAAATTTTTCGGATAAATAAGATTAGCATTTTTAGCATTCATAACGGGTATCATCACCTGATTTTTACCGGCAAGCCGCCACACCGCAATAAACCTTTTCTCCGCATGTTTCATACCCACCGCAATGGCCGAAACAGAATCTGTAAACGATGGCATACCCAGCGGAAAAAACGGTGTGGACTGCGGAAGGTATTTGCGGATTTTATTTTTATAAACAGCAATGCCATTTACCACCTGCTCAATTGCTTTGTTGCTTAACTTGTCAAGCTCACCGCTAAGGTGTATGCGGCAAAGCATGGCACTCACCATGTTAAATGCAGCTTCTTCGGCAGATGAACTGGCAACGGGATAGGCCCACGCAGCCAACTGTTCTGGCAACACCGCCGCCAATTCACCCACGATAATAGACGGATATTTTTTATAATTTCCCTGGTCGGAGGAGGATTGTATTTGGTGCCTTGATAGTGCTTCATAATCCATACGCATACCGCCGCCGCTGCAATTTTCTAATACCAAATTTGGGTAGCGGATATGTATAGAATCTATCCAGTTATACAAAGCCCTTGTATTTTCAAGCATACCCTGTCCGGCACTGGAAGTATTTAATTCGGTGCCAAACAATGCACTGCAATTGTAATCCCGTTTAATGTATTCCGCACCATATTCTTTTACCACACGGTCAATTACTTCGTTGGCATAATTTCTTACCTGGGGGTTTCTGAAATCTAAAAAGTAGCGGCCACCTTCATTGATGCGTTTACCGTGGCGCATAAAAAACCAGTCATCAGGTTTGGTAATTAATGGTGATTTTACACCAGCCAATTCTATCTCTAACCACAGGCCCGGCTTCATCCCTTTTTTACGGATGGCATTTAACGGCTCCAAAATACCGTTGGGAAAACGGGATGCAGATGGTTGCCATAAGCCAATGGCATCCCACCATTTTTCTTTTAGTGCGGCATACCAGCCGGCATCTATCACAAAATAATCTGCACCGGCTTTTGCTGCCGCATTAATCAACGGTAATTCTTTTTCGGTGGTTGGGTCGGCCCAAAGGCAGTTCATATAATCGTTAAAAATTACAGGCATGTTTGCATTGTCTGCATGGGGCATCAGCAAGGCCGTTCTGCGGTATTTTGTAAGTGCATCAACGGCCTCACCAAAGCCACCGGTAACACAACCTATAGCAACTGCAACAGTGGTATAATCTTCACCAGGTTGTAATTGTTTCCATGCCTGGTGGTGCTGTTCATCGGGGCCGCCTAAATAAGTATAACTGCCCTGGCTGCCGGTATTAGATCCCATTTCGCTGTACCAGCCTCCGCTATGTTCTATCTGCCAAAACCAGGTAATATTGGCTTCCGTATTTTCAACCATTTGCATTGGCAGGTAAGTAGATGTTGACATCGTTCCCAAATTGCTAAATGAAATTTTTTCCGTCATCTCATCATCCCTTTTAAGCCAGCCAAGTTGGGATGCTGTTGATTTACGCCATTGCCCTTCGCTGTTATAAAAATTATTTGCCCAATGTATTATTAGTTTTTTGTCCACACTTTTTTTACCAAAAGCGGTCACATTATTTATTATGGCGGAGCTAACATACTCTATGCCCAATGCCTCGCTGCCTTTGTTTACAAGCCTTGTATAGCGCCTGATGACCGGGATATCGTTGTAGAAAATATAATGTGATTCTGCAATAAGCTTACTCAATGTATCGGTTTGAAAAATGATAACATGACTGCCATCAGCAGTGTTGGTTTCTGTCATGCCGGTGTAGGTGAAATTGTAGCCCGGTTCACCGCAATCGTAGCTTCTTCCAATACGCATACGGCCGGTAATTTGAATGGCTGCTTCAAGGTCGCTTTTGTCAATCATCTCTGGCAGATTTGCCTTTCTTTTATTTTCAGTTGGCTGCATCAAACGCTGCCGCAAGCTGCCTTTATAAAAATCAAATTGAATGGAGATGCCGGATTCGTTGATGGTGAAAGGCTTTGTATCCTGGGCATTTATTGCCATGCTGCAAACTATAAAGTGCAATGTAATTAAAGCAATAAGTACAAAAGGTTTTTCAGTTGGTTTCTTCATTATTTTGGTTATAAGACTGTTTTTATTGAGGTGCTTCCAATTCAATAACTATTTTATTTATTGTCCGTGCAAAGAAGCAGCTTTGATCAACATCGTTGGCCTGTCCCGATTTTTCGGGAGTCACTCCCTTTTACTGCATACCAATGTGGAACTTTAATTGCGTAATGCCGACGCTGCAATCATGTTTTTCCATTGCCAATCCTCCTAACTTGCATCACCACGGGAAACTTTAACATGCCTGAATACAAGCAGCAGGCGGGCATTTATTTAAACCTTACATAGTACAAATTATTACAACCGTTGTTATGTTAACAGTTAAACAATTAAAGAAAGTAAGTGTACCATGTTGAAATAATTTTATCTCAAATCTTAAAGTATTCTAAATGATACTTATCAAAGTTTATGGGAGTAAAAAAAACGTTATTCAACTACCTTCAAATTGCGCTTACTAAAATCGCAAAAATTGTATTTATCTATAATTAAATAATTTTATCAGCTCAAATCAAACAGCATAAAGCCATGCCGAAAAGGACAAGTATTTTAATAATCATTACCAGTATAATTGCTGGAGGTTTTATTGGTTTTACGTCGGTCAGTTTTAAGCCGAAAAACAATAACGGTGGCATCGTCCTCCCAAACACATGGAAATTTACCACCGGCGATAATGCAGATTTTGCTAAGCATGGGTTTAATGATGAAGCATGGAAAACAATTAAAGTTGATACCTTTTGGGAAAGGCAGGGCTACGATAAATATGATGGCATTGCCTGGTACCGGGTACATATAGTGTTGCCATCCGCTTTAAAAGAAAAGAACCAGTTGTTAGAGGCAATTCAAATTTCGTTGGGCCGTATCGATGATGCAGACGAAACTTATTTTAACGGCAAAAAAATTGGGGGCGTTACAGGCTGGGATATTGACCGCTCTTACCTAATTCCTTTCGGAGTAATTGAATGGGATAAGGAAAATGTAATTGCCATTCGGGTGGATGATACCGGTGGCAACGGTGGCATGTATGGCAGCAACCATGCAATTGGTGATGTACAGCTTACAGATGTATTAAATCTTACGTCTGATCATGTACCCATAGCATTTGTTAGTGCCGCAACAAAACTAGCTGATACATTGCTTTTTAAATTTAAAGTACCGGTTGACAGTATTGATGGTGTGTTAAAAACGAAAGTGTATAACCCATTGAATAATGAAGTGGCGTTTGAAAAAAGTGAAAATTTTATTGTTGGCAATAAAGCAAATTCGGCTTACCCCATTGCAGTAGAATTAAAAACACCTGGGGCTTATAAAATTGATTATTTGTTTACAGGTACATCATTGGGTGGATCCATAAATCACAGCGCTTTATTTACCTACACCAGCACTCCACGGCTGCTGGAACACAGGGAATTTCCTGTAATTAAAAATGTGGTGCCAGATGAAGCAATGCCATTTGATTTGGGTACTATCAGTTTTAGCGGTTACCTAAATGAACGGCTGAATGCCAACCTTACAGAACGGTTATTGAAGATAGATGAAACTGGTATTTTAGAATGTTACTTCAACAGGCCGGGTAAGCAAACCTGGGTAGGAGAGTACACCGGAAAATATCTGCATGCAGCCAGCAGAGTATGGCAATCAACAAAGAATGAACAGCTAAAAATACAGATGGACAGGATAGTGGATGTTTTAATTTCCTGTCAGAATGAAGATGGTTATTTAGGAACTTACCTGCCACAAAATTACTGGACAGACTGGGATGTGTGGGCACACAAATATAATATGCTTGGTTTGCTGAGTTATTATGCTGTTACCGGGCATAAACCAGCATTGGAATCGTCCATTAAAATGGGCGATTTATTGTGCAAAACATTTGGAGAGAAAGCAGGTCAACGCAATATTATTGAATCATCCGGCCATGTGGGCATGGCATCTACCAGTGTGCTGGAGCCGATGACTTATTTGTATCGCTACACAGGCGATAAAAAATATCTCGGCTTTTGTTACTACATCATCAAGGCGTATGATTATGCAAACGGTCCAAAAATAATCTCCACATTAACCAATATTGGCAAAGTAGATAAAACAGCCAATGCCAAGGCGTATGAAATGACCTCGAACCTAACCGGGGTGATAAAGCTGTACCAGTTAACGGGTGATAAAACTTTGTTGAAAGCAGCCGAAAATGCCTGGAAAGATATTTCTACTTACAAGCTTTATATAACAGGCACCGCAAGTGAACATGAATTGTACCGGGCTGATTTTGTGCTGCCTGCAGAAAATGATAACCGTATGGGCGAAGGGTGTGTAACCACTACCTGGCTTCAGTTTAACCAGGCCTTGTATAACCTTACCGGCGAGCCGAAATACATCAATGAAATAGAGAAAACAATTTATAACCATTTGTTTGCTGCTGAAAATCCACAGACTGGCTGTGTTAGTTATTACACTGCCTTGCAGGGAGTAAAACCATATCGCTGCACCATTGATGCACATTGTTGCCTGGCGAGTGTTCCCCGTGGCATTGCTGCAATACCAGAGCTTGCGTTTACAAAAAACGCAATAAATGGTTTTGATATTAACCTGTACACAGCAGGTAAATTTAGCAGTACAATAAAAAATAAGCATGGTCAAGATGTAGTGGTTAGTTGTGCATTGCAAATTGCCTTTCCTGCAAATGGTATGATAACGATTACAGTCAACCCTGCAATTACAACTGCATTCCGTGTGGCATTACGGGTGCCTGTTTGGTGCAGTAATTTTAAAGCAACTGTAAATGGTAAAATACTAAAGGGAATACCGGGTTCGTATTTAAACATAGATGAAACATGGAATAAAAAATCAAGTATAAAAATTTCATTTGATTTAAAAACAGTAACGTTTGATGGCGGTATCAGTTACCCCAACTCTATTGCATTTAAAGTGGGGCCACAGGTATTAGCCATTGACCAAACATTAAATCCACAAATAAAAAATTTAGATGCTGTAACGGTTGCAAACACGGCTGCTGTAAGTGTTTCAAAAACAACGTTACCAAAGGGATGGGTGGGTACGCAGGTGTTTACAACCAAAGCAACTTATGAGGGTAAAATAATTGATTTGATATTGGTGCCTTTTGCTGATGCCGGGCAAACAGATGGTGAAGTGAGGGTGTGGGTGAAGAAATAAAAATAGTAAAATCACCAAGGTCAAATCATGCACATAGCATCCATTTTAAATGTAAATATTTTTGTTTTACAAAATGAAGAAAAGCAATCATCGCCATTTGATTGTGAAAGATTACTAAACGTAATTAAATATATAAACTCTAATCTCGACGAACAAATTACTTTAACACAAATTGCAGGCATTGCATGTATGACTGAGCAATCTTTTTGCCGTTTTTTTAAAAAGAAAACCAATAAAAAATTCTTTGAGTATCTCCATGAACTCAGAATGCAACATGCTCTTCAATTACTCTTACAAACCTCGGGTAATTCCATTTGCGAAATTGCATACGCCTGCGGATACAATTCCAGTTCGCATTTTTGTAGAATCTTTAAAATTTATTACGGTGAAAGTCCTTACCGATACAGGGCGGCAGTAACAAAACTTATTGCGTGAGTTTCATTTTCTTTTCAGCAGTGTATACTTTTCTTCTGGCGATATAAACGATGACCATTATAATCAAAACAATGGCGGGCATAATTGCTACTTTTAAAAAAGTGTCGGCACCTGCCGTATAATCTGCTGTTGCTGAGCTGGCTCCGGAAGCCAATGCGGTAGTTCTGAAATCATCATACCATTTACCCATCATTGGAACTACTAATGCTACCGAAAGCATACCCACACCGCTGGTTAAAGATAAGCCCATAGCACCTGTTTTAGGAAGATACTCTGCTACAAAGCCAAGCATAGTAGGCCAGGTAAAACATAAGCCTGCTGCAAAAATTATTGCTGATCCTACTGCGGCGATACCTGTTGTTTTACTTAGCAACACCAACCCAATTACAGACAATATCATGGAGGCAATCAGCATTCCGTTTGGATTAATCCTGTGTACAACCGGGCCTGCAAAAGCTCTTCCTAATCCCATTACACCATTTATCACCACTAAAATTAATATACCTGAAACACCAGCGCCTTGCAGCAATGCACCCAGCCATTGGTTAGTACCTAATTCGGTAGCACCTGTAAGAATGATACAAAATAATATGACAAGAAAGAGCGGATTAAAACAAGCCTTAATCATTTCAATTGAACTAACGCCTTTTGCTACTCTTTCTGTTGCTGGAAATGTAAGTTTCATAAAGAGGTATCCATACAAAGCGATGGGAATAAAAAGTAGTGCAACCATTAATCTCCAATCAATATTCATTTGGCTTATCATACTATAGCCAATCAGTCCACCAATTACATTGCCACCACAAAACCAAACATGAAATCGGTTAAGCATGGTTGTTTTATTTTCCGGAAAAAGTGCCACCACCAGGGGATTACAGGCAGCCTCTATCGTCCCGTTGCCAATACCAATGCATACTGTTCCGGCAAAAAGCATTGTGGCATTTCCTGCAAATAAGTACAGCATAACCCCTGCTGTTTGAGTAACAAACGCAAAAATCAATAATCGTTTCATGCCAAACCAATCGCATAACGAGCCGCCAAATATAATGGCCAGTGTAAAACCCCAGAAAGCCGGACTAAAAATCCATCCAATCTCTTCTTTAGTAAGGTGAAATTCATTTCCCCATACTCCTTCCAGTGACGCACGGAAAGCAAATGTCATAGCAGTTGAAATCAAGGCAATACAACTTGCAATAAATAATCTTTTTCGGCTAGGAGCTTCCATTCTGTAGGTTGACATGGCTTTAAAATGAATTAATATTTAGTTAGTTAAAATGGTAAAAATAAATGAGTTATTCATTAGAAAATAGCATGGGATTACCCGTTTTTAGGCTTTTTTATCATTAACAAGAAGAATTATTGTGCTTGGCCGCTCTCTTCGTGGAGTTTTACTGAAAAGAAACTTAAACATGGAAATGCAATACTGGTGCTGTTTGATTCTGGTAAACTTGATTTGTGAGCACCTGATAATATCAACGGAAGTTATTGCACAAATGCTAATAGCTTGAATACCCTATAGGATCAGTTATTAATTGGCACCGGAATGCACCTGTTTTTGAGATTATTGCGGGTGTTTCTTTACGGCGTGATTGTATCTTTAAATTAAAGGCACAAGATAAGTAACTACAGACGGGGGCGGCAACTATTATACTACCATTTGAAAGGCGTTCACTTTATTTACACTCAAATACCTCTCAGTAAGAGGTTTTTAAAAAACGACAACATTCTTAAGTTTGAGAATTGAATGCCTATTATTTTTTTATTCAAACACATTTCCGTTTACCAACGTAACTACGCTGTAGGCGGGTAATACAATATTATCTTTTGTAACAGTAGTAGATTTTTTGGTACAATTATCGGCTGAGGCACTTGTGGTTAAATAGTAATCAAAATCAGCAGGAACATCAGTGCCTGCCAGGTTCATCTTTACTTGCTTATCGCTGTTGTTTATCAGCACCACAGTAAAAGAAGCCATCGCTGTATTTTCATAAGCTGATACAAAAACATTTTTACTTTCTTCATAAGTAAGCTTTACCATTTTAGCACCGGGGCGAATAAAGCGGTAAAAATGTTTGGATGCGTAATATTTCTTTCCCTTTAATTCTGTACCCTTCATTAATTCAAATTCGCTGATGCCATCGTTGCTGCTGCCCTGCCACCAAACCCATGCAGATGCATTGCCATGATACAATGCCGCATGTATATCCATCGCCAAATTGATGGCACCCGATTTTTGAGTGGTATTCCCAATCCAATTATCGCCATAACCCGATGTTTCTGTCATCCAGTAAGGTTTGCCCGACGGTATAGCATGTTCTGTTTTAGTTTGGTTCCAAAGCTTTGCCAGGCTTGATGAACCAGTAGGTGAAATACCATCGCTGTAGCCATGCACCGCCAAGATGTCTATCTTGGAAAGTGCAGTATTATCTGCCATTAAACTGGTATTGTAAAAATATTGCCTGTCCTTACCGCCTTCCATTTCCAGCATATTTTCCGACCCAAATACTTTTACATTTGGGAACCTTGCTTTAACAACCGGTATTACATTTTTTACCATGCCGGGATATACGCTAACAGGATTGTATTTACAGGAATTAAATGTTTGCACAAACAAAGGTTCATTCTGCGGACTGAATGCATATACATCAATACCCGAATTTTTAAATAGTTGTATGCCATCTGCAATCCAGTTGCCAAACTCGGTATATTTTGCAGGGTCCAATGTACCACCGTTTCTTGCCCCACCCGGGTTAGGTGTACCCGTTATAGGTTTACCGTCTGCATCAATGGCACATTTTAAATCGGCCGGCGGCGACCATATTGTAAAAATATATTTTAGAGGTACCCGGTTGTCAGCAGCAATTTTTTTCAATCCTTCAATTACTGGTTTTTGTTTGTTCCAATCGCAATCCTGGGGCACTGCTGCTGTTGCAGGGGGATATAACTCGGTACGCCAAATGGTAATGCCCATATCTTTTATAACCTGCGTTGCCCAGGCATCGCTATATAAATTAGCCGTGTTGCCATCCCACCAAACTGATTTAGCACCAAAAAAACCAAAGCCATCAATGGTTTGATAAGTAGTGGTACGGTCAATGGTGGCGGTGCTTGTTATTTCTGTTACAGGCGGTGGGGGAGGAGGCGTTACCAGGCCGGTATTTTTTTTATCGCAACCGGCAAGCAAAACAATTGCAATAATAAGTTTAACCAAACACTGTATTTTATCATTTATAATATGCATCTTATTTTTTATTTCTATAAAATATCTGTAATTGGGAATAAAAATAATTATAATACCTGTTATGGCTATGCTGTACTATACGGCTTTTGTGGTAATTTTTTGTGTAAGTTTTGTTTGGCAAAAAAAACTATAATAGCAGGCAGGTTACCCACAGACTGGATGAAGCAGTATTATTTATTTGAATAAAAAAGACGTTTCCTGTGACTACAAAAAGATACACATCTGCTAAGAAAATTACGCTTAATCTACAGGGGGCTCACAACTCTTTAAGCATAAAATTCCGGTACTCAATTTTCATAGGTGGCCCCACATGCACCTGAACTCCTATGTAGCCTTTTAGCGTTCTGTTTGCATTATCATTATCTGTTACATCACTCATCAATACGCCATTAATATAATGTAACATCCTGTGGCCTTTAACTATAAGATGATACCTATTCCAATCTTCTTTTTTTATGAAAGCCTGTAAGGAATCCTTTGAACCTACGTTACCAATAACTAAAGGTTTTTGATCGTTTTCAATGATTACTTTTTGCCCACGCAATGCTAAAAACTCCCTGCCACGTTCTTCATAATTCTGTCCGCTCCAATTATCTTCTCCATCAATATCTGCCTGGTATCCCTTTAAAGCAAATGGCGTGGAATCTAATAATACACTGCGGTAATTGATGCCGCTGTTGCCAAGTGCCGATACCCGGTAATCTACTTTTAATTCAAAATCTGCCGGTTGCCCATTTTTCCATATTATGAAAGAATTTCTTTTTAAAATAGTTGCAGCAGTTACTTCTCCTGTAAGTATCCCATTCTCTACACGCCAGTAAAGGGTGTCCCCTTCCCAGCCTTGTAGATTTTCACCATTAAATATTTTAATAAATCCTGCCTCTTTTTTTTCCTGATCCTGCGCTGATCCCTTACTTATAAATACAATAAAAAATATCAATAGCAGTACAATAGATTTATTTTGCATATTGTTTAATTTGAAAGTTAGTAGGTTTTTAATTTTTTGATTGTGTTTATTTTAAAATCGGGAAGAAGGTAAATCTTCATCCTTTAAATAAAGGTGTATTAAAGTTGATAAAGGTATAAGTATTTCTTCGGCTGCTATTTTGCATACTCTCTATTCCGTTTGTTGATAATAAAAGGAACTAAAAAATGGCAGACAGCCCAACACAGTTATACCAAAAATATTCCGCATATTTGGTAATACAACAATCGTTTTTAAATTGGTATGAAAAAATTATTCATTTGTTTGTTACTGTCAAAAGGGTTTTATGGTGTAGCACAGGATACAACAGAAAAAATCCCCCCTTCCCCTAAACAAACCCTTGCAGCCCGGGCAACCCCCCAATGGTTTGGCGATGCTAAATTGGGCATATTTATTCATTGGGGGCTTTACTCGGTACCGGCATGGGCTACCCCAACAACTACACCCGACAAGGTTACTGACTGGAAGGCATTTTATACAAGTAACCCTTATGCCGAATGGTACCTTAATTCTCTTAGAATTGCAGAATCGCCTACCCAAATACATCATCAAAAAACTTATGGCAACGCATATGATTATTACAGGTTTAAAGATAGCCTCATGCAAAAAACGCAACATTTCAACATGGCTTCCTGGGCAGATTTGTTTGCAAAAATTGGTGCTAACTATATTGTCTTCACCACCAAGCACCACGATGGCTTTACGTTGTATCCTTCCAAAATTACCAACCCCTTTAAGCCAGCAAGTATCATCAACAGCCCAAGAGATTTTGTGGGAGAATTGAGCCGGGCCGCTAAAAAGAAAGGGATGAAGTTTGGCGTGTATTATTCCGGCGGCCTCGATTGGACATTTAATGATATTCCCGTTACCAATTTATGGCCAGATTTGTTTGAAAGTATGCCGCAATCGGAGGCGTACAAAAATTATGCAGACAGCCAGTATTATGAGTTGATAAAAAGATACAAACCAGATATTTTATGGAACGATGTGAATTACCCTAAAAATGGCAATTTATCAGGTATATTTTCCAATTTGGTTTCTATTAATCCGCAAGCTGTCATTAACGACCGGTGGCAACAATATCCTGAGCTGGCAAATTTTACAACTCCCGAGTACACGGTTTTAAATGAAATTGCTGCTCATAAATGGGAGACCTGTCGAGGATTGGGATATTCATTTGGTTACAATCAAATAGAAGGGGATAAGGAACTATTATCTTCCAAAAAATTAATTGAATTATTGATAGATGTTGTAAGTAAAAACGGCAACCTGTTGCTCAATGTAGGCCCGAAAGCGGATGGTACTATTCCTGAAAACCAAATGAAAAGATTGGTAGATTTGGGCAATTGGATGAACATTAATTCGGAAGGTATTTACGCTACCACGCCCTACAAGATAGCATCTGCAAAATTGAAAGACAGTACCGAATTGCGGTTTACAAAAAAGGGCAATGACTTGTATATATTTCTGTTTTCAAAACCACAAGACAACTCCATTTTTATACCTGATTGCAACACCGGTAAATCATCAACAATTTTTTTGTTCGGTAAAAACCGGCAATCCCTTGTTTATTCAAAAGCAGGCAATGGAATAAACATTAAGCTCCCTAAAAATGTTGCATTTGATTTTGCCCAAATGATAAAGGTTACCAATGTATTGGGAAAATAATAATGCATTGATGTAGAAAAGTTTTTTCTGCCTTAAAAGAAATACGCCTTTAAAATTACCATGCAGCCCAAGCGGTTTCCTATCAATAAAAGGTAAGGATACTTTGTGTATATTTTTTGATGACCTGCATAGTTCAGCATGGTTAAGTAAAACAATATACAGATATTCACCACTATTTATTTTGCTTGCACAAAAAGCTGCCTTTATCGCATTGTTTTTTATAATGCGATGTATATAAAAAACGATTGCTGTTTTTAAATTGAAAATTATGAAACAATTTAACTTAACCTGCAAAGCCTGGTTGATGAAAGGTTTTTTTTGTGGATGCTTATCGCTGCTATTTTCTGCAAAGTCATTTTCTCAAATTGATAGCAAAGTTTTTATTACCTCCTTTGCTGAAAAAGTAAAACCTTTTAACAAAGTCGATATTGTTTGTACGGCTGCGGGTACAATAGTAGTAAAGGATGGAGCAGGAAGGGAGTATGTTCGTATGAAAGCTTTGCCAGCAGTTAGTTTTATAGCAGGTGGCGCAGCAGGTACGCAAACTATTTTACTCATTGATAAGCATGGGAAGGCCATTGGTAATTCAACATTTATACTGGAGGCCAACACCAATATCAATGACGCAGGAAAAATAACCAGCCTGTTCAACATATTGAAGAATGGAATGATGAATGAAGATAGAAAACCATATTATGATTTTCGCTGGAAAGACAGCAGTTATAAGTTTTATGTATCATGGGATTTGGATAACAGCAATGTAATGAACGGTATCCAATATTTTTATCCCTATGGCAATGGCTTAACAGATTTGCTAAGAAAAACACAAAGGGCAGATGGCATGATATGGAGTTTTGTTGCAAAAGACAATGATGGAAACGGCAGCTCCGCTTATTTTAAAACGGCTTATAATCCAATCAATTATTTTATGCAGGATGGGGATGCTTTTTTTGTAAGGCAGCCGGTAGATAATCATTCTGACTATAATTATGTAAACATGTTTTACAAGCATTGGCGTGCAAGTGGCGATAATGATTGGATGAAAAAAACGTTGGCCTCAGCAGCATTGGCATTGGATTATTGCTACACCGATTCTATCCGGTGGAGCAAACGGTTTCAATTGCTCAAACGCCCTTACTGTATTGACTCCTGGGATTTTCAGGTAGATGACGAATATACTCCTGCGGCACCTGTTAGCCACACCATGGTGGTGGTGCCGGGCAAAACAAAATATGGCGTATTTTTTGGCGATAATACCGGCTATTACGAAGCCTGCAACCAACTGGCCGAAATGTACGATTCAGCCCAACAAAAAGATAAAGCAACTATCTACCGCAACCGTGGGGCAGTCATCTTGCAAAACCTTATCAAGCTTAGCTGGAATGGAAAATATTTTACGCATTTTATTGATGAAGACCCTACCGTAAAACGAAATCTTGGCGTAGATGAAAAAGCACAGATTGCACAAGGCAATATGTATTCCATTAATCGTGGTTTGCCTCATCAAATGAATGTAGATATTATAAAAACCTATCAGCAGTTAAAAGAAAATTTACCGGTAGGTTCACCCGGCGAGTGGTACGCCATTTATCCACCCTTTCAAAAAGGCTTTGGCAGCCACAACGAAATTTGGCAATACATGAATGGCGGTATTGCCGGCCACGCTATTGGCGAATTGGCAAGGGGTGCGTATGAAAATGGATATGAAAAGTATGGCTCTGATATTTTAAACCGCCTGCTGGCATTGGGCAAAAAGTATAGTAATAAAATTTGGTTTTCTTATACTGGTTCTATTCTGCCGCCACCTGCTGCACCCATTTTTAAAACACTTAATATAGCCGCTGTTGCCAATATGGATTTATGGGATAAGGGCGGTGAAAAATCCGTTGCATGGATGAATGCAAAAGGCCCCGGTAATGATATGCGGGGTTTGCCGGTAGGCGAACAAATATATAAGGGTATTAAATTTAATGTGCAAGACCCGGAAAAAAACCAACGCAGGTCCGTCATTGCAGTGTCAACCAATAAAGGTTTTCCAAGGCAAATTGTTGTGCCGGTAAATGATACCGCAGGGTCTGTTTACCTGCTTCATTCATCCAGCGATAATGTACCCAGCAATGTGGCAGGTAGCATAAGTTTTTTGTATGAAGATGGTACAGAGGCTTCGCAATATTTAATGAAAGATAAGCAGGTTACCAACTGGTGGTTTCCCAGTTTATCAACCGAAACAAGTGGCGTTGCATGGTATGGCCCTAATTTAAAATCTACCAAAGTAGGCGTATGCTGGGCAGTAATTGACAACCCTTTTCCTGTAAAAAAAATAACGCAGCTACAATTTAATGCACCCTTAGAAGGAGGCATTTATGCAGTGCTGGGCATTACATTGGCTGATAAGCCTTTTTACATTGCACCCAAAGGCGAATCGTATGGCGGCCCCGATAACTGGGCTGCTGCAAACGGAATGGCTGCATTGGTAGAAGGTCTTGCCGGTGTAAAAAATGAGGGTCTTGCTTTTGATAAAGTAACCATTGCACCACGCTGGCCATCCGCTCAAATAGATTCTGTTGACGTAACCATTAATCTGCCTGCATCCAATGGTTATGTGGCGTATCAATACAATAATAATATGGTCGCCAAACAAATACAGGTACTGGTTACTGGTAGTGGCACAAAACTTAAAGGGCATGTGTTGTTGCCCCACAATGCTTTAGCAGTTACAAGTGTTAGCGTGCAGGGCAAGCCGCTTACATTTACAATAGCAACCATTGAAAAATCGAAGTATGTAGACTTTGATTTAGTTTTACCATCTGTGCAAAAGGTGATTATTAAATATCAGTAAAAAATTATCAATCAAATTGTAAATCTTTTACAAGCAATGGCCTTTAAAAAAATCTTTGATAAAACCCGGATGATCTCCAACTATCGGGAAATTTAATAACAGAAGAGATATCATGAAAATACTTTTAAACGCATTGCTTTTTTCTTTGAGTGTTTTTTTCGCCAACGCTCAATCCATCAAACCTATCATACGGCCCGATGGAACATTTGATATAATAGGCAGTAATATAAAAATTACTAATTGTTACCCGGCTTTCGATAACAATACATTAAAGCCACTTAGTGTAAAAATAACAGGTGAAGGCAACCTGAAAAAAATTCAATACAAATTATTGGAAGGCAATGTGGAGCTGCTATTCGGATATGAGGGAGATGCACTCACTATTAAAATGAATGTTGAAGGTAAAAAGGATGTGCCTTCATCCATTTCTATTTTGCATGATGCAGAAGTGTTGGGTGCAAATAAAATATATAGGACCGCAACCCAGATTATGGGAGATGCCGGTATTAAAGATTGGCCTAAAAATAAAACGGACTACAGTAGTTGTGGCGCTATTACCGGATTAATGCCAGATAGCGGATCTACATTGGTAATTTCTACCCGTAACTATAAAAAATATGCATCTTATACAAATGTTTATCCTACAGACAGGCATGGTGGAAAAAAAATAATTGATGTATGTATCCTTACTGAAAAAGTATCGGCAACAGACATCCCCAATTTTTATTTTACAGAACACCAGTCGGCGTATGAAGCCATGAAAAATGAAGCCAATGCTGCAGCAAAATTCATGGGTACCAAACTTGATAAAAAGCAAGCCTATCATTGGTGCTCCTGGTATTATGCCTATTATCACTTAACTGATAAAATGCTTTCTGAATATGTGCAGGGTTTTAAAAAAATGGATCCTCCGGTAAATATTCAAACCATACAAATAGATGCAGGTTACCATCCTCATGTGGGCGATTGGTTAGAGCCGGGCACTAAGTTTCCGAATGGAGTAAAACCTTCGGTTAACGAAATTTTAGCCAGCAATTACAGGGCAGGCATTTGGATAGGGCCATACATGGTAGGAAATAAAAGCAAAGTATTTTTAGAACATCCCGATTGGATATTAAAGAATATTGATGGTACACCAGTAATACAAATGTCGTTTTATGGCGAACAGCGTTTGTGGGGCGCAATGGATGAGGAAATTTATATTTTAGATACCAGCAACCCCGAAGTGATGGAGCATTTACGAATGGTATTCCGTGCATTTAAACAAATGGGTATAACCTATTTTAAAACTGATTTTATGTTGAATGGCGCCATGGGTTCCAACGAAGTAAAACGGTTTGCCCCGGGTAAAACATCTATAGAATACCAACGGGAATTGTTTGATATGATCCGGAAAGAAATTGGCCCCGAATCTTTTTGGCTGGGTTGCATTGCACCTTTTGCGCCCATGTTGGGTTATGTGGATGGTATGCGTATTTCTGCAGACATACACCCTAATTGGGGCGGCGCCACCAATATGTTCGAGGAGACTAAGGGCAACCAACATATCAATAATGTATGGTGGCAAAACGACCCCGATGCTATGATTATCCGCAGTAAATACAGCGAGTTAAATGACGAAGAAACCAAATCAATAGCGCTTTGGATGGGCATATTGGGTGGTGTTATTAATACCTCTGATTTATTTTATGATATACCAAAACATAGGGCAGATTTATTTCGATTTTTAGAACCGGGTGATTACAATGTCACAGCTTCGTTTCCATTTATAAATAATGATAGCAGGGCAGAAGTAATGGTAAAAACATATCCTTCTCAAAAGTCCTGGGCTGTGCTTTTTGTAAATCGTAAAAATGAGGCTGTTACCAGGACGTATGCATTAAAAGAACTGATAGGGATTGCCGATGGCATTTGCTACAATTGGAGCATATCGGATGCTGAAAAATTAGGCGCTAAACAAAGCCTGGTCATTCAATTAGGGCCACATCAAAGCAAGCTGATGTTTATTTCTGCAGAGGGAAAATCGCCGGATGGAATGACTTTAAACGGGAAAGTAAACAAAACAGGTTCACTTAAATAAAAATGAAGCTTAAACAATATGTATATAATTTGACAGGGGCCACCACAATAGTTTGCCGCCAACAGGAAAATATGGATGTGGAAAATCCATAACTGTCATTTACTTGTAACGATAAAGTATTGAATAAACCAGTAGACGAAAACCCTTTAAATTGCTATACAAGGGTTAAAAGAAATTCTTTTTTTAAACGCCATAAAAACGAACATGCCATGCAAACATTCCGCCGAAAATATGATAGCAATGCCGCCAAATACAATGCAGGAAAAGCTTCATCAAGATACGGTGGCTAATTAATTTTTAACAGGGCATGCCATCTATGCAAAAGCTGGTTAGTAAGTATGAGAAAAATTTAACTATTTTATTATCAAATATGGACAAATTTAAAAAAATACTTTTTTTATTATTTTTATGCCATTGCTGTATAATAAGTTTATGCCAGCAAAATTTATTATCTGTACCAATTATTAAAGAAGATATTGAAAAGCAGGATATTCACTTCAATGATTCAATATCCAGCCGGGAATTTGGCCAAATTATTTCATTAGATGGCCAATGGGATATTGCCGAAGGCCGCTTAAATAAATTTCCAAAAAAATATAGCGATAAAATTTTAGTGCCAGGTATAGTTAACGCTAAAGAAACTTCTTTTAAAGGTATTGGATTACCATCTGCTATCAGGCAGGCTTATTGGTACCGTAAAAAATTTACCATCAAGGGTTCCATTCCGGAAGTAGCAACATTAAAAATCTTTAAAGCCATGTTTGGTTCAAAAGTTTTTTTAAACGGAAAAGAGGTCGGGGAAAATCCATTGAACTTTACTCCAGGCTATTTCAATATTAAACCATACTTAAAAGGCAACAATCAAACCAACGAAATAATTGTAAGGGTGGGTGCATTTATTAACAATGTGCCAGATACGGTATTAAGCGGTGGCGAAGCCGAAAGGCACCGTTATCCACCAGGCATTTACGATAGGGTAGAAATTATTTTAAGAGGCTCGCCTTATGTTGTAAGGGCACAGGTGGTACCGGATATAATCAATCATCAGGTTAGCGTTATTATTGATGCAGCAGCAACTAACAGCTTTGCAAAATCTTTATCATTGCAGGCAAATATTTTCGAATCCGCATCAGGTAAGTTGGTTGCCTCCTCAAAAATTACAATAGATAGTATTACTTCCGGCAACAATAAAATAAGTGAAATTATTATACCTATGGGTACTTATAAATTGTGGACACCCGAAACCCCCAACCTATATGTATTGCAATTAACAGATAACATCTATAACTACTATACCCGGTTTGGTATGCGTACATTCAATATAGATACTGCTTTTACTAACCGGGCTTTACTAAATGGCAGTCCGTATTATATGAGGGGGACCAACTTTGCAATACATCGCTTTTTTGAAGATTCACTTTGTCTGCATCAACCATGGAACAAAGCCTGGGTAAGAAAATTGATACGTACTTATAAAGCAATGGGTATGAATGCAGCACGGTATTGCATTTCTGCTGCACCCGAAATTTGGTTTGATATTGCCGATGAAGAGGGGTTAATGGTATTTGATGAATTCCCTTTGTGGGCAGCGTTTCAGCCAGATGTTGGTGATGTAACTATGGAAGCAAACCATCCAAATAAAAAATGGGGCATTGTAAATTCAAAAATAAAGGCAAAGCATATTGCTAATGAATACACCCATTGGATGCAGGAGCGGTGGAATCATGCAAGCGTAGTAGTATGGGATGCCCAAAACGAAACGTGGTCGCCGGAAATAGGCCAGGCCATTAACGCAGTACGTAAGTTAGATTTAAGTAACAGGCCTTGGGATAATGGCTGGTCGCCACCGGTAGCATCAACTGATATCAGGGAAGCACATCCTTATTTTGAAGGTTTTGTAAAAGGCACCGAACAATTAAATGACCGCAAAAAAGTAAATATTCCATTTACCCTGGCGGAGGTACCCAATCATCCAAAAGTGCCTTCTACTTTTTATTTACCTTATCAATACGTTTATAAACAATTGCCGCTAAACTGGTACTGGCAGCAGGCAGTTGTAAACAATGAATATGCCTATTTGTGGCTCAACAGGGATGGAAGGCCAACCACACTTACAAAAGATTTTTACGAAGCAGCATTGGGTGCAAATGCTACGGCTAACCAATGCCGTGAGTTGTATGCCAAATACCTTGCGGCCGTAACGGAATATTGGCGGTCTTTGCGTACCTGTATCGCAGTACTCTATCCCTTTGGTTTAAATTATTCTATCCCAGGGGGCGAAACAAGCGACAACCTTGTAAACGTTGACAGTATTACTTTCGACAACTACTTTTCGAAATATGTTCCTGATGCCTTTGCGCCCTTAGGCATTAGTATCGACTACTGGAACACAAGCCTTTTACTGTATAATGCCAATGGCACTGCAATAGATATTCCTTTGTTTATTACAAACGATATTAACTTGCCTCAAACAAATTATATTCATTTAAAACTAATGCAGGCAGATTCCATAATAAAGAAAATAACAACCAGGTACGAAGTAGCAGCATTACAACAAAGCCGTATATTTTTACGGATGGATATGCCGGGTACGGCAGGGAAATACCAGTTGGTTGCAACAATGGAAACAGCTAACGATAAAACAGTAAATAGTTACCGGGATATAGAACTGTTAAAAAATAATACGATCAAATAATAATTTAAATGATGCCATCTCAATGTAATAGCCAGGGCAGAAGTATAGAAAAAAAATATCCTTCTCAAAAACCCTGGGCAGTGCTTTTTATCAATCTAAAAAAAGAAGCTGTTACCAGTTCTTATGCTTTAAAAGAACTGACAGGTATTTCCTCCGCTACTTGTTACAATTGGCATTTGTTGCAGACAGAAAAATTCGGGAGTAAGCAATCATTGGTAATTGAAATAAATCTACATCAAAGCAAACTGATGTTTATTTCCACAGAGGGCAAATCACCAGAGGGAATAACTTTAAACGGAAAAAAAAGATGACTATGCCTCTTGAAAAATGTGGATTCAAAAGGTTATCCTGACATGCAGGAAACTGCAATGGGGCAATGTGCATTTGTAAAGCAGTATGTAGCGGAGGCACATGTAGGGTACTGATTTCGATTTTTAAAAAGCAATTCTTACAGAGACAGGCGATTCTATTATACACATTCACTTTTAATAAAATTAACCATGATTAAATCTTTGCCTTTTACAGATCAGGTGGCCATTATAACCGGTGCAGGCATAGGCATAGGTTTTGAAATTGCCCGACAGATTGCCGCTGCGGGGGGCAGTGTAGTGCTCAACGATATTGATGAAAGCCTTGCCAGGAAAGGAGCGCAGGTTATTACTGCTGAAGGGGGACACTGTAGTGCCATTGTTGGCGATGCTGCGGATGTTGAATTTATAGATAAGATGGTGGCTTTTGCAGTTGAAAAATATGGTCGGCTTACTATTGCCATTGCAAATGCAGGCATTACCTTATTTGCTGATTTTTTTAGCTATCAGCCTGCATCACTGCAACGGGTAATGAATGTAAATTTAGCCGGAAGTTTTTTTCTTGCTCAGGCAACCGCAACACAAATAAGGGCTCAGCAATCTGGTGGCAGTATATTATTTATGAGCAGTGTAACCGGCCACCAGGCCCATCAAAACCTTGCTGCCTATGGCATGACGAAAGCGGGGTTGGAAATGCTTGCTAAAAGTTTGGTGATAGAATTATCGCCTTTTAATATTTCTATTAATGCAATTGCGCCGGGTGCTACCGTTACCGAACGCACTGCTGAAGATGCCGCCTACAACACAACATGGAGCCGCATTACGCCCATGGGCAGGCCGGCAACGGTGAGTGATATTGCTAATGCTGCATTATTCATGGTGGCTCCGGCATCCCGGCATATTACCGGGCAAACGATTGTGGTAGATGGTGGCTGGACAAGTGTTAGCCCTTCACCTTATTAATGTTAGTTTGCCCGACAAAATAAAATTGCAACTATTGGGCGATTAGAAACTAACGAAACCATGACTAAAGTAAGTGCCAGTTTTTTATTGTATAAGCAAGCTTTTTTAAAACCTATTAACAATGCGACTATTTGCAAAATTGCCCCTAAAAGCTTTTCTTTTTTCCGGGCTTTATATGATATCAATTTGCGTATCTGCACAAAAATTTAAGGACCTTGCCCTTACCCCGCCCATGGGATGGAATAGCTGGAATAAATTTTTATGCGATGGTATCAATGAAAAAGTGGTACAACAAGCCGCCGATGCAATGCTGTTGAGCGGTATGAAGGATGCAGGCTACCAATACATTGTAATAGACGATTGCTGGCAGGTGAGCCGGGACAGTGCCGGTAACATACAGGCGGACCCGGTTAAATTTCCATCAGGGATAAAAGCCCTGGCAGATTATATTCATGGTAAAGGTTTAAAGTTTGGTATCTATACATGTGCAGGCACTAAAACCTGTGCCGGAAGGCCTTCCAGCCTTGGCTACGAATTTCAGGATACACGGCAATACGCCGCCTGGGGAGTTGATTATTTAAAGGAAGATTGGTGCAATACAGGTACACAAAATGCGCAATCATCTTACACATTAATGAGGGATGCTATATACAAAGCCGGGCGGCCAATGATATCTAGCTTGTGCGAATGGGGCCTTAGCAAACCCTGGCTGTGGGCAAGCGATGTAGGCCATTTGTGGCGTACCACCGGCGATATACAAAACAACTGGAATATACCCGATGCTAAAGATGGAAAAGTTTGGGGCGGTGGTGTACTGCTTAATCTTGACATGCAAAAAAACCTGGAGCAATACGCCGGCCCCGGTCATTGGAACGACCCGGATATGCTGGAAGTAGGAAATGGTATTTTAACAGTTGAAGAAGAAAGGGCACATTTTAGTTTATGGTGTATGCTGGCAGCACCGCTAATGGCTGGTAATGCTATTAACACAATGAACCTTGTTACTAAAAGTATTTTAATCAATAAGGAAGCCATTGCAATAGACCAGGATGCTTTAGGAAGGCAGGGATATAAAATAGTAGACGAAGAAAATTTTGAGATTTTTATGAAGCCGCTTGCTAATGGCGATACCGCTATTTGTTTGTTTAACAGAAGCGACGATAAAATGAATGTAGTTGTTAACTGGGCTGATTATAAGATTGGTAATAATTTTATGATAAGAGATTTGTGGATGCATAGAGAGTCGGGAACCACAAATAGCACTTTTAATGCTGCCATTCCAAAGCACGATGTAGTGTTGCTAAGATTGCATAAAAAATAAGTTTACTGTTACTATTAAAAAAATAATTTGTAAGAAGTATGAAAAAGAAATTTATGTCTTTTTTGATCGTATCATTTTTTATCTTTTATTCAAACGCCCAGGTAAAGGTCGAATTCCTTCGCACAAATAATCTAATTGATCCTATTGGCATATCTACAAAAAATCCATGTTTTAGTTGGCAGTTACTAAGTGATCAGAGAAATATAATGCAATCATCTTATGAAATTGTAGTTGAAGAAAATGGTACTGCTATATGGAATAGCGGCAAGGTAAAAAGTGACTCATCTGTACGGGTACGTTACAAAGGCCCAACTTTAAAAAGTGGAACAAATTACACTTGGCATGTAAAAGTGTGGTACAATGATGACAAGCCTGCTCCAAAAAGTAAACCAGCTTTTTTTCTGACATCATTATTAAATACCCAAGCTTGGCATGCAACCTGGATAGGGCCAGGCTTTGATGAAGATACTGTAATGCGGCCAAGCCCATTGTTTAGAAAAGAGTTTGTTGCAATAAAAAAAATAAAATCTGCAATAGCGCATATTACTGCACATGGCCTGTATGAAGCACAGATTAATAATAAGCGGGTTGGCGATGCCTTATTAACTCCTGGATGGACATCGTACAAAAAAAGATTACAATTTCAGACATACGATGTAACAGGCATGTTAAATACCGGTGCCAATGCAATAGCGGTTACACTGGGCAGCGGATGGTACAGGGGCTCCATTAGTACGAGTCGCAATATTCCTAAGTATGGTAAAGACATTGCTTTGCTATTTCAGTTAGATATTATTTACACAGACGGTACAAAACAAACTGTTTCATCCGATAACAGTTGGAAATCATCTACAGGAAGTATTCGCTATTCAGATATTTACAATGGCGAAACAATTGATGCAAGCAAGGAAAATATAGGATGGGCCTTGCCCTTTTATAACGACAAACAGTGGGATGGCGTAAAAGTGGTAAATCATACCAAAGACAATTTAGTTGCAACTATTAGTGAACAAGTAAAAAAGCAAGAGGTCTTTAAACCGTTAAAAATAATACGAACCCCATTGGATGAAAAAGTAATTGATTTTGGGCAAAATCTGGTTGGCTGGGTAATAATTAAAGTGAAAGGCAATGCCGGCGATACCATAACCGTATCTCATGCAGAAGTGCTTGATAAAAAAGGCAATTTTTATGTAGAAAATTTACGCAACGCAAAAGCACAAAACAAATATGTTTTAAAAGGCACTGGCGTAAATGAGATTTTTGAACCACATTTCACCTGGCAGGGTTTCCGTTATATAAAAGTAGAAGGATATGCTGGTGAACTTATGGTAGAAGATTTTGAGGCGGTAGCATTGTATTCGGATATGGAACATACCGGAACATTTACTTCATCAAATGCGTTGATAAATCAACTACAGCATAACATACAATGGGGGCAGCGGGGAAACTTTATAGATGTGCCTACAGACTGTCCTCAAAGAGATGAGCGGCTTGGCTGGACGGGAGATGCGCAGGCGTTTTGCCGAACTGCTACCTTTAACATGAATGTGAATAGTTTTTTTGCCAAGTGGCTACAGGATCTTGAAGCAGAACAGGAAAACGGTGAAGTGCCAGTAGTAGTACCCAACATTCAGGCAAATGCAGGAAGTGTAGCTGGTTGGGCGGATGTGGCTACAATTGCCCCCTGGAATCTATACCTGGCTTATGGCGATAAAATCCTGCTGCATAATCAGTACAAAAGCATGAAGGCTTATGTAGAAGGGATCAGGCGAATTGCAAAAAATAATTTATGGAATACCGGGTTTCAATTTGGAGATTGGTTGTTTTACAGTCCGGATAATGATGCTGATGGAAGCGCCGCTGTAACTGATAAATATTTTATAGCACAGTGTTTTTATAGCCACTCATGTCAGTTACTTATTAATGCTGCAAAAGTACTCGATCACCCGGATGATGTAGTTATTTACACGAGATTGCTAAAGGAAATAAAGGAAGCATTTTTAAAGGAATATGTAACGCCCAATGGCCGGCTTATTTCAGGCACACAAACTGCCTATGTGCTGGCACTTAATTTTGATATGCTGCCAGATGCGTTGCGGCAGCAGGCGGCCGGCAAGTTGGTGGAAAATATTAAAAATTATGATAATCACCTCACCACCGGGTTTCTTGGTACACCATATATCAATCATGTGCTCACTCGCTTTGGCTACACTGATATTGCTTACAAGCTTCTGCTGCAGCAAACTTATCCTTCCTGGTTGTACCCTGTAAAAATGGGCGCTACTACCATCTGGGAAAGGTGGGATGGGCAAAAACCAGACAGCAGTTTTCAGACACCAGCTATGAACTCATTTAATCATTATGCCTACGGCGCTATTGGAGATTGGATGTACAGAAAAATGGCGGGGCTTGATACTTATGAGGATGGCCCAGGTTATAAGCACATAAAAGTAATGCCCAATATTGGGGGCGATTTTACGCAGGCCGCTGCTACATTAAAAACCTATTATGGCAACACTTCTGCAGGCTGGAAAATAGAAGGGAAGAAATTAATGTTAAGTGTAGAGGTGCCGCCAAATACGTATGCTACTATATATATTCCGGCAGAAGACGTAAACAATATTACTGAAAGTAATAAGCTCCTGTCAACCCAGAAAGATATTAAATTTATAGGTAAAGAAAATTCCTGCATAGTGTTGCAGGTTGGATCAGGAAGCTATCATTTTTCGGTGGTGAACTATCTTTAGCAATTGTAAAGGCTAACCTATAATATTTGAAAAAAAAAGTTGCGATACGGTTTTGGATATTTCATTGCTCTATTATCCTTGCTTTATTGCTTTTAATCGCCGGTAATAAAAGTAGATATACAATTAACCAATATTAAATCACCATAAAAACAATCATACCATGCAACACTCCCGCCGAAAATTTATTAACAATGCCGCCAAACTTACTGCTGGCGCAGCTTTTACAAGCAGTATTGTAGCCCCATTATTTGTACATGGAAAAGCTTTTTTGCCCAGCGAAAAAATAAAGATAGCCCTCATTGGCTGTAAAAATATGGGCTTTGGCAATTTGGAAAATGCCCTTAAGTTGCCCGGCGTAGAATGCGTGGCATTGTGCGATGTAGATGAAAATATTTTAAACAGCCGTAGTAAGGATGTAGAAAAAATTCAGGGCAAAGCTCCCTTACTGTACAAGGATTATAGAAAGTTAATAGACAATAAAGATATTGATGCAGTAATCATTGGCACACCCGATCATTGGCATTGCTTACCATTTGTAGCAGCTTGCCAGGCGGGCAAAGATATTTATGTAGAAAAACCTTTGGCCAACAGCATTGCCGAATGCGAAATAATGGTAGCCGCTACCCGTAAATATAACCGGGTGGTGCAAGTAGGCCAGCAGCAACGTAGCGGGGCACATTTTATACAGGCAATGGAGTTTATAAAAGCTGGGAAAATTGGACAGCTGCGCAAAGTAAATATATGGGGTAACTTTAATTATGGCATTGGGCAACCGGTTGTACCTGATAGTACGGTGCCAGCGGGTGTCGATTATGATACCTGGTTGGGTCCTGCTCCATTACGTAGTTTTAATAAAACAAGGTTTCATGGCTCGTGGCGCATGTTTTGGAATT
>JAYWII010000045.1:0-14079 GCA_043788995.1 Chitinophagaceae bacterium | reverse complement strand
AGTGATTGATAGTTTTTACTCAACCTTCAATTTACACTTTTACAGGACCCTTCTTTAATTTAAAGGTATCATTCTCATACATGAGACCTTGTACTGTTACGGCAATGAGGTTCAGTCTCCGGCAAAGTCTTTTGTTTTATAAAAGTTTATTTGTTGGTTAGTGGCCATTGTAAAAAATAGTATTTTAACAATTATAAAGCAATTTCGTTTGATTAATCGTTCTTTCAACTGCAACGCAGTAAATGTGATCAGCTCCTTCCAACTGGGAAGCAGGTAAATGTGATTAGCTCCGGGTTTTAACCCGGAGTTAATCAAGGGTTTTATAATGACCCTGAAGGGGTCAAATAATATTTCACCCTAACTAAACGGAGTTGAATGATAAAGTGAGAAATATTTAACACGGGCACAAAAAATATCTATGACTAATAATGAAATGCTGGATTTACCTAAATTAAACTTTAATGAAAATGGTGAGTTAGAAATTACAGCAACACCTGCTTCCTCAAAACACGACTTTGATTTTTTGAAGGCAAGTGGAATCTTCATAATAAAAAATTGAAATCAAGATTAAATAATTGTACTGAATGGATAGAATTCGAATCAACACAGGAAATGTACAGGGTACTCAATGGAACAGGAAATATTGATAATTTTCTTGCGACATTTGATGGTCAGCCATTTGAAGGAATGACCGTAAGGCTTTTCAATCCAAAAACAAAACTGTGGAGTATTTACTGGGCTGATTCAAATGAAGGTAAGTTAGATCCCCCGGTAGTAGGTTCATTTGAAGATAATGTTGGACACTTTTTTACCAAAGATATTTTCAATGACAAAAGTGTGATCGTTGTATTTCGTTGGGATGCACGGGACAAAAACAATCCTGTTTGGAGCCAGGCAATGTCTGATGACAATGGCAAAACATGGGAGTGGAATTGGTATATGTTTATGATAAGAATAAAATAGATTAACTAACAGTAAGAACAACAAACAGCTAACATTAAAAATTATTTATTCAAAGATGTCTTCAAAAAAATTCTTTTGTATTGATGCTCATACTTGCGGTAACCCGGTAAGGTTAGTTGCTGGCGGCGGACCCTTTTTGCAAGGCAGCAATATGAGTGAAAAGCGCCAGCATTTTTTAAAGGAATACGACTGGATAAGAAAGGGGCTGATGTTTGAACCCCGTGGTCACGACATGATGAGCGGAAGTATTTTATATCCACCACATGATCCGGCCAATGATGTAGCGGTATTGTTTATAGAAACCAGTGGTTGTTTACCGATGTGTGGTCATGGCACGATTGGCACTATTACCATTGCCATTGAAGAAGGATTGATAACACCAAAAACTCCCGGCATGATCCGCATGGAAGCCCCGGCAGGACTGGTAATGATCAGCTATAAACAGGAAGGAAAAAAAATTAAGAGTGTAAAGCTGATCAATGTAGCTTCTTATTTAGCAGCTACAGAACTAACTGCAGAATGTCCTGAGTTGGGAGAGTTGGTGGTTGATGTTTCTTATGGGGGTAATTTTTATGCCATTGTAGATGTGCAGAAAAATTTCAAAGGCATTGAACATTACAGCGCTGATAAATTAATTGCCTGGGCAAGGGAATTACGCAAACGCATAAACGAAAAATATCAGTTTGTCCATCCGGACAACCCAACCATCAACGGATGCTCTCATATTTTATGGACGGGTGCGGTGATGGATAAATCTTCTACTGCAAGAAATGCAGTGTTTTATGGAGATAAAGCCATCGACCGCAGTCCATGTGGCACCGGCACTTCAGCCCGTATGGCACAATGGTATGCAAAAGGTAAATTAAAAAAGGGTGATGTATTTATTCATGAAAGCATTATTGGGTCAAAGTTTAACGGAACGATAGAGGAAGAAACAACAGTAGCAGGCAAAACGGCCATCAAACCCGGTATAGAAGGCTGGGCAAGGATCTTCGGTTATAATACTATCAGCATTGATGAAGAAGATGATCCTTATGCATTTGGGTTCCAGGTAATATAATACATTCCTGGTATTATACAAATCATACGAATCATATAAATCATCATTCAAATCATTACATCATAAATCATGAAAGCAGTTGTTATTGGCGGAGGAATAATTGGCTTAAGTTCAGCATACTATTTAAAAGAAAGTGGTTGGGATGTAACATTGATTGACAAAACCGATCTGTCAGACAGTTGCTCTTATGGTAATTTGGGCATGATAGTGCCGAGTCATTTTGTTCCGTTGGCAATGCCGGGGATGATATCACAGGGCATCAAGTGGATGTTCAACAGCAGGAGCCCTTTTTATGTAAAACCTTCGTTGAATGTTGATCTTATTAACTGGGGCTTAAAATTTGTAAAGAGTGCCACCGAAAAAAATGTAGAGCAATCAGCTATTCCGCTTCGTGACATTAATCTCCTGAGTAAATCATTGTATGAAGTGTTGGCAGTAAAACCCGGTTTTGATTTTGACCTGGAGAAGAAAGGCATTATGATGTATTTTAAAACAGAGAAAGTTGCCGAAGAAGAAATACATCTTGCACACAAAGCACAATCACTGGGCTTGGATGTAGAACCGCTCAGTAAACAACAGGCACAGGCACTGGAACCAGAAATAAACCTCGATATTTTAGGGGCTGTACATTACCGTTGCGATGCACATTTGTATCCTAATAAACTCATTGTTCAACTGATTGAATATTTAAAAAATGCAGGTGTAAAATTTGAAATCAACAGCCCTGTTGATAAGATAATAAAAGAAGGGAATGTTATAAAAAAAGTGATTACCAGTAAGGGGAGTTTTGAAGCAGATGTAATAGTGATGGCAGCAGGTTCCTGGTTGCCACAGCTCACAAAAATGGTTGGATTATCTATTCCATTAATGCCGGGTAAAGGATATTCCTTCATGCAAAACAATTCTGCAAAAAAACTAAATATTCCATCTATCTTTTGTGAGGCACGGGTAGCTGTAACCCCTATGAATGGCGGTATTCGTTATGGTGGCACCATGGAGATAGCACCGGTTAACAGCAGGGTGAATATGAAAAGGGTAGAAGGTATTGTTAATTCAATTCCTAAATATTTCTCTAACGTACAACTGAATTTGCCAGAAGAAAAAAATGTGTGGTATGGTTTCAGGCCCTGCACACCGGATGGGGTTCCTTATATCGGCTCATCAAAAAAAATAAGTAATTTATTCATCGCCGGAGGACACGCCATGAGTGGTTTAAGCCTTGGCCCGGCCAGTGGTAAATTAATTGCGGAACTGGTGAATGGTCAGCAGACATCCATTGATATTAAAGCTTTTGACCCGGAACGTTTTTCATAATTATTTGATCAATTTACAATACTAATTATCTACTATGCGTAAACTAATTTTCGTTGCAGTGTTGCTTGCAGTTGCAGTATCATCTCTGCATGCACAAATGAATGCCACTTATGTACCCTGCAATGATATGCCCAACATTATACAAAACTATTATGCAGATGTTACCGCATTAAACCGTGTTTATATTGTAGATGGTTCTCCTGAAAAAAGAGAACGCTATAAAAAGCTGGCAGAAGATTATCTCGGCAGGTTAGACAAGATCAGTTTTAGTTCGCTGCCACAAGGTTGCAAAGCAGATTATGTTTTATTCAAACGGGATTTGAATGAAGCCGTTTTCCAGGCCAATACAGAAGCGAAGGAATATGCAGCGGTGCAGCAATGGTTCCCTTTTGCAGATTCTATTTATGCGTTGGAAAAAACACGCCGCCGGGGTGGTACCGTGAATGCCAAAAATACAGCAGCTAATTTCTTTTCTATCAGCAAACAACTGCAGCAACTGAAAGCAAAACTTGCAGATGAAAAAAACATAACAGTCAGCAATAGCCGCAGAGCTTCCATTATTATTTACGGCCTGCAGGCTGCTGCAAAAAATGTATTTGACTTTTACAATGGCTATGATCCTTCCTTTAGCTGGTGGGTTCCGGATACTTATAAAAATTTGGACAGTTCATTAAATGTTTATGGTGCTGCATTCAAAGCTAGTGCTGATAAAAATTCGCCCAACAAAGATTCAAGTGGCATACTTGGTTATCCAATCGGCAGGGATGAAATTGTTCGCCAGTTAAAATATGAAATGATCTCCTACACACCGGAAGAACTGATTCAAATAGCAAACAAAGAATTTGCCTGGTGCGATAAAGAGATGCTGAAAGCTACCGCTGAAATGGGTTTTGGAACCGACTGGAAAAAGGCAATGGAGAAAGTAAAACAAAGTTATGTTCCGGAAGGAGAGCAGCCTATGGCAATGGTGAAATTGTACAATGAATCAGTAGCATTTTTAAAATCAAAAGACCTGATCACTATTCCTCCAATGGCAGAGGAAACCTGGCGGATAGCCATGATGAGCCCTAAACAACAATTGGTCAATCCGTTTTTTTATGGTGGCGAAGAATTCGCTGTTTCTTACCCTACCAACACGATGGAGTACGATGCAAGAATGATGAGCATGCGTGGCAACAATCCGCATTTTTCAAGGGCTACTGTACATCATGAATTGATAGCCGGGCATTACCTGCAGCAGTTCATGAATGAAAGGGTGAATACTTACCGGCATTATGATACGCCATTCTGGACAGAAGGCTGGGCATTGTACTGGGAAATGGCATTGTGGAACCAAGGCTTTCCTCAATCTCCTGAGGATCGTATTGGAATGTTGTTCTGGCGCATGCACCGCTGTGCAAGAATTATTTTTTCATTGAATTATCACATGGGGAAATGGTCGCCGCAACAATGCATTAATTTTTTAGTGGACCGGGTTGGTCATGAAAGGGCAAATGCAGAAGGAGAGGTGAGGCGTTCTTTTGTCGGTGGTTACAGTCCTTTGTACCAGGTGGGTTATATGATCGGCGGTTTAGAAATAATGGCATTGAGAAATGAAATAATTGCTGATAAGAAAATGACAGTAAAGCAATTTCATGATGCAGTGATGCAGCAAAATTCTATGCCTATTGAAATGTTGCGGAATATTTTACTGGATCAGCCAATAAAAGAGGATTATCAAACCAACTGGCGTTTTTACAAATTGCCATAAATTAACCTGGTAAATCAAATTGCATGAGAAAAACTTGTGTTATTTATTTTTCTTTATTTGCTTTTTGTGCAGCATAAAGCAGTGTGTTTTTAGAACGGCTGATACCCAGCGCTGTTACAATTACTTCACTTAAGTTTTTTGAATTGGGAATAAGCCTTACCGTAACGGCCTGGACTAGAGTAGCTTTTACTGTGGATGGTAAGAAACCAGTACCTGAAATTTCCAATGAAAGATCGGTATCTGACTGGATAGAAAATGAACCATCATTTGCGGTGGTTGTACCCCTGGATGTTCCCTTTACTTTAACAGATGCCCCCGGTAGCGCTGCACCAGATGAATCTGTAACCTGGCCCCTGATGATTCCCTGCGCAAGTAAAGTAACTGTGGTGCAGAATAACACCACAATTGTCATTGCAATTTTTCTCATACTTATGTTTTTTAATTAAATAATAAATAACACTTAATTGTATTAAGCAATACAATTTTAGTGGTGTAAAAATGGCTGGAAATTCAATTTTACAGGTTGCAAAGAAATCAAGTATTCTTTATCTAAAGGAAGTTGATATAGTTTTTAAAAAACAGGTAATAATTCAGGTACTGTTCAATGAGTGATATAAAAAAGTATCAACTTATTTTTAATTAAAAGATTTCAATCAATTCTGTTAAAAATCTAACTATTCAACATTGATACCAAAATTTTAACTGCTTATTCACGTGCTTTTATAGCATGTTTAGAATAGGGTCATGGGGATTTTTTGCTACATCTTCCGCATTAAATTGGACTTCTTAGGCTTTTGTGAATTTGTCTCTACAGTTATTAGCAAATTTTTAAAATTATTCTTACAAAGGATTTCGTAAAAATTACCATTGCATTAATATTTGAAATATGCAACTGAAAACTTTAAAATAAATACGCCAGCTTCAAACTGAAAATGTAAGGCTGGAAATTTAACCGGTGAGTAATTTATGAGGCAAAAGTTCCACAACAAATAATTACTGAATTTGGCACAGGCATTGCAAAACTATCTATAATCAATGCTGTAGGTTGAATCAGTTTTTGATCTTCACATGAAGTTCAATTCTATAGATGTGGTTAAAGATTATTTATTCTGCATGTTAGTAAAGCATTAAAATCACCGTCAATAACTTTTAACACAGAATTTTTTAATAATTGCCCTGCACAATTTACAATTGAAAGCCGCTAACAACAATGGAAATTATAACCAACCCGAAAGAGAAATATTATCTGTCAAAGAGAATAGATGGTTTTTTTGTGAACGCCGCAAAAACCTTTCGCTTTGTGTTGAACTATTTTGTTGAACTCTTCCGGCCACCATACGAATTTGGGGAAATTGTAAGGCAGTGTTATAAGATTGGTTGCGATTCGCTTCCGCTTATCTCACTTACTGGTTTTATTATCGGCATCGTATTTACCAAACAATCCCGGCCATCTTTGAGTGACTTTGGCGCTACCTCCTGGTTGCCATCCCTGATTGGTATTGCGGTATTTAAAGCACTTGCACCATTGGTTACCGCTTTGATCTGTGCCGGCAAAGTGGGGTCCAGCATCGGGGCAGAACTGGGGGCCATGAAAGTGACAGAGCAGATCGAGGCAATGGATGTTTCAGCATCTAAGCCGTATAAATATTTAGTGTTTACAAGAGTGAGCGCCTGTATATTGATGATGCCTTTGCTGATGCTGTACACTTCCTTTGTTGCCTTAATGGGTTCCTACCTGAACATCAGTGCCAATGAACATACCAGCCTTGCAACATTTGTCACCAATGCATTTGACAAGATTAATTTTCTTGACCTTAAAGCATCCGTATTAAAGGCAGTTGTTTTTGGTTTTACGATTGCAATGGTTGCCTGTTATAAAGGATTTAACACCACCAGGGGTACAGAGGGTGTAGGCAGGGCGGCCAACGCAGCAGTGGTTACTTCCATGTATTTAATTTTTATTGAAGAACTGATGATCGTACAGATAATAGGCTGGTTCAGGTAACAAAAAATTAAACCATGCAAACCAACGGAACAACAGGAAAAGAAATAGTGATTGATATCAAAGGACTCTATAAATCTTTTGGCAATAACAATGTGCTGAGGGGTGTGGACCTGGAAGTGGAGAGGGGAGAAAATGTGGTAGTGCTGGGCAGGTCGGGAACAGGAAAATCGGTTTTGATAAAAATCATTTGCGGCCTCCTCACACAGGACGAAGGCGCAGTGATTGTTTTAGGGGAAGATGTAAAAAAATTAAACAGCAGGCGGCTGGAACAGCTAAGATTAAAAGTGGGTTTCTCTTTCCAGTTGAGTGCATTGTACGACAGCATGACGGTAAAAGAAAATATCGCCTTTCCATTGATGCGGAACTTTAAGCAGCTTACTAAAAAGGAAGTAAATGCAAAGGTGGATGAAATGCTGAATGCGGTATCGCTGTTAAAAAGCAAAGACCAGTACCCGGCGGAATTGTCCGGAGGCCAAAAGAAAAGAATCGGTATTGCAAGAACATTGGTGCTGCAGCCCGAAATAATGCTGTATGATGAACCGACGGCAGGTCTGGACCCGATTTCAAGTATTGAGATCAATAACCTGATCAGGAGTATCAACACAGATTTGGGTGTGTCATCTATCATCATCACACACGATCTGGTATGTGCAAAAACAACCGGCGACCGGCTACTGATGATGTTTGATGGCGTGGTGCAAAAGCAGGGAACGTTTGAAGAAGTGTTTGATACGGATGATGAAAGAATAAAAAGTTTTTACGATTATAATTTTATATAAATACACATGAGAAATATAAAAGGGATCAACGCAGTGCTTACAGGCATATTTGTTATTGTTGGCATCGGTATTTTACTGGCTGGTGTTTTTATCATTGGAGGCAAAGATAAATCGTTCAAAAAAACGATGATAGCCAATGCAGTTTTTGCTGATGTAAATGGACTGGCAAAGGGCAGCAATGTTTGGTATGCCGGCGTAAAAATAGGTGTGGTAAAAAAAGTGAGTTTTATTGAACATGGTGTGCTGGTAAGTTTTTCCATTGAGGAAGATGTGCAGCAAAAAATCCGGAAGGATACCAAAGTAAAATTGAGCACTGATGGATTGATCGGGAATAAAATTTTGGTGCTGTATGGCGGTTCTGATACCTCGCCGGAGATTGAGACCGGGCATACATTGCTGGTGGAAAACGGTATTGGTACAGAAGAGATGATGGCTACACTGCACGGCAACAACAAAAACCTGCTGGAAATTACCAACAACTTAAAAGCAGTGAGCAAAGCGCTGGCGGAAGGCAAAGGCACCATTGGAAAATTGCTGACTGACCAAACGATCAGCAACAGTTTGCAAACAGCAATGGTATCATTAAACAGGGCAGGAAACAATGCACAGGTGCTTACATCCAACCTGTCAGAATTCTCAAAAAAACTAAACAACAAAGGTTATTTACTGAATGATATTGCAACGGATACTACCATTGTTGCTTCCTTAAAATCAACTGTTGCACAACTGAACCAGGTATCGCTGAGTGCCAATGCAATGGTGGAAAATTTAAACAACACCACCGCAAAATTGAATAGTAGTAAGAGTGCTGTAGGGGTGTTATTAAATGATGAAGCTGCCGCAGCCAATATTCAAAATACGTTGGTTAATCTGCAGGAAGGAACCAAAAAACTGGATAAAAATATGGAAGCCATGCAGCATAATTTCTTGCTTCGTGGGTTTTTTAAAAAGGAGGCAAAGGCAGAAGAAAAAAGAATGAAAGATTCTATTAAAAATGCCAGTCCCGAAAATTAAATATCAGTTCCGGGCTTGCTGTTTTTTTCTGATCACTTTTATTCATTCCTCTGTTGTTGCCATGAAATATTTTCTACCATATACAACCTGAAATATCGTTAGGCTAAGCAAATAAATATTTGATATCACCCCCTTCGGGGTTTTAGCTTGTACTATTGCATGCTTTTGCTATAATTATACCAGCCCTTCAGGCTTGAAATCCCGAAGGGATGTTATTATTATAGATAATGGTCCAAAAACTATAATCCAACCCCCAAGGGGTGATATTGGTTGTTGATCTAATCCTTTTTTTATTCGGTGAATAGCACAATAGGAAATTAACTGAAGCACCTATCTAAAATCAAACAGTCGTAGTAGCCAAAGCATCTTAAAAAATAAAAGTAGTATTTATGGCGCTCACAAAGTACAAAGCAAAACGGGATTTTAAGCAAAGCCCTGAACCAACCGGGGGAAGGCAGATAGTGATCAATTGCGCTTTGTGATACAAAAACACGATGCGTCTCATTTGCATTATGATTTCAGATTGGAGATGGAAGGGGTATTAAAAAGCTGGGCGGTTCCAAAAGGGCCTTCCACTGATCCCAATGTCAAACGTTTGGCGATGATGGTAGAAGACCATCCGTATGACTACCGGAATTTTGAAGGCATCATACCCAGCGGATATGGCGCCGGAACAGTGATTGTGTGGGATGAAGGATTTTATGAGCCTGCTGAAATGGTATCAGGTAATAAAAAGGAAAGAGATAAATACCTGCGTTCACAGCTTCACCAGGGTAAATTAAAAATTAATCTGAAAGGAAAAAAACTGAAGGGGGAATATGCTTTGGTGAAAGCAGATGGCCGTGGCGAAAATGGCTGGCTGTTATTTAAGGTGAAAGATCAGTACGCTTCTGCAGCAGACATAACCCTGAAAGATAAATCAGTGATTTCAAAAAAAACGCTGGCACAGGTAGAAAAAACCACTAGCAATTTTTACGGATCAAAACGGGTGAAGGAAGCAAACAGTGTAAGTAAAAAAGAAACAACACTTAATAAACGAAAAGATGTAAAAGCAGCTTCCATAAAAACAGCACTGCAAAGAAAAATACCGGAGTACCTGTAAAAGTTGTTTTAAAAAAATCAAAGATTAAAAAAAAAGCATTGACTGATTCAGTAATTGCAGGTATTTTAAACAGTGCTCCAAAAACATCCTTCCCTGTTCAGCAAAAACCCATGCTTGCAACCCTGGTTGATCAGCCATTTGAAGAAAATGGATGGTTGTATGAAATTAAATGGGATGGTTACCGTGCGGTGGCATTAATGAACAAAGAAAAGGTGGAATTAAAATCAAGAAACGATCAATCGTTTAATGAAAAATTTTACCCGGTAACAAAAGCATTACAAGAGTGGAACATCAATGCGGTGGTAGATGGGGAAGTGGTGGTGTTAAATGAGAATGGCATATCCAATTTTGGTGCGCTGCAAAACTGGCGGAGTGAAGCAGATGGCGAATTGTTTTATTATGTATTTGACATTTTGTGGTTGGATGGCAAAGATCTTACACAAATGCCGTTAACAGGAAGAAGAAAAATCCTGAATACTCAACTTCCCGTCGATGGCATTATTAAAATAAGTGAAGCATTTGAAGAATCAGGAATAACCTTTTTTGAAACAGCGAAAAAAATGGGACTGGAAGGTATTATTGCAAAAAAAGAAAACAGTTTATATTATTCCGGTGGCCGCTCTAAAGAATGGCTGAAAATAAAAGCCGGTAAAAGACAGGAAATGGTGATTGGCGGCTTCACCCGGAATGAGGATACCACTAAATTATTCAGTGCATTACTGGTGGGTGTTTTTGAAAATGATGAGCTGATTTATACCGGAAAAGTAGGTGCCGGCTTTAATGCTGCAACACAGCAGGAACTGATGAAAAAATTTAAACCGCTGATAGTAAATAAGCCTCCTTTTAAAACATTGCCGGATATCAATAAGCCATCCCGTTTCCGGCCGGATCCTCCACATGCTACAGCCGCCTGGTTAAAGCCGCAATTGGTTTGCGAAGTAAGCTATACAGAAATGACATCCGATGGAGTGATGCGGCATCCTTCCTTTGATGGTATGCGTACAGATAAAAAAGCAACAGAAGTGATAATGGAAAAAGTGAAATCAACCAAAAAGTTAGTAAAAGAAACCGGTGCTGCAAGAGAAAAAAAAATGATACAACCTGCAGGAAAAAGTGAACGAAAAACTTTACTGAATCCAACAGACGAAACCCAGGTAAGAAAGATCAATAGGCATGAATTAAAATTTACAAACCTGAGTAAAATTTACTGGCCCAAACAAAAGATCAGCAAACGGGATATGCTCAATTATTATTACCAGGTGGCGTCCTATATTTTACCTTATTTAAAAGACCGTCCGCAATCAATGAACCGTCATCCTGATGGTATAGAAGGCGAAAGTTTTTATTTTAAAGATGTTACCGGTAAAGCACCTGCCTGGGTGGAAACTTTTTTATACAACAGCGATGCTGATGACAGGGACAGGAATTACCTGGTGGCTAAAGATGAAGCAAGCTTATTGTATATGGCATCATTGGGTTGTATAGAAATGAACCCCTGGCACAGCCGTGTAAAGTCACAAGATTATCCTGACTGGTGCATCATTGATTTAGATCCTGCAAAAAATACTTTTGACCAAGTAATTGAAGCAGCGCTGGTAACAAAAGATATACTGGAGAGTATGGGTGTAAAAGGTTATGCCAAAACAAGTGGCTCCACAGGTATACATATTTATATTCCGCTGGGGGCAAAATATACGTACGACCAATCGAAACAATTCGCCAGGGTTATTGCAACGCTAGTCCACCAACAATTGCCAAAGTTCACCAGCATTGAAAGAGTAGTAAAAGCCAGGAGTGGAAAAATGTATATTGACTTTTTACAGAACCGTTCGCAGGCAACTGTTTCTGCTCCATATTCACTGCGGCCCAAGCCCCGTGCCACAGTATCTATGCCACTGCATTGGGCGGAAGTAAAGAAAGGTTTAAAAATGAGTGACTTTACTATTTACAATGCTGTGGACAGAATAAAAAGCGAGGGGGATATTTTTAAACCCGTATTGGGAAAAGGAATTGATCTTGCAAAAATTATTAAGTCATTTGAATGATGGTGAGTGCCGAAAGTTATTTGCCTGATCATCTGATCTTATACATTTCTAAACCCCCTAAATCCCCTAAACCGGCTAAACCTTCTAAACCTTCTAAACCAATAATACAGTAACAATGCATTACTAAATACTAAACGATTAATATCCCCACTTTTTATAGTAATCTTTTTAATGGCATGATTTAAGTAATCAACACTTGATAACCTTAAAATATTTGTTATGGAAAATGAAACATACAACATACCTTATGGAATAGTTCCGGATAACCTGGAAGGCAAGCCGCTGGACATTCAAAGATCAGTGGAAGCCAAATCAACAGCAACTGCTGCTGTTATTTTTGAAGCAGCCCGAACAGCCTTGCTTCACCCTGATGCCTGGGAAAAATTACCCGGCTTTACAGGCGCTTCTTTTCAGTTGGTAAAGGCAGTAAGTGATGACGGCATTGCGGCTGCAGAATTGAACGATTTTATCAAAATTGATATCCCTGGTCCCGGGCCCAAAAGCGGTGATGGTTTTGATTGGGTAATAGTAGAAAGCCTGGATGATAATTTTGATGTGGATGCAGATGCAAGCTTCAGCATCACCGTGAGGCCCTGCGCCAATCCAGATAGTGACGAAACTGGGCCTGCAGCGCATTTTTTTAAAGACAAAGCCACTTCTACATTTATCGTAAAACGAAAAGATAAAACGGTTACCACTTCTTATCACGGACGAAATGAAATCCCCAACTTAAAAGGTGTGAACCTGCCGGATAAAATGCGCAATTCAATTGTAGCTGCAGGTGCCCTTGCCGGCCTCTCATCATTGCAATGGACTTTACTGCTGGATGGATTGCTGGCGGAATCAACGGAACAGGAGTAGTATATAAAAGTTTAAAAATGAACCGTTGCCAAATGGAATAAGTATCCTAATCATTTTGCAAGTATTAGAAAAGTTTTAATGCAGCTGTTTACACTTTATAATAAGCCGCACTTTTATCGGCATAAAATTATACTCACCAGCAGTATGGATATTATTTCACAAATACAATGGTTGTTCTTGCTTGCCCTGCCGGTGTCTGCTGTTTCATGGACCATTACGCATGAGGAGATATTTAAAGAAGCCAAATTATTTTGTGTTAAATGCAGCAAAGAGAGTAAACACCTGTTCACCAGGAAATTTTTTTATTTGTTTACCTGCGAATATTGTTTCAGTCATTACATCACTGCACTGGCGCTTGCCTTTACCGGGTTTAAATTATTAATGGAAGACTGGAAAGGATACATCCTTGCCGGCTTTGGACTTGTTTGGGTAGCGAATTTATATATGGGGCTGTTTCAAATAATAAGACTTACCATAAAAAAACTCACTACTGAAACAACAGCAGATGAAATTAAAAAAGAATAAAAGACAAAAGCTCCGCTGATTTTCTAAATAAGGAGATGAGATATTTTCCCAACTGTGGAATAATAGTTACGATATTTTTCCTTATTCGTTTAAAAGTATACTGAATTAAAATTGGCATTTAAATTGAATTAACAAATATGTTCTCAGCGTGATGATACAGTTCAGGTGAAATATCTTGGAACACAATCAACCATTTTTTTGCAGTAATATGCAACCAGTAAAAAACAAAGAGACAAAGAGGTTTTGGCTTTTGTCAAAACCTCTTTTTTATACATACTATTTCCCAGTAGTTAATTTTTAATTTCGAATCCTTTTTAGCCTACTACCGTTGTACTTATCCTCTACGGATATTTATAAATAATCCTGCAACTATCTGACTAAGAATTTTACCTGAATTAAAGCCGGGATGCCTAAGACGCTATCCTTTTATTGCAGGATACACTTTCAACCCATCCTTTGACGCTTTCAATATCCTTGTTCAATTTTTTAGATAGGTGTTCAAGTAATTCTTTTTCCTGTCCTGGTTCGTCCTTAAGATATTCGTCCGTTAGTTCATAGTTTACTTCATTAGCGTAGCGTTATTAGTCGAACATATTCAATTGGTTATGATTTAGTTCTTTGAAATATTGTAATTGAGTTTGTTGAAAGAGTTGATTGATGG
>JAYWII010000044.1:0-57397 GCA_043788995.1 Chitinophagaceae bacterium | reverse complement strand
TACTAACCAAATTAATAACGGTACTATAAAATCGATTTGTGGAAACCAATTTTATAAACAAACATTTAAGTCTGTTTTTAATGTCTAAATGGTATTACAACTGTCTCAGGTGAAATAATATTGGTTTTTCCTGACGTACTTCCTTTTTGTGTAGCATCATCATAACTCACTTCAGATCCACCGATAAATAAACCTGGATTAAATGTGAGGTATTGTTGGCTGCTTAATTTTTCCCTGAAAGTATTGATGATCCTTGCGGCCTCATAAATAGCACCGTATCCAGCTTTACCAAACACGCCTGATGAATGCGCCTGTTTGCCTTCCACCATTAGCTTCCAGCCGCTGGCACCACGGCGGGCAGTAGCCACAGTATTCAAGCCAACGGCACCTTCAAATGCCAGTGCAATATCATGTTGCTTTGCTCTTTCAATAAAATCGCCACGGCTTATCTCACGTGGGTCAGCTGCGTTTTCTTCATCACCAGTAAAATATACTGTGATGGTAGTTTCATCCAGCAAGCCCTGTTTGTGCAATGCTTTTAGTGCAGCAATTACCAGTAAATCCCACCTTTCATATCATTCACTCCCTGGCCTGTTGCTGTACTGTCGTTCAGCATGGTAAAAGGATTGGAAGGCATATCCGGTTCAAATACCGTATCCAGGTGTCCGATCAAAAAAAGTTTTTTCCCTTTCTTTCCCTTGCGGTATGCCACCAGGTGCCCAGCCCGTTTTAATGAATCCGGCATGGCAATCCATTCAATAGTAAAACCCATCGCCGCAAGTTCTTTTCCATACATTTCGCCTACTTTCTTTACACCTGCTGTATTAAAGGTGCCGCTGTTAATATCGACTGATTCTTTCAGTAACTGGATAGTGGCAGGCATGGATACTTCTATATTTTTCAGTACCTGCTTTTCTATTTTAGAAAGTGTTTGAGTGTGGCCAGTAATTGAAATCAATAAAATTATCGCCAGGGAAAATTGTTTTTTCATTCATTCATTTTTTTAAAACAGGAAGATAATTATTTGTCTTTGGGTAGTTCAATATTTTCTTACAAAGCTTGCCGGGTACTCATTTATTGTCTTTAAACACGTTGTAAAATAATTTTGAATAATGGCTATCATTGATTTTGTTGTTGAGTAGTACAACTTTAAATTATTTTTTTTAATAATCAATTTATGATCTGATTTATTGAGTGATGGCATAGGTTTTGCATCCTGTTTGCGAAAAATTCATATCCCTCTCAAAACATAATGCTAAGATAAGATTAGCATCATATAGCCATAATGCCCGAGGAATACTTTTGAACAAATAATAAGACCACAAGACCCCGGCATTTTATTTTTTATGAGAAAGACATATCTGTTGATATCGTTAGCAGTAGTGCTATGCTATGCCGCTAATGGTCAAACCAAACTTATTCCTTACAGATCTGCATGGAAATATTTATGTAACGGCTCTAACCAGGGAACTGCCTGGAGAGCAGTTAGTTTTAGTGATGCCACCTGGTCCACTGGGACTGCACAATTAGGATACGGAGATAGTGACGAAAAGACGATTGTAAGTTATGGAGCCAATGCCAGCAATAAGTACATCACTTCTTATTTCCGCAAAACAATAACCATAGCGGATACCACCATGTTTAATGGATATACTATCAACCTGAAAAGAGATGATGGCGCCGTGGTATACATTAATGGAACAGAAGTGTTCAGAAGTAATATGCCCACTGGTACTATCAGTTATACTACATTAGCAACTGCAGCAGCCAGCGATGATGGTAACACTGCCCAACTAAAAACATTAACTATTTCCCAATTAAAAAAAGGGACCAATGTAATTGCTGTTGAAATACACCAGGACCTTGTTGCCACTACTGATCTTTCTTTTGATATGGAGCTGCTGGCCACTAATATCACTGCTTCATTAGTACGTGGGCCCTACATGAATATGGCATTGCAAACAAGTATTGTCATTCGCTGGAGAACTAGCGTAGCTACCAATAGTAAAATAACTTATGGAACAGTTGCAGGTAGTTTAACCCAATCCTTTATTGATGCTGTTCTTACAAAAGATCATATTGTAAACCTTACAGCACTTACTGCAAATACCCGTTACTATTATAGCATTGGCTCTACTGTGCAAACTCTTCAGGGAGATGCCAATAATTATTTTAAAACCATGCCGGTGGTTGGCAGTACACAAAAAATAAGAATATTGGCAATGGGGGATATGGGTAATAATTCAACCAATCAGGGAAACGTTCGCAATGCCTGGCAAAAATTTAATGGCACAAATTATACTGATGCCTGGCTCCTGCTTGGAGACAATGCATACAATGCCGGAACAGATGTTGAATACCAAACTAACTTTTTTAATATTTACCAGGGTAGCTTAACTAAGAACCATGTGTTATGGCCAGCACCTGGCAATCATGATTATGCTAATAATGCTGCACGGCAGGCAGATCATGCGGTTCCATATTACAGCATATTTACATTACCAACGAATGCGCAGGCTGGAGGAGTGGCTTCTTCTACAGAAGCATATTATTCTTACAATTATGGCAATATACATTTTGTAGCATTGGATTCTTATGGATGGGAGACAGGCAATACGAGGTTATACGACACAGCAGGCAAACAGGCATTATGGTTAAAGAAAGACCTGGCTGCAAATACGCAGCTATGGACCGTTGTTTACTTTCATCACCCGCCCTATACCAAGGGGTCTCATAATAGTGATACAGAAACAGAACTGATCAATATGCGTCAGCGGATTGTGCCCATCCTGGAAAGGTATAAAGTGGACCTGGTATTAAATGGTCACAGTCATGCTTATGAAAGAAGTTTTCTGATCAATGGACATTATGGATTGGAGAGTACATTTAGTCTTGCAAGTAATGCTTTTAGTACTTCCAGTGGCAAGTATGATAGCACCACAAATTCCTGTGTGTATATAAAAAATACTGCTGCAGTGCGCAATGGTATTGTATATGCCCTGATAGGATCTGCCGGTCAAGTTGGTGGTACGTCTGGTGGTTATCCGCATAATGCTATGTATTACTCTAATGCCTCCAACGGCGGAGCACTTTATATTGAAGTGGAGAATAACCGTCTGGCAGCAAAATGGATTGGGAGTGATGGGGTGAAAAGGGATAATTTTACGATCATTAAAAATGTGAGTAAAACCAATTCTGTTAATTTGACTTCTGGCAGCAGCAGTACGCTGTGGCCTTCCCGGACTGGAACTTACAAATGGTCAACAGGTGCCACCAGCCGGTCTATTATTGTAGCCCCTACTGTTAATACAAACTATACGGAAGCAGATGGCCCTGGTTGTATAAAAGATGTATTCAATATAAAAGTAACAGCACTCCGGATGCTAAATGTTCAGCAGCAAACACTGGTAGCTTCGGTTAAATTGTATCCAACAATACTGCAAAAGGGGCAGTTGTTCTATGTACAGCCGGGATTTAAGGAAAGTGCTGAATATATCATTACGGATAGTAACGGAAGGTTAATGAGCAGCTATCGGTTTGCGAACAGTAAACAAATTGAAACCAACCAGCTTTTACCCGGAACCTATTTTCTGAAATGGAATGGCAATAATAAAAACGGGGTAGAGAAATTTGTAATCACTAACTAAAAAGTATACAGGATATTACCGATCAAATTTTTATTATTTCCTGTTAAAAAAAACATTTTCGGCCTGCCTGAATTGCTGTTGTATTTCAGTGAAATTATTTATTAATTTAACCGTGATATTTATCAAAGTGTTATAAAAATGTAAAAGAAATGAATTACATTTATATCCCTTCTGCATTTTATTGAAGTTGGAAATTTGAAGGCAGCTATTCAGCAAGCATATAGAGAAATTAAATATTCAAATGAAACTCCTCATACCAGGTAATAACAATTAGTATTATCCATGGTATAAACCTTACAAATCCTTTATTCTTATCGCTTTAAAAAAGCATATTTATGTGATAAACATAAATAAATTCCAAAGGTATTTTTGTAATCAACATAAAAATTAAAACTTAGCTCATGAAGAAGAAATTTCTACTACCACTATTTACAGTATTTGGCGTAATAGGATTGCAGGCCCAGGTTACCCAGATCAATTCAAACAAAAGTTTGGAATTAGAGTATCCACTTAGTAATACAAAAACCATTTTTAGTTCTCAAGAAGATCAAACAGTTTGGGTTACGGATGGTACCCTGGCAGGCACTATACAGCTATCTGCAGATATTACACTTGTGGAATCAATGGGCAGTACTGCATTTTTTAATGGTACATTTATTTTTGCAGGGGCCACAGTTGCCACCGGTACCGAGGTATATATTACCGATGGTACCGTCGCTGGTACCAAGCTGTTAAAAGATATCAATACAGGTGCAGCCAGTTCTGACCCCGACGGCAATTCTGTTATACTCAATGGGTTTCTTTATTTTACAGCAGTAACCGCTGCAGAAGGCAGGGAGCTCTGGAGAACCAATGGTACCCTGGCAGGAACCACATTGGTAAAGGATATTGTTCCAGGCACTGCAGGTAGTAATGATGTGAATAATTATGAACTTTTTTCAAACGGAACCTACCTTTTATTTGCAGCCAGCACCCCTTCCAACGGCGTGGAATTATGGAAATCTGATGGTACAGGTGGCGGTACTGCTATGTTGAAGGATATCAATACAGCGAATGCTGGTGCAGACTCCTCCAATCCAAGATCTTTCTATACTATTAACGGTACTGTTGTATTCTTTGCTAAAGATGTAACCAATGGAGAAGAAATATGGGTAACAAATGGCACCACTGGTGGAACCCAGTTACTTGACGATATTAACCCTGGTCCTGGCAGTTCAACAGGGTATGAATTCTTTCCTGGCTTTAACCAACCTATATTCAATTTGTTTCACAGCTTTAATAACAATGCTTACTTTAATGCTTTCGACGGAACAAGTACCGGTAAGGTATTTAAAACAGATGGAACAAATGTTTCTCCTTTAAAAGATATAATCCCCGGGCTATCCGTAACACCATCTTTGATATTTCTTACCGGAGCAATTAATCTTCCCGGTAAGTTTATTTTTCCTGTTACAGATCTCGGAACCCGTTTTGAACTTTGGGAAAGTGATGGAACTCCGGCTAATACAAAATTGTTTAAGAGTTTTGATGGTGGAGAAGTACCTATTTTGTTTCCAGCTTACAATTACAATTTAATAACCTCGGTATCCCAGGAAATTCCCCAGGTTTTATTTCAGGGGAATAAATTTTTCTTTATAGCCAAAACTGCGGCAGAAGGCAGGGAATTATGGATATCTGATGGTACACTTGCCAATACACAAATGGTAACGGATATTAATACTGGTATACCTGACGGCATTCCTGCCTCTAATATTTCTTATACTTATACTTCCAGTGCATTGTACTTCCCCGGTGATAATACAACAAATGGGGTAGAGCTTTGGAAAAGTGATGGTACGCCGGGTGGGACCAGCATGGTGGCAGATATTGTAACTGGAACAACTGGATCGGATACACAACTTGACTTTTTTATTGTTAATGGGAAAGTCATATTTGGGGCAAATAATGGTGATGCTATTGAAAAAGACCTGTATGCTGTAGATGGTACTTTTACTCCGGTTCCGGTAAAACTGGTTGATTTTACAGTGGTACCTAAGTCTGCCGATGCCATTCTAAACTGGCATACATCACAGGAAATAAATAGTAAAGATTATACGATACAGCGGAGTTTTGATGCACTTAATTTTGAAAATATCGGAACAGTAGGAGCTTTAGGAAACTCGGCTACCGGTAAGTCTTACTCGTTTATTGATGCAGGTGTTATCAATAGCGGAAAAAGTATTGTTTACTACCGTTTGCTTGCTACAGATATTGATGGTAAATCATCCGTAAGCCCGGTTATTGCATTAAAACTGAAAGGCAACGGTAAGTGGAACGTGAAGTTGCTGAGCAACCCGGTATCAGAAAATATAAAAGTAGTTTTATCTGGTATTACCGGAAATGTACAGCTTTCTATAGTTGACCTGAATGGAAAAAAATTATACACTAACCAGCTTCCGGCTGTAAACGGACAGATCAGCCTTCCGGCATACAACCTGCCACGTGGTGTGTACTCATTAATTACTGAAACTCTCAATGAAAGAAAAGTAATTCAGTTTGTAAAATAAATAGTTAGGTTACTACAGGTAGTTGATATCAAGTTTGTTTATAAGTCCCAATAACTATCCGGTTATTGGGACTTATCATTATAGCCATAATGACAAATATTAAGCTGGGGAAATTTTTACCCAACTGATATATTATCCATTATTTTTACCAGTAGTGCCCCCTCAACATTTTCTGGTAAGAAAATTGAAATGGATATTGTAAAGAAAAGCGATGCATGTAAAGCTTCCAGCATTTTTATTAATTGTATTGTTCTTATCAATAACCAGCTGCAGTAAAAAACACCAGCCCCAAACAGAAATAACTGTAACGGATATGCCGGAAAGCGCAAAACCGGCAGCTAAAAAGAAGGTGGTAAAGAAAGTCGTTAATACACCGGTACCAAATGTAATTACGGTTGACGACCGGGGTGCCCAGAAATCCGTTGATGGAAGATTATATTATGATCTTGAAGGGCATCGTTACTGGAAAAATTATAATGATGGCAGGTATTATAAATTCAGGCAGGGTTTGTTTGATGATCCTGCATTTAAGCCGCATTAATAAATGCTGGCAGGTTAGGGCCCTTTTGCAAAATCAGTTCTGGAAAAAGTTCCCGGTTCGGCATGGTCTCCTTTTTTAAACCTGATATCTACATAATTGATATCTTTCAACTCGGTCAGATTATAAGTAAGTTCAGCAAAGTAACCCTCTGGGCCACTTGATCCTGCCTGTTGGGTCAGGTAATTACTATTAGGAATATTTACAAATATGGTATCATTAGAAAGTCTGTCTAACCGAACTTGGATCTCAGGGTACAGGTCATTCTGTAATTGAATAATATTAGCAGCGGTTAATGAATCATCCGGCAGTGACCGTACTCTTGTCATTACCATTTCTTTGGAATCAAACTCTGAAGACCAAAAATAATGACTTTCTTTTTTTACAGCAGCAGTATCTCCTTCAGCAGTGGCTGCTATTGAATCTGTATCCGCAGTTTTTTCTTCAGATTTTTTTGTATTGCAGGATGCAATTACAAAAATCAGTAAACACAATAAAGAGTAATTTTTCATTGTCGCATTTTTTGGAGGTAAACCGCATATCATTCAATGCCGTTTAGTTAGGGGTTGGTGAGGGCACTAACCCCGTCGGTCAGCCGTGGGGGGGCCACCCGCCAATTGAAGTATGTTAACCAAACGGCATTGGCATATGATTCCTTATATTTTCCTTCAATAACATTGCCATATTTATTCTGTAAAGTTATGAAAGTGTGTTACAGGGAAAATGATAGCAGTCATCAGTAAAGCTGATGCAAAAAAGTAAATGATATATTTTAAACAAGCGGCACATGAAATCTGCTTACCAAAATATTGCTTAGTGATTTTAAAGAAAGAGCCCCCTGGAATTTGGCAGGGGGCGCTTTCTTTAAGTAATAATTCAATTATTCATGCACTGCCAATACAGGCACTTTGGTGTGATAGATCAATTTTTTTGTGTGCAGTGTTTTAAACAGCTTACCAAAAAAGTCATGATATTTAGGCGCAATGATGATCAGGTCAATATCATTATCTGTTGCAAATGTATCCACCGACTCATGAAAATCATACAAATCCATAAAGTAAAATGCAGGGTCAAATTCCTTCATTAATTCTTCCATTTTATCTTTTGATTCTTTGTATTCTTCCGTCAGCTCAAGATAATGCTTGGGGTCAACATTTAAAATGTGCAATGCCGGTTTAAAATATTCTAATACCCTTTTTACAGTCAGCAGGCAGGGTGTTTCTTCCACATACTTCAGTTCAGAAGTGATCAGGGCATTTTTAAAACCATTAAACGTAACATTTTCAGGGATGATTAAAACGGGGCAAATTTCTTTTTCACTCATCAGCAACGTATTGCTGCCAGAAAAACGCTGCGCCATTGGTGTTCTGCCGGTAAGGCCCATCACCACCATATAGGCTCTTTTTACATGTGCAAATGCCGCCAGGCTGTCTATAAATTTTTCACCTGATTCCAGCTCTGTTTCCACTAAACATCCCTTCCTGCTCAGTTCTTCCTGCAGGCTGTCTAAATATTCTTTAGCTGTTTCTGTATCTTCACCATGGGTGTAATAATGGTATAAAATAAGGGTTACGTCGGCCCTGCCCTGGTACATGTTGGCTGCATAGTGTGCAGCATTAAAAGAGGTTTGCGAAAAGTCTAAGGGAATAATAATGTTGATCATAAAATTAAAGTTGGATACAAAATAGTCAAAAATCAGAAATTAAAGTAATAAGATTTTTTGTGATGGAAGTTTTTTGATTAAACTAATTCAAAGTTTTTTTAAGATAACACTTATGAAAAAAAATAAGTATATTAGTTGAAGCTAAAAAATATATAATACTTCAGGTATCGGAGTATGCCCTATAATTAACTAATTTTCAAGGATAAAAGACATTAACCAGTTCCTTTACATCCTTTCCCGTAAAGCAAATGAAATATCAACAAATGAGTTTTAGTTCCATTTAATATACAAGAGTATACTCCAATGCCGTTTTGTTAAGAGGTTGGTGAGGACACCAACCCGGGCGGTCAGCCGTGGCGGGTGTCCTCACCCGCCACTTGAAGTCTGTTAACTAAACGGCATTGGAGTATACTTTAAAAAAATCTGTAATAATGCAAAACGCTGCGATAGAAATGTTCTATCTTTTTTTTCAGGGTGTTTTAACATTCCAGTCAATATTTTTTGGTGTTTTGTATTTTATTGTCCGGAGAAAAGACCTGTTGTATTACAGCCTGTTTTTATTTTTTGCTGCCGCTTATTTTTTTATAAATGCACCCAATACCTTTTTTGGTATTCTAGAAGAAATTGTTTGGAATTCAACCTGGTACGATTATGTAAATACACCTGCAATAATTATTGAAAATCTTTTTTACCTGCTTTTTTTGAAAGCCTTTTTTGAAGATATTACTAAAGACAAAACTGTAAGCAGGATATTTAAGATCACCCTCTGGCTTATTCCTTTTTTATTTGTTCTGTTTACAGTGCTTACTATTTTTCAAATAAATAAACAGTTGATTTTTTACACTGTTAAACTGATAACCATTATACCGGCAATAGCTGTAGCATACATTGTATTAAAAAGGAAATTGCCCTTTTCATCCCTTATGGCAAACGGCCTCTTGTGTACCATTGCTGGTACTGTTGTTACTGTAACTATGATTGTGCTGAGAAATTACCAGGTGCATCATTTGTTTACAGACAGCTATCCTTTACTTTTCATTCGTTTGGGAATACTGGGCGATATGATTTTTTTCCAGGCTGCAATATTAAAAAAATGGCATTACCAGGAAAAGCAACTGGCTATCGAAAAAGTGAAATCTGAACTCGCTGTGGAGCATCTGAGGAATAAGATTTCCAGCGAACTGCATGATGATTTAGGAAGCACCCTCAGTGGTATCTCCATGTACAGTTTTATGGCCAATGAGCTGCTTGAATCTGGTGAATATGAAAAAGCAAAACAATCGCTGGGCATTATACAAAAGTCGGCGAATGAAATGGCATCAAACCTCAGTGATTTGGTTTGGACAATAAATCCAAAGCAGGACTCTTTTGAAATATTATTAGACAGGCTGAAAGAGTATGGTACAGAAATATGTGCTGCGAAGCTTATCACTTTTAATATGCTTTTCAGCGATACAATTTTTAAAAATACATTGAGTATGGAGCATCGGCATCAAATTTATTTATTGATAAAAGAAGCCATCAACAATGCAGTAAAATATAGTGGTGCATCAGCCATTGAAATGAAAATAGATGACGCAGATGGAAAACTGAAGTTTGCTGTTAATGATAATGGAAGCGGCTTTGATCCCGAATTGGCAAGAAGCGGTAATGGACTTCTTAATATGAAGAGAAGAGCAGATGAAATTGGGGCCACACTGATAATGCAGTCAAACAAAAACCTGGGTACTTTTATTTCACTTCAATGCAAAATCACCTGATGGGGTATTGTTTTCCAATATTTATATTATCACTTTTGTATTAACATTATGGAAATACGGGTTGCGATATTTGAGGATAATAAACTGGTGAGAGATGCACTGGAGGCCATCCTGAATGGTACACCCGGATTTACCTGCTGCGGTGTATCTCCGGATGGTAATAACTGGGAACGAAATATCATCAGCAGCCAGCCTGATGTGGTGCTGATGGATATTGAAATGCCGGGAATGAGCGGAATTGAAGTGTCTCATCTTCTCAATGTACATTTCCCTGAAATAAAAATATTGATCCAAACGGTTTTTAACGATAGTGAAAAAATATTCCAGGCATTGTGTGCCGGCGCATCCGGCTATATTCTAAAAAATGACCCACCTCATAAATACCTGGAAGCAATCAATGAGGTATATAATGGCGGAGCCCCGGTAAATCCTTCAGTTGCCAAAAAGATGCTTGGTTTTTTTGCTAACAAAAATGTATTACTCGTTTCGCCTGGTAACACAGATTACCTGTTGAGTGAAAGAGAAAAAGAAATTCTTCAGCTAATGGTACAGGGGCATAATTATAAAACAATTGCCGAAAAATCCTTTATCAGTTATGAAACAGTACGTACGCATGTAAAGCACATCTACAAAAAACTTCATGTAGCCAGCAGGAGCGAAGCAATTATGAAAGCCATTCAACAGGGGTTCTCTGTAAAGTAGCAACTGCACAAAATCACCCATTGGGGTATTGATGATGGATCACTTTATTTTAATCTTCACATATTCAAATCCAATGCTTCTTTAATAACCGGTATTTAGCAGGTCTCTTATTTTTCATCACATAAAATTTTTTATGAAAAAAAATTATTTAAAACTCATCGGTACATTTCTGCTGGCAGGTTTATTTATTACCGGGTGCCAGAAAGAAGAAAGAGAATTTTCTGAAGAAATTACCAAACAATCAACTGCCTCCAGGTCAGAAAAGGGAGGCGGTTGCAGGGTGACCATGTACGATTATTATGATCCCACAATTGATTATCACCAGGTGGATTACTTCACTTATAAAAATGGACTTGTGGATGAATGGCTGACATTTTATGGTGGCTTATATAAAATGGAATATGATAACAAAAGAAAATTAAAAATTGCAAGATTGTATGATGGAGAAATACTTCTTAATGAGATTCACTTCATTTATAATAAAAATAAAGTGGTGAAAGAAATATGGTACGATGGCAATACACAGCAGGTGGTAGATGAAGTTAATAACACTTATAATCATAAAGGTGAAATGATTCGTAATGAAAGCACCTACTTCGATTATTATGTTACAAATACCTATACCAAACAGGGAGACCTTGAAAGTTGGTTCTTATTTGTTGGAGGTTTGCCAGTTCAAAAAGCAGAATACACCTACAGGGACGAATTTAAAAACCCTTATGGGGCCAGACCCGGAATTGATTACAGCTTCGCCTGGATTAATTCAGCATTTGGAGCAGGTAAAAGATGGTATTCAAGTGAAAAGAGTACTTACTATGATGCAGAAGGCAATAACCCTTTTGTTTTTTATGATAATGATCCGCTGCAAACAATTTGGCAGCCAGCCGCTCAAAATTATCCACTCAAGGCAACCTACTTCGACAGACTCAGTGATGCTCACAATATAACCAACACATTTGAATATGAAAATTGCCCCGGGTGTGATAATAATAATGCTAAGAGGCAATCATTAGGGCAAAAAGCTGCCATCAATAAAGGTATTGCACCCTCCGAAAATTTAAGTTCCAAAATTCGTGGACCAAAAAAAATGTTAGCACGATAATGAAGGAACGGAGAAGGTAGAGGGCAACGGATTTATAAAACACAATCGTGCCACATCACTTAAAGGCAGGTGATAAAGTGAAAAGGTATTTAAAATAATAAAATATAAGATGATGTTTTGGTTAATGAGGTTGTTATTAAATTAATTCTCAATCAAAGCATCATCTATATAATATCCCTCTATTTCTCGGATGACAGTAGCTCCATCCTGTTGCAAAATGGTTAATTCAATGGTGCTGATATCAACTGCAGGGAAAGTGAGAATTCTTTTATTGCCAATGGTGGCGCCATGAATTTCTTTTACCAGTTCATTCTTGCTGTTAAATAATAGCAGTTTAAACTCAGCACAATGCTGACCTTTGCTGAGTGATTCTTTTAACACAACAGCATTCACTTTTTTATTTGCTTTCAGTTCCACACCGGCAGAATACATTTCTCTCCCTTCCATCAACTGCACTGTTGCCGCATTTCCATCTGATAAACTGGTAATTTTTTTTGTGATGCCCCGCTGTAAATAATAACCGGAAGCATGGTGAAAAATATTTTCTTTAAAACTGTTTTCTCTTAACTTTCTAAAATCAACTGCAGCAGCAGAATCGTAGGCTGTTATCAATCCGCTTCCGTCTGGCGGTACATTCAATAATAAATTAGCACCCCTGCCCACAGATTTCAGGTACAATTGAAATAAGTCTGTTGCAGATTTTACTTTGCTGTCTTCCTCTTTGTGATAGAACCAGCCCGGCCGGATACTCACATCACATTCCGCAGGTATCCAGGTGCTGCCAAACCGATTGCCGGTATTTAATGTGTCAGTTGAGGGAGCTCCTTCTCCTCTTTTAAAACCGGCTGTATCTAAGTAGTTCCAGTTGGTAGTGCCCATTATCCCATTTTCATTACCTACCCAGCGGCAATCCGGCCCAATATCACTAAACACAATTGTTTTCGGGGAGGTTTGTCTTACAAATTTTTCAAATCGCCTGAAATCATACACCTGTTTTCTTCCATTAGGTCCCTCACCATTGGCGCCATCCCACCAAAATTCCCAGATGGGGCCATAGTTGGTAAAAATCTCTTTCATCATGCTGATAAAAATATCATTGTATTTTTCGGTACCGTAATCCGGATGGTTGCGGTCCCATGGAGACAAATACACGCCAAACTTTAATCCATATTCTTTGCAGGCCTCAGACAACTCTTTCAGCACATCACCTTCACCATTGCGCCATTTACTTTCCCGTACAGTATGAGTGGAAAACTTGCTCGGCCACAGGCAAAAGCCATCATGATGTTTGGCAGTAATGATCACACCCTTTGCACCGGCCGCTTTTGCTACCCGGCACCATTGACGGCAGTCAAGATTTGTTGGGTTGAATATTTCTTCTTTCTCATCGCCATGCCCCCATTCTTTTCCAGTAAAGGTGTTTGGGCCAAAATGAAAAAACCAGTAATACTCCATCTGGTGCCATGCCAACTGGGATGGAGAGGGTAAGGGCCTTACAGGTTTTACCGGCTGACTAAATGCATGGAAGTAAAAAATGATAATGAGTAAAGTAATAAATAGCTGCTTCATACATTAATGTTAATAAAAAAAATTGTACTCACCATTTCTCTTTTTAAAATTGATAAATTTTATTTCATGATTGTTTGTACACAATAGTAATTTAATGGGTGGTTTTTATTCTCTGTACGGGATGCTTTGTAGAAGTATTTACTCATATAAAATTTTCAGCTGCTTAAAAAATTCCGGCACAATGTTTTGATATTACTCAATCAGAATGGCTGATAAGAATAGCCTTATTTTTCACACAAATAAAAAATATACAGTTATGAAATCTGAAAAATTAATTGCAGGAATTGCCATCGGTGCAATAGCAGCACTGATACTGATCCCAAAAACGAGGAGAATGCTATCCGATGCATTAGGCCGTATTGCAGATTCTTTAAAAAATATTTCGGAAGATGCAGGGGATATGGTTGAAAAAGGAAGTTTGGAGCTGAATATGATTGCTGAAAAAGCACAAAATGCGGCCGGTGTCATAAAAGAAACAAGACAGACCTGGCAATAAACAATTAAAAAAAATTAGTATGAAAGAATTACAATTGAGTCATCCGCTACCGGGGTTTATCGCCTGGCTTTTTGCCTGGTAAGCGTTTGGTAGATGATAAACTCATAGATATACGCCTGTGTAAATGATAGCTGCTGTTGCAGCTATTTTTTTTATAAAAAAAAGCAGAAATTTTTGTTAGCGTTTTAGTTCAAATTATTTAGAAAATCCCTCTAATTGAAAAAGGGCTTCACAGCACCCCCCCTTTTGCGTAAATGATCATTGAATGGTAGTTATCCCTTTTTCTTTTTCGGTTTGGGAAAATAAACGATTGATCTTAATCTTCTGATAAAGGCCGTATCAATATTAGTTTTTTTATTTGCTGCAAGCAGGACGAGTCCGGGATAGCTTTCTATTCGTTGCAATAGATAGTTTGTATCCAGGTTAGCATATTTGTCATGGCTGTCTTTTACGTCAGTCCTTTTACCAAACAAAGCATCAGCCTCATCAAAAAATAATATCCAGTCTTTTTTTTCTGCTGTTTCAAATACAGCGTTCAGATTTTTTTCGGTTTCAGCAATGTATTTGGATACCAGCTTTGACAGGTCGATCCTGAAAGCAGGTTTATTCATCTCTTTTCCTATTAACGCTACAGTGGTAATTTGTGCATTGGCCTGTGTGCCATAAAATAAAACCGGGGATGCAGGCCTGGTAGTTTTTTGCAAATTCCGGTTTGTTGTTGTACTGTTTTTTGTACTGATCTTTTTTAGCTGTTGCAAAGCTTTTTTTGTGAGGATCAAATCCTCCCAGGAGCTTTCGGTAGTGAGTAGTGATATTGCATCTTTAATCATAGAATAAATGTAATACTGTTTTTAAATTTTTTATAGTGTTTTATTTCAAGCGTAATTTCATTTCAATGATCCCGGATCAAATGGAGTGATTCAGTTGCAGTGAGCAGCTATTTTTTAGCACAAAGCTTTATGGACGGTATAATTTCCCTCCGCAACAATACTTATCTTGCACCTATTAAGAATTATTATAAACTTGCTGTATTGAGATATTTACTACTGCTCCCATTTTGTTTACTTAGCCTGCATGTTGCTGCACAGAAAAAAAACAGCGCTTATCAACTACATATTAAAAAAGCATCTTCTGCAATTAATATTGATGGCCAGTTGAATGAAAAGGCCTGGGAAGACGCAGCTGCAGCTGATAATTTTTTTATGGTGCTGCCGATGGATACCAGCCATGCAAAAGTGAAGACAGAAGTACGCATGACCTATGATGAAAAAAATATGTACATCATTGCTGTATGTTATCTTGCAAAGCAGGCACCTTACATGGTGGAATCATTAAGAAGAGATTTTGCATTTGGTAAAAATGATAATTTTCTTTTTTTTATGGACCCCTTTGATGACCGCACCAATGGCTTCACTTTTGGAGCCAATGCAGCCGGTGCACAATGGGATGGCGCATTACACAGCGGAGGAACAGCTGACCTCAGTTGGGATAATAAATGGGTATCGGTTGTAAAAAATTATTCTGATAAGTGGATTTTTGAAGCGGCCATTCCTTTTAAAACCATCCGTTATAAAAAAGGGATCACACAATGGGGCATTAATTTTAGCAGGCTGGATATTAAAGAAGCAGAGAAATCCAGTTGGACACCGGTGCCAAGACAATTTCCAACCGCTTCTCTTGCGTACACGGGTACCTTGGTATGGGATGCTGCGCCACCGGAGGCAGGCGCTAATATTTCTGTAATTCCTTATGTACTGGGTGGTTTAACCAAAGATTATGATCATAAAAAACCAACCAATTACCGGAAAGATATTGGTGCCGATGCCAAGATCGCTGTTTCCTCATCACTCAATTTAGATCTTACTGTTAACCCTGATTTTTCACAAGTAGAAGTAGATAAACAAGTGGTTAATTTTGATCGGTTTGAATTATTCTTTCCTGAAAAGAGACAATTTTTTTTAGAGAATGCAGACCTCTTTGCAAACTTTGGATATACCAATATCCGTCCTTTCTTTTCCCGTCGTATCGGTTTGGGTGTGCCCATCAGTTATGGTGCAAGGCTCAGCGGCAGCCTGGATAAAAATTGGCGTATAGGCGTAATGGATATGAAAACAAAAAGTGTGGAAGAAACAGGGCTGCCTTCTCATAACTTTGCTGTATTTGCATTGCAGCGGCGGTTGTTTGCAAGGTCTAATATCCGCCTGATGTTTGTTAACAAACAATCTGTAAATTATGATCCCGGAAAAGATTCTACCAAGCCGTCTTATTCATTATACAACCGGAACATAGGTATAGAATATAACCTGGCATCTGCCAGCAATTCACTTACAGGAAAGGCAATGCTGATAAAATCTTTCAGCCCTGGTGTTAAATCAGGTGATTGGGCACATGCCGCCAACCTGCAATACACAGATAAGAAATGGTTATTGGCCTGGCAGCATGAATATGTTGGCAATAAATACAATGCAGAAGTAGGGTATATACAAAGAAGCAACTACATAAAAGTAAATCCACAATTGGGTTATACTTTTTTTCCAAAAAAAGGTAAGGTGCTCAGTCACGGGCCACTGTTAAGTTCTACTTATTTCTTCAATAAAGATTTTCACCAAACAGATAATGAAACTTACCTGGATTATAAGATCAGCCTGCGGAACCAGGGCGTGTTTGATGCATGGATAGCGCATGATTATGTAGAACTACTGCGGCCTTTAAATCCTATCGACCCAACAATTTCTAAGAAAGATACTTTGGCAACAGGTAGCAAACATAGCTGGAACGCCTGGGGCACTACTTTTGTTTCCAAGCCGCAAAAATTATTTACTTACGGATTCAGTACCAGGTACGGTGGCTACTATGCTAATGGCAGCAGGCTTAATTTAACTGCTGATCTTGGTTACCGTATTCAGCCCTTTGTAAATATTACTTTAAGCACCAGTTATAATCATATCGATCTGCCAAAGCCATGGGGTGTTACCGATTTTTGGTTGATTGGCCCAAGGGTTGATTTAACATTGACCAACACTTTTTTCTTAACTGCATTTGTTCAGTATAACGATCAGCAAAAGAACCTGAATGTAAATACACGGTTGCAGTGGAGATATAAACCTGCCAGCGATTTCTTTATTGTGTATACAGATAATTATTATAGTGCTCCAATGTATGTACGCAACAGGGCAGTAGTGCTTAAGTTTACTTACTGGTGGGGGATTTGATGAACAGGAAATTCAAATTCAAAATTCAAAATTAAAAAATGAAGTAGTCTTTGATTTTTGCATAATTGATTTAAAGATGAACACTGTCTTTTGAATGCCTTTTTACTTTTGAGTTTTTACTTTTTTTATATTTAAATTACACTACTTAATTTTTAAATGAATGAAAAACGATTCCTCCTCATCACGTAGAAATTTTATTAAAAAAATGGCTACTGCTTCTGCAGCTGTTACTGTAGGAGCCAATGTATTTGCGGCAGATAATAATAAAGCCGTGCATTTTGAAAAACTAAAACGAACACCTGCCAGTGCCAATGACAAGATCAATATTGCACTGATTGGCGCAGGCGGTATGGGTACAGAGGATGTAAAAACAGCATTGAAAGTTCCCAATACAAAAATTGTAGCAGCCTGCGATCTCTATGATGGCCGTTTAAAAGATGCCAAAACTAAGTGGGGTGCCGATCTGTTTACCACACGCCATTACAAAGAAATACTCACCCGTAAAGATGTGGATGCAGTGATCATCGCCACACCCGATCACTGGCACCAGCAAATATCCATTGATGCCATGAGAGCAGGAAAAAATGTGTACTGCGAAAAACCAATGGTGCATGACATTACAGAAGGCCCTGCAGTGATCAAAGCTCAAAAAGAAACTGGCAAAATATTCCAGGTGGGTAGTCAGGGCGTTTCTTCTTTAGGTAATGAAAAAGCAAAACAATTATTAAAAGACGGCGCCATTGGCCAGTTGAATTATGCTGAAGGTTTTTGGGCAAGGCATTCTCCCACAGGCGCCTGGCAATATCCAATTCCTGCAGACGGAAACCCTGAAACAGTGGATTGGGAAACATACATCAGTAACACCACCAAACGTCCTTTTGATGCCACCCGTTTTTTCAGGTGGAGAAATTACCGTGACTATGGTACAGGCATGTCTGGTGATCTGTTTGTTCATCTTTTTTCCAGTTTACATTTCATCACCAATTCATTTGGGCCAAACAAAGTATATGCTTCCGGCGGCCTGCGTTACTGGAAAGACGGAAGAGAAGTACCCGATGTATTGTTAGGTACATTTGATTATCCGAAGAGTGTGGCACATGATCCTTTTAACCTTTCCCTGCGCTGCAATTTTGTGGATGGAACCAGCGGTACCACCTATTTAAAATTAGTGGGTAGCGAAGGCTCTATGGATGTTACCTGGGATAGTGTAACACTCAAAAGAAATAAGACCACTGAATCAGATGATCCTTTTTTTATTGAACAAATGAGAAAAGCAGGTACCCCTGTTAGTGACCGTAAAAGAATTTTACCTCCGGAAGAATATACGTTTGCTGCAGAGAAAGATTATAATGGCGGACCTTACGATCACTTTGTAAACTTTTTTAACGCTATTAAAAATGGTGGAACTGTAGCAGAGGATGCGGTGTTTGGATACCGGGCAGCGGCGCCTGCATTATTATGCAATGACAGTTATAACCAGGATACCGCAATTTTATGGAACCCTGAAGCCATGCAATTGGTAAAAAAATAAAATAAGCATGTTGAAAAAATATCTTTTAAAAACAACAGGAATTGCTGTGGCAATCGTTGCCTGCATATCACTCAGCTTTACTAATAATAAAATGGAAAACGGAGAAGGAAAATGGATCAGCCTGTTTGATGGAAAAACTTTTAGTGGCTGGCATGGATTTAATAAAACCGGATCCATACAAAACTGGGCCATTGAAGAAGGTGCGATGGTATGCCTTGGAGCAGCAGCAGATGCACATGGTGGTGATATAGTAACAGATGCTGATTACGAAAATTTTGAATTAAAATGGGAGTGGAAGATTTCCAAAGCTGGCAACAGCGGTGTAATGTACCATGTGATAGAAGATGCTAAATATTCAGCACCTTACCAAACCGGGCCGGAGTACCAAATGATAGACGATGTGGACTTTCCTGAAAAGCTGGAAGACTGGCAAAAGACCGGCGCAGATTACGCCATGCATGTGGCTAACGATAAGAAAAAACTAAAACCTGTTGGAGAATGGAACAGCAGCAAAATTGTTTTTAACAAAGGGCATGTGGAACATTGGCTAAACGGCGAAAAGATCGTTGAGTTCCAGGCATGGGATACTGAATGGACAAAGAAAAAAACAGAAGGCAAGTGGAAAGATTATCCTGGTTACGGTTCAGCAAAAACCGGTCGTATTGCTTTACAGGATCATGGCAATAAAGCGTATTTTAAAAATATTATGATCAAGGCATTGTAAAAATTATAGTATTGAAAATGAAACCGCCTCATTAATAATATTGAGGCGGTTTTTTAATGACTTTATTTTCCTTAACTAATGCTTGCTTAATTTCACGGGCTATGGATGTTGTGTTAATGATTATCATATTGGTGATTGCCGGATTATTGTTATATAGGTTATTGCGTAAACAAAAACCTGCACCGGCAATCATTGTTCCGGTACCGGAGGCTTACAAAATAATACTCCTGCAGGAAGTACCTTTTTATCAGCAATTAAATTCTGTTCAACAAAATTCCTTTGAACAAAGGTTGCAGCAATTTTTGGCGGCTGTAAAAATTACTGGTGTAAAAACAGTAGTGGAGGATGTGGACAGGGTACTTGTAGCAGCCAGCGCCATCATCCCCATTTTTAATTTTGAAGGCTGGCATTATGTGAACCTGAATGAAGTGCTATTATACCCGGATTCCTTTAATCATGATTTTGAACAACAGGGAGCTGGCCGTGATATACTCGGTATGGTAGGCACTGGTGCGATGAACAATATAATGATCCTTTCCCAGTTTGAACTGCGGCAGGCATTCAGTAACAAGACCGGGAAAAGCAATACCGCTATCCATGAGTTTATACACCTGGTAGATAAAACAGATGGTAGCATCGATGGTGTGCCTTCATTTATCCTGGATAAGCAATACATTCTCCCATGGCTGCAACGGATGCGCCAGGAGATTGATTTGATAAAAGATGATCAGTCTGATATTGATGATTATGGCGCCAGCAATGAGTCAGAATTTTTTGCGGTGGTATCAGAATATTTTTTTGAGCGCCCGGAACTGTTGCAGCAAAAACATCCGGAAATATATGCATTATTGCTGAAGATTTTTAATCCAACGGTTAAGTAGTAAAGGCATCATAACAAATAATAGCAAACTACAGCTATAGTTATTGTAAACTGCCTATTACGATTGAGTTGTCAATTGTGAGTGACTTCAAGAAATATCCACTCAACCATTCACAACTACCAACTCACACCTAACTTAACCTGCTTATTTTGAAAATTCAATTATGTATTCAGAAAGGTATTCACTCTTTTCTGGTTTAATATTTTTTATAAAAAGCCTTGCCCTTTGTCCCAGTTTAAGGCAGGTATTTTTATTGGTCATATCTTCTGCTGTGTTCATAGGTTGCAGCGAAGGGTACCAGAGAAAATATCCCGGTTTATCAATCAGCAACTGTGGTTTGGTCCATTCCTGTGAATGCATTGCTTCACCCAGGTTCTTGTTTTTATTGAACGCAATATGCACACTGCTGCCTGCCCATGAGGGACCGGTTACTTTCCCCATCAGCATTACCCAGCAACCCAGGTAAGTATTCCAGCTTACAGACGGCCCCCAGTGAAATCCACCAGTGGGGGAAGATGCCGCTCCGCCACCAGTTGCCTTAGGAATTTGTAAAGATGTAATAGGTGCACCAATACCATCATTAGCAGCATTGAATCCCTTGCCATCCCATCGTTTTGCTTTTCCCTCAGGATTGTCAAGGTCACTCAATAAAATACGGGCTACACTAATGCACTGACCTGCCCATTCTTTATCTGCACTGTAAGTCTTGTCATCATAGTTTCCCGGGTAGCTGTATTCACCATAAAATAAATACAGGTAGTCGCCACTGGCAACAGCAGAGGGATCGCCTACACCGCCTGCAAAAGTATTGGAAGTATTGTGAGATTTCAATATCAAACGTGGCTGGTAATCTTCCAGGAAAATACCTTTATTAGCCCAGCTCCATCCACCATCAACAGACTTCATGATACCAATACGGCACACTGCTGCCGGTGATGCTGGTCCCTGCAAGCCCTGCGGCCAATTGTTTTTTTTATATCCCTTTCCGGTAGCTGCATCATATGGAAAATTAGCGGGATAATTTTCATTGTGATACACCGCATACAATGTTTTTCCTGAGACATCTTTGGTATCCTGATAAATGGTTTCAAACCATACGGCTCCATGTAGCCCTTCTTTTCCTGGTGCAACATTCATGGGCATAGCAGGTTCTGTAAATCCGGCTGCAGTGCTGCTGAATGCCTCGTCAGGATGCAGGCCGCTGGCAAATTTCAGATCTCTTGCATTGCCCCACAAAGTATCTTCTCCATACTTGCCGGGAAATATCCTGAACGTATCTGCGATCCATGCTTCAGCCATATTGCAATCCACAAAATTGTTGAAGTAAAATTTTTCAGAAGGCACCAGTTTAAAAGAAGGATTAAAGTTGGTTGTTGTATGATCCTTTTGTTGTGCAAAAAGATTGGTACAGCAAAAATTAACAATTAGCAGGTTAGCAAGTAGAGTCATGCAGGATTTCTTTTTCATACAGCAATGTTTAGTTGAGGATAATAAAGTTAAGCCTTTAAATATAAAAATGGAATGGCGGCAAACTAGGCTAAAGTATTATTCAGGCAACCCTTTTACATACATCACCGTTACTTACACAGAGATTTTGCAATAGAATAAACAGCGCATTTATTTTACAGCACCACCTTAACTGCAATACATTTATTGCAAATGAATTCCTCATTATTCAAACATAAAAAATTTATTATGATACGCCTCTTTAAATTATTGCCTGTGATCATTTTGATCATTATTTTCAGTGCCTGCAAAAAGGATAATAGCAATAATAATAATAGCAATGTAAATTTCTCAGCCACGTTAACTGGTGCCAGTGAATCGTCACCTAACGCATCCACTGCTACCGGAAGTTCAACCGGAGTTTATAATATGTCCACTAAAATATTAACTGTTACCACTATCTATTCTGGCATTACAGTAACAGTTGGCCATATTCATAAAGGCGAAACGGGTGTAAGCGGCCCTGTAGAATTTCCTTTTATCATTACTGCTTCCCCCATCTTATTCACTTCATCAGCTTTGAGTACATCAGAAGAAACTGACCTGATGGAAAATAAATTTTATGTAAACCTGCATTCTACTACATATCCTGCAGGTGAAATACGTGGCCAGCTGATAAAGCAATAGATAAAGCAATTTCAGAGAGATGACTGCATTCATTTTAACTAAGTTTACCAATGATCCGGCGGCTGGTAAGGGTTTTTCGTCGCAGTATTTCCTGTTTTTGTCTCATTCTATTGCAAAAGAATAAGCAATCTATATATTTGTAGTGCCTGATCAGGTTAAGTAGATTTTATTATTTAGTGATCAGTAAATATTCTAATTTTATAACCAATCAAAACACCACTACAACATGCGTAAAGTATCAATTGCCCTGGTTTTATTTACCACAGCATTCGTGTTTCAATTTTGTTCTTCATCAAAAAAAGCCGCAGCTTCAGCTATTACTTTTCAAGATAAAGTATTGCCTGTGATCCAGGCCACCTGTGCTCCCTGCCATATAGCCGGAAAGGGGAATAAAAAGTCACTGGATAACTATGCAGATGCCAGCAGTTCAGCAGATGACATTATTGCAAGGATACAAAAAAACCCAGGTGATCATGGATTTATGCCTATGAGAAATCCAAAGTTGTCTGAAGCTGACATCAGTGTTTTTGTGGATTGGAAAAAATCTGGTTTGAAGGAGAAATAATCTTACAAGAAATAAATACTATATTTTTTACCGGATAAATGTCATCCGTATAATCGTATTGCCAGCCATTAAAGGTTGGCAATACTGTTTTATTAAACTTCCAGTCTTTCTCTTTACAGCTAAAAGCTTCCCTCCCGTTACTTGGCACTATTTTCGGTTTTAAAATAATACTTGACATATTGAAAAAGAATCCTCATTTTGTAAGTGCAGAAAATTTCTTTTATGGCAGCTTACGAGATAGAGATCATTTTAAACCGCCAACTGGCGGATTGTCTTTCTATACCAGTATTTATTACAGATACTAATGGCAATCTCATTTTTTACAATGAACCAGCCGAAGTAATACTGGGGAAACGCTTTGAAGATACTGGTGAAATGCCTGTGGAGGAGTGGTCAACAGACTTTAATCCTGTGGATGAAGAAGGGATATTATTACCTCCTGAAGAACTACCCCTTGTTAAAACCCTGAAGCATGCGGCTCCCTTCCACAAAACTTTTGGTATTGTAAGCCTGCAGGGAAAAATTCAAAAAATTTCTGTTACATCTTTTCCCATCATTGGCAGGGCAGGAAAAATGCTGGGTGCGGTTGCTATTTTCTGGAAAACTACAGACGAATGAAAATTAATTTATGGGGTGTTCGTGGTTCCATTCCCACTACCGGCCCCGGTAACGCATATTATGGAGGTAATACTTCCTGCACTAGTGTGTGGGAAGATGGTTGGTTGCTGGTATTAGATGGCGGATCGGGAATACAACAGCTTACCATTAATAATAAACTGGCAAGTAACAGGATTGATATTTTATTAACGCACCTGCACCTTGATCATATACAAGGGCTGGGATTTTTCCGTCAGCTTTTTGACCCCTCCATGGAAGTGCATATTTGGGGGCCAGCGGGCAGCTCCCGTACCCTGCATTCCCGGCTGAGCCGCTATCTTTCGCCACCGCTTTTTCCAGTACTCATCAGGGACCTGCCATGTAAGCTTACATTGCATGAAATAGAAAACAGCACTTTTAACATCGGGCCTTTCACCATCCAGTCCTGTTTTGTAATTCATCCGGGACCTACCGTGGGTTTCCGTATAAGCGGCCGTCATTCAGTGTTTACATATATCCCAGATCATGAGCCAGCACTGGGCCCAGCAGGTATCATTGAAAACAGTAAATGGCTTTCTGGTTTTGATCTTGCTGAAGGGGCTGATCTTTTGTTGCATGATGGACAATACACAAGGGAGGAATATCAAAGTAAAAAGGGGTGGGGGCACTCTTCTATTGATGACGCCGGATTGTTGGCATCCATTGCCGGGGTAAAGCATTTATTACTTTCACACCATGATCCTTCGCATTCCGATATTCAGCTGAATGAAATATTTGCAGCCTTCATAAAAAGAACTTCCTATCCATTCAAATGTGAACTGGCAAGAGAAGGAATGGAGATTGTATTGAAATAAATCTTCTTTCTTAAGCCTGATTAATTTCCCATCATATACACAAAGCTTAGCCATATTTATTCTGCAGTGTTTTAACCGTATTTATTCATTTGCCGGTAATTACCGGTGATTTATAAATAGATAGAATGTCTTCTTGCTAAATCTGGAAACTGTTTTATAGTTTTATATTTAAACTAAAATGCTGTATGAAAAAAATAATGAACCTGATTGTATGTTTATACATGTCGGTTGTTGCCATGGCGCAAACAGGAAAAGTATTTGATAATCTTTCCCTTAAAAGTAAGTTGCTGAACATGGACAGGAAGTATGCTGTTTATCTTCCACCAGACTATGAGACCTCTCAAAGATCCTACCCGGTATTATATTTACTACATGGCGGTGGCGATGATCAAACTGGCTGGGTGCAGTTTGGAGAAGTACAAAATATCACAGATAAGGCCATCAGGGAAGGAACTGCCACACCCATGATCATTGTGATGCCGGATGCCAATACATTTCGCAGGGGTTATTCAAATGATGCCACCAACACCTGGCGCTATGAGGATTTCTTTTTCCAGGAGCTGATGCCTTTTATTGAAAAAACATACCGGGTAAAAGCAGATAAGCGTTACCGTGCTGTTGCAGGTTTATCCATGGGTGGTGATGGAACTTTTACTTATGCCCTGCATCATCCTGAATTATTTGCAGCTGCCTGTGCTTTAAGTGCAGGTACCGGGCCCTTAAACCTGGAAAGTGCAAGGGAAAGAGTAAAGCGGGAAAACAGCAATATCGCTGATAGTTCTATTACCACATTTTACAAACGGCAGAGTGTACTGGAATTGGTAAATAATATGCCCGACAGTTTAAAGAAATCGGTGAGGTGGTATATTGACTGCGGAGATGATGATTTTTTATATGAAGGAAATAGTTTGGTGCATATAGCCATGCGTAAAAAAGAAATACCTCATGAGTTTCGCATAAGAGATGGTGGACATAACTGGACTTACTGGCGGACTGCGTTACCAGAAGTGCTGCAATTTATATCCATGTCTTTTCATCAATTTTAGATTTTTGCACGTAAAGCAACAAAGCGATAATATAAAAGGCTTCTGTGAGGAAGCCTTTTATATTTTATCCGAGGTCTTTCAACCATTTAACCAGGTCATCTTTAGCTTTGCCGGTTTTTTGCTGCAGTCGTCCCCAAAATTCATCATCTTTTCCTTCTTCATAAGCCAAGTCATCATCTGTAAGCTCTGCATATTGCTGTTTGAGTTTACCTTTCCATTCGTTCCATTTACCTTTTATTTCCATTTTGTCCATAACGATCATTTTTATGTTATCAATGAAAATTAAAAGTAAAAAATCATGCCAGTGATTTTTAATACTGCATGCCTGTTAGCAGCTTGCGAATCAAAGAGAGAAGATGCAACTATTGAGTAATTTTTTTCTCAGTAATATTATTCTTTTGTCTCTGCAGGGAAAAACTGATTTTCTATTTTTTATGCCCAGAAAACCAGCTGGTCAGATTGATTGAACCGGAAATAGCGATCCAGTGAAATTCTGCCGCCACCTTTTTCCAGGAAAAGTGTTAATCCTAAAAAAATAGCAATGATCTCCAGTAACGCATAATCTGATAAAGTGTAATTTGAAAATTTAATTAGCAGTACAACTGCTACAATGGGTAGCTGTACCAAACAGGCAACCCGGGTAAATAAGCCCAGTATAATAAAAAGTGCTCCGGACAACTGTGCCCAACCTACGGAAAAGTATAACCAGGAACTATGCAGAGATAAGTTTTTTTGCAGTGCTAACAGTTCCTGCAAGGGGATAGCGGTATTGATAAAATCAAACCCTTTTGTAAAAAGTAAAATCCCCAAAGCCATGCGAAGAAATACGAACCGTTTGGTATGGTGGATACCACCATGGGTATTGAGGCTTATCAGTTTTTTCATAGGTACAGTTTTAGTGGTGAAGGATTAGTAGTAAGGAGTCAATTCCTATGCCAGAAGAATGGTGAAAGGATGGCAGAAGCTGAACTTTTTTTATATCTGCAGAACTAAATTATTTTCCTGCTGATTTTACTCAACCCGTAAGTGATAACTGCAGGAAATCAACAATAATCAAATGAATACTACGGTGCCCTTTTCGTTTTACTCCGGGTATTTTCCCCTGTATGCAGCAAGTATTTTTCAAGAAGCAGGAAGCAGTGGTTTTAAAAATTGGTAATACCCGGCAGAAAAATAAGCTTATGGCTGCGGAGCAGACGGTGGTAATAAAACAATGATATCCTCCGGATCTTCAATGATGATCTGTGCTTTGCCTTTGTATTCGGCAACTGTTCCTTTGATGCAAACATTTTTATCCTGCAGCAGTTCCTGTAACGGCGCTGGGAATTTGCTATAGTTTTTTTCAAACACCACTACCGTTAACGGGCAATTGGGAAATTTTTCACCTAACGAAATTTGAGTAATAGCAGTAGTGGCTCTCACCGCAACCACCCTTGAGCAAACGGTTACTTTTTTACCAATATGATGGATGGCATCTTTAATATCAATTCCATTTTTATACTTAGCAGTTACTTCCTGGTAATTCAATAAAGGAGCAGGCGTGTAAAAAATTTTATTCAGTATCAATGCAAGCCTTAGCCCTGCTTTCAGCAACTGCTTTGCTACAATGATCTTATTCTTTGCCAGGTATGCTTTATCAAGGTTAAAATCCGGAAAATCATACACGCCATCTAATAAACTTCTGCTGTCTTTCATCCATGCAGTAAAGTCCACTTCTTTTAAAGTGTCTGCAGCAGTTTTATTATAATACTGCAGGCAATCCTGGTCAGTAATTTTTGTAAGTTTAATAATATCCTCATCCTAAAAAGTATGAAGGTTGTGTGTTTTAATAGAATCATACTGGACTATTCTTTTATTACCACCAAGGTCATCATCATAGCCGGTGTGTAAAGGCATGTGCAGGTCACCCATTAAATGCAGCAGTATCAGCAGATCTGATTTTACCTGGTCTGAGCACAGCGTTTTTTTATGTCTTAGTTCATTGTAAGTGATCTGCAGCCGGTTGATAATATTTTCATTGTTATTGGCCTGGTATAATTGTTCTTTGGGAAAATCAACATAATGCCAGGGCCGCATAAATTCATAATCAGCATTTGATTTCATGATATCCATCCAATTGGCAGCTGTATCTATTGACATCGGGCTGAGTATGGACAGAATATTTTTTTTGACATCTTCTTTTACAAATTGAAGAGCTAATCTGCCAACTATTGCATGACCTTCCGGGCCCCATGCAACAGCTTTGCTGTAAAATGATATGACTATAACGCAGCATAATATTGCTGGCTTTAATTTCTTAATGGTCATTGAAGTAAAAAGTATAATTGGTAAGCGTAAGAAGCGAAATTAACTTATCTGTGATACATTAATTTGTAAAATCAGGAAAAATTATACCTGCAACCATTAGCATCAAAATAAATGCAGTGCATGCTACACGGTAAAGCAATTATCTGTTGCTTCTTTTTTTTAATCAATAAAAAAGACGTTATCCGTTTTCCTTTTATGCACTGGAGGGTTTTCATTTCCATAACCCAAAATTATGGCGAGTTGCAACTGTTGAGATGTTTTTGTCTTTAACAGGACGTAACTGTTTGTATGCTCCAGGTATTTCCCAAATCCAACCGGGCAACTATCCAGCCCCAGCGATTTGGCAGCCAGCATCATATTTTGTGCACACATGCCAATATCCAGTGCGGCCCATTCATTATCTTTTGGTGCAGTGATGAATATTACTACTGCTGCGCCATAGAATACCGGGTCTTCTGTTTTTAAAAAATCAATACCGGGCCCTATATGAAAAAGAGCGGCAGCCATTTTTATAATTTGTTTCAATCCGCTTTTTAAAAAATCTTTTGCCGCTGCTTTCTTAATTTCCTTCGACATTATTTTTATGGTCTCTTTATTAGCGAACACATAAAATTTCCATGATTGTGAATTCATGGCAGATGGAGCCATCCGGCCGGCATCCAGCACTTGCTCAATCAGTTTTTTGTCAACTGGTTGGTCTTTATATTTTCTTACTGCACGGCGTTGGTAGATGGTTTTTAACGTGGCCGTTGTATTGGATGATTCACAGATAACTGTTGTTTCCATAACAAAATAGTTTTAACATTTAATGGAAAATGCAGATCTGCTTATTTATCAAAAGCTAAGTACTGATCTTAATGTTAAAGAAAGAGAAAGTGCGGTTATGTTGTAATGACGGTGGTCAATAAAAGTACTAATCTGTAACGGTTGTTTTAATGCTGTTTTCACTTCAATTGGCAGCTACTCTTCAGCAGCTGGTGATTGCAATTTTGTGGTTATTAACAAATGTGTATTGATTTTAATGAAGCAGCCAGGGGTAACTTACCCGGGCCATTTATCAGGAGAGTAATTCTTTTGCTTTTTTATCAATCATTTCCTGGATCTTTCCTTTGAAAAGCGTAACAGCAAAAGGAACATTGGCGTCAATCTCAATATGAGAGGGCTGCACTTTTATTGCACCAGAAAGATCAAAGCCCATGGCGGTAAATTCAAAATTTCCGGTATCGTCTTTCCATTCTTCTTTTAGATTTGATATTTTGTCTTGCTGTTCCTGTTTTACTTTAGTCAGCAGGTTTTTAATTCGGGATAATGCTTCCTCTTGTGATAACTGGTGTGGTACGTTTAATTTAAGTGAAGGCATGTTATGTAGTTTTTTTATTTGTTGAATGATGAATAACTGCAAATTATTATTGCAAAGACTATACCCAGAATCTTGTGAATTCTGCAGTCTGTTTACTATTGCAAAGGTCGGCTTTTTTCATTATCAAAACTGTTCTCATATTGATGCATATCAGCTTAAATGCTATCTGCTGTCATTATCCATTCCTGTTCTTTGTATTAACCTTGCAGTATCAATTCTTTGGTATGCAGTTTCCCTCCGCATACAAATAAATTGATCTCCCGTCCTGTAAAAGACCTGCAATAATTCCACGTCCCTGTGTTTTATACCCTTCTCCAAAAGAGATAAAAAAAAATTGAGCACTTCAAATTTTTTTTATGAAAAAGTTATTTTACCTCCTGACCCTTGTTGCTTCATTAGCTATTAACCACCGGGCTGCTGCTCAGTGCAATATTACTGACCTGCAACTTAAATTAAATGGCATCAACACCATCACCTGTGAAGCAACGTTTGATCTTTCCTGGACACAGGAAATTAACAGTGGTAACAAGTTTGCCTATGTGCATATATGGGCACAACCAGCTTATCATACACCTGCTGCCAACTGGGCAGGGATGTACAGCAATTCAAACCATTATCCCCTGGCGGCTGACCTTGTAAACACCTTATCTACTTTTGTGGTAGATGATAATCATGCAGATAATCCTTTAATAGGAACGGTGTATCATCCCGATCCCAACTATGTATTGCCGCAGCCGACTGGTTTGTATATTGTTAAGGTGCACCTGAATAATACACTGGTTGAAAGAATGACCGTTCAGAATATTAAAATAACATTGCCGTCTTGTAAAACACCTCAAACGCTGTATGTTGATATCTGGGCCAGCCAGGCTGCCAATGGTAAAATTGTTAGTTGTGTGGTACCAGGTGCATATGCTATAATCAATCAACTAAAGATTACGGGTTTGCTCAATTGTACAAATCCTCCCGGGTTTCAGTTGATAATGCAGAACAACGGACCGGCGATAGATAACCTTACCTGGAAAGTGTATTTAGATTATGCCCCTTATGCTGTATTGAATAGTACCGACACCATGGTTTTTGCAAGCAGCCCTGTCAGCCTTCCTGCAAATGCCACCACTTATTTTCCAGCCAGCGGTTATCAGCCTTACCCTGCAGGAATGTATTCATCAACCCAACCATTGATAACAGCATTTACCGTACCCGGCTGGCCCATCACCATGATGTACACCATGCAAAACGGCTGCGGCCCACTTCCTGTTCGATTCACATTTTTTACTGCTGTGCAGGCAAACCATTACACGCTGCTCAACTGGCAAACCTCAACAGAACAACACAACAGGGGATTTGAAATACAAAGAAAATTGCAAGGTGAAGATTTTGTCTCCATTGCATTTGTTCCTTCAAAGGCATTAGATGGCAACAGCGATCTTTTACTAAATTATCAATATAGCTATAAGGAAAACTTCAGCGGCACAGGCTTGGTTTATTACAGGATCAGGCAAACAGATTTAAATGGAGCTGCTCATTTCAGCGAAACAAGGAAAGTGGAAAATAATACAGCAAACAACGGTTGGCTGATATACCCTAACCCTGCAAAAGCTGCAATACACGTAATGATACCAGCAGGTACCGGGCAGGTGGATATGATTTTGAATGATATTACCGGGAGAGAAATAAAAATATGGAACAACGTTGCTGTTAAACAGCTTGAAATAAATAATTTACAAACCGGCATGTATGTGCTGAATGTTTTGGTAAAAGCAACAGGCAGCAGGCTGGTAAATAAAATAGTTGTTCAGTAAGAAGAGAGATGTGCTGTATGTATATATTACAAAGGTTGCAGAGAAAGCAGCTATTGCACTTTTATTTCCTCCTGCTTACGCACAATAATTTCTGCTTTGCCTTTGTATTCTTTGATAGCTCCGGTAACACAAATGGATTTGTTGGCGTATAATTTCTCCGGGGTATCACTAAAGTTGCCACGGTCCTTTGCAAATATTACCACTGTTAAAGGAGAATGGGGATAAGCACTGCCCAGGTTGATAAAGGTTACTTTTTCCATAGATTTTACGCCATACACGGTACTGCAAATGGTTACTGTTTCTCCAATATGCCTGGCTGCTGAATCCACAGGGATCTTTGGCTGACCGGATGAAACTGTGGCAATGAAAACAAAAATTGCGATGGAGAATAATTTATACATACGATGTTGATTGGGATGTAAAATTACAAACAGCAGAATGTTTATTCAAATACCCCGGTTACCAAGGGATACAATGCTATTGTAAGAACAAATAAAACCCTGCCGTCATCCAGTGCCTGGTCTGCGTACATAATCTTTGTATTGAGGAATTTGTCATCACTGCAATTCATGCAGCCCAAAATTACATCTGCATTTTTAAAATCAACCACACCGCTTGATTCCGGAAAAACTAATCCTGGGTTAGCAGCATCACCTCCGCTGAAAGCAATATTCTTTTCATTCAGTGTCCTCAATTTAAATAAAGGCATGCCTGCATGTACGCCACTTTTTAACAACCAGCTGTTTTCTGCAATAAACTTATCATAGTCCTGCTGGCTTTTCAATTTGTGCTGGCCCCCAAATAACATGTTATCAATTTTGCGCCTGTTAAGTCCATCTTTCCAGATAAAAATAACCTGCCGCTTGGTATTGATAAACAAAACCGAACAATTCACAATATCATTCCCGGCAAAATAATAAATATCTTTTTTTACATTTTTTTCACCAAAATAATAAACCAGGTATTCATGAGAGGTAAATTCCAGTAAGTCTTCAGCAAAATGTAAATCTTTGTTAACAGGCAATGTTTTTTTATGAAATGTAACGGAATACCAGGCGATGCTGTCAACTTTTATCATAGCTGCATCAGCAGTATAGTCCTCATGCTGGTAAAAATAAGAAGCATGTGTAACGCTGCTGTCCTTTTCGTAATCACAATAAAATCCTGCTTTTTTTAGCGCATTAATAATGCTTGTGTACTCAATTGCTAATGTAGTTTGGTAAGTAAGTGTAAAGGTCTCTTTAAGAACAGACCGAATGAATTTTCTGCTTACAGTATCTGGTTGCTTTTTTTTACTGTTTTTGATAACAGGGCGATATACATAAGTTTTGATGGCAGTATCACCTGCAAATTCAGTTCCTGAGGAGCGGTATTTTTTATTTAATAACTGGCTTTCTAATTTAGGCACGGTTAAAGTCAGCATATCGAGCAGCTTATCAGCAGAAAACTCCTGGCCATTTGCCTGTGTAGTCAATACGATCCAAAAAGATAGAAATAATATTTTTCTCATGGCTGTTTCTGTTTGCCCCGGCAGTGCCGAAAAGACAGTTATTATATGTTTTGGTAATAAAATAAAATGGCTGAAACAATAGTCATTCACGGCAAAAATATATTAAAATATATCGTCTTAATCATTATAATAAATGTATTTCAAGCAGCAGTATTCCGTTTTCAGCAATTGCCGGCTTGGGGGCAGGGTAAAGAATGTTACGCTAATAAATCAAATTACGGATAAGGGAAAGAACAAAAAAAGTATCAGAGCCGTTTTTTACAGGTAAATACAGGAGTCTTAATTGGTTTTTGCTTTCTATTTGGCAGCCTTTACTTCTCTCAGCTTTTCAATAGAGCTGCTGTTAGACGGATATTTTCAAGTATGGTGTTACCTGGGAAATGGTATAAAAAAAATAAAACTGCCACCAGGAAACAGCTTACATAAAACCCCAATAGCAGTTTGTAATACAAAAGACTCCCCCCCACTAACGTTTAAGCATATGGCGAGATGGCACAGAAAAAATAAAGCGAAAATTTAGCTACAGCTGTGCTATTACCTTTTGCAATTTTTCTCTTACAGCCACAGCAATACCCTGCAATGCTTTATTATCTACTGTCTGCATAGAAGCAGCCGGATCCACGGCCGATACCTCTACCTGTCCCGCTGTTTTTTCCTGAACAATTACATTGCAGGGCAGCATGGTGCCAATTTTATCTTCTGCCTGTAAAGCGGTGTATGCAAAAGACGGATTGCAGGCACCGAGTATGGTATAATTATAAAAATCAGCATCCAGTTTTTTCTTTAAGGTGGCTTTCATATCTATGATTGTTAATATGCCGAACCCCTCAGATTGAAGCGCCGCTGTTACTTTTTCAATTGCCTGGTTAAAATCTCCGGTAATAGTTTTACTAAAATAATATGCCATGAGTATATTGGTTTTAAAATTAAAAAAAGCAACTGCTGATGACTGTTTACAGCCACGTAAAATTAAAACAGGGAGCTTTGTTTTATCATGATGACTGTCCGGTTTTACAATGATTGTTATCAACTAAATGACTTCCTCAAAGTGACTTTTATACCAACACTAACCAACCCTTGTATGTTGTAATTTATTCTTTATAACAGGTAAAAAATTAAGCCCTGTCTTTTTACTTAACAATAAATTATTTTTTGGAATACCTGAATTATTTTATCTTAGTGACACAGACAGTGAAATCATTACCTGTCTTTTGATTCCGTACGAAGTAATTTTTTGCCTGCCATAACAACATTTGCTGCCATTGAATAAGACCGGGTTCAGATAAGAACATTTTCATTTCTTGCGAACGGATAATGTGTGAAACATCTAAAGATCCTGGTATCCTTTAAAAATTGAATGTTATTTTTCAAATAAGATTGCCATAGCCGCTTTAATTTTTTTTGACTTCACCGTCATTTAATTACTGATGAAAAAATGTTGCCGGTATAAAAGTATTAACCAAAAAATTGTAACTATGAGATTTGCAACTATTATCAGTTTATTTTTTATTTTTTGTTTTTCAAAATTTTTCTTTGAAGATAATGAGCCTTTAAAAAGATCGGCAGGGAAGGATGATGCAAAACCTGGTCTGTCACCAGGGCTGACAGCTAACAAAAAAAACAATGCTGATACTTTTTTTTATAGAAATTTATTGCAGATAAATAAAAAGCAGTAAAAATTTTTACCGGGCCCCTGCCCTGTTTGTAATGACGCTGAATTTAAGAATTTAAGTGTGTTTACATTTGGCAGCGTATCAACAAAGTGGCGCAGGCGTTCAGTGCCATTTAATATTTTTTCATTATTTCATATTACCCTGCAAATGAACAGGAATCATTGCAGGGAGGTACAGGGGATTTAAAAAAGTACAAATGTTCTCATAAAATAAGTAAGACCATAGCATTTTTGCTTAGCTTTGCTGATAATAATATTAAGCCTGTATATATGATTACCGCTACAAATATTGCATTTACACTGTTAATAAAAATAAATGGGAAACAGCGGGAATTTAATTTCCGCAAGCGCCCTGATACTAACTACGATACTGATACCAACGATGAGCTTGGAAACCGGTACACCTTCCGGATGGAAAAAGCCAATGATGCCTGGAAGATAAATGGCAAATTGCTACCCGCCTGGTTGATGGAGAGTGAGGGCTTGATCAATGATGCATTAGAGAAACAAGGATAAGTTTTACTTTTTTATTTTGATAATATCTACAACTGTTAATGCTGCAGTAGGTCATTCCATTTTCGGCGATGTTTCTTTTAGTGCCTTTGTGAGGCGGAATAATATTCATAAAATAAAATCGTACTCTAAGTAAGAAATTTTCCTGTTTTAAAAATTATTACTGTTGAAGTATTCTCCACTTTCTGAGAACAGCGTCGTCAGTTCGTTTTTAAAGGGGACCCTGCTGCTGTCCTGGTAAAAAAAATAGGTGTCATACTCGCTATTCAGGATACCATCTGTAAAATATTGGGTATGGATGCCGGTATTTCTTTTGTAAGTGTCATAAGAGAAATTGATGATCATGATAGTATCAAACGGTGCCGCAGTGAACAGGTCAATCTCAATATACCGGTAAAGCAATGTATCCCCTGTATCTCCTGCATGCCCGGTAATTTCAAAATTCACGCCGGCGTTCACGGTAACCTGGTTGCCGTTGGTGGTTAAAGACTGGCAGGAGGTACTGATGTCTACCACAATATCAAAATTAAGTAACACAGCATCGTTACCAGTGGGAATGCTATTACTGCTCCACACGCTGTTGTCACCCCAGTTGCCCAGCTTAATATTGGTTATTTGCGCAAAAGTCTCACTACAAAAAAACAAGAGAATAAAATTAAAGAATACGGTCTTCATAGGCTTTTTAAGAATGGCGCAAAGCATATTTTATGGATCATTTTATAAATAATTTTTTTTGCTAAAGGTAAAATATTATGAGAATGCAGGGCGTGGAAAAATTAAACTCCCATCATTTTCTGCATAATTTTTAGCCAATGGTCTGCGCCTGATGGGTAGAATGTTAAGTTTTATTGTTTTCGTTTTTGGTACCGCTGCAATACGTATTTTTATGTTATTATTTTGAATTGTATGCGTATACTATTTATATTAATGCTGTTGATTTTTTCTGCAACGGTAAAGGCGCAAGCAGTTTTGCCGGGGAGTTATATAGATCATTTACAACGGCCATCGTTTGCTGGCAACAGTTATTTAAAGGATAGTACCCCGGGTAACAAATGGTCAGTGAGTAAGTACATGGGTATTTCCACCAGCGTTGGTTTTTTTAATGGCGGCAATGCCACGGTGCTGGCTATTCCGGTGGGCATCCAGATCAACCGAAAGTTAACCAATAACTGGTATGCATTTGCCGGTGTGTCTGCAGCGCCTGCCTATGTAAACTTTAATCATTCTTTCCTGGGTAACAGTAATAATAAATTAACACAACCCAATAACTTTCTCAAATCCAATCGTTTTAACATGTATTCAAGAGCGGAACTGGGATTGCTGTACACCAACGATCAAAAAACATTTTCTATCTCTGGCAGTATCAGTGTTGAGAGAAGCAGTTACCCTTTAATTCCCTTCAACCAGGTGAGTACAGTAAGGCCGAATGTTTTTGTTGCTCCTAATCAGTAATGCATACTATCTGCTTGTCCCCGTTCCGGGCAATATCTCTTTTAGTGAACTAACAAGTATGCAGAGGGCAGAGGCTTGCGCATGTTGGGGAAGTGATAGAAACCAGGGGCAGGGGACTTTCTTTTTTACATTATTTTCTGAATATGTTATATAATTTTTGTGGCGTGAAAAGCTCCCATTTTTTTCATCAATTGTTAAAAGATACGATTGAACGCAAGTGTCATTATTTTATCATTAACAGATTAAAACATAAAAGCTGTTTGTAATAAATATTTTAGGCAGCATGTTTAATAAAAAATAAAATGTTTTTGTTGAAATGTTAATTAACAGCCAGGTGAATAAAGAAATCTGTATTAAAATTTTATTGCTGTTTGCAAAAAAAATACCAAGGTTTTAGTTATGCACAATTTTCTTGCTTTGGCATAATCATTGCCTATCCTGCGAAAACAAAATCAATATTTATGAAAACCAATAAGATGTTACTATCCTGTGTAATGATGCTATTTTTTTTTCTCAGTATCTCTTTTGTTAGTTGTCAAAAAGAAATACTGAAGGCTCCCGATGCAGCTGTTGTGGAAAACTTAGCAGATGCAAAGATCAGTGCGTTGGCAACCACTACTGCCACTGCAAGAAAGAACCTGGTTTTTGATTTTACTTCAGAGCCTTCCAATTGCCTCACGGCTACTTATTGCACCTCGCCAAATTATTGGTGCAGTTTCCAGGGGTATGCCAGTTATTCCTTTCAAAAGTCGACAACTTATGCAAGGTCAGGTACCTACTCCACTAGGTACGAATTGCGTAAAACAGATGGAGACGTAGTTCGCAGCAAGCGAGCAGAATCTAACAGGGCTACCAGCAGTGAACCTGCTGCTCCATGCGAAAGATGGTATGGTGCCAGTTACTTTTTACCAACTGATTATGTAACAGATGCTGCAGCAGAAAGTCTCACTCAATGGTACCCTGGTCTTTCCTTGTGGACTGTGAATGGAGAATGGCGTATGGTGCAATTTGGTGATAATGCTACCCAGTCAAAATCACTGGGCGTTTATAAAAAAAATAAATGGACAGATTTTGTATTTCATATTAAATGGACCACCGCTTCAGACGGTCTTATTGAAGTATGGAAAAATGGCACCAAAATAATTTCTAAAACTGGTGCCACTATCAAAGCGGGGACTACTGTTTACTGTCCTTATTTTAAAACAGGTATTTATAAATGGCCATGGAAGAGTACCGGGGGAACTGCTTCCACTACTACAAAAAGAGTTGCTTATATTGATGACATAAGAGAGGGCAATTCTTTGGCTACTTATGCAGATGTAGCACCCGGACCATAATATTTTAAAACATTGTTTTCATCATGATAACATTTGGATTGATAAATCAAATCAACAAAGGGCTTTCCGGAAGGAAGGCCCTTTGTTGATTTAAATGGTTTAACTATTATTGTTGTGATGTTGATCAGGCGCAGAATACCGTCCTGTGTTATTTTGTTATAGAACTAACGAGTTTGAAACTGCTTGTATGTTAAAAAGTAGTTACAAGAGGGTACGGAACGGAGTTGTGTCAGGGCTATTTTATTTACAGTTTTGCTCCCTTAATTAAAATTGATGCCTTTACTAATTGTTCTTTTAAATGCAAAAATTTCTTGCGTTCTTAATCTTGTTTGAAGTTTTCAAAATCCTGTTAAGTATCAAATTCTACCAAATGAATTTCGTATGGCTTCTCCATGTGATTTTCTATAAAACTATTTTCGGTAGGTCTAACCCGCAATAAAAGTCTTCCGTTATATTTTAAAATGGTTGGTATGGCAATGTCTTCAAATTGATGAAATACTTTTTCTTGCCCTTCTGCAATGTAAATTAGTTGAGTGATAACAATCATTTTTCTGCTGTGATTTAATTGTCTTTCTGTTCCGGTGCTTTTCCCCGGCGAACTGTTTGTAAATATAAAATGATAAAACGAAATTCAGTTAAGCAGAAACTGTTTTGACTATTCAACATTTATTTTTTTTCTTTTTGCAGCTGACCACAATCAATAAAATGATGATCAGAGGTCATATAAATTAGTATTTTAACAAAGTACACTTGTATTAATTTAATACAGGTTAGGCAGGTTGAGATATGGAGTATATAACCGTTTCAATAACACTAAACTGCTCAATTGAAATGTGGAATATGAACTGACGACTTTACCAGTTCAACTTGCGTACGTATTGCATGCCGCACTAAAAGTATTTTCCCTCTTTACAAAAATATATGTAAAGCAAGTTTTTGGCGGAAAGTGACTCATCTGCGTTCATCATAAAACGCTAATTATGAAAAAGATTTTTACATTATCTGCAACATTGCTGGTGTGTTTTTTTTGCTGCACCATCATTGCTCAACCCTCTCTTCAATGGAAAAGAAGCTTTGGTGGAACGGGCACTGATGTCGCCAACAGTATAAGGCAAACAAGTGATGGCGGCTATATAATCGCAGGCTCTACCACCTCAGCAAATGGAGATGTAACCAGTAATCATGGTGATGCTGATTACTGGATTGTCCGTTTAGGCAGAACGGGCAATATTGTTTGGCAAAAAACTTTTGGAGGCAGCGGTACAGATATTGCTAAGTGCATACAGCAAACCTCAGATGGAGGTTTTATTGTTGCCGGTATCTCCAGTTCGGGTGACGGAGATCTTACGGGTAAACATGGCATCGATTTCTGGGTTGATTGGCCCGTTCCGGGTCCCGATACAAATTTTTATTACCCTCCTTATTTCTATGAACCATGGATCGTAAAATTAGATGCATCTGGAAATATAACCTGGTCTCAATGTTATCATAAATATTATACTGATTACGGGATTAGAAGCTATTTAAATTATTACGTCAATACTATTATTCAAACAAGTGATGGTGGATATTTATATGGGGGAACAGAATCGCCATTTCATGAAGATATTTCTATGAATTATTTTGCTATTGTAACAAAAATTACCAGCACAGGAAATGTAGAATGGGTGCAACGTTTAAGTACAATTCCAGACCATGAGGGATTATATAGGGAGGATGGGATGAGTGTTGCAGACCTGGTGCAAACTCCTGCAGGATATGCAGCTCTTATCAATGGCCCCTATTGGACCTGGGTAGAAGGTGTAGGTTATGTGGGTGGTGAAGATATTTATGTGTATACTTTCGATAACGCAGGAGTTCAGTTATCGAACCAAAAATATGGTGGAGCTGGTAACGACTTTGGTACAAGCATTAAACAAACCACAGACGGAGGCTTTATCATTGCCGGCTACTCTGCTTCTGCCGATGGAGACCTTGCAACAGCGGGCAATCATGGCGGCAATGATTTCTGGTTATTCAAAACTAACAGCTCGGGAGCAGTAGCATGGTCAAAATGCTATGGTGGTTCTGGTGACGATATTGCAAAAGCAGTTCAGCAGGCAGCAGATGGCAGTTATTACGTTGCCGGCTATTCGCTTTCCACCGATGGAGACGTTAAAGATCATATCGCTTCAGCCACTCCAACTTCAGATTTCTGGATAGTAAAAACTAATGCAACCGGTTCATTGCTTTGGTCTAAAAGCTATGGAGGCAGCAGTAATGATGCCGCATTTGCACTGGAAAAAACTTACGAAGGAGGCTTTATCGTAGCTGGTAGTTCTGCATCCAGTTATGGAGGTGTACCTAATCAAGGAGCAGATGACCTGCAGTTATTTAAATTTGCAGAATGCAGTTGGTTGCTTCCTCCAGTAGTTTATAATCAAAACTTTTGCAGCAGTACCAACCCAACGGCAGCTTGCATTACCATTACAAAGGGGTCTGTGGTAAAATGGTATGATGTAAGTACAGGAGGAGCATCTCTTGCTTCAACTACTCCATTGGTTACCGGAACTTACTATGCTACGCAAAGCACTATTGGTTGTGAAAGTTCACGAAGAACTGTTCATATTACAGTCAATACCACACCGGCTGCGCCAGTGGCAAGTGCACAAAGTTTTTGCATAAGCAGTGCTCCAACAATAGCCAACCTGGTGGCAAGTGGTACAGCTTTAAAATGCTATACCGCCGCCTTTACAGGTGTTCCTTTAACTGCCGGCACTCTACTTACTACAAGAACTTATTTTGTTAGTCAAACATCCACAGATGGTTGTGAAAGCAAAAGAACAGCTGTGTCCGTTACAGTAAGCAGCAACTGTAAAACGTTTACAAGAAAACCTGCTGAAAATATAATAAGCGAAATAATGCCTGCGTCGGTTTTTGTATATCCTAACCCGGCCAGGGATGTTTTTAATATATTGGTGAAAGGATTGCCATCTGAAACAGTGGTCATACAGTTAACAGATGCTGCTGGTAAAATTGTATTGCAAAAAAACTATACTCCTGTAAGCGGTATCGTTAATGACAGGATAGTAACAAACAATTTACCCGGTGGATTATATTTTATCAGCTGCCTGTTACCAGGTAAAACTATCACAACAACAGTGTCGGTTGAAAGATAACATAAAGAGCTACACGAAAAGTGTTCAGGTATTCGAAAGTAATGCGCCTGGCAGGAGTTTAATTTTTTTGCATTGTAAGTTTTACTAATTTCATAGTTGATGGTTTACCAAAGACTAACAAATGAAGAAAACAACTTTACCCAAAAAACTGCTGATCCTTCCGTTTCTGTTGTTCCTGGTATTGTCAGGCAACAGCCAGGTACTTACTGAAAGTTTTGATTCACCAACCTTTCCTCCGGCGAGCTGGGTTAACATTCATACGATGGGTGGTAATGGGTCTGCAGTTTGGCAACGTGCTGCTGCAGGTGCACTTGGTGGCGATGTAAATGCAAATCCTTTTTTTGTAGATCCTCATTCCGGTGCAGGCATGGCAGCATTCAAGTCTTATGAATTTCCCGACGGCAATAGCGCCTTTCTTGCCACTCCGGCTGTTAACCTGGCCGGTACAGGCCCCCAAATAGTTACTTTCTGGATGTACCGGGATGATGGCTATACAGCCGCAGACAGTGTTTCCATATATATCAATACAGCGCAGAACCTGGCTGGTGCCGGTTTTTTGGGTAAGGTTCAACGTTATATCGGTAATGCCCCTGTTGAAAGCGGGGCAGCAGGCTGGTATCAATATAGTTTTTCCATTCCGCCTGACTATAATACGGCTGCCAATTACATAATATTTAATGCAGTTAGCAGCTTTGGTAACAATATGTTCATTGATGACATTACGGTAGAAGACAATCCTGTTGCATTTTGTACAGGCACCCCGGTGGCAGGTACCATCAGTGGTGCAGCAAGTGTATGTGCCGGTACTCCTTTTACCTTAACCAATCCGGGAGCTTCAGATGTGCCGGGTGTACACTACGCATGGCAATCAGCTGCCAGTGCCGGCGGCCCATGGGCCAATATACCTGCACAAACCGGCTTTGCTGAAGCAACAGGGTTAACGCAAACTACAGTTACCTGGTACCGGTTGGTAGATACTTGTACCACCAGCGGCTTAAGCAGTATCTCCAATGTGTTGCCTGTAACAATGAATTCACAGGAACAGTGTTACTGCAAGCCACCTGCTGTTACACTCCACTCATTGGTGGAAGACAACATCAGCAATATTACTATTACTGGTACCACATTGAACGCTTCAACAAGTACGGATGCCATGACCGGTTATACACAGGTATCCCCAACACCAGCTAACAATACCGCCAATCTTCAACCAGGAACAGTATATAGTATTACAGCCACTGTTATTAATGACCCGGGACAGCTGGGTGTTTGGGTTGATTTTGACAGGAACGGAACATTTGATGCTGATGAGTTTGTTAACCTCGTTCTTTCCGGCACCACGGCTACCGGAAGTATTACGGTGCCTGCCAATGGGGTTTCAGGACTTACCGGCTTACGCATCAGGGCAAGATTTAATGCGTTTTCCAGTGCAGATGCCTGCAGCAGTTTTGGTTCAGGGGAAACAGAAGATTATGTAGTTAACATATCAGGGGCTGCTTATACATTCACAGGAACCGGCAACTGGAACCTTGCCAGTAACTGGAGCGGTAACAGCATACCCCCGGCTACCCTGCCTGCCGGCAGCGCCATTGTGATTAATCATACGGTGGGTGGTCAGTGCGTTCTGAATGTACCCCAGACGGTTGCTAAAGGAGCTACGTTTACAGTATTAACAGGAAAAAAATTAATAATAGCCGGTCAGTTAAGCATTCAATAAAATTTGGCTTTGAAAAAAAACGGAGCCAGGGTTGTTATTTACCGGCACCAGCAAAGACGAGGCCACTAATGGCAGGTATATGTGATGAAAAACATGCTGCTTTCATTCTTTATATTTTGTATGCCGTATTCAGGAAAAACAAAACAACTGCTGTTATTAATAAAACAATTCCTAAACTCATCCAGCCCTTTACATTTTCCAGTTTGTTTATTTTATTATTCAAATAAGCAATTTCATTTAACACCTGGGAGGCAGTTAATGTATTTACAGTAGCATTTTTACCAGCCTGCTCTGCTCTCTTTACCAGCTCGGTTGTTGTAATATCAAATTCGTTTATCCTGCCCTGTAAGTGCTCATTCTCTGATGTAGCAGCAGCAATTTTTGTTATTAATAGCCTGGTTTCAAAGTCGGAATCAGCAATCGTGGCTTTTAATTTTTTAATTTCATTTTCATTTTCTGTAATTTTTTTCTTTAGCTGTTTATTTTCAGACTCTATTTCATCATTTTTTTTGCCTGACGGCCCATTTGTGTCAGCATTGGTAAGCTGCGCCTGTAAGCCTGCTACAATTGCTTCATGTCTTTCTCTTTCCATTTGTAAATTCATTTTACTTTACAGGTAAGCAGGGTTTCGCTAAATAAAATTACAAATTAAAATGTATTCTGTAGCGGTGATTCGATAACTACCAACCAAGGCTGAGTGGAGAACCAGACCTGAATTAAAGATACCTGCCGGGGCAGTGAATTTATTGAAGGGAAACATTACAGGAACCACGATGATGCAGGTTGGTTCATGAGGTAAGTGGTCAGGACAAAAAATACATCTTCAGCGGCCCATGGCTCTTTACTTCAATTTCTCCACGGTATTCGCATGGAAATTGATCTTTGATCTCAATATAGGTTTTTTCAGAAAGGTTAATCCTGCCGGGCTTTGACATGGATTCCATTCTTGAAGCTATATTCACTGTATCGCCCCAAATATCATACTGCCATTTCTTTATTCCTACAATGCCTGCTACCACGGGACCCGTATGCAGACCAACCCTGATTTCGAAATGGCTTAGGTCGTCTTCCACATTCAGCCTGCTTTTCACAAGATCTATTATTTCCCTTGCAGCAAGGATTGCATTGCTTGCATGGCTGGAATTTAGTGTTGGCAAGCCCGAGGCACACATATAAGAATCTCCAATGGTTTTAATTTTTTCCAGCCCATATTTTGTGGTGATTGTATCAAATGCTTTGAAGTAGTAATCCAAACTCCTCACCAACTGCTCTGGGTTAATCTGCTCCGCTATTTTAGAAAACTGTACAAAATCAGTGAATAATACGGTAACATGCTCAAATCTAACGGCGTCTACTTTGCCATTTTGTTTCAATTCCCTGGCAGTTTCAGCAGGTAAGATATTCAGGAGCAGGTTCTCGGATCTCTTTTTTTCCCTGGAAATATTTCGGTAATACCAGTACAGGGTACACAATAGCGCAATGAACAAACCAAGTATAACCAGCAGTCCCTGGTTGATGATACGCTGGCTTCTTTTTTGATCGTTCAGCTTGTCTACTTCAGTTTGCTTCTTCGTTATCTCAAAATTAGTTCGCAGGTCTGCCATTTTTTGAATAGATACTACGTCGTTAATACTATCCCTGAAAATGATATATTTCCTGTAATACTCAAAGGCCTCTGTTGAATTGCCAAGGGTTTTGTACAGTTCAAAAAGCTTCAGGTTGGCATCTCTTATCTGTTCTTTCAGGTTGTGTTGCTGTGCCAGGTCCAGGCTTTTTAATGCATATTCCAGGGCGAGGTTTTGGTTCCCCTTTTTAAGATAAATGTCGGATAGGGAGATAAGGTATGTACAGATGGGATAATAATCTTCCAGCTTTTCAAGTATGGGTATGGCCATATTGATGTTTTTTTCCGCCAACTTGCTGTTGCCCATATTGTCATACACCATTCCAATGTTTCCGAGACTGTAAGCCGTTCCCGCCAGGTAATGCTCCCTGTCAAAGATTATTTTAGCCTCATTGAAATATAACAGGGCGGAATCATATTTTTTATTGATACGGTAATCGTCTCCGGCATTTAATATAACAGATGCCAGGCGAACAGGGTCTCCATAAGATCTCAGTATCGCAATCGCTTTATTGTAATACAGCATCGCATTACCATGATTATTTAACACACTGTAAGTGTCTGCAATGGCACCGTAAGCACTGGCTTCTCCCTGAATAAATTTGTCTTTTTCGGCTGCTGCCGCACTTTTAAAATAGGCATCCAATGCCTGGTACAAATCGCCCAATAATCTTTTCTTATTTCCTTTTTGTAAATATCCCTTATGCAGGTATAAATTGTTGCCTTGGTTTTGTGATAGCAGAATCAGTTCATCAGCGTATTTTAAAGAGAGGGATAGGTCACTCACCTCGTTGAAGGAAAGATCAGTCAGTAAACTTAATTGGGCAGTATCGGTTAACTTATTTTGCCTATAGATCTTTACAAGGCTATCAGCTATTTGCTGGTCCTGCGCAGAAACACAATGGGAAATTAAAATAATTCCCATCAACCAGTTACAAGCTTTCATCTGAAATGACATCGGTATTACCTTGATTTTACCTGGATCTTGGGATCGTATACATGAGTGCTGTCGTTGTTAGCTTTCCAACCTATAAAATAATCTTCAACAATATAACCATCCGGCGTTTCTTTCCCTGCAAATTTTTCTTTTAATATTTCAAGCTTTTCTACTGTTCCTTTCCAGCTTTTTGATAACCACTTTTTATGTGGCAGTTTCCTGAATACATTAATAGAAGTATCCTTTTTATCCAGGTCTTGGATAGAAGATACATTTATGCCCTTTGCAATTTTCCACTTAATACACTTTCCAGCATCCACTTCAAAAACAGTTGCCTGGTTTCCTTTAGAATCTACAAGGGTGAGTTCCCCGGTATTGGGATTACTACCGGTAATGGTAATAGTGGCAGCGCAGGAAGGAAAAATGTAAACAATACACAGGTAAGCCGAAAAAAATTGACAGAAACAAAAAAATTTTTTCATAAAAAACTTTTAGGGGTTAAAAGATTTTGTTTGTTTTTTCCTGTGGGTGGTACTGGTCTTTCGGGAGAATATTACACTAATATAACGTTTGCAACCGACATTAGAAATAGCCAGGCGGTTAAATATTTTAACCATTATTGGCAAAGCATCCGCTTGTGCTCTTTCTATTACAGCGGGCAATATTTCCCTGGCACTGCTTTCTGCAGGATGTTCCTGTATTACTTTGATGATTTATTTGCTGGTAAATTTTAAAAAGCCCCGGCAGCTATCACTGGTATTATTATTTTTTTGCACTCACGGCCAGGTGTACATGATTACTTAGCAGGCATACAGTATCAATCCTTTCTCTTTTTGCGATATCGAATGTTGCCTGGCACGAAATATTCCACTAAAGTATGAAAGGTACTGGCTGGGCATAAGGCTATGGAGGAGACGTTTTGGTAATGAGAGTAGACCCAAAGTGGAACTAAGCGGTATAAAAATTCGGGAACCAATTTAATATAGTTATATTTAATACCCCTTTACCCTGTGAAGCAATTTTTCCCACCCTCCTGTTTATTTGTTCACACTTAAAATAAAAACCAATGAAGCAGATCAGATTTACCGGCATGCTGTTTTGTGCAGCCACAGTATTCTTTTTAACTTCCTGTGGAGGAAGCGGCAGTGAAGAAAAAACCAGCACAGACTCCACCACTACTTCTATGGAAACTACTGCTAACACCCCGGAAGTGACGCAGCCAGTGAATACCATCATTACCTCACCTTCAAATATGATGGTAGTAACACACAAGGTGGCCAATTTTGCAAAATGGCAGGTGTCTTTTGATGAACATGATTCCATGCGGTTGGCAAACGGCATACATAGTTATGTAATTGGCCGCGGCCTGGTGGATACCAATATGGTATTGGTAGCCGTGAAAACAGATGATGTAAGCAAAGCAAAAGCATTTGCCAAAGACCCGGGTCTGAAGAAGGCGATGCAAAAAGGCGGCGTAACCGGTGCACCCACGATTTCTTTTATTACCGCTACCTGGCAGGATACGGCAAACGTTAGTACTGACATCCGCTCCCGTACCTCGTTTGCAGTAAAAGACTGGGATGCATGGGTAAAGTCATTTGAAGAAGGTAAGCAGGAACGGCTGGACAATGGAATAACTGACAGGGTCATCAGCCATGATGTGGACGACAATAAAAAAGTATCGCTGATAACAGCTGTACTGGATACTGCCAAAGCATTTGCTTACTATAAATCAGGAATGCTGAAAAAGAGAAGAGCAGCAGGCGGTGTAACCGGTGAGCCCACCCGTTTTTTGTTCCGGATTGTGAAGCGGTATTGACATCAGTGAGTTACATCAATAAATAAAAAAAGATGAAGTGAAGCTTCATCTTTTTTTATGCAACGGCAAACGATGATGAGATGATAAATCAGCAGTTGCCATGGCCATGGCTAGTGTCTTCAAGAATAATTCTTTTTTCACGTTCATATTCGTAAAAAATAAACCATTCTTTACACGTACTAAAATTAATTCCTGTTCTCACAAACCACGGCGGGGGGCCTGGTTGTTGAAGCAAATTATTTTCAAAGCATTTACACAAATTTTCTTAATCAACCACCTTTTACCATAATATTGTAAAATCACTTTTACAACTGTCAATATGAAATTCAAGTTTACACATCCCCGTTATACATTAAGCAGCTTTATTTATGGCTTCGCAATCATCACATTGTTTGCCGCTTGCAATCAGAAGAAAGATGTTGCTGCCAGTGATTCAACAATTCACCAGATGGATCCTGCTAAAACAAAGTCTTTGGCTGATTCCATCGGTTCATTGGTAAAGCCTGAACTGGCCGACAGTCTTACGCTTTCATTGTGGGGTATTGATTCGCTGGTGATATCACCAGTCGGTATCGACATAGATGATTCGGGCAAAATTTATTACACCACCACCAACAGGCAGAACAATTCTGAATTCGATATTCGTGGGCACCAGGATTGGGAAATTGCTTCTATACAATTGCAAACGGTAGAAGACAAGCGTACATTTTTGCACAGCACCTTATCGCCGGAGAACAGCAAAAAAAATGCATGGCTGAAAGATGTAAATAAAGACAGTTCACACGACTGGAGAGACATGACGGTGGAAACAGAAAATATTTACAAACTAGAAGACACTAACGGTGATGGCGTGGCGGACAGATCACAATTAGTAGTAGACGACTTTCACGATGAGGTAACCGATGTTTCCGGTGGTGTGTTGGTTGATGGAAAAGATCTCTATGTGGCAGTGGCTCCTGACCTGTGGAGAATGCAGGATAAAAACGGTGATGGTATACCCGATGAAAAGACTTCTATTTCTCATGGCTATGGAGTGCATATCGGATTTGGCGGTCACGGCATGTCTGGCGTGGAAATGGGCCCCGATGGGAGAATTTACTGGCAGATCGGCGACATTGGATTTAGTGGTAAAGACAAAGACGGAAAAGAATGGAACCATCCCAACAGCGGCGTGGTTGCAAGATCTAATCCTGACGGGAGTGATTTTGAAATCTTTGCTTACGGTAACCGTAATACGCATGAATTTGCTTTTGATGAATACGGCAACCTGATCAGTGAAGACAATGATGGCGATCATGCAGGTGAAAAAGAAAGACTTGTATATATTGTAAACGGCGCTGATATTGGATGGCGGAGTAACTGGCAATATGGTAAATACAATGACCCCAGTAACAACAATTATAAAGTATGGATGGCGGAAAACTTGTGGAAGCCAAGGTTTGATGGACAGGCAGCCCACATAACACCATGCATAGAAAATTTTGTAAGCGGTCCGGCTGGTTTTGTTTACAATCCCGGTACTGCTTTAAGCCCCAAATACAACAACACATTTTTTGTGGCCGAGTTTGTAGGCAACCCTGCACAATCGGGGATTTACAGTTTTAAACTCAATCCCAAAGGCGCAGGCTTTTCACTGGGTGAAAATAAAAAAGTGCTCAGCGGTATTTTAGCCACGGGCCTTGATTTTGGTCCTGACGGCGCTTTGTATGTTGCCGACTGGATTGAAGGATGGGGCACACACAAGTATGGCCGCATCTGGAAGATGGATGATAAAAATGCCGCAGCGCTGCCGGAGCGTCAGCAAACCAAATCATTGCTGGCTGCAGACTTCACTAAAAACAATGAAGCATCATTGGGTGAATTATTGAAGAACCCGGATATGAGGGTAAGAATGAAAGCACAATTTGAGCTGGTGAAACGTAAAGAAAAAGGAGCTGAAATATTTAAACAATATCTTACCCAAACCAGTCACCAGTTAGCAAGAGTAAACTCCATTTGGGGTATTAGCCAATTAGGACGGCAGGACAAAAAGTATGCAGCGGTACTGCTTCCATTTTTAAAAGATAAAGATCCTGAAATAAGAGCGCAGACTGCTAAATGGTTGGGTGATATTAAATACGCAGCTGCCGGTAATGATCTGTTGCCATTGCTGAAAGATACTGCCAGCCGTGCCCGTTTCTTTGCAGCGGAAGCCTTGGGAAGAATTCAGTATGAACCTGCGATTGCTGCTATCATCGACATGCTTGTTGCCAACAATGATAAAGATGCGTACCTGCGTCATGCAGGAAGTTTGGCATTGGCAAGAATAGGAAAGGCAGACCCGATCATTGCTTTGTACAATCATCCTTCCCGTGCATTGCGGATTGCCGCTGTGGTGGCGCTGAGAAGAATGAGCAATGCTGGCATATCAAAATTTTTGAATGATACGGATGAATTTATTGTAACAGAAACAGCCCGTGCCATCAATGATGATCTCTCTATAAAGGATGCCATCCCGGCGCTGGGTAACCTGTTATCCAAAACCTCATTTAAAAATGAAGCTTTAATTAGAAGGGCCATTAACGCCAATGTAAGAATGGGAACAGACAGCTCCATCAGCAACCTGGTAAATTATGCATCCCGTCAATCGAACCCGGCTTTATTGAGAGCAGAATCTATTGCAGCAGTAAGCAACTGGGCAAGGCCATCGGTACTGGACAGGGTAGACGGCAGGTTTCGTGGAGTAATACAAAGAGATAGCGCTCTTTTAAAAAACAGGGCCGGCAATGCATTGGTGGCGCTGCTAAATAATAATGAACCTGCTGTAAGACTCAGTGCTGTTAAAGCAGTTAATAAATTGAAGCTTGTACAAGGCGGAGAAAAATTACTGGCACTTTTAAAAAATGATAACAATACAGAAGTAAAAGTGGAGGCGCTGAGGGCGCTGGCAGCTATGCAGCATCCTTCAGTAGAGCAGGCCATTCAAATCGCTTTAACCAGTAAAGACAAACCAGTAAGAGTTGCAGGCATTGACCTGATCAGTAAATTGGCCATTCCAAAACCATTGATGGTAAAATTGCTCTCCGATGTGATCAACACCAAAACTACTGAAGAGAAACAGGCAGCATTGCTTACACTGGGTAGTCTACCCGTTGCCAACACCAATGATGTATTTACCGGTTTACTGAACCAGTTGTCTGACCAAAAATTATCGCCTGATATTTTCTTTGAACTGGGTGAAGCGATAGACAGTACTAAATCGCAGCCATTGATCACAAAGTATAAAGCGTCCTTCGCAGGAACCACTAAAGATGAGCTCACGGCTTCCTTTGCAGGAAGTTTGTATGGCGGTGATGCCAACCAGGGAAGAGATATCTTTTTCAGCAACCAGTCGGCACAATGTATGCGGTGCCACTCCTATGATGACATGGGCGGAAACGCCGGCCCCCGTTTGAATGGCATTGCCACCCAGCTGCCGAGAGAGAAATTACTGGAAGCATTGATCAATCCCAGTGCAAGACTTTCTCCCGGCTTTGGAACAGTGACATTGCAATTGAAAGATGGCAAAACCATCTCGGGCATCCTGCAGGAAGAAAATTCTGCAACGTTGAGCGTAAAGATCAGTGGGCAACCCAATACAGTGATACCGAAAGACCAGGTGGTAAAAAGAACCAATGCACCTTCCAGCATGCCTGAGATGAAAAATGTTTTAAGTAAAAAAGAGATTCGGGATGTGGTGGCATTTTTAGCTACGTTAAAGTAAAGGGTACTGCATTGTGAACACTTTATTTAACATAATTGCAGCGGTTGATCAATGACCATTTATCTTAATTTTTTGTTTGCAAAAAAAAGTAAACATAAAAAAAGGATGCGGAAATCATCTCCGCATCCTTTTCTATAAAACACCATCACGGTTTATTTTAATTCATTCTGAAGTTTTACATTCAGCGCTACATAATCATCATTCTTAGCAGCTTTTGACAGTTCCATTGATTTGTTGGATACCTCTAAAGCTTCCTTCTTTCTTCCCAATTTTGCCAGCACACGGGCTTGCTGGTAAAACATATAAAATGCATCCGGGTTTGCAGCGGTTGCTTTTTCAAGCCATGCCAATGCCTGGTTAAGGTCTTTGCCGTTATCTATATAATACATGGCCGCCGAAAAATAAGGGCGGTTGTCTTTCTCCATCAGGTCTTTTATCTGTGCAGATACCTTGCTGTCCACATCTGTTGTAATGGGCACCGATACTACAATATTGTCCCATACCATTTGCAAATTGCAACTGCTGCCGGTGATATCTCCAAACAGGATGGTAAAGTTTTCAACCGGGAAACCCAATTCAACCGGTGTTGCTTTTACCCGTACTACATCCTGGTCCTGCTTATAGGCAGCGGGGCTGGTAACGTCTGTTTGTTTGGTGATGATCACGGTCCACTCACCAGCATCAGGAATGGCCAGTAAACCATATTTACCGGCAGGTACCTTGGTACCACCAATGGTTACCTCATTTCCAAAAGTAAGCGTAGTGGCTTGGTTGGCACCCGTACGCCATACTTTACCGTAAGGTACCAGGTCGCCGAAAATTTTACGTCCTTTCATAGCAGGCCTTGAATAGGACAATTCGATTTTAGACAGGCCGAAATTTTGTTTTACTTCCTGTGTGGGTGATGGCTGGGGTGTATTCAATTGCTGTGCAAAAGAACAAATGGTAAATGCACCGAGCATCATTGCAAGCGTTAGTTTCTTTATCATGATTTTTTTGTTTTGAATAGCAAATATAAGAGATTGTAATTTTCAACCGGAACTGTTATCTGCCCCATATAAAATTTTCACCTGCCGCTCATGTAATTGCGCCGCAGGGTGAACAGACTATCATTAACTTTAAGCTATGTTTACGTTTATTGTGTGGCTTATCCTTTTTATACTCTGCTGGCCGCTGGCTATCCTGGCGCTGGTGCTGTACCCCATTTTTTGGATGCTCACACTCCCGTTCCGGATACTTGGTATAGCAGTGGATGGAGTTTTTGGTTTACTAAAAGGCATCATCACATTGCCCGGCAGATTGCTGCAGCGGTTGTAATTTTTTACCAGGGTTTATTTCTTTACAAACCATGCTTTGCATTTTTAAAATTCTTTTCTCCAGCTGCATGGTTACGTCTTGTGTTAAGTGGTTACTGAGCTTACCAGTTTAAAACTGTTGGTATTTTACAGTGTAGTTACAAGTGAGCAGCGTACGAAGCGATGCACCAAGTGTGAGAAATTATCCTGCAGCCACCGGAATGATTAACTTTGCTGAGTAATAACGGTTCTTTTTTCAACCGTTAACCCCGTATAAAAACCTACCTGAAAAATATTTTAGTATGAGTACAGCTAAAATAATATTCATCTTCGGATTGCTCTCGCCATTGATGCTGCAGGATTATTCCACCCTTCGTGAAGCAAAAGCCATTCGCTTTAGCACACTGGAAGCCATCTGCAAAGTGCTTGACTGCCAGCCGGGGGATATCCTGGAATATTCGAAAGACGATTAAGGCGAAACACAGTTACCCATCCAAATAAAATTTCAAGTACCTGTGATCTTTTAAAGAGGTATTCAAATAATGAGTAATCATTGTCCAGGGTATCCTTTTCCATTTTTTAATCTACGCCCTGGTTGCTGTCACAAGAATCATTCTTCGTTTTCTGTATATTTTGAAATCGTGCTGTTATATGCAAAGCTTGCATTGGTGGATTCGTGTGCCAAGAATCACGGCAGGGCACATTCAGCTGTTTCGTCATTACATCAGAACGCCACCGCCACTGATAAGGCTACGGCATTGGTGCTGTTATTTTGTTTGGTTACATCGTTATAGTAATTTGAATTGATACGGGTATTGAAAAGAATATATTTTAGCTGTGCAGTTACCCCACTCTTAACAATATGGGAGAGATAGCCAATGCCTGCACCAAAGTAGAAACCCCCTGATTCTTTTACACTGCCGCCGGGGAAACTGATATAAGTTTTGGAACGAACGATATACCCAGGTTGTGCAAGTATATAAGCGCCTTCATTTTTTTTAGCAAGAAAGGCATGTATATCCAGGTAAACGGGAAAGTAAATACCATTGTCTGCTTTGGTTAAAACATCTACTGCTGCACCAATACTTCCAAATTTGGTGAGGCTGGCAAATCCAGCAGTACCACCATAGATCACATCGCTGCTGGATTTTGTGTTCATATAAATAGCAGGCCCAATAAAAGCATAGCTTTTTCTTGTTTGTGCACCTGCGGTGATCGTTGACAATAGCAATGCGGCAGTAATAATTTTTTTCATGTGGCTGGTTGTAAGGGTTTACAATAAAGTGGAATAATTGGTTTGATAAATTAAGTATTTATTTCATCACTATTTTTTATTCAACTCCGCATAATCAAAAACTAAATTACAAAATGCTATTACTCCTGTTTTAAATCCAGCATCATCAATTATAAATTGTGGTGTATGATGCGGCCCCGCTGTTGCAGGGTCTTTTCCTTTCGGCAACCCCCCTGCAAAAAAGAATAAACCTGGTACTTTTTGAGCAAAAAATGAAAAATCTTCTGCACCGGTAATGGCTGGCACTAACAGTACGTTTTGTGCTCCTGCAGATTTTTGCAAAGACGGCAACATGGCTGTAGTAAGTGCTACATTATTAAAAGTAACAGGATAATGAGACGAGTAAGGCAACTCTACCACTGCTGTGGCACCTGCAGCTTCGGCTGTTTTTTCTGCAATCTCTTTGATGCGGCTATATATCATCGTTTCATCTTCATTACTGAACGACCTTACATCACCCAGCATCTCCACCTGTGCAGGAATAATATTAGAACGGGTGCCGCCATTAATAGTTCCAACAGTAACCACCGCAGCATTGTCAGTAAGTTTCACATTCCTGCTGATGATTTGCTGAAGACTGGTAACGATTTGTGCAGCAACAAAAATTGGGTCAACCGAAAGCCATGGCTGAGACCCATGACTGGGCTTGCCTTTTACAGTAATTTTAAAATCACCAACACCTGCTAACATTCCGGCAGGGCGATAGGAAAGTTTACCAACTTCTAATTGTGAGGACATGTGTAACCCAAAAATCACATCCACTTTGGGGTTTTCCAATACCCCTTCTTTCACCATCAATTCGGCACCACCTTCTTCACCTTTTGGTGCTCCTTCTTCTGCTGGTTGAAAAATAAACTTTACTGTGCCATTCAGGTCTTTTTTCATTCCTGCTAATACTTCAGCAACACCCATCAATATTGCCACATGTGCATCATGCCCGCAAGCATGCATCACACTTGTTTCTTTCCCATCATAGGTGATTTTTACTTTGGATGCAAAAGGCAAATCGTTCGTTTCCTCTACTGGCAAAGCATCCATGTCTGCTCTAAGTGCTATAACAGGGCCTGGTTTATCGCCTTTTAAAATACCAACTACGCCGGTAATACCCACTTTTGTTTTTATTTCAATGCCCAACGATTGTAAGTGTTTGGCTATCATTTCAGCAGTACGAAACTCCCTGTTTCCCAGTTCCGGGTGTTGATGAATATCGTGCCGCCAGGCAATTACTTTTTGCTCAATTTTGTTGGCATTGTTAGCAATCAGTTCACTGTAATTGCTTTTTTGTGCTGACGCAAATAATACATTTATCAATGCGATAAATACAAGGGTTGTTCGTTTAATGCTCATTTTGTATAAAAGTGATTTGTTGAAGTAAATTGATGGACTGAATTTGGTCATTATTACTGTTAACTACCAGGGCTTGCAGCTGTGCTGGAATTGATAAGGTCCAGCCCGGAACCGCAGCCCTCTTAAAATATAAAATTGAAGTTAACAACAAAAAGACAAATAGAATTACAAGCCGGATAATAGCTGATAGTGATATGAAGTCAACTTTACTTCGCCCTGGGCGGCGGCACACAAATCATGCTTCGTTTTCAGTATATTTTCACATCGTACCGTTATATGCAAAGCTTGAATTGGTGATTTGTGTGCTAAGAACCCCGGCTGGGGACTCCGTCCTGTGTCATTTTGTTACTGAACTAACTATTTTGAAAGTGGTTGTATTTCAAAGTGTAGTGACAAGTGCACAAAGGAAGGACTCCTGCGCCTGATTGAGCAGGCAAAAAAAACCGTCATGTGAAAACTGACGGGTGTTTATGTGCAATGATTGTTTTATTGTTTCACCGTAGTAGCGGGTCTCGAAATTTTACTTTTTGAAGTTGCACTTTGCTTTATTTTTAATCCACTTGCTCTGCCTAAAGGACAATAATAATCAATGGCATCCAGGGCTTCATTATAAGTAAGATCATATTCCGCCAGATTTCCCCTGGTAACTACATCTGCAGTATAATTATAAAAATCCCTGGTACCATATCCACCAAAGTTTCCATACATCACATCACCTCCATAGGTACTTAATCCATCAAGGGTTTGAACAATGCTATATCCATAATTTGTTTCTACTACATAGAACCCACAGGAGTTATTACTATATACCACATCGCCTCTCTCCTGCGAAAGCCAGTATGAACTGTTATCATATACTACTTTGTCTTTAACACAACTGGTAAATAAAATGGCAACCAAAGCTGCTACGATTGAATAGGTAAAAATCTTTTTCATGATGATTGTTTTTTATGATCAATGATTACAGCAATGAGACGACAAACGGCAGGCTAAGTTTCCTTACAACTTGTTAAAACCAAAAAGCCCCACTGTAGCGGAGCTTTAAAAATTGTTTGTTCCGGCGCTGAAAACCACCAGCCAGCAATTTGCACACATTTAACCGGTGCAACAGGTAAGCCATTTTACTTTCTTTATTTTCATCCCTGGTGTCCGCCAGCAAAAACAAGCGCCTGGAAAAGGATGGACATGCGTTTACTTTTTTACTAAATGATTTGTTGGCATCGGTGATAACACCGGCCCCAAACCGGGAAGTTCTGTTCAACCTTCTCCACCAACCTCTAATCCATCATTTCCAACGGGAAGTTCCACCGGCACATCGGTGTCTTTAAAACTTTCTTTTACTTCCTCCTCTGTCTCCTTTTTTTGTGCATCCTTAATTTTTTCAACCACTGGTGGCAAGCCATCTTGCGGCCGGGTTTTGCTTTCCGGTGTTTTGTCTACATCCTTTTGTAATGTGTTATTTATATCCATTGCATTTCAATTTTATCATGATTGTGTAAATTGATACTGCTAAAGAAATGCCAGAAAAAGAACATCCCGTTCCAGTGGAATTTTTTCAGCAACGTGTTTCTTGTGCCACTATTCGGGGCAGGGGTAAGTTAGTTGTCCTGTTGATTCTTCACATCATTCAACCTTTGCAGCAACTTATATTTTTCATTTAAAATACCCGGATGATACCGGCAGCAACAATAAGATGCAAACCATTATCAATACTCCAGCATGCATGATGGTTTCATTCACAGAGTTGAATGCACTGATCACCACATGCAGTAATACCCATGCGATTGACAGCCATCTTCCCAAATTGATGCCCCGCAATAAAAGAATGCCGGACAGGATGGCGACAATCCTTAACAGTTCAACCAACACGGTCACATATAGTTTTTGATCAGGATCAGCAAAATCTTTGAGGTGATAAAAAAAGCCAACAACACCGGCTGTCAAAAGCGCAATGGCAACAATGAGAACAGGCAGGGGGCATTTTTTTCATATTTGCAGGTGGTGGTTTTGGCTAATTGAAAATAAGCAAATTCTTTAACTGTTGCTGGCTTGGGAAAATATGGCTTGAAACAGGAGTTATGGCAAGGAGGTGATTTGTATGCCACGAACCACGGCTGAGGGAAACCAACTACGTAACCAATGGATCTGTATTCAACAAATCATCAGCAACCGGTGTTGCCCGGTTTTTTCCTGTGGGGCACGGTGAACACAGGGAGGTACCGGGCTTGCAGGATGATCAACCGCCAACCTCCATAAGTTACCCACGCCTAAGCTCACAGGACGTGCGGCAGGCTCAGCCAGGTAGTGTAGATCAAAAAAATACTCCCTTAAAAAGGTTTCAAAACCTTCATCTGCTCCACCATATAGTTTTTTGAGTTCCTCCCGTATTTCGGGAACCAACACTTTTTGCCGGGCTTGTGCATTGGGCAGTATTTCACTCGGCTCACCATAGTAAGTGCATAAAAAGGTATCGGTTGGTACAGGAGAGCGGTCTACATGAAAAGAATAAACATCTGTTGGAAAAAACGGGCAGGCATCATCTCTTTCATAGCACCTGATCACATTAAGGATGGGAGATGCGCCATGGGCTTTCAACAGCTTCAGATCATTTAAAGTAATTTCACGTGCAAGCTGCCCCTGTTCACTCAACTGAAGTTCACCAAGCTCCTCTTCATCCAATACCGCAATATTTTCGTTTAGCGCTACCTTGTTAACAATCTCCAAAAAATCACCTGTTAGTTTACGGGTCCAGTAAATCGCATTCATGTCTCCATGAAAAGCTGTGGAAACAAGCTCTTGAAAATTGGTGACACAGTGAATTTGATGCTCAGCATGGGATAAATTGATCATGATGGTTTAAATAAGTATAAAATCATTTACTTTCCTGGTTGGTATATGTCTTACGACGAAAGGTAATTAATTTCGCTAAAGGTTTTCTATGA
>JAYWII010000043.1:0-57445 GCA_043788995.1 Chitinophagaceae bacterium | reverse complement strand
TTAACTCTGCTGCCCGTTTTTCTTTTTCTTCATTTTGAAAAGCGAGTTCCTTATTAGCAATGATTAATTCTGCTGCTCTTTTTTCTTTCTCTTCATTCTGAAATACCAATTCTTTATTGGCGATAATTAATTCTGCTGCCCGTTTTTCTTTTTCTTTGTTTTGAAAGACGAGTTCTTTGTTGGCGATGAGTAATTCAGCTGCCCGTTTTTCTTTCTCTTCGTCCTGGAATACCAGTTCTTTATTGGCGATAATTAATTCAGCCGCCCGTTTTTCTTTCTCTTTGTTTTGAAAGACGAGTTCTTTGTTGGCGATGAGTAATTCAGCAGCTCTTTTTTCTTTCTCTTCGTCCTGGAATACCAATTCTTTATTAGCGATAATTAATTCCGCAGCCCGTTTTTCTTTTTCTTCGTCCTGAAAAATAAGTTCTTTGTAAGCAATGATCAGCTCATCTGATTTTGGTTTATTCATATCCTGTCTTCTACGAAGTGTTTTGTTTTGCAAATGGCTCCTCTTTGGAGAAAATTGCGGTCTTAAGGTGATAGCTAAATGACTGTGCAGATGGAAAGATGTGTTACTACCTGTTCCATTAAAGGTAATGTAATGCTGCCAACATCCAATACTAACTTTGTTTCTGTTTCAAGGGATGGCGTATTCTTATTAGAAGACACGTATTCTGTAAGGAAAATGCCGCATTAATAGAGCTTTTTATCTTTAAACAAAAATTATTTTACCCTTGCAGAAAACCTTTTTAAGCCAGCTTTTCCGTAATTCAATGTGACATAACTTTATACTGCATTATGAAATCAGCACAGGTTATTAATTACATCAGCCGGTTATGGGCAGCTTTAACAAATGCCAAACCCAAAACAAAGCAGGCGGTGTCATATTCGGATACCGGCCGTGGTGGGTACGTTGTTTACAATGATGCACAGGGTGAAATACCGATGTACTTTGAATTTGGCGGCGGCAATTGTGTGGCCATCATTGATGTGCCCACCACTGCTGAATGGACGAAAAAAACCAAACGGCTGCCTGCAGAAAGAGCGGCCATCCTGCAGTTTACAGCAAAACAGGTAATAAGAGACAAAGCCCCCAATTGCTATTACCGTGTATTAGATAACTGTATCGAAATTTTCAATTAATAAAATAGTTTCCAGGTCATCCCTTTTTAGTCAGGTTTTCCTCAGTCCGGAGCCCCTGATGAGTAACGTTGCCTGGAAGAAAGCCTGATTTTATTTCCCGGCTTCATACACTTTTTTTCCTTCAAACATGGTCCACAATACCCGGGTATCCTTCATTGCTTCCGGGGTTACGGCCAATACATCCCTGTCTACTAAAATCATGTCGGCATATTTACCTGCTTGCAGGGAGCCAATCTTTTTCTCCAGCATCAGTACTTTGGCTGCTTCAGAAGTGTAGGCATATAGCATCGCCATCCTGGGCATGCATTGAGTGCTGTCCAGCACACCCATCGGCCCTTTTCTTGTTTCTGCCCGGTAAATAGCTTCAAAAGGATTGGCTGAAGAAACAGACCAGTCACTGGCACCGCAGATGGTGGCACCTGCCTGTAACATAGATCTTGCCGGGTATTGCCATTGGTACAGTGAAGGATCAATATAAGGCTTTACAATATCGATGGTGGTCTCATCACCAAATGCCCACAGTAACTGGAACGATGCCAGTACATTGAGCTGTGCAAAACGGTTAAAGTCGGAGGGTAGCACAATCTGCAGGTGTGTGATGCTATGTGGTAGTTTAAAATTATGGTTGGCTTTTCTTGCCGCTTCTAAACCGTTGAGCGTTTCTGTTACTGCCCTGTCGCCAATGGCATGTACATGTACCAGCATGTTTGCACTGTCTGCCATGGTTGCAAACCGGGCAAATTTTTTCGGATCAAACATCAGCACTCCTTTTGATTGTGTGCCGGTATAGGGGATGGAGATGGCTGCTGTATGTGTAGGATGTTCAATAACGCCATCTGCAAACACCTTAAAACCAATGATGGAAAAATTTCGGGTGTTATATTTTTTCTGCATGGTTTTTACTGCATTGATTTGTGTTTGCGGATCAGCATTGGCGTCGGCAACAACGGTAGCGGCGATATGTGCAGTGAGCTTTCCGGCTTTGATCAAATAATGGTACCAGTCTGTATAATCGATTCTTGTTTTATTGAGCGTAGTAACTGTTGGATCAAGAAATGCAGTAATGCCATACTGGTTATTGTATACCATTGTTTTTTCAGCTGCTTTACTAAAATCAGTTTCTGTAACCAATACCGATGCTATTTTACGGTAACCACTTTCAGAAATAAAACCATTGGATTCACCTTCAGCAGTAGTGCCAAAAAATATTTTTTCATCCGGCTTTAACAATGCGATAAAGGTTTTGTTGATACCGGCTCTCGCCAGCATAGTTTTATTGCACCAACCGGTATGTCCATCTGAGCCACGTAATACTACTGGTTGTGTTTCAAATTGACCGCTGTTAAAAACACGGTTGATTTCATCCAGCCATTTCCAGGTGCTGATATTTAAGCCATATATTACCAGCACATCACCCGTCATGCCCTCTTTTTTCTCCAGTTGCGCTTTTGCATAAGCCAATATTTCATCCACCGTTAGAGACTGGTCACTCAGGTTGGCTTTTGTTAAGGAGCGTCCGCCATTGATGCCATGGTTATGGCTGTCAACAAAACCCGGCATCAGGAAACCACCTTTTAAATCAATCCACTCCGCATGGACACCTGCCTTTTTCTTTACGGCTGTATAATTGCCCACGGCAGTAATGATCTTTCCGTTGATGGCGATGGCTTCTGCAAATGGTTGTTGTGGGTCTGCTGTAAAGATCCTGGCATTATAAAATACTTTTTCCTGTGCGGCAACAAGCAATGGAAAACTTACCAGTAGTAATAAGCAAATACGTGTCATGTATCAAAATTTTACTGAAGTTAAAAATAAATTAGAGAAATATTCTTCCGGCAAAGGGGTTGCCAGCAATATTCTGCAAAGTTATCACAGTGTGTTACAGATTGAAAAGAACTGTAATTGCCAACATACAATACCTATTCATTTATTTGTGCCCAATAAAAAAAGCAAGCGTACTTTTCGGCAACGCTTTACAGTTATAAAATAGCCAGAAGAAAGATGGTGGAAGAAGGGTTGTTTTCATTTACTTTGAGCATCAAAATTCAATCTTTGCGAAGCAACTTTGTTACCCTATTGCTAAACAAGTATACAACAGTCTATAACCACTCATTTTGCAGACAAATCTGGACTGTTTGCATATTATTTTCTTCAACACCAAAACAAGGTGAGACCTTTGATCACTTTTAAGTTGGTATTTTTAAATTATGAAAAAGTCTTTTGTCGTTTTATTACACATAGGGTTTTGGGCGTGTTATTTTATTTTGATAGTAATCATGTTAAGTGTTTACTATAGAAGTAATCTTTATGCAAGTGCTCCCGGATCCCGAATGATGATTGCTTTTAAAAATGTGCTTCTTTTTGCATTTATTCCTTCCTTCCTTTCCTTTTATTTATATTATTTTTTATTGTTTCCTAAATACCTGCAGCAAAAAAAGTTTCTCCTGTCCATCATTGTTGGCATATTGATGTCAGCTTGTGCAGCCGTTATTGCTTATATCCTCCATCGGTATTTAATAGAATCGGGTCGTGTTATTGACATGGACCAGGGCGGCATACACGGCAGGTCTACCGCCGTTAGAGTAATCATTATTATGACTTTTATAGGTTCCATATGCGGCATAGTGGCATTGGTCATCAAAGGGTTTATTACCTGGTTCAATGAAATTAAATTGAAAGAAGCTTTAAAGGAGAAAAACCATGAAATGGAAATGGCGTTGATAAAATCAAAATTGGATCCGCATCTTTTATTTAACACCATCAATAATATTGATGCACTCATTATAAAAGACGCAGTGGAAGCATCCAACTATTTGAATAAGTTATCAGACATCATGCGGTTTATGCTATATGAAACAATGGCCGATAAAATTCTGCTGTCGCAGGAAATTGAATACATAGAAAAATACATCGCACTACAAAAAATAAGAACTGCCAACGAACATTATGTACACTTTTCAGTAACCGGTATTATTGGCAATAAAATGATTGCCCCGATGGTTTTTATTCCATTTATTGAAAATGCTTTTAAGCATACCAATAACAAGAAACTTGAAAATGCGATTATGGTCAATATGTTTATAAGCGATGAAAGCATACAACTGGTTTGTGAAAATAAATTTGATTTAAAGGCGAAGGTTCAGCAAGCTAACAGCGGTTTGGGTAACGAATTAATTCAAAAACGACTACAGCTTATTTATCCGGGAAAACATACTTTGGAAGTGAATAAAACAAATGAACTGTACACAGTAAACTTAACAATTAGCAATGGATAAATATACCTGCATCATTATTGAAGATGAGCCGCTTGCGTTGGAAAAAACGAAAGACTTTGTAAATAAAGTTCCCTTTTTAAATTTAAGCGCCACTTTCGACAATGCGTTGAATGGGCTGGCTTATTTAAACAACAACAAAGTAGATGTACTTTTTCTGGACATCAATATGGATGAATTATCCGGTATAGAATTATTGGAAAGTTCTAAAATAAACAGCCAGGTTATTATTACAACGGCCTACCAGGAATATGCTTTAAAGGGCTACGAACTGCAGATAACAGACTATCTTTTAAAACCATTTACATTCAATCGTTTTTTACAGGCCGTAAATAAAGCACAGGAGAATTTAAGCCAACGCATTGCTGAAAAGCAATTGGATTTTATTTTCGTAAAAACAGAAAATCGCCTGGAGAAAATCATGATCAATGATATCCTTTACATTGAGGGAATGAGAGACTATTTGCGCATTCACACTTCCAACAAAAAGATCATGACTTTGCAGAGCTTTAACGAGTTGGAGCAGCTGATACCGGCTCACCTGGTGTGCAGGGTACACAAGAGTTATATGGTTGCAATTAATAAAATAGATTCTATCGAACGCAGCAGGATAAAAATTGCAGATCAATTAATTCCTGTTTCAGAAACATACAAAGAGGCTTTCCTTCAACTCATTAACAGCAGGGCATAATCCTTCCTCTTTTTTAATATAAAAATATTTGCAATCAATTTAATAAATTAATGAAAAAAATATTTAACATGGCAATTTCATTCAAAGTGGCAATTTGGATGGTCATTTTATTTAGTAGTGTGATTATTATATTTCACTTTCTTGTTCTTCTTCAAATAATTCCGTTTGAGAATGTATGGGCTGGAAAATTAAAAAGTGTTGAGGAAATGTATGGTTATGAAAGCATCTCAATAGCTGTCAATTGTTTACTTATACTTATCGTTTTAGTTAAGGGGCAAATAATTAATCTAAATATTTCGGCTAAGGTCATCAATACGCTATTATGGATATTTGTTATTCTTTTTATTTTAAACACTATAGGAAACCTGACATCAAAAACAAGTTTAGAGACAATTATAGCCACTCCTTTAACTTTTATTTTTGCATTATTATGTTTGCGAATAGTTATAAATACGAAAGGAACATAACAAACACCCAACAATACAATCAATGAAATAGAATCTATTGAACGCAGCAGGATAAAAATTGCAGATCAATTAATTCCTGTTTCAGAAACATACAAAGAGGCTTTCCTTCAACTCATCAACAGCAGGCCATAAACCTGCTACAATTTGGAAGATTAAAAAACCCCTTTGGCAGACATACTCCTTTGCTTTGCATAGCTGAATTGCAGCCCCACACTCATTCATATACTTTTGCCTCAGTTAATTAATTTAAAAAAACTAAAAAAAAGTATCATGAAGCAAAAAGTACAAACAGGGCTCCTATTGGGTATCATTTTCCTGGCAGCAAATGTATTCGGTCAAACTAAAGGACCTGGATCAGAACAAAAAAATGAAGGCAAAAAAACTGCAAAAACTTACCTGGACCTGATGGTTAATTTGGTAAGTACAAACCTCAACTACGGTGAATCTAACAGTGCCCTGGCTGATTATAAAAAATCAACCAACGGAATACAGGCCGGGGTGTCATTCCAGGCAGGTATTACACCAGGGTTTTCATTGGTTTCCGAACTATATTTTATGAGGAGGGGAGGCAAATTAAAAGCTAACAATCCAATCACCACCAGCGAATCAAGCCTGCGTTTAAATACAATAGAATTACCGGTGCTGGCTCGTGTTCATGTTGGTAAATTCTATATCAATGCAGGGCCTTCCATCGCCTATAACTTTAGTGGCTACAATAAAATTGGTGATTTGTCAACTAAACTCTCCTTTGCAAATGCTGGTGCAGGCTTTAAACGTTTTGATGCCGGCATTCAAATGGGCGGAGGCGTTGAGTTTCCTTTCAAACAAAAGAGAATTGCGTTGGACATAAGGTACAGTTATGGTTTAACCAATATCACTTACGACAGGGAAATTCATAGCAGGGCGGTGATGATCAGTGTGCATTTTTCTAAACCCTGGAAAACAAATCCATTGGGGAAACATAAAAATTCATAACATAAAAATCTCTGGACATTCATCCCTTGTTGGCTTGTCAATCTGAACAAAAAGAAATGATGAAAAATAAAGTAGAAATAATACTTATCATACTATGCATCATCTTTTTTAACTCAGTTAATATAACATGTGCATTTAAAGATTCTGGCAACGCTAAAGTTGAGATGATTTTAACTGCAAAAGTATCACCTGCAATTCAAGCTTCTTACCGGATTGTGCATAGATTCTTTCATGATGAACCGGCTGACGTTCTTCGAAATATTTTAAATTTTACAAACAGCAGTTTATCAATTTTAAAAAAATGAATACAAACATACATACCGCAATCGCCACGGATATATCAACGGAACGAGCCCCGATGAGCTCACTGCGGAAGACCTCGCTGGCCGCAGGTGTGCTCTACCTGCTCACTTTTGTCTCCATCCCAACCCTCGCTCTCTACGGTTCCATACATGGTCCCAACTACATCGTCGGTCCAGGTCCGGACACTGCTGTCATCATCGGCGGTATCCTCGAAATCATCGTGGCCCTCGCCGGCATTGGCACTGCCGTTGCACTGTACCCGGTGCTAAAGAAGCAGAACGAAGGGATTGCGCTGGGCTTTGTCGGTTGCCGGGTACTGGAAGCTGGCACCATCTTCATCGGCGTTGCGTTCCTCCTGTCGGTCGTTACCTTACGGCAGTCCGGAGCCGGTGCAGATTCGTTAGTCACCGGCCACACACTGGTTGTACTGTATGACCGGATGTTCCTCATCGGACAAAGCTTTATACCGGCATTGAATGCCCTGTTGCTCGGGTCCCTGCTGTACCAGTCACGCCTGGTGCCCCGGGTTCTTCCCCTGATTGGATTCGTTGGAGCAGCACTGCTCGTTGCTGGCGACATCGCCGTGCTGTTCGGTGTTATCGGGCAGCATGCCCCTTCTACAGCACTTGCTGCAGTTCCGATAGCACTGTGGGAGTTTTCGCTGGGTATCTACCTCGTGGTGAAAGGGTTCAAGCCCCGCCGATTTTTGGATTAAAACTTAATTGCAAACAAAACACATCATGAAAAAGCAAACTGAAATCAACTTTACAGAAATCAGTAAAGCACACACAAATGAATTAACCAGAATTGTCAGGCAAACCATAGCTATGGATAATGTTCCTGCCAAAAGTTTTACTATAGTTGATTTGTGGAATATTCAGCGCAGCTGTAAAATCAGCATATACAGTAGGTAATTTGCTTAATCCGTATTACTTTGGGTTGTAAAGTAAACAGCATTAAAATATGTTGGCATTACATAACAAAAAGGGATAACTAAAAAATATAACCCAAAGCACATCATGAAAAAATCAATATTAATTACTTTCTTAAGCATCATTTTTTTAATTAACGGCCAGGAACTTTTTGCCCAAACTCAAACATGCGGCACCCGGCAATTAGACCCCAGGGTAGCCGCCTTTCTTAAGATGATTGGAAATGAAGACCTGTCCATTGAACAACTCCGTACCATACCGATTGAACAAATCAAGTTTGCAGGACCACCGGCAATACCCTATCCGGCAGCAGATGTAAAACGTATCAAAATAACTGGTGACAGTATTCCGGTGTTAATTTTTAATCCTGCTCATGCACAAAACCTTCCTATTTTGATCAATTATCATGGGGGTGGTTTTATTTCTCCTTTATTGCCGGGATTGGAACATTCACTTTGGCAGGATGCAATAACTTATGGAGCAATAGTTTTTGCCATTGATTACCGGGTAGCTCCTGAGAACAAATTTCCTGCTGCTGTAAATGACAGTTACAATGCCTTTAAATGGATTGCGGAACATGGTGGCGAATTTGGTGGAGATACCAATCGTATTGCATTAATGGGAAATAGTGCTGGTGCAAACCTGGTGGCAGTGATTACTCAAAAAGCAAAAAAAGAGGGCATTAGTAATAAAATAAAACTCCAGGTGTTGAATGGACTCCCCATAGATTGCAGCCCCCAAAATATGGAGACATCCCTTTCGTACCAGGAAAATGCCAAAGGGTATTGGCAAACAAAGGCCGCCTGCTATTTTGCTATAGAAATGTATGCCCCCGGCCAATACAAAAATCCGGAAGTGTCACCTGTTCTTACAGAAGATTTAAAAGGCTTGCCCCCGGCAGTGATCATTAATGCAGAGTTTGATCCGCTGAGAGATGACGGCATTTTATATGCAGCTAAACTGAGAAAGAATGGCGTGAAGGTTTGGGACAAATGCTTTGCCGGACAAATTCATTTGTTATTTGGATTGCCACCGAATGCGGAAGAGTTAAAGGAGTACGCAACCCTTGTAAAAACTGCAATGAAAGAAAGTTTTCATCAATAACATTTTCTCAACTATGTCTCCTCCCTGGCAGTGAGCAGCGGGCAGGAGTGTGGCGTAGGATGGCGGAAATATTCCATGCCAAAAAAGAAACACAGCCTGGAGTAATTGAAATAGTTGTCTTGATTTGTTTTCATGCTCAGTAGAAATCTGAAGAGGAAGCTGCGTATATTTATTAATGCAGGCGATTTTATTGCGAAACCCTGAATCAAGAAACATAGAGCAAGATTTTTATGACATCATAAATCAATGCCGTTTAGTTAAGAACCCCGAGTGGCGGGTGGGGACACCCGCCACGGCTGACCGCCGGGGTTGGTGTCCTCACCAACCCCTTAACCAAACGGCATTACATAAATAGATAAACGTTGGAACAACTGCTGTCACATTTTTTAGGAAACGGAATACCTGTTAGCGAAATTTCGCCAATAGCAGAGGCCTTTCAATTTAAAAAATTTTCCAAGGGCGAATATTTTACAGAAGAAGGTAAAACAAGCAAGTACCTGGCATTTATTACCAAAGGATTGGTGCAGTATTTTTATGTTAAAGATGGCAAAGAAATAACCACCTACGTAAGTGGCGAGAATACCTTCCTGGCTTCCATAAGCAGCTTTTATAAACAGCAGCCCAGCAAAGAATATGTGAGAGCACTGATTGATTCTGAGGTGTGGCAAATTCATTATGATGACCTGGCAAAACTAAAGACCAGCAGTGAAGCTTTTAAAGTATTTTACATTGGAGCACTGGAGCAGGTGTTGGCAGGAATTGATGAAAGCAGGAGCAAGCTGATTATATTAACTGCAGAAGAACGATACGCCAGCTTAATGAAAGAAGAACCTGCTTTGCTGCAACAAATCCCCCTTCAATACCTTGCTTCCATACTCGGTGTTACGCCAAGGCATTTAAGCCGCATCCGAAATAATATCTGCTAATTTTATTTATGGACATTTGTCCGGTAACCGCCATTTTGGGCATTGCATCTTTGTGTCATCAATAACAAATAAAAAAAATGACATGAAACAAGTAATTATTTCCACAATGCTCCTAATGTTTGCAGGCGCTGCTTTTTCACAAAGCAAATTTCCAAAGAATGAATTTAGTATTAACGGGTTTCGTAACCCTTCTATAGGGTTGGAATATCATCGCAGGCAGCTATCTGTTCATGCAGGATATTATACCACTGCTTTTAAAAAAGGGGAGTACACCAACTTTATTAAAACAGGCGTTACTTACTGGTTTGCACCTGTTGACAACAAAGAAATTCCTTCTTCTTTTTATGCTGGTGCTTCTTATTTGCGTGGCCTTACCCGTGATTATAAAGACAAAAACGCTGTGAGTGTGGAAGCCGGTTTTCGCTGGATGATCTGGAAAGGTTTGAATTTCAGGATTGGTGCTATTGCTGTTGCGGCTGAAGGACAAGATTTAAAAATCAACCCAACACCTGGTATCAGTTATTCATTCAAATTTTAAAAACCAGGATCATGAAACCAGCAAAAACAATTGGATGGTTATTAATTGCAGGAGCTATTGGTGTGCTTATCCCTTACACTATGCTCACCATTATTTTTGAATACCCGGTTATTTTAAGACAAGACACTACTGTGATCCTTACAAAATTTCATGAAGGTGGCAGCAGGTTGATCTGGACATGGTTTGCCTTTGCTTTCATTGGCATTCCATTAATACCTGCTTATATTCTTATAGGGCAAAAGCTGGAAAACAAAGGGTCTTTGGTTCGTGTTGCCACCACCATTGGGGTTACCGGCTTAATTGTACAAATGGTTGGCTTGCTTCGGTGGACTTTTGTTGTTCCTGTGTTAGCCAATAGCTTTGTTAATGCAGCAGATGAATCAACAAAGGCTGCTGCCATCATCGCTTTTAAAACAGTTCATCAATTTGGAGGTGTAATATTGGGAGAGCATTTAGGGCAATTATTTACGATTGCATGGACCGTTTTACTATCTATTTCCTTTGCCAGGCTAAAGATGTTTTCAATATGGATTAACCTGCTTGGCTTTGTGAGTGCATTCATTTACCTGCTGGCACAGGCTGAATTATTCACTACTGTTATTCCCGGTTTCCCGGTTTGGGATATGGCAGGATTTATTGGCAGTACGCTTTGGCTGATCTGGCTTATAATTATTGGAATTAAATTCATCAAAACAAAAATTTAAATTGAATCATCACTCATCTAAATCAATTTGATCATGACAACTAAAATCATTTTTCTGTTTACGCTGCTTGCTTACAGCATTATAGTAAGTCAGTCCTTCATGTACATCCTTGCACTAAAGCAGGTGCAATTAAGCCTGCAAGCCGGTCCGTATACTGAATTACGAAAACTAATAGATACCAGTATGAGAGGCAGTTTTAAGTATGTAATTTATGCTGCACTGCTTACTAATCTCCTGCTTGTTATTTCAACAATTAAAAACCCTGGCAGCTTAGTATTTATTACAGCCGCTATTGCTTTTGTTGCTTTAATTACAGACACATTACTTACAGTAAAAGGGAGCTTGCCCATCAATGATATCATTAACACTTGGTCTGCCGACAGTTATCCGGAAAACTGGACAGACTACAGGACAAAATGGTTGACTGTTTTTCAATATCGCCAAATTGCCAATATCACAGGCTTTGTAAGTTTGTTAATTGGTGGCATTTTTGGGGCAAAATAAAATGAACGGTGCAGCGGAAAAAGATCCTGCTGTCGAGGCCTGGTTTTCACCGCATTTCCTGATAATATAAATCCCGGCAACATTGAGCCAGTGTCAATAAATAAACACCCCTTTGAGTAATTGAAATATTTTTTTTAATTTGTTTTGAAACTCGGTAAACACCAGCGGAGTACAATGAGCCGGTTACAGGCAAAATAATAAACCAAGCATATGAATTTAACAGGGCAAATAGCCAAGCACTTTAGAGATGTTCATTTTGGAGGAAACTGGACTTCGGTAAACCTGAAAGATAATTTGGCAGACGTAACCTGGCAACAGGCTACCACACCAGTTTATTCTTTTAATACCATTGCCACCCTCGTTTACCATATGAATTATTTTGTAAGTGCCGTGTTGAAGGTATTACAGGGAGAACCACTCAACGCCAGTGATAAATTTAGTTTTGACCATCCACCAATCCAATCGCAGGAAGACTGGGAAAAAATGCTGGATAAAACCTGGACGGATGCTGAAAACTTTGCCAGCCTGGTTGAACAGATGCCGGAGAGTAAGCTTTGGGAAGATTTTTCGGATAATAAATACGGAAACTACTACAGAAATATCCACGGTATTATTGAGCATATCCATTATCACCTTGGGCAAATTGTACTGGTAAAAAAAATACTCCTGCAGGCAGGCGAAAATTAATACGATATTAAGGAATGATATAAAATGCCTGCAACCAACAAGGCATAACAAAAGCGGGCAGACTTGCTTTTATAAAATAGTTACGCTGATTTGTTTTGATACGAAATAAAGATTAAAACAGTGAGTGACGTATATTTAAAAGTGAGTAGCTATTTTTAAAGTATAGTTCATAAAAGATAAAATTTGAATCAAGTATTTTCAGTTGAATGCAAAAGTTTAATTTCTAAATCAAGAGAAATTGCTATAAACTTAGGATATGACTACATTTCCACTGTTCATTTTTTCTTAGCCGATTGTGAAAGTGATTCTCCCTTATCGATAAAGAAATTTGCTTTCGTTGATAATAGTGATTATATAAAATTCAAAAACCAATACACACTAGATCAAATAAATTATTTAGATCACATTGATGATAGTATCCCCTTAACAAAAGAGGCAGAATCTGCCATAAGATTAGGTGAAAAGGAAAGGAAAGTATCTGGATCTGACATGACTTATCCTTTCCATATTATAATTGCCTCCTTTAAAACGGAAAATTCGGTTTTGGCAGATTGCTTCAGGAATGATCCCAATGTGGTAGATAAGCTGATAACGTATTATAAAGATTTAGGCGTATTGGAGCCGAAAACAATAACTGTTAACGAAATAATGAGCAAGCAAACAAATCCATTTAACTTCTTGCTAAGAATTTTTAAAAAATAATCAAACAGCTGCTAATGGGGCTCATGTATGCAAATTTGTCAAACTCCCCCATACGCCAAATACTTTCAGCAACCAGATAACTACAGCAATTACAACAACTGCATTCAGTATATTCTTAATGGTGCTTTGCATTGGGATATACCGGTTAATAAGCCATAGTACAACGCCTACAGCAATCAGCACAAGAACAATGGTTAAAATGGGCATAATAAAAATTTTAAAAGATTGAATAATGGTTCAGGTTCTTATTAGAGAGAATCATTAATCGTACCAATTGATTTTGCAAATGAAGAGTTGCGGCTGGAGGCTGTATTAATAATGAGGATATTTTTATTGTTGAATATTTTCCCCATCCTGCTTACATGCAATTGAGATATTTGTTCTAATTTGGTTTAAATCGTAACGGCAATGAGCACCGGGAGCTGTAAATATTTACCAGTTGTACATCTCTTCCGGCTGCCTGGCAATTAATAAAATTTTTATCAGAAACATGCAAACTGAAATCAGTACAGCAAGACTTTTATTAAACGTGATAACAGAAGATGACCATGACTTTGTACAGTCTCTTGTAAATTCAAAAGGGTGGCTTGAATTTATTGGCGACAGAAATGTGCATTCAAAACAGGATGCGATTGACTACATCAGGAGAATAAAAAATACGCAAGATTTAATTTATTGGGTTGTGAGGTTAAAAGACATCAATACTGCAATGGGCATCGTATCATTTATGAAGCGGAGTTATCTTGAACACTTTGATGTTGGGTTTGCATTTTTGCCGGAATTTAACGGGTATGGCTATGCATACGAAGCTGCTGAAAAGGTGTTGTCGATTGTTGCAAAGGATCCAAGATATTCTTCTGTTCTTGCAACAATAATACCTCATAATACCAACTCTGTCAGGTTGCTGACCAAGCTTGGTTTGCATTTTGAAAAGGAAATTGAAACAGGTGGAGAAAAGCTCCATGTGTATAGTAATTAACCAACACTATACCGGGTAACTTATTTTTACCAGCTGCTGCCACCACCGCCACCAAAGCCGCCACCAGAAAAACCACCACCGCCAAAGCTGCCACCACTGCTGCCGTTGCTTTTTGGTGTACTATAAAAGTTTTCGCTCATTTTATTCATGGAATGATCCAGGCTGTTTAAGAACATATAGGTGTTAAAGCCATGGTAATTGCCCACGTACCAGTTAGGGGGTGGTACATCCAGTCCTTTCAGTTTATCTTTCCAGGTATCGGCCACATCAAATACAATGGCAAAGGGTAATACTTTATCAAAATAATGTTCGTCTTCTTTTAAGAAAAGGGCCAGGCGGTCTTTGTCTACCTTTTGTATAAATTCTTTAAAGCCTGCCAGCTGTTGGTACAGCTCGTTTCCTTTGGCTGATTTCTTTGCCATAAAAATTCCAAAACATATTGTGATAACGCCGCTTGCTGCTAACGCCACCGGGAGCCAATAGGGATCGCCCCAGTATTTTATTAAATGAAAAATGCCAAAACCCAATAATGCCAGGCCAAGGAGTAAAAACAAATAGACCATGCCCCTTGAATTTTTTTCATAGTAAGCTTTGTTGTCCACTTCGGCTTCCAGTTGTTTTTTTGCCTTGTCCATGGTCTTGTACAACACATCTTTAAGACTATCCAGTGCTACTGTATCGCCGGTTGAAAAAATTCCATTGAACAAGGTTTTTTCAAAAGCCATCGCTGTTACCGGAAGATCTTTTAATTTAATGAATTCGTATTCCGAAGTTTTTATCAACCCCAGCAGCGTTTTCTTTTCTGTTTCCTTTACCTGCAAATATCCACCGGCACCCCAATACGGTATCAGTGCGGTGAGGTCCCTTTTATCCAGTCCATCATCTATTACATATCCTGCAACACTCGGGCTGATATTGTTAGGTGGGTAATATTGTGTAGTAATAGTAATCGCCTCCTCCTTACCCCATTTTTTCCATATCCAAAACATTAGTGCAAAAACAACAGCTGGCAGCAGCAGCCATGGCATGCCACGCTGCATATAGTTTTGCGCTGTTAAAAAATGATTGGGAAATACAATGCCCACGGTTAATCCCTGGTTTGGTTGCAATGGTAATGTAGTGTTGCCAGAAAATAATTTATTACCGGTCCATGTGGAAACTGTATTGTTTTCTTGCGAACCGGTGGAGCCTGTTGCAACAAAAAACGAAGGCGTCGCTGGCAATGCGTCATACAATGCTATTGAGAAGCTGGCAGAGTCAATGTTGGTATCCCAGCGGTCGCCAATAACATTCAAATACAGTTCTGAGTGATCAGTAAAGAAATTGATTGCGTTCAGTAACCGGTAATGAATGATATATTGCTGCGGACCCAGTACATATTTCTTTTTTGAGCCTATTTTTATTTCTTTATAATCACCCCGGTTTGATACTGAAAAATCCCAGTCCTGTACATTGATATCTTCTATGATCGTTTGTGCATATCCGTTTGATTCCAGCTGCCGGTTGGCTTTTTCGGTACCGGCTGGCAAAGGGGCCAGTGCATATTTGTAAGGGATCATCCGGAGGATACCATGGCGGCTTTCGGTAAAATCTACCAGCAGGGTTTCAGTAATATCCAGTGATGCATCCTTGTTAACGGTAACGGATACCTGGTAATGCTGAATGGTGTAACCACCCTGTGCGGTTGCACACAAGCCTGTAATAATTGAACAAAGCAGCAGCAGAACTTTTTTCATGGTAGTTGTTTAAAACTTTACTTCCACATTTTTTGCTTCTTCTTTATTTTCCAGTTCAAAGAATTCACGTGCTTTAAAGGCAAATGAATTTGCAATTAACACACCGGGAAATTGCTGAATGGAGGTATTATAATCTCTTACCGTGGCATTGTAATAACGGCGTGAATTACCCAGGTCTCCTTCAATATTCTGGAGGGCAGTTTGCAATTCCAGGAACTGGGCATTGGCTTTCAGATCGGGATAACTTTCTGCAATGGCCAGCAGTCCTCTTAAAGCGCCGCCTAATTGTTGGTTAGCTGCGGCGATGCCAGCTACATCCCCTGAAGGTACCGCCACTGCTGCATTACGGGCCTGTACCACTTTTTCCAGCGTCTGGCTTTCATGCGCTGCATATCCTTTTACGGTATTCACTAAATTGGGAATAAGGTCGAAACGTTTTTTTAGAAAAACACTGATATCGCTCCAGGCGTTATCAATTTTTATTTTGGCTTTTACCATCCCGTTGTACATGCCAACGATCCAGAAAATGAGTAAGGCGATTACGCCAAGAATAATCCAGAGTACCATAATTTAAAATTTAAATGTTTATAAAAGATAGTGTGACTGGTTTTTCAGTACTGCAATTTATATTAAAAGAAAATATTATTTTCTGAAAGTATTTTTTCAGCGGGGTTTTCTGTAAAGACAATGAGCTACTGCAGTCAAACAATGTACTTGCATGGCTTGCAGCAATGCATTAATTTTAAGAAGAATGCATACTATCTTTAAGAAACAGATCATTCATTTCCATTAAAACAATCCTGAAATGAAAAAAGGAATACCAACTATCATCATAGCAGCTTTAGCAATATTTATCGGGATTTATCCCGTTATTTATTTTATTGTGGACAGGAAGTTTGGCTTGTTGTCATCAAAAAGCGATGGGCTGTTATCGGATGTATTTTGGAATGTCTCCTTTTATATACACATTGTTTTTGGAGGATTGGCATTGATGATCGGGTGGACACAATTTGTTTCAAAATGGAGAACCGCCAAATTAAACTGGCACCGGCGCATTGGAAAGTTATACGTCATCATGGTTTTGTTAAGTGCGCTGGCAGGCATCCACATTGCTTTTCATGCCACAGGTGGATTTATTGCTTCGCTGGGATTTATTTGCCTCGGTATTATTTGGTTCTATACCACTTTAAAAGCTTTTTTGTTGATCAAGGCTGGTAAGGTTGATAGTCATCAGCGGATGATGATCTATAGTTACGCAGCTTGTTTTGCTGCAGTTACATTACGGATATGGCTTCCCCTGCTTACACTTGCGTTTCATGACTTTGTAAAAGCCTATTTAATAGTTGCCTGGATGTGTTGGGTTCCTAACATGATCGTTGCGTATTTTATAGTGAAACGACTCGGCAAGATGAACGTAGTTGTTTAGCAGCAAAATATATTCATGTATAATGTTTAGTCATTCTATTCTGCTTTTTGTTGCGATCGCTTCCGTGCAATTCCTTATTTTTAATTGATTCAATATCAACGTTACCTGCACTGGTAGAAATTTCGTTTAACCAATAACAGCATTATGAGAAAATATAGATGTTTAGTGATCGTACTGATGATAGCGTTACCCTGTGTTGCACAATCATGGCAGGATACAGTTGCACTGATTGAAAAAAGTATGAGCCGGTATCAACCACAAAATCCCGGCTGCCAGCTGTCCATCAGCAGAAATGGTGAGATCATCTTTTCAAAAGCATGGGGCATGGCAGACCTGGAGCATGCCATTCCGCTAACCACCAATAATGTAACTGAAGCCGGATCTGTATCCAAACAATTTACCGCTGCTGCGATCCTGTTACTGGAACAACAGAGCAAGCTTTCATTAAATGATGATGTAAGAAAATATATTCCTGAATTGCCGGATTATGGAGCACCCATCAAACTGGAACAAATGATGCATCATACCAGCGGGCTGAGGGATTGGGGAGCTATTGCAGCACTCACAGGATGGCCACGAAGTACAAAGGCTTATGGCAATGAAGATGCACTGGAAATAATTGCACAGCAAAAAGAAGTAAATAATATACCCGGTGCCGAATACATCTACAGTAATTCAGGCTATAATCTTTTTGCAATCATTGTAGAAAGAGTGAGCGGATTGAGCTTAGCTGAGTTTACGAAGAAAAATATTTTTATACCAGCAGGTATGAAGCATACGCAGTGGAGAGATGATCATAACAGGGTGGTGCCTGGCCGGGCAATTGCGTATTCGTTAACCGGTAATGGTTATGAAACAGACATGCCCAATGAAAATGTGTATGGTAACGGCGGCTTATTAACTACCACAGAAGACTTGCTGAAATGGAATCAATATTACCAGGCTGGTAAATTTGGCAACCCATCCTTATTAACAAAACAATTGACAGCAGTGCCGTTCAATAATGGATTGATGAATAATTATGGAGCAGGATTGTTTCTTAATAAAACGGCGGGCATGGATTATATCGGGCACAGTGGTTCCACAGCAGGTTACCGGGCCAATTTAGATTACATTTCATCATTAAACCTGGCCATTGCTTTCCTCAGTAACACATCGCAGTTTGATACCTCGAGTATCAACATTGCAGCAAACATCAGGAATATATTTATAAGTAATTCAGCTTCCCCGGCAGCACCCATAAAAGGAGCTGCAGTAATGGTGGCCCCCGAAATGCTGAAACAGTTTACCGGCTGGTATCGCAATAACAGGAACGGCAATGGCATGCATGTTACACTAAAAGACAGCAGCTTAGTGATGGATAACAATGCTGTACTAACGCCGGTTGAAAAAAACAATTTTATCAGTAATATCAACCGTATCATTTTTGATAAGAATGGATTAACCTACATTATCCCGGGAAGAGATAGTATTATTTATTCAAAAGTGGATTCCGCAAAATATTCCGTTGATCTGTTGAAAGAGTATACCGGAAAATATTACTCAGAAGAAACCCGGTCGTTCATTACCGTGAGCCTGAAGCATGACAGCCTGAATATTCATTTAAAACCCGGCTTGGATTTTCAGGTACAGGCCACTTACCGGGATGCTTTCAATATTTCCGGGTTAGGAGGCAACCTGTATTTTGAAAGAAATAAAAACAATAAATGTGAAAAGATGAAGATCAGCATATCAAGAGCAAGGAATGTTGACTTTAGTAAAGTGGAATGATGAACAATGCACCTTGAAAGCTGTGACATTGTATTACACCCAAGTTGCAATATAATCCCGCCAACCACCAATGAACTAAGTTTGCTTTTATTGAGCAGGGAAATTTTTAAAACAATGAGAGCGGCAAAAGATGGCTGGTATCAAAACAAAACCTGGAACGGCAGGATCGACAGCCTTTTTGAAGAGGGATTAAAGCGAAGCCGTAATGCAGGAAATAAAGCAGAGTGCCTGAAAGTGCAGGGATGTCTTTTACTAAATAGTCAGCAGGCAAATATTCGTGAAGTAGGCATTGCGTTACTCACCAGGCTTTGCTCAGATTTCCCCTCCGAGTATTACAGTGTACTGCCGGCACAGGAAAAACTGGGAGACTATTACCTGGCACAAAAAAATTACCTGCAGGCAGAATATTATTTTAAAACTGTAACAGATCATTGCACCAAACAAAATTCCAGAACCGGCACCAGCAGCATGGCAGATCTAAAGTGGGCAGCAACCATCCTGAGATCTAACCAGCAAGACAAAATGGAAACAGCGTATCACCTGGTGATGCAGTACCCACCATTACTGCTGAAGCAGCATGACAGCAAATTGTATTATGCTGAACTGGCGGCCCATATTTGCGACCGGCTGGATAAAAAAGAAGCGGCTGCCGCATTTGCCACCACTGCCATTGCATTATCAAAGATCACCAAACCTGCATTCATCCGCCACACAGCCAATAACACAAAAGATGAATCGGCAGGACTGTTAAGAACACTTGAAGCAATCAGCATGGGGTAAATAAAAAACCTGGTGGGCTGTGCCGGGCTCGAACCAGCGACCCTCACGTTGTCGACGTGATGCTCTAAACCAACTGAGCTAACAACCCTTTGGTCAAAAATAGCATTAAATTAAAAGTCTCAGCAGATATATCTATTCATATTAATAATTGCCTTAGCTGTGCTTTATTACTCTATCCATTCTTCTGCGTAATGAACTGAAGCCATGGATCTTTAAGAACTGCAAAAAAGAAACAAAAATGAATGGGCTTATGCATAAATTTGATTTCACCATGTATTGAGTAAGGTGTTTCAATAATTTAAATTTTTAACCAGCATTCCTTTAAAAATGAACAGTCATCACATCACACAAAAAATAATAAGCCACTTAAAACAACATCTCTTTTTTATTTTGCTGTTGCTGACATTTCCTGTGATGGCACAGAAAAAAAAAGACAGTACCCAACCTGTTACTCCTGCAAAAAGTTTTGCGACCAGTCACCAGGGTACTTTTGGCGGTAAGATCATCCGGTACAAAGCTACTGCCAAAGAAATGTATTTTAAAAACAGCAAGGAAGAACCTGTTGCATCCATATGGTCGGTTGCCTACACACAGGAGGGACTATCTGATTTAACCAAAAGGCCGGTAACATTTGTATTTAACGGCGGCCCCGGATCAGCTTCTGTATGGTTACAAATGGGAATGTTTGGTCCGCAAATAGTGCAAGCAGATGCCAATGCAAAGAAGAATGATGGTGCCGCACCCTATGCACTCAATGAAAATAAATATGCCTTGCTTGATATAACAGATTTAGTTTTCATTGACCCGGTTGGTACCGGTTACAGCCAGGTAATTGGTAAAGGCAAAGTGGAAGATTATTGGGGGTTGAAAGAAGATGCTAACTCCATTGCAAAGTTCATGCGGCAATGGATCACCGAAAATAAACGATGGTTTTCTCCCAAGTATATTGCCGGCGAAAGCTTTGGTACCACCCGTGCAGTAGCGGTAGCCAATACATTGGAAGGTGGTGGTCAAACCATGTCATTAAATGGCTTAATACTTATTTCGCAGGCATTGGATTATGCCGGCTCAACATCTGTAAACGATAATATTACTTCTTTCCTTACTTATTTACCCAGCATGGCTGCCACTGCCTGGTACCATAAAAAAGCGGGACAGGGTATTACATTGGAAACTTTTATTGAAGAATGCAGGCAATTTACTTATAACACATATGCGCCGGCCTTATACCGGGGCTTTTTACTGAGCAGTGCCGAAAAAAATATCATTGCAGAAAAGCTGGCTTATTATACCGGGCTTGATAAAGTATATATACTGCAATCTAACCTGATGGTGTTGATACCCCGTTTTCAAAAGAAATTATTGGCTGATAAAGGATTGGCCATTGGCCGGCTGGACGGAAGATTTATGGGTGATGAAACAGATGATATTACCCAAGAGCCACATCTGGGAGATCCTGCCAGTTACAAGATCAGTGGAGCATATACTGCCGCACTTAATCACTATTATGCATCCGTATTGAAAATAGAAATGGATAGACCCTATATTACTTCCAATGATGAAATTGGTGAAAAATGGCGTTGGAGAACAGTGCCCGATGGTAAATATTGGGAACCTTCCCCTGTAAATGTTGCCCGGCAACTGGGTGAAACCATGAGGCGAAATACGAGTATGAAAGTAATGGTTGCCAGCGGGTATTACGATTTGATCTGTCCTTTTTTTGACACTGAATACACTTTTGCCAGGAATGGCATTGTGCAGGAAAGGATTACTAAAACTTATTATGAAGCTGGCCACATGATGTATTTACATGAACCAGATCTCATTAAATTGTCAGGGGATATCCGGAAGTTTTTAGCGGAGTAAAAGCAAATTAAAATATAAAGAACCCAGAAGAGCGACATAAAAAAATCCCGGTCTGCCTACAGCACCACCGGGATATATTTGGAACGGATAAAAACTAATTCAATTTCGCCGACATAAATTCCACCAGCCTGTCATCACTCATTTTATTAGCCGTGGATTCATCCGTACGGGTGTTTTTAAACTGTGGCGTGGCAGCCAGGTAATGAATAAACTGTTCCTGAGCCTGCCCCGTACCAGTTATATGGATATAGGTGGCATTTTGCAGGTGGCTGGCAATTTCTTTAAAAAATTTTAACTGCAGCGATTGCTCCTGATTGTGTACCGTTTTTTCATGGGAGTTTGGGGAAGCTTTTTCCCCTTTTATGGAAGCCAGTACCGAAACGCTCTCTGCCTCCGGCTGCTCTTTACCTACAATGATAGCAGCTTGTGTATCCATCCATACACCGAAATTTTTTTGATTGGTCATGTTGTTACGTTTTATTGTAACCAACATAGTTCAATTACCATACCGTTAAAAAATGCTTTTCCTGATACATTCACTTAAACAGGCTCAACAGATATTTTGTCTCCAAAAAAAATTTCGTCAACTTTAAAACATAATCGTTCCTCACCCGTCTACCAGAATATAGATGGAGGATGCACTTACGATACCAACTGCCATGACCGCAGACAAAAACAATTCAATCACTCAAAGTATAAAAGCTTACAGTAAGCGGCTATTTGGTTTTATCAAGCAACGGGTATCCAGTAATGAGGATGCGGAAGACATTCTGCAGGATGTATTTTTCCAGTTTGCCGGTAATACCGAACCGATAGAGCAGGTGACCAGTTGGCTTTTTACCGTGGCAAGAAATAAAATAACGGACCGCTACCGAAAAAAACAATTGCCGCTGATAGATGACCTGCAACCAACCAGTAGTGGCGAGGAAGAAAGTTTTGACTGGAAGGACCTGGTGCCGGCCACGAATGATTCTCCTGAAACAGCTTACCTCCGAAACTTGTTTTGGGAAGAACTGCAGCTTGCACTGGATGAACTGCCGGCAGAACAGCGGGATGCTTTTATTCAGCATGAACTTGAAGACATTTCTTTTAAAGATATTTCCAATGCAACAGGTGTAAGTGTGACCACACTCATCAGCCGTAAACGCTATGCGGTACTGTTTTTAAGAGACCGGTTGCAGGGATTGAAAAAGGAATTGCTGAATTATTAATGCCACTTAAATTAAAAATCTCCGCATCCCCCTTTAGGGGATGGGGGCAAAAAACAGGAAAGGATGAAATTGATATGGAATAAAATCATCAGCTTTATTTGGAACAGGGAAAATGAGATACTGGCTTACGCTGATTAAGCCACCCGTTGATCTAACAATAAAAATTTTAAATACAATGAAAAGATTTCGAATTAAAAAAGTTTTGATGGTGGTTACCATAGCTATTGCAGCCACGCTGGTATTTGGTTTTGTGGTAATGAGTTTGTGGAATGCAATCTTACCAGCCGTGATAGGCGTGAAGACCATCAGTTTTATACAGGCACTTGGTATACTCTTATTGAGTAAAATATTATTCGGTGGTTTCGGCAAGGGCGGCTTTCGTGGAGGTCCTGGTCATGAGTGGAAACAGGAGATTAAAGAAAAGTGGACTACGATGTCTCCGGAGGAAAGAGAAAAATTTAAAGCTGAGTGGAAGAACCGTTGTGGTGGTATGAGATGGAGACCGAAACAGCCCGATACTCCGGCAGCAGAATAATCCCATGTAATGCCGCCGGGTAGTCTCTCTCCGCAAAAATAGAGGGAGACTTTTTACAAAAAGGTATTTTTTCTACATAACCAACACTAACTATTATGCAGGTACTTGTTTTTAAAACCAACCTTATAAATACTCATTGCATCCGTGCCGTGGAGCCTCACCTGGATATACATCCGCATATACATCGCTGGAATGTTGATTTGCAGGACTGCGACAATATACTCCGAATAGAAACAGAACAACTACATGGAAATGAAATTAAAAATATTTTGATGAAAGCTGGATATTATTGTGAAGAGCTGTAATTATAATTTCAATAGATCAACAATAAGATTATTTCATCAAAGCAGGCAAATATTTTAGCGCAATTACCTTTTTAAAAATAAACAGGTAAATTGTAATGTCTAAAAATTATTGTTATGAAACGATTGTATATGCTTTACCTGCTGCTGTTAGTTGTGTTGAATTATTCATTTGCTGCTCCGCCGGAAGAGCATCCCACATTAGCGATCGGTGCTGCTGCGCCTGCTTTCAGTCTGTTGGGTGTGGATGGGAAAATTTACACGCTGGCGTCCTTTAAAAATGATCCAGTGCTGGTAATTGTTTTTACCTGCAACCATTGTCCTACGGCACAGGCTTATGAAGACCGGCTGATACAATTAAAAAAAGATTACGGTAATAAAGGCGTGGCAGTAGTTGCCATCATGCCTAACGACCCATCTTCCATTACCTTAAATGAGCTGGATTATAGTGATATGAGCGACAGCTTTGAAGAGATGAAGCTCCGTGCCAAACAAAAGCATTTCAACTTTCCTTATTTGTATGATGGCAAAACACAGGCGGTATCCAAAGCATACGGTCCGGCTACTACTCCTCATGTTTTTATATTTGATAAAGCAAGAAAACTTCGCTACCAGGGCCGTATTGATGATATGGAAAAACCTTCCAAAACTCCCACCAGTTACGATACCCGGGACGCTATTGAAGCATTACTGAATAATAAAGAAGTATCTAATTCAACCACCAAAGTTTTTGGCTGCTCAGTAAAATGGGCAGAAAAAGAAGAGCTGGTAAAACAAAGTTTTGAAAGATGGGCAAAGGAACCGGTAACATTAGACAGCATTACTGAACAAGGCATAAAGGACCTGGTGAAAAATCCCGGTGATAAACTAAGACTGATCAATGTTTGGGCTACCTGGTGTGGACCCTGTGTAGCAGAGTTTGAAGATTTTATTACCATCAATCGGATGTACCGCAGCAGGGATTTTGAATTTATCAGCATCAGCGCAGATGATCCGGCAGCAAAGAATAAAGTGTATAAATTTTTGCAAAAGAAACAGGCTTCCAATACCAACTATCTTTTCAATATTGATGATAAATACAAACTGATAGAAGCCATAGATCCCAAATGGCAGGGCGGTTTGCCCTACACAATTCTGGTGGAGCCGGATGGAAAGATCGTGTATTCCAAACAGGGACAGATCAATGTTGCAGAAATGAAAAAGATGATTGTTGATCATCCAATGATTGGCAGGTTTTATAAATAGGAATTCTTCATTTATTAAAACGAACAGAATACTTTTGTTTTCAGGCCTGTGTTGTCAAAAATCTTTACTTAATATCCTTGCATTTTCCACTATTATCAATTTGTCTTTCGGGTTATTTATGTAAAATCTTTTTGATGGCTTCTATAGTTTTTTCTGCACGAAAAGCTACAACTTCCTTTCCAATTGCTATTGTTTTTTCAGATGGCGAAAGTTCAACCCCATTAATTGAAAATTTTCCAGCCTTTATCCTTTCGTCCATTCTAACCATTTTAGGATCAACTGTCATTATGGTAGCAGTAATATCGTATGAATCATGAAAGCCTTCATCTTTTTCGAAAATTCCTTTTTTTGCAAACCAGCTACTATCAGGGAATGAATTATAGTATTCGGGTATAAAATTTATAGCAGTCATTTTAGGATCCCAAAGTTTTGAAAGGGAATCGGTGGTACGTTTCATTCCAGTTTGATTCCCTCCACTATCGCCAATCAAAATAATGTTTTTAAAGCCATGCATTTTTAAACTGGATGCTATATCTATCAGCAACTTTAAAAAAGTTTCTTCACTTACGCTTATTGTTCCGGGATATAGCATATGATTGGTAGGCGGGTCAATATTTCCTTCAGGTACAAAAGGTATGATTGGGGCAACTAATGCATTCCCTAATTTTCTGGCGATGGCTTCCGTGGTAGCTTTTAAAATGTAATCATGTTTTCCAGTTGCTAAGTAAGGTCCATTTTGCTCAATTCCTCCAGTGGCAATTATAACTGTCGTTTTACCTTCTTTTACGGCATCACGAACTTCAAGCCATGTCATCTCTTCAATAAATACAGTATTGTAAGCATCTATTGGTCTTGTCATATTTGCATCTGGAACCATTGCGGATTTAGTTTGTGCAAATGAGAAATTAATGCTCAGCATAAAAAAAATAAAGTGCAAAGATTTCATAAAAATATTTTGGATGAAGAAAATACGCCTCTTCAATATGTAATCATGATTTTATAACCTCTGTCAAATAGTCTGTGAAGATAATCTTATGCTTCCGCAGGTTTACATAAGTGGCAACAATTGTATTTACGAAAACTAAAGCAGTTTTCTGGATTAATTTCTTCTTCTACAACTTACTAAAAAAGAGAAGCCCCGATAGAAATCGGGGCCGTTTACCAAAACTAACTGCTTATGAGAAAATCTTAAATTTTATTGTTTGAGTGTTCTATTATTATATACGCAAACCGGATGCCAATGGTTTCTTTGTCAGTGTTAAGAAAAACATAATCCATTTTTTACTGTCAATCTGTATATACAACGTTAGAAAGAACTTTTTATTTTTTCCGGATGAAACTTTTTTATAATATCATCCGCTTACTATTATGATGTAAAATTAGGTTATTCGTTTAATCAATGGAGTAAATTTTTTGTTAATAAATGTCGCTTTAACAAATAATTAAACAAACTTCTTAGCCCATAAATCCTTTGATCATATCCATTAAACCACCACCGCCAGCGGCCTGCGCCTGTTGTTGCTTAGCACCATTAGTTACTTTGCTTATAATATCATCCAAACCAACCTGGCCATCACCGTTCATATCCATGCTTCCACCTGCAAACTTACCTATCAGGCCCTGCAGGTCAAAACCACCACCTGCATTTGAACTATCTCCGGTTAAGGAACCGATAATTCCATTAATATTAAAACTACTGTCGTTGGAGTCGTTTGTTTTGTTGATGAGGTTGCTCAACACATTGGGGATTAAGTTGCCTGCAATGCCACTGGCTTGGTCTGCTGCTATGCCATGCTGATTGGTGAGTTTATTAGTGAAGCTGCTGATAATATTTCCCACAATGGGGTTGTTAAGTAAACTGCTGATGCCACCACCAGCATTATTGCCACCGCCTCCAAAAAGAGACATGATATTCTGCAATCCTCCACCGGCTAATACGCCCTGAAATTCTTCAGCTACGGAAGAAGTAGCTGAAGCCAATACTGCATTGTTTTGTTCATTGGGAATTGCGGGGTTATTAATTACATCATCGGCACCTTGTTCCTTAATAAGATTGAAAAGATTTTCAAGCATCATCGTTATTTTTAATAAATGTAGTGAACGGTTTCTACAATACAAAACAAATCATGTGAATAAAATAATACTATTTTATCAATTTTGCGTAGCCAGTTTTTCTGCATTTTCTGCAAACTGTAAGGCTTCTATAAATTCCTGCACACCACCGTTCAATACTTCATCCAAATTATACACCGTCAGCCCGATGCGGTGATCGGTTACCCGGCCCTGGGGATAATTGTAGGTTCTTATTTTAGCACTTCTGTCGCCGGTGCTTACCAGGCTTTTTCTTTTGTGTGCAATGGCTTCCTCCGCCTTTCTTACCTCTTCATCGTACAGTCTTGTCCGCAGCATATCCATCGCTTTTTCTTTATTACCCAGCTGGCTCCTTTCTGTCTGGCACATTACCACAATGCCGGTAGGCTTGTGGGTTAAAAAAACTTTTGTTTCTACTTTGTTTACGTTCTGTCCGCCGGCACCACCACTTCTGGCAGTTTCCATTTTTACATCACTTTCTTTCAGTTCAAAATCCACTTCTTCCGCTTCCGGCATTACTGCTACCGTGGCAGCACTGGTATGCACCCTGCCGCTGGCTTCTGTATCCGGCACCCGCTGTACCCGGTGTACGCCACTTTCAAATTTCAATGTGCCATACACATCATCACCCACCACTTCCACCTGCACTTCTTTGTATCCACCAACCGTGCCTTCGCTTTCGCTCAGCAGGGCGGTCTTCCATCCTTTTCTTTCGCAATATTTTAAATACATCCGCAGCAGGTTGCCTGCAAATAAGGATGCTTCATCTCCACCGGTACCGGCTCTTATTTCCAATATGGCATTCTTTTCATCATAAGGGTCTTTTGGAATCAGCATGTTCCGGAGTTGTTTTTCTATCTGCTCCTTTTTTTCTTCCAGTTCAGGCAGTTCCACTTTGGCCAATTCCCTCATTTCTGCATCATCACTGTTCAGCACTTCTTTATTAAATACAATGTCTTCCAGCAATGAAACATACGCATCCCTAGCCTGCACAATCTTTTCTAAGCTGCGATACTCTTTACTGATGGCAGCAAATTTTTTATTGTCGCTTACAATCTCCGGGTTGGTGAGAGACACCCCCAGATTTTCAAACTTTCCTTTTATCGCATCTAATTTATCTAACATATACCCCTATCCCCTAAAGGGGGACTACATTTTCGTTTAAAAAATTTTGGTACAAACTTTTGCTATTAGTGGCAACATCGTTGCGTCGCACTCTTGTACCATATACCTTTGTGCAGCCATTTTAAAGCAGCATTCTTTAGTGGCGGCAAATTTACATTATCTCAACCAATCATTTTGTACAGAAAATTTTCAGCCGATCATATTTTTAACGGGCATCAATTACTGCCGGGTAACTTTGTGCTGATTACAACTAAAGAAGGAGTGGTGGTGGATATTACAGATTCAGCCAATGCCGGGGATGATATTGAACAATTCAGCGGCATACTCAGTCCCGGTTTCATTAACGCCCATTGCCATTTGGAGTTAAGTCACATGAAGGGTTATATACCGGAAAGAACCGGTTTGACAGATTTCATTTTAAAAGTAGTTTTTGAAAGACATTTTAATGAGGAAGAAATATTATCTGCCATAGAAACTGCTGAAAATGAAATGCTGCAAAATGGCATTGTGGCAGTGGGGGATATTTGTAATAATACCCTTACGATACCGCAAAAAACTAACAGCCCGATGCGGTATCGAAACTTTATTGAAGTCAGTGGTTTTACTCCCGGGGTGTCAGAAAGCCGTTTTCACCGTAGTGTCGATTTTTATAATTCTTATAAAACATTATTCCCGGAAAGTTCCATTGTTCCGCATGCACCATATTCGGTATCACCGGAATTATTTGGTTTGATCAATGCATATCCTGGCAACGATGTGCTAACTATTCACAACCAGGAAACAGCCGCAGAAAACGAATTGTTCCAAAACAAACAGGGTGCATTTTTAGAGATGTACAAAAAAATGAACATTGATGTTTCTTTTTTTAACCCAAGTAACAAAACCAGTCTGCAAACTTATTTGCCCAATCTGCAACAGTACCAATCATTAATATTGGTTCACAATGTTTGCACAACAAAAGAAGACATTCAATTTGAAAAGCGCCATACATCCGAAATTCGAAATCCGAAACCCGAAATCCACTACTGCCTTTGTCCCAATGCTAATTTATACATCACCAATACTTTGCCCGATGTTAATTTATTGATACAGAAGCAGTGCAATATAGTGTTGGGAACAGACAGCCTTGCATCCAATCACCAATTGAGTATACTGGAAGAAATAAAAACATTGCAACAAAACTTCCCTGGCATTTCTTTGCCAGCCATGTTACAATGGGCCACTACCAATGGAGCAAAAGCATTACAAATGGAAAAGGAACTGGGCAGTTTTGAGAAGGGTAAAAAACCGGGTATTGTTTTAATTGACGGACTAAGCAATTCTGGCTTATCAAAGGTATCCACTGCAAAAAAAATACTATAAGGAATTAAAATTCCTCTTCTCTTTCAAGCATTAAGATAGCGCTCTGTGGAACGATCACATATTTTTCTCCTTCGTAAATCACTTCGGTACCACCACTTAATAAGAAGATGGCGAGGTCGCCTTCCCTTGCCTGTAGCGGAACATACTTCACCTGGTCTTCCTCGTTCTTCCATGGTTCATCATCCACTGGCATCGGAATAGCATAACCCGGGCCTGTTTTGATAACGTACCCTTGTTGAACTTTCTCTTTTTCCTGCACCCCCGGAGGTAGGTATAATCCACTGGCAGTCCGTTCATCCGGTTTAGACGGTTTGATCAGAACCCGGTCTCCTACAATGATGATCTTTTTAAAACGGTTATCAGCTGTAATACGCATACAATATTTTAATGTACAAATTTAGTGAGTAATTGCTGGTTGAAAGGTTGTTTCGCTAGTTATGAATGTGTCAAAGTACTTCATGCAACACAGTCAGTGTTTTCATCTGCCCAAAGTCAGGGATGTGCAATGCATAATAATCCTGGTAATGAAGTAATAAATTTCTACGGGTATCATGGTGCAACCTCACCTGGTCTAGCTCATGTGGCTGCATTACTTTCAGCAACTGCGAAGTGATGTATGCATTTTCTCCATCTATAAAATTGCGGTGTGCCGGTTGTACTGCTTCAAAGCATCCTTCCTGCAAATCAAGTATTGTTTGCATTTCATTGTAATCATCATTCATTCTGAAACCAAAGAATTGAGGCAGGTGAAGGGCAAAGTATAAAGCAAAATTAGCGGTGACTTTTTTATCGGCTGCATCTAACTGCAGCAGGGCATCTTCGCAAAAATAAAAAAGATCCGTGTGCTGTTCTGGTTGCTTCAGGCATTTATACAGCAGCTCCACCATGTACAGGGCTATGCTGTTTTTGATCACATCGCTCAGCACCTGCTGGTACAAAACAGCCCAGCTGAATTCTTTGATACGCTGCATGCTTTTTTGCTGGTAGTGGTATACCACCAGGTCCAGTATGGCACCGGGGAGAAAATAGTTTGCTTTCGCCGTTTTGTTTTTAGCAGAACGTACACCATTTACCATATAGGTTTGCACACCAAACAACTCAGTGAAGATGGTTACCACCAGGGTGGTGTCACCATATTTAACCGTACGTAAAACAATGCCTTTGGTTTTGTGCATACCTCTTAACTTCCGGAGTTGAATTTATTAAGTATCAAAAATAGGTAACATTAACCCAAGCAAAACATCCAATCCCGTTCAAATTTGCTTTCTTTGCACATCATTTTTATCCACTATCAATTGTAAAATACACATGTGGCAACGTTTAGGGAATTTTGTAATCAGGTACCGCTTACCGCTGTTGATATTATTGTTTGCCTGCACTGCTGTGATGGGCTACTTTGGCAGCAAGGTTAAACTCAGCTACGAGTTTGCAAAAGCAATTCCTAAAGACAATCCAAAATATATTGACTACGTTAACTTCCGGCAAATATTTGGGGATGATGGCAATGCACTGGTGGTGGGGATACAAACGGATAAATTGTTTGAACTGCCAAATTTTAAAGCGTACAGCAATTTACAAAAGCAACTAAAAAAAGTAAGCGATGTGGAGGATGTGCTAGCCCTTAGTTCAGCTATCACACTCCAAAAAGATACACTGACGGGGAAATTAGGCGTGGTGAAAATATTTGATGAAAGCATTTCCACGCAGGCTCAGTTAGATTCAGCTAAAGCTATTTTCTATAACCAGACTTTTTATAAATACCGGTTGTACAATCCAGACAGCAATGCGTACCTGCTGGCAGTGAGGATCAACAAAGATTCACTGGGCTCACCTAAGCGTACCAAAATTGTAGAGGATATTACCAAGGCTGTAAATGAGTTCAGCGCTGCCACAAAAATTGAAACGCACCTCAGTGGCCTTCCACTGATAAGAACGGTGATAGCTAACCGAATTCAAAAAGAAATGAAGTTTTTTCTTATCGGATCGCTGGTGTTAAGTGCATTGATACTGCTGTTATTCTTCCGTTCATTGAGTACCACTTTGCTTTCCCTGCTGGTGGTGATCTTCGGTGTTTTATGGAGCCTTGGCCTGATGTATTTGTTTGGATATAAAATCTCTTTGCTTACGGCATTAACGCCACCATTGGTAGTGGTGATAGGGATACCCAACTGTATTTACTTTATTAATAAGTACCACACTTCTTTTATTGCCAGGCATTACAATCCTTCTGCTGAAGACAGGAAAAGAAAAGCACTGGTGGATATGGTGAGCAAGATGGGGGTGGTTACCCTGTTTTGTAATATTACTGCGGCTATTGGCTTTGCAGTGTTTGCTCTCACAAAAAGTGAAATATTGAAGGAGTTTGGCGTGGTGGCAGGTATCAGCATTATGATGATCTTCTTTATCTCTTTTATTTTGCTGCCTGCTGTGTTGAGCTACCTGCCTGCACCTAAACCTGCACAAACCAAATACCTCAGCAATAAATGGATCACCAATTTCCTGTTGAGAATTGAACGATGGGTACTGCATCATAAAGGAATTGTATATGGAGTAACTGCTGCTGCACTCATTTTTTCTGCAGTGGGGATTTTTAAGCTGAAGACTGTGGCCTTTATTGTGGATGACCTTCCGAAGACCGATAAGATTTATACCGACCTGAAATTTTTTGAAAAAAACTTTACTGGTGTGATGCCATTGGAAATAGTGCTGGATACCAAGAAACCCAAAGGAATATTAAGGCCTAATATTGATATTCATAAAATCGCTTATTTCCAGGATTCATTCTTGGCAAAGCTGCCGGATATTGCAAAACCATTATCAGTGGTTGATGCAATGAAGTTTTCTTACCAGGCATTGAGCCAGGGTGGGGGAGACTCCACTTATACACTGCCTTCTTTTGGAAATCCTTTTACTGAATTACATAAAATGCTCCGGGAGATCAGTGTAAAAAAATCAATGAACCAACTGACTGCGAAGGATACGGCCATGATGAAACTGGTGAGTTCTTTTGTAGATAGTTCAGAACAGCGCCTGCGGATCAGCATGAGCATGGCAGATATCGGCACTACTAAATTACTGCCTATGATTGACAGTATATCCATCAATGCCAACCGTATTTTAAATGGCAGGGACAGCATACAAGTAAAGGATACTGCCAGCGAAAATTATAAAATAACGGTAACCGGTACCAGCTCCACTTTTTTAGAAGGCAGCCATTTTATCATCAATGGTTTAAAGGAAAGTATTTTCTGGGCATTCCTGCTGATATCGCTTTGTATGCTGTATTTATTTAAATCTGCCAGGATATTGGTTTGTTCATTGATACCAAACCTAATTCCACTAATAATAACAGCTGGGGTAATGGGATGGGCAGGTGTGCCACTCAAACCATCTACCGTGTTGGTATTTAGTGTGGCGCTGGGAATTGCGATAGATATCACCATCCGATTTTTGGTTAACTACAAACAGGAATTGCCGGTATTTAAAAATGATGTGCTGGCAACCGTAACCTCTACTATTAAACATACAGGCTTGAGTATTGTGTATACTTCAATGGTGCTGATAGCAGGATTTGTGATATTTTGTTTCAGCAGTTTTGGTGGCACTTTTGCTTTAGGATGGCTTACTTCCTTAACGTTGCTGGTGGCTACATTGACTAATTTAGTTTTACTTCCGGTGTTGTTATTGCTGGTATCAAAAAATAAAACAGCAGCTTGACAGCTGCTGTTCATTATATTTTTTAAAGACTGATTTTATTTTAAAATTTCAGCCAGTTTGTTTTGTAATGCTTCTCCACGCAATTCTGTTGCAATAATATTTCCCTGTGGATCTACCAGTACATTGTAAGGAATACCATCAAAACCATACAGGCTTACAGCCTCACTATTCCATTGTTTCAAATCACTGATCTGTGGCCAGTTAAGACCATCTTTTTGAATGGCGTTTATCCATGCCTGTTTGTCTTTATCTAATGATACGCCCAGCACAGTAAAGTTTTTGTCTTTATAAGTATTGTATGCTTTTACAATATTTGGATTTTCGCCACGGCAGGGGCCACACCAGCTAGCCCAAAAATCTACCAGTACATATTTGCCTTTCAAACTGCTGAGAGAGAAAGATGTTCCTTCCGGTGTTTGCATGGTTATTTCAGGCGCTGCTTTACCTTGTTGTGGTTGTGCAATTTGTTTTTGATTTGCCTGTGCCATTACCTGTTTGTATTGGGCAACCATGGTGGTCACACTTTCGTTGGTGGCAAAGCGTTTGGCAAGACTGTTCAACGGTTTTTCTAACAGTGTGGGGTCAATCTCTCTTGTGTAGCCAACCGCAAACAACGCTACAATTGGGTTGCTGCTGCTATCGATATAATTCAACAGGTATTTGGTATAACTGTTAGCTTTTTCCTGGTATTCATTCATCAGCACATTGTACACACTATCCTTTTTACTGGCTTCAGGATATTGCTGCAATACAGTTGCCTTATCCTGTAACAAAGTCAGCTGGTCATCTGTGGAAATAATAAAATTTTTCAGCAGGTTGCTGGCGCCTGAGTTAAACGTAACTGTTTTCATAGAAAGGGTTTTAAAATCAGCAGATAAAGTGAGATCACTCCTGTCGTTGATAAAAATAAAAGCACCTTTATCTTTTTCCAATCTAAGCCTGTAAAAGCCCTGTTCAGGAGCGGTAGCCTTTACAATGAATTTGCCATTCTTTATTTCTGCAGTGTCTACCACTTCAGGATTTTTCTGGCTGAAATACAACTGCTCTAAATAGATTTTTTGATCCGGTACATTTTTTATTTCACCGGTCAACAAAAACTGGCCTTTATTTTCTTTTGCTGCACAGCCCGCTATGATGATCATTACCAGTAAGGCATGGAAAACTTTTTTCATTGAATGATTTTATTCTTTTAGTTTTTGTGTAAATCTGCTTTTATATACTGCATTTCTACTGGCTTAGTTTTTCTGCCAGTAATTTATTTGTCAGTTGCATGTCTGCTTTTCCTTTACTCAATTTTTTTACCTCTCCTGCAAATAAACCAATCAGACCTTTTTTACCGCTTTTATATTCTTTTACTTTATCCGGCATTTTTGCAATCACTTCATCCACCCATGCTTCGATAGAGCCACTGTCACTTTCCTGAAGCAGGTTCAATTCTGTAGCTACCTGCAACGCATTCTTTTCCGGCGTTTGCAGCAACGCATGAAATACTTTACCAGATGCCACACCGAAGTTTACTTTACCATTATCCACCAGTTGTATCAGTTCTGCAATTTTTGCTGCAGGTAAAATAAATTGTGAAAACTCCTGGTTGTTTTCATTGAGATGAGATCTTACAGGTCCCATCATCCAGTTGGCTGCAGCTTTATAATTGCTGGTATGTTTGATGATGGCTTCAAAATAATCTACCGATGATTTATCACTGCAGATGATATGGGCATCATAAACAGGCAGATGAAATAGCTGCTGGTATTTTAGCTCCAGCGATGCTGGCAATTCCGGCAATGCTTTTTTGATGGATACTAAATAGTCATCTGTAATATGGAAAGGCGTAAGATCAGGATCCGGGAAATAACGGTAATCATCCGCTTCTTCTTTGCTGCGTAAAGAGAACGTACTGTTGTTATCAGCGTCATAACTCCTGGTTTCCTGTATAATTTTTTCTCCTGCTTCTGCTATATCAATCAGCCTGTCTACTTCCACATCAATAGCACGTTTTACATTGCGGATGCTGTTGAGATTTTTTACTTCCACCCTTGTACCCAATTTGGTTTCGCCTTTCAAACGAATAGAAATATTGGCGTCACAACGCATACTGCCTTCTTCCATATTGCCATCGCAGATATCTAACCAGCGAACTAATTTTCTTATCGCAGTAATGTAGGCGAATGCTTCATCGCTGCTGTGCAGGTCCGGTTCACTTACTATTTCAAGCAATGGTACACCAGCCCTGTTCAGGTCGATGGCAGTATAATTTTCATCCACATCATGCAGGCTTTTTCCTGCATCTTCTTCAATGTGTATCCTGTTCAGCAGGATGTTTCTTTCTGTATCATTAACCCTCACCGGAACATATCCATTTTTACAAATAGGCGTTGTGTGCTGGCTGATCTGGTAGCCCTTTGGCAGATCAGGGTAGAAATAATTTTTACGGGCAAAATAATTTGTTTGCTCAATTTCGCAATGTAGCGCCAGGCCAAGTTTAATGGCATATTCAATGGCCTTTTTATTCATCTTTGGCAAGGTGCCAGGATGTGCCAGTGTGATAGGGCTGATATGCGTATTGGGTTCGGCGCCAAAACTGGCAGCGTCGCCACAAAATAATTTACTTTTAGTAAGCAGCTGGGCATGTACTTCCAGCCCTATCACTACTTCGTATTTGTCATTTTTCATTGAACGGCAAAGGTAAATGATTTGGGTGATGAGTTATGAGTTATGAAATTCAATGAGCATTCATATAAATTGTTTCTCCATCTAATGAAAAATGCCAGGTTGACTACCTGGCATTTTATTATCATGGCTATTCTTATCTTAAAAGTCGGCGGTTTTTAATTTGCGTGGGATCTTTACATCAAAAGTCATTTCACCACCGTTACGGAGCGCTTTTATTTTGTAAGATTTCCTCCCTTCTTCAGGAACCAGTTCTTCTCTTGCATCATCTGTATTGTCAATCTTTTTTTCATTGATCTCAGTAATCACATCATCTTTTTTCAGGCCTGCAATGGCGGCAGTGGAACTGTCTTCCACATTGATCACTTTTACACCAACGCCATCTTCTGTGTCCTGTAGTTTTAAACCAATTCTTTTCTGGCGACCAAACATTTCAAATCCATCCATACCTGCTATGGCCGGCATATCAAACTGTTCAAAGCCTTCCATATTTGGCATGGGTGCCTGCCTTGGCAAAGTGAAAACACGGGCCTGGCCACGTGGACCGTTAAATGAATAACTCTTTGTCCGCATTGATTTTCTCTCACCCAGTATTGTTTTTACGTTGCTTTCTTTTCCAGCTCTTTTAAAAGTCACTTTTATTTCGTCTTTTGGCTTCTTAAAGCCAATTACATCAGATAAAACTTCAGGTCCTGTTATTTTCTCATCGGCTACTTTAGTAATGACATCACCCTTTTTTAATCCTGCTTTTTCAGCAGCGCTACCTTTTACCACATCTGTTATCTTAGCTCCTGCTTCATCATCTTCCGTTGTTACGCCTAAAAAAGCACTGTTGCTTCCTTCATTTTCTATTTCCAGGTCTCTTAACACATCTTCATTGAATTCACCACCATTGAAGTCAAATTCTCCGTGCTCCGGTGTAAAGTTCCAGTACATCTTTTTATCACCATCTGTGATCATCATTTTTCTTTTATTGATGGTAATGTCTTTGTCTTTAAACTCCGACAATGGCTTGCCATTCACAGTTATTTTGTCTCCATTAATTTCTACTTTTAGCTGAATGTCTTTGTCACCGTTTTGCCGGATGGTGATTTCCCTTGTTTCTTTTTTCTCAGCTTTCTCAGCTTTTTCCTTTTTCTCAATTTTTTCCTTCTTTTCTATTTTTTCTTTTTGGACGTCCTGTGCCATTAAGCAAAAGGGGAGAGCTGCAAAAGCAAGCACAGCAATAAAATTCTTTTTCATAATTGATGGTTTTATTTACGAAGCGTTTAGTAGATCAAAAATAGGGTAAATTTTTATATTACGAAATCCTTCGGAGATTATTTTAGGGCTTTAACAAATTTTTTATTTGCCGGGTGGTTGGCCACGAATTAAGCGAATTGACACGAATAAATACAGGTGTTGTGTGGTCTTATCATTAGTGCCTATTAGTGCATTAGTGGCAAAGAAGTTCAGGGTTATAAAATTTCTGCCACATGCTTATGAATGTTCAATGCGATTTTATCTGTAGGCACATCATTTTCATCTCCCCCAAAAGGATCTTCAATTTCTTCGGCAATCAGTTCAAGGCTGGCGAGTACATAAAAGACAAATGCTAATACCGGTACTACATAATACCCGAGGCTAAACACATACCCAATCGGTAATGTCATGATATAAAAGAAGATAAATTTCTTGATGAACACGCTGTAAGAAAAAGGTATAGGTGTATTTTTTATTCTTTCGCAGGCACCACAGATATCAGTGAAAGATTGCAGTTCTCCATTCAGTACAATCAGCTGGTCGCCATTTATTTTTCCATCTTTGTATAATTGCTGAATGTGTTTCATCATCAGCAATGCTACCTGGTTGGGTACATGTTTTTCACTGTCAATCTGGTAGAATACCGGGTGATTTTTATCTGCTTCAAATAATTCTATTCTTGTGTGCTCATTCTTTAGGTGGTTCATTAACGCATATGCATAAGCCGGAATGATCTTCCTGAAAAAAGCCCGTTGTTCCTGCTCTGTATCGGGCAGCATTACCGATAATTTGATAGCCAGGTTACGGCTGTTGTTTACCAAGGCCCCCCAAAGTTTGCGTCCTTCCCACCAGCGGTCGTAGGCGGTATTGGTTCTGAACACCAGTAATATAGAAATGATAAAACCCAGCAGGGTGTGCATCATTGATATATTCTTTAGATAACTATTGTCACCCAGTTTCAACACCATAATTTCAAGGTAACCTATCACTGCTGAATAAACAGATACGCCAATAATGAGCGGAAACAACTTGCGGAAAGTATCCGCCTTGTGAAAGCGGAAAATAAAAGTGAACCATTCTTTGGGATTGTAATTGATCATAAGCCGGTAAAATTAAGGGTTACTGTTTATTGAAACATAACCTTTTAATCGAATGCCATCTTCTATTCCTTCACCAACATATTGCATTCCTATTTTCTCCAGCACTTTCTGTGATGCAATATTATCAATGTGAGCATGGGCCACAATCTTTTTCAGTTGTAATTGCTGCAGGCCATATTTTAAGGTGTGGCTGGCAGCTTCTGTGGCGTATCCTTTTCCCCATGCTGCTGGTATAAAACGATAACCGAGATCAATTTCATCAGTTTCTTTCAGCCATTTCAATCCACACCATCCAATAAATTCATTGGTTTCTTTTAAGTGTACAGCCCAGCGGCCCAGGTTATTTTTATATTGGGGTAAAATAATATCTGCTATTATTTGCCGTGCCCTTTCATCCGACTCAGGTACTGGTTCCGGTATGTACTGCAGTACTCCCGGTTCACTGTTAAGCTGGCGGATAAGCGAAGCATCTGCTTCCGTAAACTGGCGGAGAAAAAGCCTGGGCGTTTCTAGAATAATATTCATTATTGCTTAATTAAAAAAGGGAAGTCTTTTCAGAACTTCCCCAAATTAAAAAGAAGTTGTTTTATAACAATGATTTTACTTTCTCAATTACAGCTTTTAAATTGCTGATATCCTGTCCGCCAGCAGTGGCCAGGTTTTTTTGTCCGCCGCCGCCGCCTTTTATTAAACCGGAAACGTGTTCTTTAATGATCTTCCCGGCATCCAGGTTTTTAGCAGCCACTACGGTGTCGGAGATGCCGATTGCCACGTAGGCTTTTCCGTCTATGTTGGCACAAAGAACCACTACATGATCATGCAAATGATTCTTGAGATCGAAACATAATTTCTTTAACGCATCTGCATTGCTTACTTCAATAATATCTCCTACAAAAGTTACATTGTTGATGATCTCATCTTTGTGAAGCAATTCATTTCTTATGCCTACTAATTGCCTTGCTTCCAGACTTTCGATGTGCTTTTTTAAAGCTGCATTTTCTGTTTGGAGGGTTTCGATTGATTTGGTAATACTGGCTGGATTTTTTAGTAAGCCACGAATGGCACCAATTCCCACGAATGAAGCATTGATTAGTTTCTCTGCTGCTGCTCCGCACACTGCTTCTATTCTTCTTACACCTGCTGCTACGGCACTTTCACTTTTTATTTTGAAAATACCTAACTCTCCTGTGTGGCCTACATGTGTTCCTCCACAGAGTTCTATAGAGTAACCTGGATCCATGATGACAACCCTTACTACATCTCCATATTTTTCTCCGAACAAAGCCATGGCACCCAATGCCACCGCTTCATCTTTTTTCATTTCTTTGATCACCACCGGAATGTTTTCTCTTATTTTTTCATTCACCAGTTTTTCTACCTGTGCAATTTCTTCATCGCTTACTTTGGCAAAATGGCTGAAATCGAAACGCAGGTGTTCTTCATTTACCAAACTTCCTTTTTGTGCCACATGATTGCCAAGTACTTTACGCAGGGCTGCATGCATCAGATGCGTTACGCTGTGATGAACTGTGATCTCTTTTCTTCTTGTTGCATCTACTTTAGCAATTACAATGCTTTCAATTACGGCAGGTAGTTTTTCAGTGAAATGAACGATGAGGTCATTTTCTTTTTTGGTGTTGGTTACTTCAATAGTTTCATCTCCAAATTGAAGCGTTCCTGTATCACCTACCTGTCCGCCACTTTCAGCATAGAAAGGTGTGTTATCCAGAATTAACTGGTAAGATGTTTTTCCTTTGACTGTTATCTTCCGGTATTTAATGATGTTGCTTTTTGTTTCTAAAGAATCATAACCAACGAATTTATTGCTGATGTTTTCGATGAGGGTGATCCAGTCTTCGGTTTCCAGCGAGGTTGCAGACCTTCCTCTTTCCTGTTGCTTTTTTCTTTCTTCTTCATAACCAGCTTCATCCACATCCATACTATTTTCTGCTGCAATAAGTTTTGTAAGATCGATGGGGAAACCAAAAGTATCATTCAATTCAAATGCGCTTTTACCATCTATTATTTTTGATGAACGAGAAGCAGTAATAACATCTTCAATTCGTTTCAGTCCTTTGTCAAGTGTCCTTAAAAATGCTTCTTCCTCTTCCTTGATTACCTTTCCAACAAAGTCTTTCTGAGCATTTAATTCCGGAAATACATTTTCAAACTGCTTTGCGATAACCGGCAATAATTGAAATAACAAGGGTTGTTTGTAGTCCAAATAAGAATAATAATAACGAACTGCCCGGCGAAGAATACGGCGGATAACATAACCAGCGCCAGTATTGGAAGGTAGTTGTCCGTCAGCAATACAAAAACCAATAGCCCGAATATGATCTGCAATTACTCGAAAAGCAATACTTGGTTTATCATCGCCTGCGGAATATTTTTTTTCGATAATTTTTTCTGTTGCGGCAATGGTACCGGTAAAAACATCGGTATCATAATTACTTTTTTTGCACTGTATTACCCTTACCAGTCTTTCAAAACCCATACCCGTATCCACATGCGTAGCCGGTAAAGGCTCCAGTGTTCCATCCTTTTTTCTGTTGTATTGGATAAATACATTATTCCATATTTCAATTACTTGAGGATGGTCTTTGTTCACTAAATCCCTGCCGGGTATTTTGGCTCTTTCTTCGTCACTTCGGCTATCCACATGTATTTCGCTGCATGGGCCGCATGGGCCTGTATCGCCCATTTCCCAAAAATTATCTTTTTTATTGCCAAAGATTATTCTTTCAGCAGGCACTATTTTTTCCCATTCGTCAAGCGCAATTTTAGACGGAGGTAAATTTTCATTTGCATCCCCTTCAAAAACGGTAACGTACAACCTGTCTTTAGGTATTTTATATACTTCCGTTAGCAACTCCCAGCTCCAGGCAATGGCCTCTTTTTTAAAATAATCGCCAAAGCTCCAGTTCCCCAGCATTTCAAACATAGTATGGTGGTAGGTGTCCACACCCACTTCTTCCAGGTCGTTGTGTTTTCCACTTACCCGTAAACATTTTTGCGTATCTGCGGCCCTGTTATAAGGGGCTGTTTTGTTGCCCAGGAAATAATCTTTGAACTGGTTCATCCCGGCATTGGTAAACAACAAGGTGGGATCATCCTTTAAAACAATGGGGGCAGAGGGCACAATGGTATGCCCCTTTGATTTAAAAAAGTCAAGAAATTGTTGGCGTATCTCAGCACTCGTCATCATTCAACTATCTTTTTGGGTTGATTTTTGTAATTTATCAGTCTATATTTGTACACTTTTGAAAAGCGTGGCGCAAAGGTAAGGAAAAGAGGCCTCCCCAACCCCTCCCAAAGAGGGGCTTAAGAGTAGTTCAAAATTTTAAAGTGTTTGCTGAAGAATGGAGTGTGGGATTATTGTTGATTAGAAAAGTAGTGTTGATTTGGAAGATAAAATATTGATTAAAGATTTAAAGTACCGTCCCTCTGTACGGGAGAGGGAAAGAGGGTGAGGCCACATCGTTTATTTTATAAAATACATATATCCATTGAACTCAACAATTCCGTCTCCGGCGGATTGGTTTTATGAAAAAAGTAAAATACTATTATAATACCAATACGCTCCGGTATGAAAAGCTGGTGACACCTTTACGGGTGAAACTCCTGCGTTTCTTTGGTTTTATTTCTGCCCTCCTGGTTAGTTCTGCATTGGTGATTTGGTTATATACCAAATTTATTCCCAACCCATCTGACAAGCAACTGGCGTTGCGTTATGAAATAATGAAGGATAATTACAATGCCCTGAATGAAAAAACCAAGGTGCTGCAAGAGCAAATGGCGGGGCTGGAGAAGAGAGACAATGAAGTGTACCGCTCCATTTTTGAAGCCAACCCTTTGCCGGATAGTGCCAGGGCAAAACTGTCTGAGATAAAAAATGAAATAGAAAAAGTGAATGTGATTGGTGATGATGAACTGAGTAAAAATATTGTTGACCAGTTGAATAACCTGAGTGCAAGGCTGGCTTACCAGGAAAGAAGCTATGGTGAAATTGAAAAGCTGATCAAGGGACAGGATGTAAAATTAGCCAGTATCCCTGCGATACAGCCGGTGAGCAACAAAGATCTTTCAAGGATCGCCAGTGGATTTGGCATGCGGATTCATCCTATTTATGGTATTGCTAAAATGCACTACGGCCTTGATTTTACTGCTCCGCAGGGAACACCGATTTATGCCACAGGCAACGGGGTAGTTTCCGAATCAGGTCCCGGCAGCGGAAGAACCGGTAATCATGTGGTCATTAATCACGGCTATGGGTATGAAAGTGAATACATGCACATGGTAAGGATAAAAGTGAGGCAGGGGCAACGGGTAAAACGGGGTGAAATAATTGGATGGGTAGGCAGTACCGGTGCCAGTACCGGGCCGCATTGCCATTATGAAGTGCATGTGAATGGAACCAGGGTGGACCCTGTTTACTTTTTCTATAGCGACCTGAATGCAGAACAGTATGACAGGTTGCTCAAAATTGCTTCTACCGGAAGTGCAAAAAGTTTTGATTAGTATCCTATCCCCTAAAGGAGAATATTTATTAACTAATACGTATTTTAGTTTTACAATTAACTATGGCTGTAAACCAAATAGCATTTGACTTTGACGATTTGCCGCAACAACCAGTGGCGGTAAACAAAGTTGTTCCCAAAAAGAAGCTGATCCCACCGGTGGTTATTACACAGCCGGAATTAATCAAAAAAAAATCTACCAGGGGCAGAAAGAGCATAAAAGAATTAAGTGAAAGAGTGGACCTGGTGGATGTGCCGGAAGATGAAATACTTTTTCAGAAAGTTTATTACCCGATAGGCAAAGTAGCCGAAATGTTTAAAGTAAATCAATCGCTGCTGCGGCTTTGGGAAAATGAATTTGATGTATTAAAGCCAAAGAAAAATGGAAAAGGCGACCGGCTTTTCCGCCCGGAGGATATAAAAAATATACAATTGATCTACCACCTTACCCGTGAAAAAAAATATACACTGGAAGGCGCCAAAGACTATTTTAAAAATCATAAAAAAGCAGAAGAAAAATTTGAGATCATTAATTCATTAAAGAAAATGAAAAGCTTTTTTAATGAGTTGAAGGCGAGTTTATAGAAATTAGGTTCAAGGGGATATTCCAAGAGCCAAAATTCAATTCTTATTTTATAGTCGTTGTACAGGGAAGACCTGCCCGGGGCTGATAAATAATAGTAATGAACAAGTTTCTTAAGTAATTTGTTCTGCAGCCATCTTACTTCCCCCTCTTGGTAAATTCATGCGGCAATACGCTGAATTGCTTTTTAAAAGCCAGTGTAAAGTTGCTGATATTTTTAAAGCTCAGTTCAAGCGCTGTTTCTTTTACTGAATAGTGATTGGACAGCAACATGGTTTTTGCTTTCAGCATACGCCGCTCCTGGTAATATTCAAAAAGCGCTTTGCCATATATTTTTTTAAAAAGAGTTTTTAGTTTGCTGGCGCTCATGCCTGCATCTTTTGCAAGCTGGTTCACCGAAGGGAAATCTTCTTTGATACCAGCGGCAAGTTTTGTTTCAATGGCAATGATAGCATCAATATCAACAGAATTATTTCTGAGCCGGTATTTGATCTGTTTCCTTTGTTCATACAGCTCCGTAAAAAATCGCTCAATGATATACATGATCCTGTTTTGCAGGATGGTTACTTCGGCAGGGTGAGTCTTATCAATATTCAAAATATCTGAGTGGGCTTCGCTGTAATCAGCATCCATAATTACCGCATCCAGCATTTTTATTTTCATGGAAAGATATTCATGCAAAATATCATCATACACATTCATGTGGAGATATTTGGCCATCCACTCTTTGTTTAATTCAATATGAATTACTGCTACCGGTGTATTTTCGGTCACAAAAAATGAAAGGTCAAAAAGGGAACTGGTTAAATAAAGACTTTTGTGAAGACCAACAAGTTCTTTTAATTCTTCATGGTCTATAGAGGTTATCATGCTGTCGGTAACAGTTATTTCTCTTGACCGGAGTGTGTAAAATTCTCTTGACCCCGGGGGGCGTTCATAATACAAGTCATCATTCAGGCAATAATTCATGATGAGTACATTCAGGCCATTGGGCAGTTGTTCCAGCTGCAGGTATCCTGTTCCCAAAGAAGCAGGGATATTTAGCCGGCCATCTTTTGGTTCACTATGAAGTGTGGTAATAAACTGTTTAAATAATTCGGTAACACCGGCAGTATTTTGAACTAAAGAAATCATAACGCAATTTATCTTATTAAAATAAAGAATAAATTATAAAAATTCGCATTATCGAAATGTTTTTCAGGAAACAGGAAATTTTACCTTTTAAATCTAACGACCGGCAGGATTGATATTTTTCTTTACAAATCTATCCTTCCCTGCTATCTTCTTTAATAATGATATTACTGGAATCTCCTGCAAACTCTGCGTTATTATCTTCCAGCAATTTTTTTACCTGCAGGTTAATGCTTTCTTTCATCTGAAAAAATTCTTTGATAGGAATATGGTCTGTGAAATATTCTATTGTTATTACGATGGCATTGCGGGCTATTTCTTTTACTAAAATATCTGAATTGATGATCTGCTGATGGTGCCCATCAATAATTTTTTTTATTTCCAACACTATTTGTTGCAGTGTGACTGAAGTTGTTTTTGAAGAGAGCTCTAATTTTATCTCGGCCCTTCGTTGTGTACGTTGGCTCCAGTTATCCACCACGCTGTCTACCATTTGCTTGTTTGGTACCGTTACCAATGTTTTATCCACAGTTCGTATCCGGGTGCTGCGTAAGCCAATCCTTTCCACAGTGCCGCTTACTGCATTTACTTTTACCAAATCACCAGCAAAAAAAGGTTTGTCAAAAAAAATGATAAAAGAAGCAATGAGGTTTTCCAGGCTTTCTTTGGCAGCAAGAGCCAGTCCTGCACCTATAAGGCTCAGTCCTGTGAGTACATTGCCAATATGTTGGTGAAAAGAGGCCTTAATAATCAGCAGTAAACCACATATACCAATGATTACTTTTAGAAAATCTCTGAAAAAAACAATGAGTTGGTTATCTCTTGAATCCTCAGTAAGATTGGCTTTTTCTTCCAATACCACGGCAATAAAATCAATGGTACGCAACACCAGCCAGATAAAAGTAACGATAATAACTCCAGGCCCAATCCTTGAAATAATGTCATTAATACTGTGTCCATAAATTTCAAATTTCAGGGCATCTGGAAATTGCAGTTTATCCAGTGTAAATACTGAAATCACAATTACCAGGAACCATCCCATAGGCTCAACCACCAGGTCAAGAAAATCTTTCTTGTGAAGTGTTGACCATATCCTTGTTGCCAGTTTATAAACCAATGAAACTACATACCGGGATAAATATTTTTTTACCAGCAATGCTAATAAAATAGTGCCTGCTACCAGCAGGTAACTCCTGATGGTATTATTTAAGTAAACGGTATCTAAAAAATCCATGTAATAAAATTAGGTATTTGAGTTGTTTCGGTTGAGCTTTAGTAATGAAAAATTATTTTACAATGTATTGCTGCAGACCTTCTTTGTGCAGCACATACACTTTACCGTTGCCCGCCTTTACCTGTATGGCATTGCTGAAAGAAGCAGGTAATGGAAATTCCTTCAAATTGAGTGAGCCTGTTTGATATTGATACAGGCTGGTATCGCTGAAGCCATATAAGTTTTTACCGGTTACTTCTGCATTGTTCCAGTGAAGAAAAGGGATCTTATTTTTTAAACTGCCGTAATTGTCAAAAATATAAAATCCTTTATTTGGATCATATAAATGCACAAAGCCATTCTGGTCCGTAATGCTGGTGGGAGATGGGATTGTATCAAATATCATCCGCAGGTCTACCGATTCTGATAACACTTCACCGTTGTCATCTATCTTTTTGATCTTGCCATCACCTTCATCAAACACCCAGATATTATTGTCGTAAGAAGCACCGATGGTTTTTACATTGAATATATTTTGTTTGCGCAGGTTGATCACATTGCGGATATTTAAAAACCTGTCCAGCACCACGATAGTGGAAAAATTCTGGTAATAGAGTAACAGCTTTAACGGGTTGGTGGCATCTATGGAATACAATTTTCCATACTTGCGTACATCATTAAAGATACCTGCGGAGTCTCCATTGCTGTTAAGTTTCTTTAGTTGATTGTTGTTATTTACTAAATAAATATTATCCAGGTTGTCGATAGTAAAATAAGAGAAATCGCCGGGGATGGTTTTGCTGAATATGAAGGAAGAATCATTTTGTGCAGGTGAATCCACCGCTACCAACAGGCAGATAAAAAAACTAAATAATATTTTAGTTAGAAAGTAATTCATGGCTGGTAATATTTCAATGTTGTTTTTTCACCATCAAATACTGCGTAGCTGAAAGATTTTATCCATTCTCCTAAATTAATATAATGGCTGTTGTCTTTTAAAGTAAAATCAATTGGCAGGTGGCGGTGGCCGAAAATAAAATAATCATAGTGCTCTTTTTGCAGCACTTCTTTGCTGTAGATGAGGAGCCACTCATTTTCTTCACCCATAAAAACTTCTTCAATATCTTTTACCGCTTCCCTGCTTTTACGGGAAAAATAATTGGCAATACCTAAACCAATGCCTGGAGGGATAATACCAAACATCCACTGGCAAACTGGATTGCGGAATACTTTCTTTAAAAATTTATAGCTATGATCGCCGGGTCCTTGTCCGTCACCATGCCCCACTAAAAATTTCTTTCCATTAAATTCAAAAGAAGTTGGTTCAAAATAAATTGCAAAACCCAGCTCTTTTTTGAAATAATCCCTTACCCACATATCATGATTACCCACAAAAAAATGAATGGGAATGCCGGCATCACTGATCTCTGCCAATTTACCCAACAGTCTTACATAGCCCTTCGGCACCACGTTCTTGTATTCAAACCAGAAATCAAAAATATCACCAACGATAAAGAGTTGCTCCGCATCATTTTTAATGCTGTCTAAAAAAGCCACGATCTTCTTTTCCCGTTGCAGGCTTTCCGCTGCATTGGGAGCACCAAGGTGAAAGTCGGAGAGGAAGTATATTTTTTTGTTGGGTTGTAAGTTCAAAATAATCGCCTGGTGTTTTAAGAATCTTCAAAAATAAAGATTCATTGGCGAACAAATGAATAAGCTGCCAGTGATCAGTAAAATATATAAAGCAAAATGGGTTTGTCAGCCATATCCAAAAAGGTTGCTAGCTGCTTTAAAAATGCAGGCGCTACTGTTGGGCAGCCCTGGCTCATACAAATAAGTTCGGGGGCTACTTCCGCATCAGGTACACATGCATGTGAGTGCAGCACTATATAGCGGTTGATGGCATTACTGTTGCTACTGTCCAGCCCATATAATTTATAAGCCAGTCCAAAACGGCCGTTGTAAGGTTTGCCAATTTTATATTTTCCCAAAGAAGTGCAATAGCTGCCGGGTATATTGGAAAATGAAATTCGTTGATCATTGTTGCCATAACCATGTGTTACAAGGCCGGATTTAAGAACTGAATCCTTTTTAAGATCGTAAACAAAAAAGCGGTTGCTGCCGGAAGTAAGCTTCATGTCTATGAGGAAAGCATGATTGGTATTATAGCTTTTTTGTTTAGCATAACTCAGCAGTTGAGAACTGTGGTTTTTTAACCTAACCACTGCCGTATTGTTTTTTACGCCGGTTCCTGCGGGTGCATTTATTAGAATTATCCTGGCGGGGTTATGCAGGTTGTTTTTAACAAACCAGGCATAAGCAACCAAACCGATTGCTGAGGAAAACAAGAGGGAACGCCAATACATGTAAATTATTTCCCCAACAGATGCTGCAGCCCTTAAGTTCCACAAATGACCGTGTTAGAAAAATCATAAAGAAAAAAAAGCAGGCAACGCAGCACTACACCCGGAAGCAAAAAGAAAATGCAGTGCCTTCACTTTTTGCTGAATGTATCTGATGTTCCCCACCCAGCTCCAGTATGCGTTGCTTAATATTTCTCATACCATTGCCTGGAAAACTGGCTGAGGTATCAAAACCCTCACCATTATCTGCTATCTCAAATTTAAGCAGCCCGTTATTTAAAGTGGCGGATACAGAAATATTTTTTGCCTTGCTGTACTTTACCGCATTGTGTACTATTTCCTTTGTTGCCATCAGGATATTTCTTTTCTGTTCGTTGCTGAGCATAACGGAAGCGGTTACCTCAGGAAAGTCTATTGTAAAATCAATACCTGAGTAATCAAGCAAATTATTCAGTTGCTCCCTCAGGTAGGCAAACAACAGGTCAAGGGTTTTATTCTCAGGGTTCAGGCTCCATACGATCTCACTCATACTACTTACCAGTTTTCTGCTGGTGGTGGCAATGGCCGCCAGGTCATTGATGTAAGCTGGTTGCTCCTGCAGCCGTGCATGCTCACTCATTAGTGTAATTTGCGTAAGGCCTGCACCAATGTCATCATGCATCTCCCGGCTTATTCTTTTGCGTTCTTTATTTTCAGCATCCAGTATAGCATTTTCTTTTTGTTGCTTTTGTTTTAACTGTTGCCTGCTATACAATAAAAATGCAATGACCCCAATTAGTAAAATGGTGCAGCCTGCTCCCGCAAACTGGTAATTTCTTTTCTGCAATAATATTTTTTGCTGTGAGATGCTTAATTCATCGGTTAGTTGCCGGTCTTTTAATTGAGTAATTTCTTTTTCCTTTTTTGCTGTTTGGTATTTGCTTTCTAACTCACCAATCTGTTGTAAACGTTCTGAATTAAACAGGCTGTCGCTGTAAGCCGAATGGCGCCGGTTCCATTCATAAGCCTTCTCGTAATCCTTCATACCTGCATAATCTTCCGCAATGCTGCCGGCAGCTTCCACCACCACATTCATGGCTTTTATCTTTAATGCAATATCCAGGCCGCCGGTATTGTATTCAATAGCCTTTTGATATTTTTTCTGCATGGCATACACGTTGCCGATATTGGTCATGTTGGCGGCTATTAAAAATTGGTTGCCGGCACTTTCACCAATTGCCAGCGATTTTTTGTAGTATTCAATTGCCTTTGCATAATTGCCCAGGTATTTATATACAATGCCCAGGTTATTATAGGTCATGGCCAAATGAGGCTGGTCATTAAGTTTACTGTACAGGTTTAATGCCTTATTGTATTCGTTTATTGCTTCCGGGTATTTTTTCAGGTACTGTTCATATACCACTCCTTTATTGTTGGCACAATCTGCTATGATGTAAGAATCATGGATCAGCAATCCGGTATTTTCTGCCACACTGTAATGCTCCAGTGCCCTGGTAAAATCTTTTTGTTCTTCATACAATGCACCGATGTTTATTAATGACCGGGCCGAAGCAGTTTTGTTACCTGTTATTTCTGATATCACTGCCGACTGCTGGTAAAACTGCAAGGCTTCTGCAGCCCTGCCTGTTTGCGAATATACATGGCCAATATGATCATATAGGAGTACCAGCGTTACACTATCTTTAGATTGTTTGGCCCTTACCAGGCATTTTTCAAAAATAGGCAGCGCTTCCTCATACGCCCCCTTCTTATACAATGCTGCGGCTGTGGCGATCAATGTGTTGTTGGCTTGTGCAAACAGGGCAGGCAGACAATACACAGCAAGCAGCAGTGTCAGGCAAATTGATCTCATGGTAAAGAGGTGTTTGACTGGTAATATAATCTTTATTTGAGAAGCCAGTTACATTTTTATTAATACCAGTTTTTGTTCCTTACAGCATCATTGTTGTGAACTTTACGCTGTTGTAATTTTATTTCCAGTGAAAATAAAATAACAATCAATCCCTGTCCGTCCTGCCCAGGCGGGCTTTCACCTGAGTACGTTTTAGCAGCTGCATCTAACAAACAACTTCCTGCTTTTTTATTCCTTACAGATAACATCCTGCTACTACTTATTTCACATTTAACGCAGTGCTGCAATCATTATCTTTAACAAATAATGATACCACTAATAATTCTGGAAGATGATGAGAAGATACGCAACTACCTGGCGGCACTCATTACAGGCTCAGGCGATTTTGACCTGCTGGCAAGTTTTGCCAATGCAGAAGATGCCACTTTATATTTTGAAAATGGGCAAGGCAACAATGTTGAATTGGCATTGACAGACATTCAACTGCCGGGCAAATCGGGTATAGATTTTACAGCTTGGTTAAAACCACTCCGGCCCGATATACAATTTATGGTGCTGAGTTCATTTGATGATACGGACAATATTTTTAAAGCCTTGAAGGCTGGTGCCTCCGGTTACATCCTCAAAAATACACCTGCGGCCAAACTGATAGAATCGCTGTTGGAACTCCGCCGCGGCGGAAGCCCCATGAGCAGCCAGATTGCCCGGAAAGTAGTAAATGCTTTTCAGCGGGAAGTGGTTTATACAGATGCGAAAGAAAATCTTTCAGACAGGGAAAATGAAGTGCTGCAGTGGCTTTCCAAAGGATTTAGCTATAAGGAAATTGCCGGAAAATTATTTATCTCCATCGAAACGGTACGTACACATATCCGCAATATTTACGAGAAACTTCATGCCGGAAATAAATTAGAAGCGCTTAGAAAAGCAGGTTTACGGTAGCAGCCTGCTACTTTCCAATACTACTTATTTCACATTTTTTTTGTTAGGACGATTTGCTTCTTTTGACAAAACCTTATATATGCTCAAAAGATCAACTACAACCGCTCTAATGATGTTTATAACATCTGTAATTTTTGCCCAGGCAAATTTTCCTGTTACCTGGCAATCCAAATTTGAAAATGATGCCGAATACTGGCGTTATGCCACCGAAGATGGCAAGTATGTAATCGGTACTACAAAAAAAGAAGTAAGTGTGCTGGATGGTATTAATGGCAAGCCGGTATGGAAAAAAACCTTTCTTGAAATAGCAGGCGTGAAAGAGGCAACTTCACAACAAATAATGGAGGAAACACAAACGGTATTATTTATCAGTAAGCAAAAAGGCAATGACGAATTGTTTTGCCTTGACTTGAAAACAGGTAATAAAATATGGAGTAATAACCAGTTCAATGGTATTGATTTAAATAACCTCATTTTTATTCAGCAGGCTGGTTGCTACGTGGTGACGCAAAAAAACGGCCTCACTTTTATAGATGAAAAAACCGGCGTGGCGAAAGGAACAGTAGAAGGAATTAAAGGAGTAATCGGACGCTATGCTTACATCAGTGCCACCAACGAACTTGTATTGTTTGCTTACCAGGTAAATTCATTAAAAGCTATTGGCTCAGGGTTAAAAAACAACTTACTTTGTATTGATCTCAATACAAGCAAAGTGAAATGGAATACTACCATAAAAGGTGTGGTGGAAATCAAAAAAAATGCAGGAAAAAATTTCTCTATATTTAACTGGGCTACTGTGGGTATTGAAAAAGGAATTGGTTCAGGCAATGTGTTGGTGGACCTGCTGGTAAAAGGTGATAAGGCTTATGTGATCATGGATGGCCTGATGGCTTTTGATATGTCAAGTGGCGCTAAAATTAGGGAAGTGGAATTTGATCTTTCGCTCAACCGTGGCCTTGGCGGCGCTTCACAATTATACAATGCAGTAGCTGATCCATTATTTACAAAGGAGCATATCTATATGGCAAGCTTTGAAAAAGGAAGGGATAAATCACTAAAGAAATATGACATTGAAACTGGCAAGCTGATTTGGGAAACACCAATTGACGGACGCAAAGTGATCATTCCTCAAATTTCTCTCATCAATGGGGTACTGGTGGCACAAATAGGAGGCTATGTTAACCTGCAGGGAGAAGACAACAGTGGCTCTTTCAGCAAATGGAAATGGGAGGGCCCGTTTGGTCTAAAAGGCTTTGACGCAGAAACCGGAAAAATGAAATGGGAGACGGAGAAATTTGATGACCGGATTACCAATATGCTTGTGAATGACAATAATCTTTTTGTGGCGGATGAAACCAACCTGTATGCTATCAACATAACTACAGGCGACAAACTTTTTAATACAAAGCTAAAAGATGCAAAAGCAGGTAAGGCGCAGTATATTTTTAATTCCAACAACCGCATCATGGTATTGGGAGAAGATGGGCTTGCTGCTTATAATGCATCAGGAGCTATACAATATTCCCTTGCTGCAAAAGATGTGTACATGAATAACTCAGGTGAATACGGAGCATCGTTGTATTACATTGCCACAGAAGATGAAATGATTGCGGTTGACCTCCCCAGCGGCAAAGAAATTGGCCGGTATGAATTTAAAAAAGGATATATCTATGGCATCAAAAATGAAGGAAATACTTTTATGCTGTATAAAGATGATAAAGCAACAAAATATAAGGTAGGGAAATAAAAAATCCCCGGTTGTGCCCTGTGGAGTTTCCAGGGGCACAGCCGGGGGATTATCGACTTGAAATTTAGCTCACTTGTTATTTTTCTGAAGAGTTTCAATGGTGCAATATCAGCAATCTCTTCCTCCGTAAAGCGCCTTGTGTGCACAAGAGGCTGGATTATTTGAATAATTTTTACAACAGCAAGATAAACAACACGGCTGGAAATTGCAATTCAATCAATATCATTTTGCCAACTACAATGAAGGGAAGGGCCTCATCAATAAGTTGATCCGTGTATGCAGCGGCACTGATAAAAGCAAAAATATTTTTGGTCAATTATTTTATACGGCTGCTTAAAAAATGGAAGATACTACTCCGAAAGCCTGCACAGCCCGTATGATAAGGGCATAAAACTTATACTTTTTTATCTGATCTTTTCACTTTACTTTCAAAATGCGATTGCGTAGTGATAAACCTCATTACTAAATAGTATATTTATCCACTCCTAAAAATGCAATACAATATGAACAGAAGAACCGCCATACTTAATGTGATGATCATTTCTGCAGGAGCGGCTTTTTTGCCAGGATGCATGCAGGATGAAATAATCAGTATTACTTTAAAAAATATTTCACTCTCCCCATCACAGGAAAAAATGTTGGCAGCACTTTCTGAAGCCATCCTTCCCAAGACCAATAACTTTATCGGGGCATCAGATTTGAAGGCGCATGAATTTGTGCTGACGATGGTGGACGATTGCAGCAGCCCGGAGGATCAGCAAAAATTTACCGAAGGGTTAAAAGCGTTTGATAAATTAAGTTATGACAAGTTTGGGCAAATTTTTATCGGCTACACCCCGGACCAAAAAAAATCACTGCTTACTGATATTGAGAACAAAAAAGATATACCTGAGAGCGCATTGAATTTTTACAGAACGGTAAAGCGTTACACGTTGCAAAGTTTTACCTCATCTAAAGAATACATGACAGGCATTAAAAAATATAAGATGGTACCGGGGAATAATTTTAAAGGATGTGTGCCCCAAACCCCTAAAGGGGCTTAAAGACAAGAAGCCCCTCTAACTCCCCAAAGGGGAGAACAAGGCAAGCGTTTAAAACTTTGAAATGTTTGCTTAAAAAAGGAGTGGTTGTAGGATTGTTGATTAAAGAACTGCCTCCCCAAACCCGTCCAAAGGAGGGGCTTAAGAAGTATTCAAACTTTAAAAGTGTTTGCTGAAAAGTTAGAGTGGTAGTAGGATTGTTGATTAAAGAACAAATGGAAATGTGGAAGATGAAATGATTGTTGACGATAAGAAGCACCGCCTCTTCTCCAGAAGGAGAAGAGGAAGGGTGATGAGGTTTAAGTGATAATGTGGACAAAGCAGAATAAAGAAAAAAATGTACACGAGTGCCACCGAAGCTGAAAAAAGAAATAAAGCTGGGCTCAAAAAAAATTAAAACCAAATTCAATAACCAATTTAATTTATGGGAGATACCAGCAATACTTTTGAAGCCATTGTGATTGGCAGCGGCATGAGTGGTGGCTGGGCCGCAAAAGAATTTTGTGAAAAAGGATTGAAAACATTGTTGCTGGAACGTGGCCGGGATGTGGTGCATTTAAAAGATTATCCCACCACCAATATGCTTCCCTGGGAATTCAAGCACCGTGGACAGGTGCCGTATGAAATTGCAAAAGCCAACCCGGTGATATCAAGGTGCTATGCTTTTAAAGAAGATGCCATGCATTTTTTTGTAAAGGATACAGAGCATCCTTATGTGCAGGAAAAACCTTTTGACTGGATACGTGGTTACCAGGTGGGGGGCAAAAGTATTATGTGGGCAAGGCAAACACAACGCTGGAGCGATTTTGATTTTGAAGGCCCGGCCCGTGATGGTTTTGCGGTAGACTGGCCCATCCGGTACAAAGACATTGCGCCATGGTACAGTTATGTAGAAAAATTCGCCGGCATCAGCGGTAACAAAGATGGACTGGATACATTACCAGATGGAGAATTTTTACCAGCATGGGATCTCACTTGTGTGGAGAATCATTTTAAAGAGACCCTCGCAAAAAGTTATAAAGACCGTCATGTGATCTATGGCCGATGTGCACATCTTTCGCAGCCGCAGCCCATACATATTGAACAGGGCAGGGGGCAATGCCAGACAAGAAATCTTTGCCAGCGGGGTTGTCCGTTTGGGGGTTACTTCAATGCTAATTCCACCACCATTCCGTGGGCACAGAAGACTGGTAATTTGACCATGCGTACACATGCCATTGTGCATTCTATTATTTATGATGAAGTAAAACAAAAAGCAACCGGTGTACGGGTCATTGATACAATCACCAAGCAGGTTACAGAGTATTTTGCCCCGGTGATCTTTGTAAATGCAGGTGCCATTAATACCAATTTGATCTTATTGAATTCCATCTCTAAACGTTTTCCGAATGGATTGGGAAATGACAGTGGATTGCTGGGAAAATATTTTGCGTTTCATAATTACCGTGCAAGGATCACAGCAAAGTATGAAGGTATGATGGATTCAAAAACAGAAGGTGGCAGGCCAACAGGTGCGTATGTTCCAAGGTTCAGAAATGTTAGAAAACAGGAAACAGATTTTCTTCGTGGCTATGCCACTACCTTTAGTGCAGGCCGTTATGGAGGCGGTATAAACCCGGATGGTTTGTTTGGTGAAGAACTGAAGAATAAATTACTGGATACATCTGGTCCGTTAGGCCCATGGAATGTAGGCAGTCAATGTATGGGAGAAACGATTCCGAAAGCAACCAACTTTATAAATCTTGATAATAATAAAAAAGATGAATGGGGAATGTCGTTGCTTAATTTTTCTGTGGCTTATGATGACAACGATGAAAAGATGATCAAGGATTTTACGGAGCAATACACAGAGATGTTTGAAAAGGCCGGTTTTGTTGATATTAAAGCTACCGACAGTAAACAGGCTCCCGGATTAGATATTCATGAAATGGGAGGTGTACGCATGGGAAAGGATCCGAAAACATCATTGCTCAATGCATGGAACCAGTTGCATGCCTGTCCGAATGTTTTTGTAACAGACGGCGCCTGTATGACATCCACTTCCACACAGAATCCATCACTTACTTATATGGCACTGGCGGCAAGGGCTGCTAATCATGCGGTGGAGTTGTTGAAGAAAGGGGAGTTGTAACCCCCATCCCCTAAAGGGGTGAAATAATGGAGGTTTCTAAATGTTATAGATAGTGTCTTTATGATAAAAAATATTCATCATTAAAACTGATTGCTATGAAATTTCAATTACTCACCGTTTTATTATTTGCAGCTTTTTCATCTATGGCACAATCAAATACTGCCGGTATTTTTCAACATCATACCGATATTGGTAATCCTAAAATTAAAGGTGACGTTGTCTATGATAATAGTATGCATACCTACAGTATTAAAGGAGGCGGCTATAATATCTGGTTCAACAGGGATGAGTTTCATTATGCTTACAATAAAGTAAAAGGTGATTTTATTTTAACTGCCAATGTAAAATTGTTGGGAGATGGAAAAGATCCACACCGGAAAATTGGCTGGATGGTGAGAGCATCGGAGCAGGAAGATGCGGCACACATGAGTGCAGTATTGCATGGTGATGGATTGACTGTGTTGCAGTGGCGCAGGTTGCGTGGGGCATATATGAGAGATCCGGAAGATGAAATTTTTTCAATCAAAAAAAATGTACAGGTACTGCAATTAGAAAGAAGTGGTAAAACATTCATCATGCGAATTGCCAATCCGGGTGAGCCATTGCAGGAAATTGGCAGAACCGATATGATAGACATGCCGGACCAGGCACTGGCAGGATTATTTGTTTGCAGTCATAATGCAACTGCAGTGGAAGAAGGGATGGCATGGAATGTAAGAATAGAAAAAACTGTAGCTGATACTTATAATGGTTACAGGGATGGTATTTTATCAAGCAGGCTGGAGATCATGAACGTATTTGATGGCAAGCGGAAAATTATTCATGAAGATTCAGGGAGGTTTGAAGCGCCTAACTGGATGCCGGATGGCAAGAAATTATTATTCAACCAGGGTGGTTCTATTTATACTATTCCAATTGAAGGCGGCAATCCTGAAATGCTGAATACCGGTAATGCTAAAAGAAATAATAATGACCATGTAATTTCTTTTGATGGAAAATGGCTGGGTATCTCTTCTCACCGGGATGGAATGGCCGGAGGCGGCTCCACAGTTTACGTATTGCCATTAACTGGTGGCGAACCAACAATGGTTACGGACAGCACGCCATCTTATTTGCATGGATGGACTCCCAATGGAAAAGAAGTGGTGTATACTGCACAGCGTTTGAGCAGCAACCCTGCTTATAATATTTATAAAAAGCCAGTTAACGGAGGGCCGGAAGTAAAACTAACGTTTAATAAAAAAGGATTGTCAGACGGGCCTGAGTTTTCTCCCGATGGGAAATATATTTATTTTAATTCCACGCAAACGGGCACTATGCAGATCTGGCGTATGAAACCAGATGGCAGCGGACAGGAGCAACTAACCTTTGATGAATACAACAATTGGTTCCCACACATTTCGCCTGATGGTAAATGGATGACGATACTTTCTTTTCCAACATCTGTTGTACCGGAGGATCACCCGTTTTATAAAAGAGTGATGCTGCGGTTGATGCCAGTGAATGGCGGTGCACCCAAGGTAATCGCATACTTGTATGGTGGGCAGGGTACCATCAACACACCTTCATGGAACCCCGATAGTAAACAAATTGCTTTTGTGAGCAACAGTGGATTTTTTAAATAAAGTGCGTCATTTTATTTTAGCAAAATAATGATGATGGAACCAATGATCATTATAAAGGAACCAATGTCGTTTAATTAAAGATAGCTGATATTACTGCGTTTTGTATAAATTTGCGCTACTAAAAAACACTACAGTATAATAGGGCAAACATTTTAAACGATATAACCAACATTCTTTATGACGAAGATTTTAAGCA
>JAYWII010000042.1:0-14348 GCA_043788995.1 Chitinophagaceae bacterium | reverse complement strand
AAATCAAATCGTCTTAGGCTCGTATTCAGCGCAAACTCAATATTGACAATACTTTCAAAGAACTAATGATTATAACAACGCAACGCTAATGATAATTTTAAATGATTGTACGGTTAAAATCATGAGATAATTGTCATTTTCAACGCTTAGAAATGAGCAGCGGATAAGTGGATTTAAAATGTGGTTGATCAGCATTGCTGCAACTGCTGGGATTAAGTAAGGATGTAAGTAGTAAAGATTAAAAATTGCCGGTATAATTACTTTAAGTGTAATTCAAAAAGTGAAAAGGTGGAAACAAAACTTATCAGTCCTTCATCATCCATAACAGTACAGGCAGCCATTCCGGCTGAAGTAAAACTGTTTACTATAAAAAATAACAGGGGTACAAAATTAGAGCTGTCAAATTGCGGCGCTGCTGTGCTGTCTTTATATGTTACAGATAAGCATGGAAACTTTGATGATGTGGTACTCGGGTACGATGACCCTTATGAATATTTACAGGATGAGTATTATATCGGCACAGTAGTGGGGCGTTATGCCAACCGCATCAATGGCGATACTGTTATTATAGATGATCAGGCATACAAGCTGGCTGCAAAGCCGGGTGGCTATCATCAGCATGGAGGAAATATAGGATTTAATAAAAAGATATTTTCTGCAAAAGAATTTAAAAAGCCAGGACAAACCGGCATCATCTTTCAATACACCAGTCCGCATATGGAAGAAGGTTTCCCCGGCGAGTTGCAACTGGAAGTGATCTATACACTGGATGATGATGATGAATGGATCATAGAATATAAAGCTGTTTGCAATCAAACCACGCTGATCAATTTAACACAGCATACTTATTTTAATTTATCCGGTAAGCCTTCCAACAGTATCGATGATCATGAATTAAAAATATCGGGCAATTATTATTTGCCGGTAAACGCCATGCAGGTTCCAACAGGAAAATTGGAAAAAGTAAATAACACAGCTTTTGATTTTCCCAGTTTTAAAAAAATAGCATAGGATATTACACAGGATAACGAACAGTTACAATTGAGCAACGGTTATGATCATAGCTTTGTACTGGAACATCACCACACACCTGCATTAAAACATGCAGCAGTGGTGAAAGAAGCTTCATCCGGCAGAAGAATGGATGTGTACACTACAGAGCCGGCCATTCATTTTTACAGTGGTAATTTTTTAGAAAATGTAAAAGGGAAAAACGGAATTATTTATAACAAACGTGCAGGCTTTTGCCTGGAAACACAGCATTTTCCTGATGCACCCAACCAGCCGCATTTTCCCACTACCATCCTGAATGCAGGAGAAAATTTTTACAGTAAAACCATCTTTAAATTTTCTGTTGAATAAACAGTTTCATTCAATGTCAGCTACCATTTTAGTTACCGGCGGCCTCGGGTACATCGGGTCACACACCACTGTTGAATTGATACAAAAAGGATATACAGTGATCATTGCAGACAACCTCAGTAATTCGGAACCATTCATACTGGACAGGATAGAACAGGTCACCGGGATAAGACCTTTGTTTTATCAACATGATCTGTGTGATATCAATGCTGTAAGAAAAATATTTGCTGAAAACAAGATTGATGTGGTTATCCATTTTGCCGCATATAAATCTGTAAGTGAATCGGTGAAAGAACCGCTTAAATATTTTCACAATAACCTGCAGTCGCTGATGAATGTATTGCAGGCAATGCAGGAGCATAAGGTGAAGCAGATTGTATTTTCTTCTTCTGCTACCGTGTACGGTGAGCCTGACCAATTGCCCATCACAGAAAATGCGCCATTTAAAAAAGCACTGTCTGCTTATGGCAGCACCAAGCAAATGGGTGAAGAGATACTGGAAAAGATTTGTGATACAGGTGCTGTGAAAAATATATCTCTTCGTTATTTTAACCCGGTGGGTGCACATGCTTCAGCCTTGCTGGGTGAACTACCCAAAGGAACACCTAATAATTTATTTCCTTTCGTAACACAAACAGCCATCGGTAAAATAAAACAACTCACTGTTTTTGGTGATGATTATAATACACCGGATGGTTCCTGCATCCGGGATTACATTCATGTAGTGGACCTGGCGAAGGCACATGTGCAGGCATGCAAAAGATTGCTGGAAGAAAAGACTGCACCCAATTTTGAAGTATTCAATATCGGCACCGGCAAAGGAACTTCTGTGTTGGAAATGATCCATGCATTTGAAAATACCACCGGCGCACAATTAAATTATACCATCGGCCCACGCCGGGAAGGTGATGCCCCTGCAGTATTTGCCGCTACTGATAAAGCCAATGAATTATTAAATTGGAAAGCTGAACTGGAACTCACCAGCATGATCACCACTGCATGGAAATGGCAGCAGCAATTAATTTAAGTATTCTTAAAACTGCAAAACAGCTAAATATTTAGGAGTAGGTAAAAATTCAAATAAATGTTGGTTGCAGTTGTCAGCAGATTCTCATCTTCAAGTTCTCGCCAGTACCTGTGTAAGACGCCTCTTTTGGTTCGGTCCCGATGAAATCGGGATTCAAAAAATGCGAAGCATATTTTTTGAAAGAAGCAAAAGGAGCGTCGTCACAGGTACGCAGCCCGCCGGCTGTGGAGGCAAAAAACAATAAATTTAAAAGTGCTAAGTGAATGGCTAAAAGGCATTGTGTAAAATTGCCCAATTCTATAAATATTAATAGCAAGGAAAGCAATATCGAATCATTACAATAAAATCATTTCAGACTGTAAGTGTCTGCAAGTAACTGGATGAAAATATCATTCACTCTTTATTACTTAATTAGCTTTTACCTGCCTTATAACCTTTCAGTGAATAATAAAGAATATACAGGTAACACGGAATCATCAATGCAAAAAATACCAACTGGAAATTATAGGTTTCTTTAAGACTGGCAAATGCTTTTGGAATAATAGCACCACCGGCGATACCCATGATCAAAATGGCAGAACCTTTTTCTGTAAACTTTCCCAGCCCGCTGATGGCCATGGGGAAAATGGCAGGCCACATCAATGCGTTGGCCAAACCCAATGCAGCTACAAAACCTACCGATACATAGCCGGAGGTAAAATATGCTGCCGCAGTAAAAACAATTCCCAGTATGGCAGAAACTTTCAGTGCAGTTTGTTGGGAAAGATATTTTGGAATGGTAAACAACCCGATCACATAACCCAGCAGCATAGCCGCTAAAGTGAAGGAAGTAAAATATTTGGTGTAGTCTGTGGAGATACCAAAGCCTTTTCCATAAGTGCCGATTGCATCACCCGCCATTACTTCTACACCCACATAAAAAAAGATACAAATAGCCCCAAGCCATAAATGCGGAAACTGAAAGAGACTGCTTTTTTCTTTTGCGCCATCAATCGTTACTGCCTGCACATTTGCTTCAGCAGATTTTATTTCTGGTAAAGAGGATCGCAGTATCCAGAAACCCAGCAGTACCAGCACCACAGACATAATAATATAAGGGGTATAAATGTTAGACGCAAAATCACTTAAGATCGCATTCTTTGTTTGTTCATCTGCGGCCGCCTTTACTTTGCCTTCCAGTTCATCAATGCCTTTTAATACAAAAGCACTTAACACAATCGGACTGATAATGCCGGCTACTTTATTACAGATACCAACAATGCTGATGCGTTGTGCGGCACTTTCAATGGGCCCGATAATACTGATGTATGGATTGGATGCAGTTTGCAGCAGTGACAGTCCCGATCCAATAACAAAAAGCCCCAGCAAACTCATGGGATAATTTCTGTGTGTGGCAAACTGACCAAACAAAAAAGTACCAATGGCCATTACCACCAATGCCATCGCCATCCCTTTTTTCATACCTGTTTTTTCCAACACCCAGGAAGAAGGCAGTGCTAAGAAAAAATAGGCCATATAAAAAGCAGTGGTAACCAAAAATGCTTTAGAGTCGGTGTCTAAACCAAACGCCAGTTTTACATAAGTGATCAATGGACCATTCAGCCAGGTAACAAAGCCAAATACAAAAAATAAAATACCAATTATCACAATTGCGTTGCTGTTGTTTTTTGCTGATTGCTGCATATTTTCTTTTTAGATTGTATGAGTCAGCAAAATAGCGAAACCATTTTATTTAAATCACTTTCAAAATTGGTCAAACGTTTGCGTCATCTGCATTTTTGTCAAACGTTTGCATGAATTATTACCGCATGCAATGTCTATGTTTGACATTGAAAAAAAATCACTTGCTACACATGACACAACACAACCACCGCCGTAGTTTTTTAAGAGATGCAGCTTTAACCAGTGCAGGATTCATGTTTTTGCCGCAGGCCATTAAAGCATACAGCCCGGTGAAAAAAGATAAAGTAAGATTGGGTATGATAGCTGTTGGACTAAGGGGACAAACGCATCTGGAAGAAATGCTGAAGCGGAGTGATGTAGAAATTGTTGCCATGGCCGATCCAGATAAAAGTATGATGGCGATGGCGCAGGCACTGGTGCAACAATATGGCAGAAAAGCTCCGGTAGAATACAGCAATGGAAACCTGGATTATCAAAATTTGTTAAAGCGGGATGATATCGATGCAGTGTTCATCGCCTCACCATGGGAGTGGCATGCACCGCAGGGTATTGATGCGATGAATGCAGGAAAGATCGTGGGCATGGAAGTATGCGGCGCTGTTAAACTGCAGGACTGCTGGGACTTTGTGAATACGCATGAAAAGACAAAAGTGCCCATCATGCCGCTGGAAAATGTTTGCTACCGCAGGGACATCATGGCGGTACACAATATGGTAAAAAAAGGATTGTTTGGAGAAGTGCTGCATGTACAGGGCGGCTACCAGCACGACTTACGGGAAGTATTGTTTAACGACGGAACGCCGCATGGCAGCGGTGTTGAGTTTGGCGAAAAAGGTTTCAGCGAAGCTAAATGGCGTACACAGCATTATGTAGACAGGAATGGAGAAAATTATCCAACACACAGTTTGGGTCCTGTTGCCACCATGATCGATCTGCAAAGAGGCAACCGTTTAACTACCCTATCATCCATTGCCACCAAGTCAAGAGGATTGAACAAGTATGTAAAAAATCATCCGAAGGGCGGACCCAATCATCCCAATGCCAACATCAAATACAAGCAGGGAGATATTGTAACTACGCAATTACAAACTGCCAACGGCGAAACGATTGTGCTTACGCTGGATACCAGTTCACCACGTCCCTACAATTTAGGTTTTCGGGTACAGGGCACCGATGGTATCTGGCAGGATCATCATGAAGGGGGTTTTGGTGAAGGCATGATACACCTGGATAAGATTAGTGAAAAACATACCTGGAACAACCCGGAAAAATTGATGCAGGAGATGGACCATCCATTGTGGAAGCGCTATGAAAAAGATGCGGCCAACTCCGGCCACGGCGGAATGGATTTTTTTGTGGACAATGCCTTTATTGAAAGCATCAAACGTGGCGTAGAGTTTCCGCTGGATGTGTATGACCTGGCCACCTGGTATGCCATTACACCACTCAGCGAAAAATCAATTGCAGAAGGTGGCGCTATGCAATCAATACCAGATTTTACCAACGGCAAATGGCAAATCCGTAAACCAATATTTGGATTTTCAGCAGAATATTAAAAAGAAGTTTTAGTTTTTGGTAAACGATCATAATCGTTAATTAATGAAAGCATTCCGGTATTTCTATACCGGAATTTTTAAAACCGGCCCCCTCTAAATCTGCCCCCAAAGGGGAGACTTAAAGCAGGAGTTCAAATTTTGAAGTGTTTAATAATATTGAGCTGTATAAATTAGTAATAGATATTGAAACTTCAGGTCGGCTCATATAAATGCATAGACTTGTACAACGTTTCTGATCATAACCAGTAACCGGGGTAGCCGCCTCTTTTTCTGCGGTGCCGCCGAAGGCGGGATTGAAAAAATGCGAAGCATATTTTTTCAAAGCTGAAAAAGCAGCGGCGTTCCGGTTACGCTGCCCACCGGCAGTGGAGGCAAAAGCAATAAAATTAAGGCACTTTGTAAAACCAAAATCTATTGCGATAATTTCGCCTCAATGAAGATTATTAAGTAGTGAGTGACACAACGATGTTCCATAGCAGTACAAAAGTTTAGTTCATAAAAAAAGCAACCATGCATACAGAAATCTTAATTCCACAAAGAACCGTGTCATTTGAAAAAATCGACACCACCACTTACCCCACCGCAGCCGAAGCCTGCGACGCAGTAGCAGAAGAGATCGCCGCCATCATCAAACAAAAACAACGCAACGGGCAAACCGCTGTGTTAGGATTGGCAACAGGTTCCACACCAAAAAAAGTATATGCTGCATTAATTCAAATGCATAAAACAAAAGGACTGAGTTTTAAAAATGTGGTCACGTTTAACCTGGATGAATATTATCCGCTGCAGCCCGATGCACTGCAGAGCTACCGCCGTTTCATGGAAGAGAATTTATTCAACCATATTGATATTGATAAGGACAATTGTTTTATTCCCGATGGCAGTGTGCTGCAGGAAATGGTAAAGCTGCATTGCGAAGATTATGAAAGAAAGATCGAGGAATACGGCGGCATCGATTTCCAGTTGCTGGGCATTGGCCGAAACGGCCACATTGGTTTTAATGAACCCGGCAGTCATGTTAGTGCAAGTACACGTTTGATCACACTGGATCACCTCACCCGTTTTGATGCAGCGTATGAATTTGGCAGCCTGGCCAATGTGCCACGCAAGGCCATCACCATGGGCGTGGGCACTATACTAAAAGCAAAACGTATTGTACTGCTGGCATGGGGCGAAAGAAAAGCTGCCATTATCAAGCAATCGGTGGAAGGGCCGGTGACAGAGTTTGTGCCGGCATCTTATTTGCAGGGTCATCCCAATGTGCAGTTTGTGCTGGATGAAAGTTGTGCGGCAGAACTCACCCGTTTTAAAACACCGTGGCTTACGGATGATGTGCCCTGGAACAATGGCATGATCAAAAAAGCCGTGACACATTTAGCACTGGCACTCAACAAACCGATACTAAAACTCACCAATAATGATTACAATCAAAATGGATTGAGCGACCTGCTGGCATTGTACGGGCAGGCTTATGATATTAACATTGAGGTGTTCAACCAACTGCAAAGAACCATCACGGGATGGCCTGGTGGCAAACCCAATGCAGATGATACGCACCGTCCGGAAAGGGCCACACCGGCCACAAAAAAAGTGTTGATCTTTAGTCCGCACCCCGATGATGATATCATCAGCATGGGTGGTACTTTTCAAAGGCTGGTTGACCAGGGGCATGAAGTGCATGTGGCGTATCAAACCAGCGGCAACATTGCCGTGGCCGATGATGAAGCTTTTCGCTTTATTGATTTTATAAAAGATTACAACATCCAGTTTGGCATCCACAGCCCGGAGGCCGATAAGATGTATGAAGAAGCCCTTGCCTTTTTAAAGGTAAAAAAGAGCGGCGAAAAAGACATCCCTGCATTGCGCCAGGTAAAAGGAATCATCCGCAGGGGCGAAGCAAAAAATACCTGCCGCTTTGTGGGCATACCGGATAGCCATGCCCATTTTATGAACCTGCCTTTTTATGAAACCGGTTTGGTGGAAAAAAGTCCCATTGGCGAAGCAGATTATAAAATTATTGCCAACCTGATTGAAGAGATACAGCCACATCAAATTTATGCAGCCGGTGATTTGGCAGATCCGCATGGCACCCATAAAGTTTGCCTGGACGGAATTTTTGAAGCCGTGAAACAGCTCAAACAAAAAGCGTTTATGGCTGACTGTTGGTTATGGTTATACAAAGGTGCCTGGGCAGAATGGGACATTGACCTGATAGAAATGGCCGTGCCCATGAGTCCCGACCAGGTGCTGAAAAAACGCAACGGTATTTTCAAACACCAAAGCCAGAAAGATGGGGTAGTGTTCCAGGGTGCAGACAGCCGGGAGTTCTGGCAGCGTGCCGAAGACCGCAACCGGGCAACCGCAGAACTGTACAATAAATTAGGCCTGGCCGAATACGCCGCCATGGAAGCCTTTGTGCGCTGGCATTTTTAACCACGGAGATTTTTTTCTCTTATAGCAAGTTTTGTTTTAGTAATGAAGCATCACGGAAACGTGGTGCTTTTTTTATTTGTCCTTAACTTACTTTCTAAACAACGGAATCATGGATAACAGCTGCAATTTTACGCCTTCCCATAAGCAAGCATAAAAGTGCTGCCATAAAAAGTGTACATTTTCACTGCTATTGAATCCGGGTTGAAGACAATTAAAACAGGGTATAAAGAAATGAGAATAAAATTTATAATAGTTATATGGGCTTGCTTATGTCTATCAGCCTGCTCAAACTTATATGAACAGCATTATAACGAGTACACCGATTATAACAAGATTAATGCAAGACCAAAATCATGGTTTCCTGAAAATATCATTTTTGAGGATGCTTATAATTTAAGAAGTGTTTCTTGCCTGGATAGTCTTAGTGCTTTTGGGGAATTTAATTATTCAAAACATTTGCTTTATGATTCGGTATTTAACAGTAAAGATATTATTCATATTCCGCTGAACGTTTACATAGAGAAGATTAAGTACAATCAGCAAAATATGCCCAAATGGTTTCATGTAGCGGGCAATAATTTAAGTGGTTTGCCGGAAACTATTCTTATTGACAGGTTTTATATCTCAAGAGATAAGGTGAATAAAAGAATATCTTTTGTATTGTGTGATTAATTTACAAATTTTATTTTTCACAACACTGCTTCCATCATTTAAATAATTTTTAAATGTTTTTCAAAAAGAATAAATAAACAAAACACTGCTCCTGTCACAATCCACCACTGCAATTGTCGTGGCAACACCGTTGAATTCCTCTTACAACAGCCCATCTTTGTACAGCAAAAACAATGATCACATCAACCATTAAAACAATGAGAAAATTAAAATTGCAAATGCAGCTAAGCCTGGATGGTTTTGTTTGCGGACTGAACGGGGAACTGGACTGGATGGTTTGGAACTGGGATGACAAACTCCAGGAAGATGCCTGGGTATTGACCAACTCTTTTGATACCATCATTATGGGCAGTGGCATGGTGGATGGATTTACTACCCATTGGGAAGGCGTTGTAAAAAGCAATGAAGGCCCGGAACTGGAAGCGGCCAAAATTTTTGTTGATACGCCCAAGATCGTCTTTAGTAAAAAGCTGGGCAGTGTAAAAGGTAAAAACACCGTAGTGGAAAATGGAGACCTGGTGGAGGCAGTAACAAAATTGAAATCTATGCCCGGAAAAGACATCATTGTGTATGGAGGAGCAGGCTTTGTTTCTTCACTTATTAAAAACGGTTTGATCGATGAGTTGTACTTGTTTATTAATCCCACTGCCATTGGCGAAGGGAAGAAAATATTTTCGGGTAAACATGGTTATGAGTTGGTAACATCCCAATCGTATTCCTGCGGCATTGTAGTAAATCAGTACAAGCTTAACAATATATAGGCAGAGCTTCTTAAAAATAGGTCTTCACTGCAAACTCAAACTGGCTGATAAAAATCTCTTTAAAGGGAGTGATATTGTTTTGCTCATAAAATATCAGCATTGCCTTTTTGTATTCCACAGCATCCACTGTTCTGAAGGAGATAGGGCAATAATGGTGATGGATAAGTATTGCATTGCTGATGATCCGGGCGGTTCTTTTATTACCATCTCCAAATGGCTGTATGTATGATATCAGCACCAACAACAGTAATGCTTTGGCAAAAATATTTTGTTGCTGGTTAACCAGCGTACACACATTTACCAATGCTTCTTTTATTTGAAACTCGTTGTCTAATGGTTTGTAGTTGGTACCAGAAATACCTACCCTGCGTTTCCGGATATTCCTGTCAACAGCCAGATCTTTTATCAAAAGGCTATGAATATCTTCAATAACAGAAATACTGAGGAGCGAAACATAATCTGGGTTGGCAATAATAAAATCAAGCGCCTCTTTATGGTTCAGCAACATGATGGCTTCATCTTTTGTTTTTCCTGCAGCCGTTTGTTTTTCTTTTAACAGGTGTTCTGTTTCAAGCAAAGAATAAGTATTGCCTTCTATTTGAGACGATTTCCAGCTAAGGTCAATCGCCAGCCGTTCCAGTTCTTTAATGTATTCGGTTGCTGTAAGGCTGGATACATTATTGGTGTAAGTTTTTTGTAACTGGTTAAGGTGGATCAATTCGTCATTGGTAAATATTGGTGCAGCAGGTAAAATACTGGTTACCAGCTCATGGTTAAAAGCCTCTTTAATTTTTCTTTCATCAACTTCTTTTTCAAAATACCTGTTTACATCTATTGGGTGCAGTAATTCATATACATTGCTTAACTGGTATTTGGTAGCTTTTCCCTGTCCTGTGGTCACCAGCAGGTTTTCTTCGACCAGCCTTTGCAATATCCTTTTTAAGGTTGCGTAGCTTGTTGCTTCTTTTAAGCCAGTGTGAATATCTTTGGATGACAATACCGGACGCTGCCTCACAAATTCAAGAACCTCATTATGTTTTTTGTCAATTTCTGTGGCCATAGAAATCAGTTGTAGCTCAAAATTATACTATTTGTAGCTCAAAAATAGAGTGTAATGAGCTTATATTTTGATTTTGGTGAGCTTCATTTCTAATTTTAGGATAATTCTATTTCAACTGCAACATTTTTAGTTTCGACCAAACAAACACTCTTATAACATGGCCGATAAAACCATCGCTGATTTTTTAGCAGGCAAGTCGCCGCATACGGTGGAATTGTATCATCATTTCATTGCCGAGTTTCAAAGCATCGGTTTGATAGAAGTGAGTGCCGCCAAAACCATGATCGGCATTTCCAATGCACACAAACGCATTGCATGGGTAACACAACTTGGCAAAAACTTTATACATGTAGTGTTTCCTTTTCCAAAACCGCATCCCGATAATTTATGCTTTACCAAAATAGCGCAGGTGCCCGGCACACAGCAATTCAATCATCATTTTAGGATGCTATATATTGCAGATGTAAATGATGAAGTACTGCACTTTATGAAACTGGCTTATAAGGAGGCTGGTTAGATCATTTCAATGCTGATGAAACTTAAACCCTGCGAACTCTAAGAGTAGCGATTTAATGTAGTGACGATAGTGCAAGCGTTTGTGTGTAGTTTCGTTTTCTTTCTTGCCTATGTTTGCCGGTGTAAGGCTTATCAATTTAGCCTGTACTCAACATCATCATGAAAAAAATCATACTCCATATTCTGTTTTTAGTATGCTTCACGGCATCTGCTTTTGCTCAATCCAACACAGTAAAGATCGTTGTACAAAACAATGAGCTATGGTGGTGCGGTATCATCAATCATGGGCAGTTGATGCCATTCTCCGGTACTACAAAATATTCAAACAACCTGCTCGGTAATAATGAAGGCAACCAGGTGCAGCCGGTATTGTTATCCAGTAAAGGAAGGTATATCTGGAGTGAAGAACCTTTTCAATTTTCAATAGCAGATGGAGCCATCAGCATTGCAGGTTTAGGTACGGTTGATACCGGCAAAGCAGGAACAACATTAAGAGAAGTACAGCAATACGTTCGTAAAAAATATTTTCCTGCAACTGGTAAAATGCCCGACTCCCTTTTAATAACAAAGCCCCAATACAACACCTGGATAGAACTGAACTACAATCAAAACCAGGCAGACGTTTTAAAATATGCACACGCCATTATTGACAATGGCCTGGAACCCGGCGTACTGATGATAGATGATACCTGGCAGCAGAACTATGGTGTGTGGGATTTTAATACCAAAACATTTCCTGCACCAAAGCAGATGATGGATGAACTGCATGCGCTGGGGTTTAAAGTAATGCTGTGGGTTTGCCCCTTTGTAAGTGCAGACAGTAAAGAATACCGGGAGCTGGAAGGAAAAGGTGCTTTGCTGAGAGACAGTAACAACAAAGGAGAATCCTTATTGGTGAAATGGTGGAATGGTTTTTCTGCTGAACTGGATTTTACCAATCCTGTTGCGGTGAAATGGTTCCAGGATCGGTTGGATCATTTGCAAACTGCCTATGGAGTGGATGGCTATAAATTAGACGCCGGTGATTTTGAATACTATCCGCCCAATATCATATCCGCCAAACAAATTACTGCCAATGAGCATAGCCGCCTATTTGCCACCATCGGTTTAAAATATCCGTTGAACGAATACCGGGCCTGCTGGAAAATGGGCGGACAACCATTGGTACAGCGGTTAAGGGATAAACAGCACAACTGGGAGGAAATGAAAAAACTGATCCCGGATATTTTATTGCAGGGGCTGGTGGGCTACAGCTTTACCTGTCCGGATATGATCGGTGGAGGAGAGATCAGTAGTTTCTGGGGTGAAAAAAATAACCTGGATGAGGACCTGGTGGTACGCTCTGCACAAATCCACGCCCTAATGCCGATGATGCAATTCTCCGTAGCGCCCTGGCGGGTGCTGGACAGTGCCCATTTTGATGCGGTGAAAAAAGCGGTTGCCACAAGAAATAAAATGATGCCGGTGATTATGGACTTAACCCGTGCTGCTGCAGTTACAGGTGAACCCATCGTAAAATACCTGGACTATGTATTTCCCAACCAGGGCTTTGAAAAACTGATCAGCCAGTTTATGCTGGGTGACAAATATATGGTGGCGCCCATGCTGGAAAAAGGAAACCAACGGACGGTTGTTTTTCCAAAAGGCAAATGGAAAGCAGATGACGGCACCATCATTACCGGGCCGGTTACTAAAGAGATAGCGGTGCCGCTTGGCCGTCTTCCTTATTTTGAATGGATAAAAAAATAAAGCAGGTAAGTTATAAACTCTTTTTCATATAGTAGTTTTTGGCAGATGAGCATCACGGAAACGTGGTGCTTTTTTATGGGGAAGACATTTTGGCTTTGTGGGGGCATCGGTGTATAACTCCCTTGTAAGGTTTATTCATTCTATAACAAAAGAGAGATATTGCCTGCTTAACTTTATAAAAAATTACAACAATTATGAAAGCATTTTTAGGGATAGGTTTGCTCGGATCAAATTTTGTTAAAGCAATGCTGCAAAAAGGCGATACTGTTCAGGTTTGGAACCGTACCGCATCCAGGGCGAAAGCATTAGAAGTATTTGGCGCCAAAGCTTTTGAGCATCCAGATGAAGCGGTGCAGGATGCAGCTATTATTCATGTTACGCTTAAAGATGATGCAAGTGTAGATGAAGTATTGCAAAATGCAAGTAAGGGATTTAAAGCAGGTGCTGTAATCATTGATCATACCACCACTTCCGCTAAGGGGGCTATCGAAAGAACAGCGGGCTGGAAAAGTAAGGGATTTACCTACCTGCATGCACCTGTTTTTATGGGGCCGCAACAGGCTTTGGAAAGCACTGGTTTTATGCTTGCATCAGGTGATCAGTCAATAATTGAGCAACTGCAGTCAGGGCTTTCAAAAATGACAGGCAAGTTTATCAACCTTGGTTCCGAAGAAGGTAAAGCAGCAGGTATCAAGCTAACAGGGAATTTGTTTTTGCTTAGTCTTACTGCCGGACTTTCTGATGCCCTTGCGCTTGCTAAAGCTCATGGCATTCACTGGAAGGAGGTACTGGATCTTTTTAATAACTGGAACCCCGGTTCAATGGTTCCTGCAAGATTAAAAAGAATCGGGGAAGGTAAATTTGATGAACCTTCCTGGGAATTAAATATGGCCCGTAAAGATGCTGGATTGATGATCAGTGCAGCAGAACAGGCAGGAACTAATTTAGCTATTATACCTGCTATTGCAACCGTAATGGATCAATGGATTGCCAAAGGATATGGTAATAGTGACTGGAGTGTTATAGCAAAGGACAATATTTGAGGCATTGAAAATCTGATCAGCTAGTTTATGCTGGGGGATAAATTTATAGTAATCAACGGATGGTTGCTTTTCCAAAAGGCAAATGGAAAGCAGACGACGGCACCATCATCACCGGGCCGGTAACCAAAGAAGTGGAGGTGCCGCTGAACAGGCTTCCTTATTTTGAATTGATAAAAAAATAAAACGTCAGATTAATTATAAACTCTTTTTCATACAGCAGTTTTGGTAGAGGGGCGTCACGGAAACGTGGTGCTTTTTTATTATAATTAGTAAAGATATAACTTGACTTTTTATTTTTATTTGTCAAGTTATATCTTTACTTTTTTGCTTTGCCAATCAGGTTAGCAGGTAAAATTATTTTGTTGAACAAACACATAGGCTTTGTGGCAACATCGTTGTGTCACTCACTTCAATGATGAGAATACGCTGCATCGGTTGAATAATTTTTTTATCGTTAACCTCTATTCTATAATTTATTTTTTAAGC
>JAYWII010000041.1:0-57640 GCA_043788995.1 Chitinophagaceae bacterium | reverse complement strand
AATAAAAGCATGATTGGATAACAAGAGCCGTATGAAGTGAGAGCTTCACGTACGGTTCCGTGAGCGGCTTATGCTGAAATGTATTTGCCTACTCGACTGTTGTAAGCGACCTGAACGATGGGTATAAAAAAAGTTTTAATTTTATAAAAATCAATGCCATGAGCAAAGAGGAAATAAAACAAAAAATTCATCAGTTGATAGATGAAATTGATGATGAGGAAATATTGAATATACTGCATGAAGATGCGGTAGAGTATAAAAACACTTCAACAGCACCTGCAGATGATGAATTGTCAGAAGAGCAATGGGCATCAGTGATGAAAGGTTTAACGCAGGCCGAAAAAGCTGAGACATATAGTCAAGAACAGGTAATGCAAAAGATCAAAGAATGGCGGGGTACAAAATAATATATTCCAAAGAAGTTATTGACAGGTTAATGGATGTATTAGATTACCTGGAAAATAAATGGAGTATAAAAGTGGCTGATCATTTTGGGTTTACTTTTTTCAGCAGGATAGAGGAGATTAAACAAAACCCAAAAATTGGCCGGCCTTCACTAAAAGACAAAAATATACGGAGCATTATCATCACCAAACACAATCGGCTTTACTACACATTCGATAATCAGCAGATCATACTTGCTTCGTTAATAGATACCCGGTAGCATCCTTCCAAAAATAAATTTGAATGAGAACACAGTGCAGGTTTTTAAAGCACGCAAACTCATTAGTATAACAAATTGAATGCTCTTTGTTATTACTCAGACGCCCCGGTTGTGTCTCCTGACCAACCGGAATGGTTGCCTCATCTGACTATATCTTAATTGGAGGGTTGATGTCAAAAAAATGTAACAGTATACACATATAAAACCAGTTTTATGGCTTGCCGTTAGCTGTTGGTCGGGAGACGCAACAGCTGCGTCTGCGGAATAGCTGACTGTTTTAAGGACATACCAACAATGGCTAGAGAGAGATTGGTTCTTCTTTATCTCTGCTTTATGCGATGACAACGGCGTATGCAGAAATTGTGCTACTATTATAGCAACCTCTTTTATTTAATTGGCGCAGGTCCTTGCCAAGCTCATAGCTCGTTGAGAGACGCTGGAAATATTATAATTTATAGAGTGGTGGGTTTTTGATGGAAGACGTTGCAAAGAATGAAACTCCTGGTGAATCGGAAATGGAACACTGAAAAACAATTTAGTAATATTGTAAACTAATAACAGTTTTATTTAAGAAACCGGGGTAAACTTATTTCAGGAAGAGGCATTTTTTTCGGAGACTTTTGGAGAAGACCCCGGACGGACTGAAATAAACTGCAGTCTTTACAGTTGGATGAAAATATATTGTATGTTAATCTGCTGATGTACGTAGCCATAAGGAAGAGTTTTATTATGATAACAGCTTTTTATTCTCAGTTCCAGGTGTACAGGAGAGCAGCACCGGGAATAAAATCAATAACAGTAACAAATTTTTCGGGTAAGAAGAGAAAGATTATTTTATTAGCAACATGAAAAAAACATCAGCAGTAACAGCCGCACTTGTCAGTATTATTTTTTCTGTAAACTATTCCTGTAATAACAAAACAAATGAGGCAGACAATACGGTTGCAGAAGGAGAAAAACTGGCCCGTGTTCATTGTATCTCCTGTCACGCATTTCCTGAGCCGGCATTGCTTGATAAAAAAACATGGACTACAGGTGTGTTGCCTCAGATGGCGGAGCTGATGTATGTAGAACATTATTACGATCCGAAAAATACAAGCGGGGCACTTGGTGATATCCCCGTGAAGCCTGGTCAACTTTTCCCTTCTGAAAAATGGGAAAAAATTATAAAATATTACACCGACGCCGCTCCAGAAAAACTACCTGGAAGAACGGATACACTTTCTTCCATCCAGGTGGGGATGAAAAACTTTTCTGCCTTTTCATTTTACGGCAGGTTTCCAAACCCGGTAACCACGCTGGTTTATATTGACACGGTGGCGAAAAAGATTTTTTTTGGTGATGGTAATGCAGGTAAAGTTTTTGTAGCAACTGCTGCTTTTAATATTACTGACTCATTTTTTACCAGTGCCGGAGCCACAGATATTCATCCTGGTAAGGTTACTTCGGTGGTAGCTATTGAAAGTATTACTCCTTCTGATGAACCCCGGGGTAAACTGGAAATTGTAAAAAAAGGAGCGGAACCTGTTACAATAATTGGAAATCTGCGACGCCCGGTACAGGCTACTTATGCTGATCTTAACAATGATGGCAGGGAGGATGTCATTATTAGTGAGTTTGGTTTCAGGCAAGGCGCTCTCAGTTGGTTCGAAAATACCGGGAAAGGCAACTATACAAGACATATACTGAAGGCTTTGCCCGGAGCCACCCGAATGGAAGTGTATGATTTTAATAAAGACGGAAAGCCTGATATTGCCGTACTGATGGCACAGGGGGATGAAGGAGTGTTTATTTTTTATAATGAAGGCAACGGTCAATTCAGGGAAGACAGGGTGATCCGGTTTCCTCCGGCATATGGGTCAAATTATTTTCAGTTGTTTGATTTTAATGGCGATGGTTTCATGGACATCCTTACCACCAATGGAGACAATGCTGATTACTCGATTATATTAAAGCCTTATCATGGTATCAGGATATTTTACAATAACGGAAGCAACCAGTTTGAGCAAAAATATTTTCTCCCTGTGTATGGTGCACAGAAAGCTATACCTGCTGATTTTGACAATGATGGTGATATTGACATTGTTTCTATTGCCTTCTATCCTGATTACGAAAAACTGCCGGAAGAAAGTTTTATTTACTGGGAAAACTCAGGCAACAATACTTATAAAAGATATACATTCAGCGATTTTGCTGATGGAAGGTGGCTAACGATGGATGCAGGCGATATGGATGGCGACGGAGATAAAGATATTATTATTGGAAATGCTTTTATTCCGGTTGGCCATGTGCCACCCTCATTGATAGAGCAATGGCGAAGCAGGCCCGTTTCCATTACGGTTCTTGAAAATACCATTATTAAAAAGTGATCGTTGCACTAATGAACAATTTTGTGATGAGCAACAATAGAAGTGATTATAGTTTGATGAAGTAAGGGTTAAAGGAATTGTTCCCAACAACGTTTTCTCTTTCTTCCGGCCTTGTGTGTTGGCAAGAACATTGCGCCTATTCAACTTACTGTTTCTTGTTTAAAGCTTACTTTACGGACATATCCTCTGCCTGCGCTCATTGCTAAGCAAAGAGAATGCTGGAAATTCTTAAATTGTTAATGTGGCTGTATTTAACTACAAGATGTTGCCGGGAAAGAAAACACTATTGCAACAAATTGAATGCTCTTTGTTATTACTCAGACGCCCCGGTTGTGTCTCCTGACCAACCGGAATGATTGCCTCATTTGGCTATATCTTAATTGAAGGGCTAATGTGAAAAAAATGTAAGGGTATATACCAATAAAACCAGCCTGATGGTTTGCCGTTAGCTGTTGGTCGGGAGACACAACAGCGGCGTCTGCGGAATAGGTGGCGGTTTTAACGCATACCGACGAAGGCTAGGGATTTACCAAAACCAACATAGTAAAGTGCCGGATGAGAGCCCGGCATTTTTATTTCTGGTCGGGGCGCTTGGAGCGACGGGAACGATAATTTTTTTGGCTGCATTAACAACGAACCAATGAAGGCTAAAAAATCATTAATGTAACAAATTGAATACTCTTTGTTATTACTCAGACGCCCCGGTTGTGTCTCCTGACCAACCGGAATGGTTGCCTCATTTGGCTATATCTTAATTGGAGGGCTGATGTGAAAAAAATGTAAGAGTGTACACCAATAAAACCAGTTTGATGGTTGACCGATAGCTGTTGGTCAGGAGACGCAACAGCGGCGTATGCAGAATAGCTTGCTGTTTTAATGACATACCAACAAGGGCTAAGGCCTTGTGTTAGCAAGGTTAAGCCTATTCAACTTACGGCTTCTTGTTTACAACTTACTTTATGGGCATATCCTCTGCTAAAGGCTGTTGTTGGACTTATTGACCAACAATGAAACGGCAACCAATAAGCTGCTACAAAAAAGCATTAATATCAGACTCCATCTATTCTGAATCGACAAATTAAAATAAACCGGCATTGTAACCGCCAGACAAAAAAACAAAGTTGAAATGCTATCCTGAGCCTATGACTTAATTTATCATCCATCACTTAGTCGTTGAACTCCGATACCGGCATAAGCCTCACACTCAAATCCGGTTCTTTCATATCCTTATCAAAGGGGAACATGGGCCGCTGAATTCTTTTGTAAGGAAGATGTTCTATATCCTGGTCAACACCACCCGGCGTAAGCGCCATTACCCAACCTGCCAGCATGGCATATAATTCCGGCTGCAGGTAACCGATCTTTACGATTACAATATCCGTCTTCCGGGGATTCAAACCCAGTTTGGTAAAATCAATTTCGTTGTGATAGGGTTTGCGTTTTTGGGTCAGGATCACATGAATGCTTCCAACCTTTACAGATACTTCCACTTCTGCATTTTTATCACCTTTTACAATAGATTCTACCATGCCTTTAATGCGTACAGGAGGAGAAAAACGGGCATCTACTTTTGCACCTGCATAGCCGTCTACCGCTTTGCCGACACCTGCCTGCATGGCCTGCTGCACCAGTTCGGGTGCAGGCAGCGAAGCGTATATTACAGAAGGACCATTGCTGTTTTTAAATGCAGGGTACGCCATCAACTGGCTCAAGGTCCAGCTAACATCTCCTGCACCACCTGCGGTAGGATTGTCGCCCATATCACTGATAAAAAAAGGACGTTTGCTGCTGCGTAATGCGCTGTCAAGGCTTTGCTGCCATGACAGGGTTGGCGCTACAAAAGCAAATTGGTTACGGGCATCCCAAAAGCGATGAGCTAATTGTTCGGCAGTTTGTGTTACTTGTTGCTGATCATCGCCGGTTACCATCACCACCGCATGATTGCGTGGTTCATCGGCCCATGCATAACCAATCCAGATAGCTGCATCCACAATACCGGGCTGCTTTGAAGCTGGTGACACTGCTGCATAAATACTTTTTCCCGGTTCTATACGGGTACTTGTTTTTTCTCCGGGTAATAAAATTGGTACCGGTATCCATGCTTTATACAATGGCTTGCCTTTACCGCTTTCTATTCTTTGCAGCAGGTTTTCCACTGCCCGCTGTTTTGTTTCCATCGCATCTTCATGAGGAGCCATGCGGTAACAGGTAATAAGGTCCGTGTTTTCTGCAAGGTCTTTTGATACATTGCCATGCAGATCCATTGAGGTAGAGATAATGGTATTATATCCAATAACAGCCCTGATCCTTTTTATCATATCGCCTTCCGGATCATCGAGCCCCACCACACTCATGGCACCATGAATATCAAAAAACAATCCGTCGTAAGGACCATTTCGTTTTAATGAATCGAGTATTTTACCAACCAGTGATTCATAAGCTGCCCTGGTTACAGCTCCGCCGGGAAGTGAATGCCCTGATAAAGTTGGTATCCAATCTGCCTTTTTTCGCAAGGGTGAATCAGCAGCTAAAAAAGGGAAATATTCAAAGACTGCATTGCCATACTTTGCATGAAACGCAGCTTCTTCTGTAAGCGCCGGGGAAAAGGTACTTGATTCAATGGCCAGGCCTGCAATGGCAATTCGTGGCAGCGATTTTTGTTGCTGCTGGCAGGATACAATCCCACATGCAATGACACCGATAGTGAGGAAAAGTAAGGATAGTTGCTTCATGCTATTAAAATTAAAAGGTTTTTATTCTGGCAGTAGAGTAGGAGTACCCGTGATCAAAACAGAATGACCATTGCTAACCGAAACCGCAGCACCCAACTTTAGTGTGAGACTTTTTAAGGATACATCAGCGTTCACATTTACCAAACTGTTATAGATCACTACATCGGTTTGGTCATTGGGTAATTGGCCGCAACTCCAGTTGCCGGAGTCTTCCCAGTTATTACTAACGGCACCGGTCCAGGCATTCACAAAACGAAGGATGATAGTACTGCTGGTGTCGGTACCAGCGATACAACGGAATTGATAACCACTCCAGGAAGCTGCAATGCTTTTCAATAAAAGTGTTGAACTCCCTGTACCGGCGTATTGGTCACTGTTAGTAATGCTGACGAAGTTTGCACCATCGTTACTTTGTTGCCATTGGTAAGAGGCACCGGTAACATCTGATGTGAATGAGGCCTGCAATGTGCCCGGGCATAGTTTAAGGCTTGTGGTGGTATGATGTGAATAATCGTTCTGTATGGCATATACAAGGAAACCTGTTGATGAAGTAATGTTTTCATTCGACCGTCCGTATAAATAAATACGGTGATTGCTGATTAACATTCCACTCAACCTGCCATTCGCATCATAGCTGCCATAAATTTCTTTACCATTGTTTCCAAAAGTACTATCCACCTCGCCATTGGGAAGATAGCGGGCTAACCCATAAGCGCCTTCAAACCCTGCCGGATTATTGGTAACGGTGCCGGCAACAAGTATTTTCCCATCTGCCTGCAACAATATTTTTTGCAGTTCATTACTTAGATCAAAATTCAGGCGTGCAATTCCATCATTACCAAAACTACTGTCAATTGAACCATTGCCATTATACCGCACCAACAAAAAATCACTTCCATCGCAATTACTGCGGTCACAGAGTTTTGTGTTTACAAAGCCTCCAATTAATATTTTTTTATCAGATTGAATAATGCAGGTAGTTGGAGTTACCCCAAGGGTATCAATAAAAATAAAACTGATTCCTGTTCCATTGAAACTAATATCCAGTGTACCATTGGAAAGGCGGCGGGATATTGCGAAATGATCCAGGTCATCAAGACTACGATGATCAAAGTATATTTTTCTTCCGGTAACATCTGTTGCTGCCGGAATGCTAATGGAATCTTTCAATAGCCCGTTCACTCCGAAGGTACTGTCTAAAATACCATTGGAGTGGTACATAGCTTTTACAGTTACCTGCTTTGCTTCCGCTGTATCTGCAACAGCAGCGCTTATAAGTATGGATCCATTCTCCAGTGTTTCCGTCTGGTAAATAGTTTCTACAGAAAATGGTAAGGGATTATAGTCCGTAATTATTTTTCCATTCACTCCGAATGTAGTGTCAGGGATGCCGAATGCATCATACCTGGCTGCTATACCTTTTTGTGGATAGCCTGAAAAACCATTGTTACCACCTCCAATAATTTTTCCGTCCTGCTGCAGGCTTACACAAAGTAAATCTTCCTTTTCATTGTCAAAATCTGTAAATACCAATCCATTATTTCCGAAGTTGTTATCATTGGTGCCATCTGTATTAAGCCGCAGAATAACAGCATCCGCATTGAGTTTTGACTGGTCTTTATATCCGCTTCCTGCTATTAATAATTCCCCGTCTTTCTGTAAAATACCAGTTAAAGGAATCATGTATGAATTGGGAATTGAAACAAAGGCTATTCCGTTGCCGTTAAAAGTTGAATCGGGCCGACCCGGTTGAGCCTGTGCGATCTGCTGGATAAAAAGCAACATAAACAGGAATGAAACAAAGTAAAAATACTGCCGGATTTTTTTCATATTTGACTGTATTTAAGCAGACAGGTTGTTAAGAAAGATAAACATTTTCAGCAACTTCCCGGCAAAGGTTTTCTTAATTTATTTATGTCCTCACAACAACAATTACTATTAAACATCCTTACTATCCCTGGCCTTGGCATGTCCTCAATAAAGACAACTAATCCGAAAGCCGTTGTTGATATTATTGATCAACAACCAAAGCGGTAACCATTATGTTATTACAAAAACAGCATTAATCTCAGCCCCAATGATGGTGGGGAACAAGGCCAACACCGATTGTTATTCTTTTAGATTCATCTGCGAAAAAAAATATTTTGAAGGGGCCCGTCATAAATAACCTCCCGGAAAAATATTCCCCATACTGATGCTTATATTCCCTCACTTTAATTAAACCCATTAATAACTCCTTAAAAAAACTGGCCGGGCACAGTTAAAGCACGGTAATAAGTGGCATTATTTATGCGTCCATGATAAAAGCGTTACAGTTAACAGCAATGCCTTTCAATAATTTGTTTAAACAGCTAAAGATATATCTGCATTCTTTACTATGCCTGAACAAATTCTGATGAAGTATTGTATATTAAAATCATCAGCTAAAAAAGCAAAATCAACACGTTAATTATTTTAATGACAAAATATTTTAATTGTTTACCTGATAATTTAGCATCATTCTTTTTTAATTGCTATCGTTCTAAATACATTCAGCTTTTCCTGCTGGGGTTATATTTTATTTTTTTTATCAATAGCAAACAGGTAAATGCTCAATATGGAAGGATCGTAGCGATTGGCTCCTCAAGCACTGCCGGAAATGGCACCACCGCACATGACAGTTGCTGGGTTAGTCTTTTAAATAACTACTACAAATGCCGGTTAAACCTTATTGACTCTGCTTATAATCTTGGTGTAGCAGGAAGTACAAATTATCATGCAATGCCAACTGACTATATTCCACCTGCATCAAGGCCTTATCCTGATGCCATTCACAATGTGAGTAAAGCTGTTTCAATTTTAAGTAATTTATCCAATGCAGCTAATGGGGTGGTGATTGTAAATTTCCCAACAAATGGATATATCAACTACAGCATTGCAGAAATAATGGGCAGCCTGCAAACCATTTATGATGCTGTAACAGTCAAGGGTAATCGCTGCTACATCAGTACCACACAACCAAGGTGTGATGGAAGTTACAATACCGCTGCAGTAAAGAAAAAACTGGCAGATATTAAAGATTCTATCATTAACAGGTTTAATAAATATTCTCTCAATTTTTGGGATGGCATGTTTGATCCTGCAGATACCACGATACTTGCAAAATACTCAGCTGGAGATTTTATCCATTTTAATAATGCCGGACACAGGGTTATGTTTGAGAGAATTCTTTCTAAAAATATATTTGACTTACCTGTATGGTATTCAAAGGCAACTGGTAACCTGGATGATGTTGCCACCTGGGGAAGTAATACTGATGGCAGCGGAACAAGTCCTTCCAGTTTTAGTGCAGATAATCAGTTATTCAACATTGTAAATAATCCTTCTCCTGCTATTGGAAGTAATTGGATACTTAGCGGAAAAAATACACAATTGATCATTGGAGATGGAGTTACACCCGTAAATCTTATCATCCCTGCTAACCACAATGTTAGTATTACCAGTACAATAACTGCCAGTTGTTACTGATGTGATTAAAAGCTTCAGATATATGAATTGTTGTTTCTATACCAGGTCAGGGAGTAACAGTGCAATAAACTAACAGGTCATTAAAATCGTGGTCGCAGGTAGATTCAGTTCTGTCAATATCCTCAAACCCAATTAAGACTTTGCTTTCAGCTGGATAATTGACCAAAACTGCGTGTTTTTTCAGATTAGCATCCACCTCAGGATTTAAAATATCATTTGAGCAGAAATGTACTGCTTTATTATCGATGGTAGATGTAGTAGTGTTCCAGCCATTTTTTAACAAAACAAATCCAATGGAGGTTCCCGGACTAAATCTTCCAATTTTGACCTTGTCTCCCTTTTTTAATGTAGTTAAATATCCAGCATTGGGGAAAACATGAGTGATTGTAATGATATCCTTAGTACTTGCTGGTGGTTTACTGGTGGGATATGTATAAAAAGCAAATGTATTTGTAAACTTAGTGCCTTGAGATACAAAGGTTATAAACACGTCTGACTGCTGGGTGATTGCAATATCAGCAATTGCTTTAGTTGTAAGCAATTCAGGATAACTACTTCTTAAATCAGTTTTTTCTGGAAGTGTATTATCAATGAATGTTAATAAAGGAGAAGAAATTGCATCTGCTGTTAATAAATTATCCGGTTTACCTAAATTATCACAAGTTGATAAGGTATCATAACTGGTGGTGGTGAACTCTACGGTTTTGGTTACAGCAGCTGATTCTTTTTTACAAGAAGATATCAGCATTACAATACCAATAATAAAAAGGGATGTGCAGGTAAGTGATTTCATGGTGAGGTTTTTCATATTTGCAATGCAAAAATACTGCCATAAGCAGACTATTCAAAATACCAGGCTCAATCGAACAGGACTAAATATTACCTGGGAGAATATATTCTGAACGATCTTATTGTAATATTATTATCCTTATTCCTAAAAATATCTCTTACAGCTATAATTTAAACGTCTTCAAGGGAATTGCCAACTTCAACGAATCAATAAAAATTTAAATAAATCATCAATAAATTGGTGCAGATTCATTTTTGAATCATTAAAATGAAGACAAGAAAAAGCTTTATTACTTGTGCTGCAGAATTGAAGAGCTTACAATTTAACCGCCTGCCCAGTACCCGCCGCTTTATAAATTGCTTCCACAATCCTGATATCCCTTAACCCTTCTTCTCCTGGTACCAGCATGGGTTTGCCGGCCTTGATGGATTGGGCATCATCATCCATTTGCTTTGCCTGTTGCCAGGGCAATTGGTAAGGAAAATGAATGTTGCCTAAAGTGCTTTGCCCCTGTAAACCATCATAGCCTGAATAAGGTGCCATATTAATACTGCCTTTTTCACAAGTGATATCAAGGAAATTAATATTTTCTCCAAAACTGGTTTTAATATCCGCCAACACGCCGCCTGGAAATTCGAGGACGGCAGTAGTTGTTTCATCCAACCCATTTTTATAAATATGCGGACGGGTGGTGGAAGTATTGGCAGATGTAATGGAGACTGGTTCCATACCAGTGCCAAGCCTTGCACCCTGTATGGCATACACACCCATATCATACAATACACCGCCACCCATTTCTTTTTTTTGCTTCCAGTGATCGGTACGGCCATCGAAATATCCGGCTGCACATTTTAACTGTTTTACTTTCCCCAGTAGTTGCTGGTTTACGATCCGCCGGTACTCCTGTGTATTGGGTTCGTGGTGCAGGCGGTAACCAATGGCCAGTGACTGCTTGTTTGTTTTACAGGCATCAATCATTTCCTGGCATTGCTGTGGGGTGATGGCCATGGGCTTCTCACACCAAACATGCTTGCCTGCCTTTGCTGCCCTTATCACGTATTCATGGTGCATAGATGGAGGCAGCACCACGTACACTACATCAATATCCGGGTTGTTGGCAATGGAATCAAAGTTTTGATAATTGTAAATATTTTTGTCAGGGATATTATACTTTTTCTTCCATGCCTCCGCTTTGGATGGGGTGCCAGTAACAATACCTGCCAGGTAACAGTGCTTTGTTTGTTGCAATGCAGGCGCCAGCAAATCGGTACTGTAGTAGCCAAGGCCCACCAGTGCTACTCCCAGCCGGTCTTTTCCTCTGCAGCTTGCCAATGATAATATAGCTGGCGAATGGAACAATGCTGCGCCACCCAATGCTAAATTTTTGATGAGCTTTCTCCGTGAAATGTTATTCATGACAAGTAATTTTTAAATGAAGTAAAATGTACAAATTCTTTTTTACTTATGCAGATAGTTTGCCAATTAAAATCTTTGCTCATTATAAGGGGAATTTTTAACAGCAGCCTTTTAGTAAATTATTTCCTGTCTATTTGCCTTGATAAAATCCGGCTACTAAAAACTATTCACGGCAACTTTATAACTTCAATCAATAGTCGCAATGTTGTTTTGTAAATTTGTAACTGCAATTCATCAGTCGATTTAACAGCATCCAACGCATCCATGTTGAACAATTTAAACATACGGGTGTTTTGTAAAAAAATACAAATCCCGTAATTAAAAGATCATGCGCTGTTACAAAATTTTAATCCTTATTATTCCAACCTTGTTTTACGTCGCCATTAGTTATGGCCAGTTTAAAGGCAATCTTTCCGGTGTTGTTATCAATCGCAGCAGCCAGGAGCCGCTGCCACAAATAACCGTTGAATTATTACCCGGAAACAACAAAACGCTTTCTGATTCCAATGGCAGTTTCAGGTTCAGTAATATTACACCCGGTACTTACCGTTTAATTCTTACCAGTATAAGTTATCAGCCAAAAATAATATCCAACCTGGTGGTAACTACGGGCAATGAGAATAACCTGTTGATAGAATTAGAACCTGCTGTTACCAATCTTAATAATGTAGTGATACAGACCCGGCGTAATTCGGTTAAGGCTGCCACATTAGAAAGTCCACTAAGTATTCAGCGCCTGACTACAGAGGATATCAAAGCAAACCCCGGTGGCAATTTTGATATCAGTAAAGTTATTCAGTCGCTGCCCGGTGTGGGTGGTGGTGTTGCCGGCGGCAGTTTCCGCAATGATATTATCATCAGGGGTGGGGCACCCAGTGAGAATGTTTTTTACCTTGATGGAATTGAAGTGCCCATCATTAATCACTTTAGTACGCAGGGTAGTGGCGGTGGCCCACAGGGCATATTGAATGTAAGTTTTATTGAAGAGGTAAAGTTGAGTACCTCTGCTTTTGATGCCCGGTATGATAATGCACTTAGCAGTGTGTTCCAGTTTAAGCAAAAGAATGGCAATGCTAACCGCCTGCAGGGAAATTTTCGCCTGAGCGGAACAGAAGCAAGTGGCACACTGGATGGACCACTTTCAAAAAACACCACTTTCATTGCATCGGCACGGAGGAGTTACCTGCAATTATTGTTTAAAGCACTGGATCTTCCTATACGGCCCAATTACTGGGATTTTCAATTTAAGACCACTACCAGGATCAATAAGAAAACAACGCTTAATATACTGGGTATTGGAGCCATAGATGAATTTAGTTTTGCTGCTCCCAAAAAAGCTACGCCGGAAAAATTATATGCAATTAACAGCAGCCCCCTCATCAATCAATGGAGTTACACCATCGGCGCTTCTTTAAAAAAATTGACCAGTAATGGCTACTGGAACCTTGCACTGAGCAGGAACACACTTGATAACACTGCTGATAAATATGAAGACAATGAAAACCCATCTGCTGCCACCCGTACCTTGCAAATAAACAGTAACGAAACAGAAAATAAATTACGTTTTGATGTTACCACCAATGTGAACGAATGGAAAATTAGTTATGGAGCAGTGGTACAATACATCCAGTTTGACAATGCTTTTTTCCAGGTGTTGCGTCCGGAGTTAACAGACGGCCAGGGAAATATTATACAACCTGGGCAAAACTTACAGAGCGATACCAGTATGAGCTTTATGCGGTATGGGGCATTCATACAAACCGGCAGGCGTTTGTTCAATGATCGCCTGGCAATAAGTGCTGGTTTGCGGATAGATGCCAACTCATTATCCAACAGCGAAAAAAATCCGTTCAAACAGCTTAGCCCCAGGATAAGTGCAAGCTATGCACTGGCAGAAAAATGGAACCTCAGTGCCAGCTATGGTATGTATTATCGCTTACCCAGCTATACACAACTTGCTTATGTAAGTGCTGTCAATGGTAATGATTTTTCTAATCCCGGCAACTATATCCGGAGTACGCATTATGTTGCTGGCGTGGAATATTTACCCAGCAGTGCTTCCCGTTTTACACTGGAAGGGTTTTACAAAAAATACAGCCAATATCCCATCAGTGTTCCCGACGAAATCAGCCTGGCCAATAAAGGCACCGACTTTGGCGCCGTAGGCAATGAACCAGTAATTCAAAATGGAAAGGGCAGGGCATATGGCATGGAATTTTTTGCACAGCAAAAATTGACCAACCGTATTTTTGGTGTATTTAGTTATACGCTATTCTGGAGTGAGTTCTCCGGGTTGAATGGTAAACTTGCTCCTGCAAGCTGGGATAACCGTCACCTGGTAAGTTTAACCATGGGATATAAGTTTAATAAAAACTGGGAACTTGGGGTTAAGTTTCGTTACCAGGGCAATGCACCATTTACTCCTTACGACCTGGCAGCGAGCCAGCTGAACTACCTTACGCTGGGCACAGGCGTATTTAATTACAGCCGGGTTAATACAGAACGCTTAGCAACCTTTCATGCCGCTGATCTGAGAATTGATAAAAAATGGAACCTAAGGCGTGTTACACTGGATCTGTTCCTTGATGTACAAAATTTTTATGGTTCAAAAAGCGCCGGTATTCCACAGTACACATTTAAACGTAATGCAGATAATACAGCTTTTCTTACTACTGATGGACAACCTATTCAACAAAATGGAACCAATGCCATCCCATACATTCTTGATAACAGGGATGGTAACGTATTGCCTACTATTGGTTTTATTGTAGAGTTTTAATGTTTGAAATCTAAATTCATAAGGCTTATTTTACAAGATAAGTAAAAGCCAGTGCAAGCATATTTTTCCGCAGCCTGGAACTTGTTATCAATAGCATACCATGATCTATAAAAAATGCCTTTGCAGTATTAAAGCAAAGGCATTTTGATAATTATTTTATAGAGAATATCAAGCTACACTTCCCATTTTCCTGAGGAAGGCGGCATGTGAAGCGATGGCACTACGCATTTTTGGAAACTCGATGTACTTGATATTAAAATCAGCGCAGGTCTGTTTAATGATCTTGCTGATAGCAGGGTAGTGAACATGTGATATACGTGGAAACAAATGGTGTTCAATCTGGAAGTTTAATCCGCCAACTAACCAGGAGATCAATTTATTTTTGGTAGCAAAGTTTGCTGTGGTTTGCACCTGGTGAATGGCCCATTCATTTTCTATTTTATTGGTATCGCCATCCGGTATTGGAAACGCTGTTTCTTCCACGGTGTGTGCTAATTGAAATACGATACTGATGATAAAACCGGTAACCATACTGGCGAGTAAAAAACCAACCATCCACTTTAAAAAACCAACCTTCATAATAGGTATCACGATAAATAAAATAGCATATCCAACCTTGGCACCCCAAAAACCGAAGTGCTCTTTTACACTTAACTTTTTAATAGGAACAGAACCGATTCTTTTCTTAAAATATTTTTGATAATCCGTAAGAAAAACCCAGATAAGGTGCAGCATGGTGTACAGGAACCAAACATAGTAATGCTGAAATTTATGGATCTTATATCTTTTTTGTGTGGAACACATTCTGAGGTAAGGTTTGATCTCGATATCATCATCCACGCCATCAATATTAGTGTAGGTATGGTGAATAATATTGTGTTTCATTCCCCACATAATATGACTGGCGCCTAAGAGATTTACAGATACTGCGGCAAGTTTGTTAACAGATTTGCTTTTACTAAAGCTTCCATGACCACCATCATGCATCACATTAAACCCGATTGCAGCAGTAAAGCCACCAATCAATACGCATTCGATCAATGCAACCAAGTTGGAAGGGGTATAATATACTAAGTGAACATACAAAGCAATGTAAGCAACAAAAAATAAGATTGCTTTGAAGTATAAACTAAAATTGCCGGTAGAAGATTTTTTTCTTTCTTCAAAATACTGGTTAACTCTCCGCTTTAATTCCTGCTGAAAGTTATTGGATGATTGTAAAAACTTGGGAGTAGCCATCGTGAAATATTATGTATTTTTTTATGCCGCAAGGTACAACATAAAAGAAGAAATAAAAGCCTTTTGTTTAATCAAAAGGCGGGATAGTTAACCAATCTCAGGTAACGTTGGCTATCAGTGCGTTGAAACTGTTAAATCCAATTATCTTCTTGCTGATAAAACCCTCTGCGTAAGCAACACCTATCATTTTACCCATCATCTTGCTGCGGTAGATTATACTGTCTAAAAAATCAGGAGTAGAAATATAGGTTTGTGGTTCGTTCAAATCAGGATTATAGAACTGTGTGGAAAAAGCTTTGATCGATTCTATCTTTTGATCCATTACAGCAGAGATGTCGATTACAAAATCTGGTTGCAGGTACCTGTCCTGGATGTAATTAAAAACATATTTTGGTTTCCATGGTTCTTGCAGTTTGCCATCTTCCCAGGTTTCTATTTTTCTTAAGCCGGAAAGAAAAGCTGCATCTTCCACCAGGCCGGCGCTTCTGCCATGATCCGGGTGCCGGTCTTCCGGCGCATTGCACAAAATAATTTCTGGTTGAAATTTCCGGATAGCTGCAATAACCTTAAGCTGGTGCTCTTCATCATTTTTAAAAAAGCCATCGGCCAATCCTAAATTCTCCCGTACATCCACCTGCAAAATTTTTGCTGATACCGCTGCCTCCTGTTTTCTTGTTTCTGCGGTACCCCGTGTACCTAATTCTCCCTGAGTAAGATCAACGATCCCTGTTTTTTTACCCAGTAATTTTTCTGTTAATAAAACGCCACTGCAGGATAGTTCCACATCATCCGGGTGTACACCAAAAGCAAGAATGTCAAGTTTCATTTTAGTTCAGAGGTTTATTAGCTTGAGGGTTAGCTATAGTTAAAAATATTGGGTGCAAAGATAGCTGATAGAATGTTTACTGATTATCTGAACTTTAGTAAATATGAGGGGTTATAAGTATTATAAAAAACCAAACTTGCCAAACTCATTGAACAAGATCAACTTCTGTATCCATACATACGCTCCACTTCCTGTACAATTTTTTCAATTTCCCTGTCATCGCCACTCTTATCATAAGCTTGTTTGAGATTGCTGCCAAAGAAGAATGCAACTGTTTGATAAAACCTTGCAGTAAAGCCGCCTTTATATTCTTTGATGATCTCGTAACAGTTGTTCCCGGTTTGCCGGTTGATGAGTTTCATCAATACTTTGCCCTGGTATACCGAAAGGTTGGTGATGGGATCAGCAAAATCTTTTCTTAGATCTTTTTCTCTTGAGCGTATATATTTCTTCCTTTCTTCCTTATCATTTATGTTGACAAGGTGGGCATTAATATCATTCATGATTACACCGGCCCTTTTGGCATAAGGAAAAGTTATATAGACGGCATTCCGCAGCCTGGTCCATTCAGCCCTGGCCCTTCTTTGTGCATCATTCAGGTGCCTGTACAAAGGAATAGCCTGCAGCGTTTTTGCTTCAATGGTGTCTCCTTCATAAACAACGGCGTAGGAAACAATGGTATCATTTACGGCAAACTGTGCATGAAGTTTTTCAGTTTTGATGGCGAAAAGAAATGCCAGCAAAATGAAAGTTACAGATTTATATCGTACTAAATAACGGCTCATTGCAAAGTAAATTTACAAATTTTGTCCTTACGAACGCATTTTGGGTGTTAAAGCTTTCGAAAATGGCCAGGCTTTACAAAAACTTAATATTGGCCAATTTTTCAATTAATCGCTCAGGCCATTACCGAAACCATTTTCAATACAATTGCTCCTAATTCTTTGTCACCGGTGATTACTACTTTATCGTAAGCCTGCTCAGGAGAAATACCTTTAGAAAAAAGTTTCCATGCAGTATCCGGATCAATACTGATGGTTGCAGTGGAAGGATGAGCTGTTTGAGATTTTATTAATTGCCAGAAGGAATCGGTTTTAACAAGGTGCCATTCACCTCCAATATCAGTTAGGATTTTTATTGTTACCAGTGTACCTGTGGCTGCATGCACATTCCGGTAAGTATGCGGCAGCCCGTACATAAGCGTATCAATAAATGGATAAAACAATTCTTTCGTCAGCAATGCCTGTTTGCCTACGGCCTTCCTGATCTGTTGCTGATGAATAAATTTTTCCGTGTATTCTCTTGCTATGTGAAACCAATTTTCAGATTTATCCTGGCCAGCCCAGGCTACAGAAAATATTGCAGTGTCAAATGGTTTTAATAATTCCAGTTGCTGCTGATATTGTTTTCCTGTGGTTTCTAACAGCTCTGTTAAAACTTGTGGACTTAGTCTTTTTGTTGCAGCAGTCCAGCTCATATTTAACTGGTTCAGGTATTTAACTAAGTCTGCATAGGAATGTATATCGGATGGAGTATCACCAACATATTGATCTCTTAAAAGAGAGAGCGTTCTCAGGTTACCGTCTAATAAATGGGAGGCAATATCTTTTACTGTCCATTGTTTTGCGATGGTGGGAGCATGCCATTCTTCTGCTGTTAATGACTGTAAAAGTTCAATCAATAATTCATCTAGTACTGCAAATAAATGCAATGTGTCAATTGGTATTTACTGCTTTACAGTTCCCATACATTTCAATGTGTAATTATCTTATCTATAAAAATAATTAATTGAAATGAACCAGGCTCTTGATCCTGAAATTTAAATCCTTTTACCAGTGTTTTATTTATTTAAATGCCACACAGTATAATTCAATATCATGGCGAAGCTAACCCACGAAATATAAGGAACCAGTAACCATGCAGCTGTTTTATTAATATTTGCAAAAGCAAAAATAGTGAGGAGTATAAATATCCAGAGCAGGATGATTTCTGCAAAGGCCCAGCCAATTTGATGCTGGTTAAAAAAGATAACTGACCAGAAAAAATTAAGACATAACTGTATTATAAAAAAAGAAACCGCAAGTGTTTTTACGGCACTGCTGTTTCCTGATTTCCACACTAAGTACAAAGCAATACCCATCAACACATACAATGTTGTCCACACAGGGCTAAATATCCAGTTAGGAGGATTCCAGGATGGCTTGTTAATGGTCTGATACCAGCTGGTTACACTGGGTATGGTAAAATAACTGCCAAGGGCTCCGATTGCTAATGGTATAGCAATGGCAATAATTAATTTAATAATGTTATTCATAATGATATAATGTTTGAACTAAAGAAATTGTTTATAAAATCACAAGCAAAATTTGCATCCAGATTTTTTTCTACTCAAACCCAAACTTTAGAATAATTTAGCCAAATTAAATTTAGTTCAGCAGGAAGAGATAAATATGAATGAACAAGAACCGGATATCAGAACAGTGCAGGTAATACGCTATGTAACCCCTTTGAGAGAAGGTGGTTCGCTGCCTGCTATTGCAGAAGCAGATGATGGATTTTTATATGTAATAAAATTTCGTGGAGCAGGGCAGGGCACCAGGGCTTTGATCGCTGACCTGATTGGTGCAGAGATAACCAGGGCAGCCGGCATGAAAGTACCTGAACTGGTTTTTGCAGAACTGGATGAAGCTTTTGGCCGCACAGAACCTGATGAAGAAATACAGGATCTGCTTCGTGCCAGTGAAGGACTGAATTTAGGAGTTCATTTTTTATCAGGATCTATTACTTATGATCCGGCAGTGAGTAAAATTGATCCATTGCTTGCTTCCAAAATTGTATGGCTGGATGCTTTTTTAACTAACGTGGATCGTACTGCCCGTAATACCAATATGCTTAGCTGGCAAAAAGAACTCTGGCTCATTGATCATGGGGCTGCTTTATTTTTTCATCATACCTGGCATAACTGGGAGGAGCAATCACTTAAACCTTTTGTACAAATAAAAGACCACGTGTTGTTACCGCAGGCCAGTGAACTGGATAAGGTGGATGCATTGATGAAACAACACATAACGCCGGAAAAAATCCAGGCAATTGTGGCATTGATACCGGAGAGCTGGTTGATAAATGAAGGAGACACTGCAACAGCAGCAGAAAAGAGAATAGTGTACAGTAATTTTTTAATCAACAGGCTTAACCAGTCTGCTGTTTTTGTAAACGAAGCCAGGCATGCAAGGGAATCACTTATTTGAATACGCCATCATCAGGGTAGTACCCAGGGTGGAACGGGAAGAATTCCTGAACGTGGGAGTTATTGTATATTGTAAGAAGCCTGCGTTTTTACAAACAAAGATCACACTCAATGAAACACGCCTGCTGGCATTGTACCCGGACATTGATCTGGAAGAAATACAGGCTCACCTCAGGGCATTTGAACAAATTATTGCTGGTGATTTAAGTGCAGGGCCGATAGCAGCATTGGATATTGCATCTCGTTTCAGGTGGCTCACAGCCAAACGAAGCACTATATTACAAACATCAGTTGTACATCCCGGGTTATGTAAAGATCCCTTGTATACACTGGTTCATTTACATGAACAATTGGTATCTTGTTAATTAAGATACAAGCGTTTTTTGAAATTTATATAATCAGCCATATCTTCGATGTCCAAACAATAAATCGATTGATCTGACGTAAAATCCTTTATCAAGAGCAAAGACTTTTTTTTAATTGGATTTAAACCAGGAACATGCTTTTTAATTCTTTTCATTTTCTCTTTTTCTTTATTATAGTTACCAGCATTTATTTCATCCTGCCGCACAGCAAAAGGTGGATATTGCTGCTGGCAGCCAGTTGTTATTTTTATATGGCCTTTGTGCCAATCTATATACTCATACTGGGCTTCACCATTATAGTGGATTATATTGCCGGTATCTGTATTGAAAATGCAACCGGCAGGCGGCGAAAGTTATTTTTAATCTATAGTTTAGTTGCTAATATCGGCACTCTTTTCGTTTTTAAATATTTCAATTTTCTTAATGATAACTTTTCATTTTTAATGAAGGGTTTTGGTTTGGATAATCCCATTCCTTACCTGTCTATACTGCTGCCTATTGGTTTGTCTTTTCATACTTTCCAGGCCATGAGTTATACCATTGAGGTTTATCGTGGTCACCAGAAAGCAGAACGTCATTTTGGGTTGTATGCACTGTACGTAATGTTTTATCCTCAGTTGGTGGCAGGGCCAATAGAACGGCCGCAAAATCTGCTGCACCAGTTCCGTGAAAAACATTATTTCGAGAGCAACCGGGTGTTTGAAGGATTGAAAATGATTGTATGGGGATTATTTAAAAAACTGGTAATTGCCGACAGGCTGGCGATATATGTGAATGGTGCCTATAATAATTATGATCAGCAAAGTGGTGTTGCGTTAATACTGGCGACCATTTTTTTTTCGTTCCAGGTTTACTGTGATTTTTCTGGCTATTCAGATATTGCAATTGGTACCGCAAGAGTAATGGGTTTTAACCTGATGACAAATTTTAAGCGTCCAATATTTGCAAGAAGCACAGGAGAATTTTGGAAACGCTGGCATATATCCTTATCCACCTGGTTTAAAGATTATTTGTATTTCCCTTTAGGCGGAAGTAAAGTGGCTGTGCCCAGGATGTACCTGAACCTAATGATTGTTTTTTTGATCAGCGGTCTTTGGCACGGGGCAAACTGGACATTTATTATATGGGGAGGCATTAATGGTTTTTACCTGGTATTTGCATTGATGACCAGGAAATTGAGGGAACAGTTTTGGGGAATGACCGGGATCAATAATTTCCCGAAAATCAATACAGCAATGCAGATATTGGTAACTTTTACACTGATTGGATTTTCCAGGGTGTTCTTCCGGTCAGAAAATGTTGGACAGGCATTTACAATCATAAAAAAAATGGCTTCATTTAATGGCTCCATTTTAAATGAGAATCTGACAATGATAGCGTACTCATTATTTGCGATCGGTTTTTTAATTCTCGTAGAGTTAAGAAGGGAATTTTTTGATACCTCTTTTTCCTTATCCAATCACAGATCGTTTTGGGTCCGCAATGCTTATTATGCAGTTTTAGTATTATTGATATTGATTGTTGGTGTGTACGATGGCGGACAGTTTATTTATTTCCAGTTTTAATCATCACTATAATGAAAAAAATAATTGAAGATAACGGCGTTAAAATATTCCTTGTAAAATTATTGATTTTTATAGTTACAATAACTGTTGCTGATCTTATCATCGGCACAGTACTGAAGAAAACGTATTTCAAACAGCAACAGGGTTACGACTACATGACCACATTCTCTATTAAAAAAGCAAATGACCCGGTGATGATTTTTGGATCATCAAGAGCCGTTAATATTTTTAATCCTGCTGTTATGGAAAAAGAACTCAACCTTCCCTGTTTCAATGCCGGAAGGATTGGGCAATCCATTTTTTATCATTATGCAGTTTTAAAATCCGTATTGAAACGATACAAACCTGAAAAGATCATATTAAGTTTTGATGCTGGAAACTTTGATAAAGACCAGGAAGATTATGACCGGCTATCCAGTCTTTTACCATATTATGAAAGTAACCCGGAGATAGAACCCGTAATTAATTTAAAAGGCCCTTATGAAAAAATAAAAGCAATTTCTACTATCTATCCTTATAACTCCTTACTATTACCCATACTAAATGGTAATTTGAACAGGAATAAACGTAGTTACGCAAATATCAAAGGATATATGCCGATAAAAAAAACTACCAGTGGTCCCGTACGTACCATTGATTATACCAAAGAGGATGTATTGGATCCGGAAAAAATAAATACTTACAGAGCATTTATCAGTGAGTGCATCAAAGCTGGAATTGAATTGCACATTGTTTGCCCGCCATACCTGGTAAATGCCATTGGAAATGATCTTTCAATTGAGACAGCAAAAAAAATTGCGGCTGAGTATAAGATAGATTTTATTGATTATTCAAGAGATAGTTTTTACATGCGGCAACCACAGCTATTTGCTGACTTCCGGCATTTGAACGGTAAGGGAGCCGATCTGTTTTCAGAACAGGTGGCGGAAATAATTGGCAATAATTAATTCTTATTCATCTCCATCCACTATATCACCATAATTGATCAACAGTTCTTCACCTGCAGCAATATCGATGGTGGTTTCAAAATCTTCTCCATCGTTGATGGAAATAATATTGGGCGTGTCTGAATGATTTAAAAAATTCACCAGGTCCATTACTTTAAAACCATAGTCCGGAATGAAATAATTTTCTTCATCGTACAGGCAAAAATTTTCTACAAGATCAATGGAATGCTGTGGTAATTGCGCCACTTCTTTTTTGCTTACCGGTATCCATTCTCCAATGCCAGTTGAAAACAAATCACGTTGTCCTTTAGGAATATCACGGAGAGCAAATACGCCAATACCATGCAGGGGAGAGGGTTTTATCATTACATAGGTATGATGGCTTAGTTGATTTAGGAGTTGTTCTTTTGTCATGGAGGTTTGTTTGTCTTGCAAGATATTAAAGAAGGCAGTATTTCTTTGAAGCAGTTGTTAAGTAAGATTTTTAGGGTGTGAATAACTAATTCAACTGACATGAAATAAGAAGCAGGTAATTTTAATTACCTGCTTTCAAATTATCATCAACCCTCAAAATACTAATTATAATTTATCACGGAGGCTGCCCCAGCCGCCGCCATTGTACACCTGTTGGTATCCCCTGGACAGCAAAATACTTTTTGCTGATGCACTTCTCATACCCGAAGCACAACAGGTAATAATAGGAGTATTTTTATCTTTTAACCTGGCCAGGTTATTACCCAGCTGATCAAGTGGAATATTTACAGAACCCCTGATATGACCACTTTGATATTCTGCTTTACTGCGTACATCCACAATAACAGCGCCTTCGTTTATTAACGCTGCATAATCTGTCTTTGTACCAAACCCAAATAAATTCTTGATTGATTCCATCATATTTTTAATTGTTTTTTATTAAGCAATAGTTTGCAAATTATTTTCATTAACCTGGTTGTTGTACAGTTGCTGCCCGTTATAGTTTACCTCCCAGGTAACAGGCAGTGCTTTTTTTAGCATGCTGCTTACGCCACAATATTTTTCCTGCGATGTGTTTACAGCATCCAGTGCAGCAGCTTTAAAAATATCAGCTCCTTTAAAATCGTATATCACATGTATGGATACATATTGAATAGGTTGTTGCTTACTCAATTCACCTGTAACTTTTATATTCAGGTCCTGCAGAGTGATCTGTTCTTTTCTGAGTATAGCAATGATATCCATTCCTGTGCAGCCAGAAAGTGCTGTTAATACAAAAGGTTTTGGAATCGGGCCATTGTCTTCGCCGCCCACTCTTTCCGGGGCATCCATAATAATGGTGTGACCATTTACCAGGGAATTGAACTGCATTTTTCCCATCCACTGTGTTTCTATTTCATGCTGTGCCATTGTATATTGATTTATCTGTACTTAATTTCTATCACAAAATTATGCCCCTAAAAAAAACTGGTTAGTGACAAATGTCACAGAAGAGAAATATTATTTTTTGTGAATGTCACAATAGCCACTATACTTGCAGCCCGGTAAATTTTTGAAGTCAACCTATAATTAATATGATTACATTTTTTGAAGCTGCCCTGCAGCAGCTGTCTATACATAAAGTAGGAAATAAACAGCTGGATGAACAGCTTGTGCTGAGTGAACAACCGCTGCAACTGGAAGATGAAGTGCTGGGAACTTTACTGATGCAGTATTTTTTACAACCATTTGAAAAGGTTAACGAGATCTACCGGCTGAATCACTCATCCGGTAATCTGCAATTAAATGAAGTATATCATTTTGCAGGAAAAATATTTGAAGAGGATGACAGTTTTCATGATACCAGTCAGCAGCTGGCCAAGCTATTGTACGAAAAGGCCAGTCACCCGAAAATAAAAAGTGGGGAATTATATGTGGTACATTTTACCAACCTGCAGATGGAAGGTGAATTGCTGGAAGCGATTGGCATTTTTAAATCGGAGAATAAGGAACCTTATCTTACTGTATCCCAGCAAGACAGTGGCTTTATATTGCAGTACCAGCAGGAAGCCATCAACATAAAAAAATTAGACAAAGGCTGTATCATCTTTAATACTGAAAAAGAAGAAGGTTATAAAGTAGCAGTGATAGATCATACCAACCGCAGCGAAGCTGTATACTGGATGGACGAATTTCTGCAACTGAAAGTGCGGAACGATAATTACAGCCAGACGAATAATGTGCTGAGTGTATATAAAACTTTTGTAACAGAAAAGATTGAAACAGACTTTGATATTTCCAAGGCAGATAAAATAGATATGCTGAACCGCTCCATTAAATATTTTAAAGAAAAGGATCATTTTAACCTGGATGAATTTTCAAATGAAGTGATTGGAAGTGATGAAGGCATTGCTTTATTTAAAGATTATAAAAAGCAGTACGAACAGAATTTTGATGCCCCCATGCAGGATTCTTTTGAAATATCTGATGTGGCGGTAAAGAAGCAGGCAAGGGTATTTAAGAGTGTACTTAAATTAGATCGTAATTTTCATATCTATATTCATGGAAACAAAGAACTGATTGAAAAAGGTTTTGATGCTGAACGAAACATGAACTACTATAAAGTGTATTTTAAAGAAGAGCAGTAAGAAGAATAACGAAGATTTAATTGGCGCTGTACCATATCAGCCAGCAGATAGCAACTGTAATTAATAAAACTACGATCCATTTATTTCTTTCCCATTTTTCTTTTTTTCGCAGTTGCTGTAGGGTACTATTGATTAAATCCTGCTCCTGTTTATTGCCAGCAGACAGTTTGGATAATTTGTTTGTAAGTAACACAGCTTTTTCTGCTTTTAAAAATCGTATTGGCTTCAGTAGTATAAGGACGATCTGGTGATTTACATCTGCTTCATTGAACTGTAATAATTTACTAATAGTTTCTTCACTCAGCAGTTCATCCATATATTCAAACAGGCTCTCGCTGTCCATCCTGAACACATCCAGTGTGGAGGTGTATCTTTCAAATTCAAGTGCCTGCTTCAGGATGTTTACAGGAGTGATCACCTGCTCTGTATTCTTGTTACCCGTGGCTCTGTTGTACCAGCGTTGCTGCAGGTAATTGTCTTTCTTAGCCGGGTTGGTCAGCGTTTCGTAAGCTTCTTTTATTTCGTTGAAATTGGCCTCAGCATAAGGATCATCGTTGTTCTTGTCCGGGTGATATTGCTGCGCCAGTTTACGATACGCTTTTTTAATTTCCTGTATAGTAGCTGATGGCGCCAGTTCCAGTGTTTTATAATGATCTTTCAGATACATGCAGATACAAATATACGGTAGAGGCAAGGCACTGCCTTGTCTCTTACCCAATAATACAATCAACAAAAAAAAATGTAAAACGAACGGATAGCAAAAAGATAAAAGTGTTATTATATTTGTTAAATAGATGCCCGATAAATTTAAAAACAAATACCGCATACCATCTACCCGTTTACAAAGTTGGGATTACGCCAGCAATGCCGCCTATTTTATAACAATCTGTAGCAAAAACAGGAAACATTTTTTTGGAGAAATTTTCAATAAAGAAATGCATCTGAATAATATTGGAAAATTAGCAGAGCAATTTTGGCTGAAAATACCCACCCATTTCCCATTCATTGAATTGGGTAATTTTGTAGTGATGCCTAATCATATGCATGGAATACTGATCATTAATAAACCGGGTAACGACAATAATAACAACGCCCCCGATAATAAATCGCCTGGCCAAAAACGATTTCAAAACCAGGGAAAGGATACCATTTCATCCATTGTGGGTTCATATAAATCTGTGGTATCAAAAAATGCACATTTGATAAATATTGATTTTGGCTGGCAATCCCTCTTTTACGACCATATTATCCGCAATGCGGAATCCTTTGAACGGATTCAAAATTATATCTCCAACAACCCATCTAATTGGAAAGACGATACGTTTTATTCCTGATTTTAATAATATTTTAAAAAAGAAAAGGCAATGCCTTTTCTCTACGTAATTTTGCGCCGTAATAAAATATTATTCAAACCAATGAATGAAAAACTGGAACAGTTGGGTGCTGCATTAGAAGGGGAATTGTTTTTTGATAATACCATGCGGTTGCTGTATGCCACAGATGCATCTGCTTACCGTGAACTGCCGCTGGCGGTGGCCATTCCTAAAACGGTGGAGGATATTAAAAAACTGATTGCTTTTGCACATACAGAAAAAACATCTTTAATACCACGTACAGCTGGTACATCATTGGCGGGACAGGTGGTGGGTAACGGCATTGTGGTGGATGTATCGAAAAATTTTACACAGATAATAGAACTGAACAAGGAAGAAAAATGGGTTCGGGTACAGCCCGGTGTTATCCGGGATGAACTGAATTATTTTCTGCGGCTTCATGGATTATTTTTTGGCCCTGAAACTTCCACAGCCAACAGAGCCATGATTGGTGGCATGGTTGGCAACAATAGTTGCGGCAGTAACTCCGTAGTATATGGCAGCACCCGTGAACATTTGCGGGAAGTAAAAGCATTACTGAGTGATGGGAGTGAAGCCATTTTTTCATCGCTTGACCTGGATAGTTTTCATGCTAAATGCGAAGGCAATACTTTAGAATCAAATATTTATAAAACAGTAAGAAGCCTGCTGAGTGATTACAATAACCAGCAGGAGATCAGAACACATTTTCCAAAACCATCTGTAGAAAGAAGGAATACCGGCTATGCGGTGGATATGCTGCTGGAGAGTGCACCATTTACAGCAGGCAAAGAAGATTTTAATTTCTGTAAACTGATCGCAGGTTCCGAAGGCACACTGGCTTTTATCACAGAAATAAAACTGCATGTGAATGAAGTACCACCAAAAGAAACAGGTTTGCTATGTGTACATTTCAATAGTATTGATGAATCACTCAGGGCAAATATTATTGCCATGCAGTTTAAACCCAGTGCCAGCGAACTGATAGATCATTATATTTTAGAGTGTACCAAAAATAACATTGAGCAAAGCAAGAACCGGTTTTTTGTAAAGGGTGATCCCGGTGCAATTTTGGTGGTGGAGTTTTGCAGAAACACCCGGGAAGAAATTGTGAGTATTGCTTCTAAAGTTGAAGAAGCAATGCGGACTGCAGGTCTGGGGTATCACTTCCCGTTATTGTTTGGCGACGACAGTAAAAAAATATGGACCTTAAGAAAAGCAGGACTTGGTTTGCTGAGCAACTTACCGGGTGATGAAAAAGCAGTGCCGGTAATTGAAGATACGGCCGTGGACATTGACGACTTGCCTGCATATATTGCTGAGTTTAATGAAATACTGCATAAATACAATTTGAATGCAGTGCATTATGCACATGCCGGCAGTGGAGAGATCCATCTACGGCCGATCATTAATTTAAAAACGGCGGAAGGCAATAGGCTCTTCCGTAAAATCGCTGAAGAGATCGCCACACTGGTAAAAAAATATGATGGTTCACTAAGTGGTGAACATGGTGATGGAAGATTGAGAGGAGAATTTATTCCTCTGATGGTGGGAGAAAAAAATTATGCATTGTTGAAAACGATCAAACGTACCTGGGATCCTGAAAATATTTTCAATCCACATAAGATCGTTGATACACCTTCCATGAATTCGATGCTGCGGTATACACCAGGACAGCAAACACCAAAATTCAATACCATTTTTCGCTACAAAGACCAGGATGTGCTGCAGCATGCTGAACAGTGCAATGGTAGCGGTGATTGCAGAAAGACTGAGCTTAGCGGTGGTACGATGTGTCCCAGCTATATGGCTACTAAAAATGAAAAAGACACCACCAGGGCAAGGGCAAATATTTTAAGAGAGTTCTTAACCAACTCTGATAAACTCAACCGCTTTGATCATAAGGAAATTTATGATGTGATGGACCTGTGCCTGAGTTGCAAGGGTTGTAAAAGTGAATGCCCCAGCAATGTGGATGTGGCAAAACTGAAAGCAGAATTTTTACAACAATATTATGATGCCAACGGTGTGCCTTTCAGAAGCAGGTTGATCGCAAATTTTACTAACAGTGCAAAACTGGGAGCGATAGCGCCGGGTATTTATAATTTTATGATGACCAATCCGGCTATCAGCAAGCGGATTAAAAAGATGAGTGGTTTTGCAGTGGAACGTTCTATGCCAACGATGTATAAAATGACATTGGAAAGTTGGTTTAAAAAGAATCAATCAAAATTGAAAACTAAAAATACAGCCAACGGGCAACGAATAATTGTCAACCTCTTCTGCGATGAGTTTACCAATTATAATGATACGGAGATAGGCATTAAAGCAATTAAGCTGTTGGGAAAATTGGGTTATGAAATTGTGATTCCACAGCATATTGAAAGTGGCAGGGCCTGGTTGAGTAAAGGATTGATAAGGGAAGCAAAGAAGATCGCCAATAAAAATATTGAATTGCTGAAGGATATTGTTTCTGCTGAAACACCACTGATCGGAATTGAGCCAAGCGCCATTCTTACTTTCCGTGATGAATATATTGACCTTGCCACTGATGAAAATTTTGAGGCAGCCAAAACATTATCAAAAAATGTTTTTTTAATTGATGAATTTATTGCTTTAGAAATTGAGAAAGGAAACATCAGCAAAGACCTTTTTACAAAAGAAAAAAGATTGATCAAATTGCACGGACATTGTCAGCAGAAATCTTTGTCGTCTGTTGGGCCTTCCGTAAAACTATTATCACTGCCGGAAAACTATACAGTAGAAACCATACCATCTGGTTGTTGCGGTATGGCTGGTTCTTTTGGGTATGAGAAAGAACACTACGATCTGTCTATGAAAATAGGAGAGCTGGTATTGTTCCCTACAGTACGTGAACAACCGCAGGAAGTGATCATTGCTGCACCTGGCACCAGTTGCCGCCACCAGGTAAAAGATGGTACAGGCAGACAGGCATTGCACCCGGTAGAAGTGCTGTATGAAGCGTTGGTTTGATATATTTAATTACAGAAATTATTTCCTGCCAGAAAAATAAACAAATTCTCTTTCTGTTATAAGTACAGGAACTCCGTTTCTGAGAGTTATTTTTCTTGTCCAGTTTAATTGTTTGTCGTAGTTGTATTTGTAAGTGTATTGTTCCAGCTGGTTATCATCCTTATCCAGCCACGTATCTTCTGCAAGATTGTTTTGCTCATCATAAGCATAGGTATTCTTTTTTAAAATGGTACCATCAGCATCATAAAGCTTCATTGCTGTTTTGTTGCCCTTTTCATCGTAACCAAACACTGTCTTTTTATCAAGGCTGTCATTTGCTTTAAACATTTTCTCTTCTACCAGGTTATTTTTTTCATCGTACAAGAAAATAACTTTTACCTCCGCTGTACCATCTGTTGCACTGTAAGTTGTCCATTCTGTCTGGTTGTCTTTATCGTCATATTTAAAGATGGCTCTTTCATCCAGTTCACCTTTTGAATTATAATAACTATATGCCACCTGGTTCATATGGTCATCATATACATAATTGTACCTGGATACCAGGCTTCCGTCCGGTTTAAATATGCTTTGTTCATTAAGGCTACCTTTTCCATTGTATTGGTATTTGAATTTTGATCTTAAGGCTCCGCCCGGGTTATACTGGTTTTGCTCATGCAACTTGCCGTTGGAAATATACAGGTAAGTACATCTTACCCGCAGGCTTCCGTTTTTATTGTAAATATTTTGTTCCAGTTGATTTCCGCTGGCATTAAAAGTATAGCTGGAATTATCATTTACTCTGTCTCCCTTGGTAGGTTTACCAAAATTATCAACCGCCAGGTAAGTACGTATTTCCAGTTCTTTTACAGGTCCCTTCAGTCCCAGTTGGTTCAGATCTCTTTTAGGGCTTTGTGCAGCGGCAGCTGAAATGAAAAATAGAAAAATAAGGTGAATGATAGTTGGCTTCATGCAGATAAATGTATTGCTTGCAGTAGTGGTAAATCAAATAGTTTGAAGCTTGAAATTAAGGTATATAAATTAATTCAGTTGTAATCTTCGGCAATTATTTCAAATTGTTGCTGGTATCAGGAATGTCCAGTTCAGCATTTAGTAATGATTACCATATATGTAAAGAAAGCTTGCTCTGGGGAGTTGGTAAACCATTTTAAGCCACAACTTAACAGGAAAAAGAATTCAAGCAATAAAAAGAAAGCTTAAAGAAATATCAACAAAAATGAGATTAGTTGGCTTTTTTTTAAGAATTTTGCACTTCCATTCTAAAAAATGAAAAATGAGCAATACAGCAACTACATTATTTGACAAAGTGTGGGACTCTCATGTAGTCCGCAATATCGAAGATGGTCCGGATGTTTTTTTTATCGACCGTCATTTTATTCATGAAGTTACCAGCCCGGTAGCGTTTTTAGGTCTGGAAAGCCGTGGTTTAAAAGTGATGTTTCCAGAAAAAACATTTGCTACAGCGGATCATAATACTCCCACTATCAATCAGCATTTGCCGGTACAGGATCCGCTTTCTGCCAACCAGCTAAAAGCATTGGAAGTAAATTCTGCCAAATACGGTATCTCACACTGGGGATTGGGAAATCCTAAAAATGGTATTGTACACGTGGTAGGGCCGGAGAATGGTATTACGCTTCCCGGTATGACCATTGTTTGTGGTGATTCACATACTTCCACTCATGGTGCTTTTGGTGCTATTGCATTCGGTATCGGAACTTCTGAAGTGGAAATGGTATTGTCTTCTCAATGCATTATGCAGCCGAAGCCAAAGAAAATGAGGATCAATGTAAATGGCAAACTGGGCAAAGCTGTCACACCAAAAGATGTAACACTTTATATCATTTCAAAACTAACAGCCGCAGGTGCCACCGGGTATTTTGTAGAATACGCTGGTGAAGTGTTTGAAAATATGAGCATGGAGGGAAGGATGACGGTTTGCAACATGAGTATAGAAATGGGTGCCCGTGGCGGCATGATCGCTCCGGATGAAACCACTTTTGCATACATCAAAGGAAAAGACAAAGCTCCAAAAGGAGAGGCTTGGGACAAAGCACTGGCTTACTGGAAAACATTAAAAACTGATGAAGGCGCAACATTTGATATTGAATACAACTATGATGCTGCGGATATTGAACCGATGATCACCTTTGGTACCAACCCTGGAATGGGCATGGGCATCAGCAAACATATCCCTGTTTCAAAAGATACGGTAAGTGGTAATGCCAGCTATGAAAAATCATTGAACTACATGGGCTTTCATGAAGATGATGCAATGATTGGTAAGAAAGTGGATTATGTTTTTGTAGGCAGTTGCACCAACGGACGCATTGAAGATTTCCGTGCTTTCGCTTCAATTGTTAAAGGCCGTAAAAAAGCAGAAAATGTTACTGCATGGATCGTTCCCGGTAGTCATGTAGTGGAACAGCAAATTAAAGATGAAGGCATACTGGATATTTTAACTGAAGCAGGATTTCAATTACGCCAGCCCGGGTGTTCAGCATGTTTGGCAATGAATGATGATAAAATTCCTGCAGGAAAATATGCAGTAAGTACCAGCAACAGGAACTTTGAAGGAAGACAAGGTCCGGGTGCAAGAACCATGCTGGCAAGTCCATTGGTGGCAGCAGCAGCAGCAGTAACAGGTGTGGTAACAGACCCGAGAGAGTTGATTTAATGTAGAACTTCGGATGTCTGATTTGCGATGTCGGATGTCTGATTTTCAAATAGTAGGAAGACACAGATCAACTGTACATAAAATTATTAAATCATAAATCAAACGGATATTTAAATCCGAAATCATAAATCATAAATCCGAAATCAAATAATGGCTTACGATAAATTTACAGTGCTTACCAGTACAGCAGTTCCAATGCCGATTGAAAATGTGGATACCGACCAGATTATTCCTGCCCGTTTTTTAAAAGCTACAGAACGCAAAGGTTTTGGAGATAATTTGTTTCGTGACTGGAGATATAATAATGATGATAGCCCTAAAAAGGATTTTGTATTAAACAATCCTTTGTACTCCGGTAAAATATTGGTTGCCGGTAAGAATTTTGGCAGTGGCAGCAGCCGGGAACATGCGGCATGGGCCCTTTACGATTATGATTTCCGCTGTGTGGTAAGCAGTTTCTTCGCTGATATTTTTAAGAATAATTCTCTTAACATTGGTATACTGCCGGTTCAGGTTACAGATGAATTTTTAAATAAAATTTTCACTGCCATCGAAGCAGATGCCAATACCCAAATAGAAATAAGTCTTCCTGATCAAACCATCACCATCCTGGTAACAGGGGAGCAGGCGTCATTTGCTATTACAGGTTATAAAAAACATAACATGATCAATGGTTATGATGATATTGATTATATGCAATCATTAAAAGAAGATATCAAAGCTCAGGCTGCAAAAAGTATTTATTAATTCACCCACTTTTTAAATTATAATGTAACAAAGCTATTAGCTGTCAGCTAACAGCTAATAGCTTTCAAAAATGCCAACAGCACAACGATACATCGAAATAATGGATACCACACTCCGGGATGGAGAACAAACCAGTGGTGTATCCTTTTCAGCTTCAGAAAAACTAACCATTGCTCAGTTATTATTAACCGAAGTAAAAGTTGACCGGATAGAAGTTGCATCTGCCCGTGTGTCTGAAGGGGAGTTTGATGCAGTGAAACGAATTACAAAATGGGCAAAAGCAAATGGGTTTTTAAATAAAGTGGAAGTGCTCACGTTTGTGGATGGAGATGTATCAATAGAGTGGATGCAAAAAGCAGGCGCCAAAGTAATGAACCTGCTTACCAAAGGTTCACTCAATCATTTAACACACCAGTTAAAGAAAAAGCCAGAACAGCATTTTGCTGATGTAGGTGCAGTGATTGCACTGGCAAAGAAAAAAGGATTGGAGTGTAATATTTATTTAGAAGACTGGAGCAATGGCATGCGTCATTCAAAAGAATATGTTTTTCAATATTTGGATTTTCTTTCTACACAGCCTGTAAAAAGAATCATGTTGCCGGATACGCTGGGCATTTTGATTCCATCAGAGGTTGCGGAGTATATCAGCGAAATAGTACAGCGCTATCCAACTATTCATTTCGATTTTCATGCACACAACGATTATGACCTGGGCACAGCCAATGTGCTGGAAGGAGTAAAGGCTGGCGCCAAAGGATTGCATCTTACCATTAATGGTATGGGAGAACGGGCAGGCAATGCACCATTGGCCAGCGCCATTGCAGTGCTGAATGATTTTATGCCATCTGTAAAAACTTCTGTTGCAGAAAAATCTTTATACACAGTAAGTAAACTGGTAGAAACATTTTCAGGTTTTCGTATCCCGGTAAACAAACCGGTGGTGGGAGAGAACGTGTTTACTCAAACAGCAGGCATACATGCGGATGGAGATAAAAAGAACAAACTTTATTTCAGCGACCTGATGCCGGAGCGTTTTGGAAGACAAAGAAAATATGCCCTTGGTAAAACAAGCGGTAAGGCCAACATAGAAAATAATTTGTTACAGTTAGGCATTCAGTTATCGGATAACGATCTTAAAAAAGTAACTCAACGCATTATTGAATTGGGAGACAGAAAAGAAGTGGTAACACCTGCTGACCTTCCCTATATTATTTCAGATGTGTTAGACAGTAATACCATACAGGATAAAGTGAGAATAGAGAATTATGTGCTGACGCATTCTAAAAATCTGAACCCCTCTGTTACATTAAAGATTACTGTTAACGGCGAAGTTTTTGAAGAGCATTCACAAGGAGATGGTCAGTACGATGCATTTATGAATGCACTAAAAAAAGTGTACAAACAAAAGAAGATAGAATTACCAGCCCTTTCGGATTATGCGGTGCGTATTCCACCCGGTGGTAAAAGTGATGCGTTGTGTGAAACAATTATCACCTGGAATCATAATGGAAAAGAATTTAAAACACGTGGACTTGACAGTGATCAAACAGTATCAGCAATTAAAGCAACTGTAAAAATGTTGAATAGTATTTAGATAGGCAACAAGACAGCAAGGCACAAAGGCATTGAGGCAAAGAGAAAATATACAGATTATACAAAGTGATAATGAAAGTAAAAGATGGGCAATATAAATTCATATCGGGATTTAATTGTTTGGCAAAAATCGATGAGACTTGTAACTGATATTTATTCTGCTACAAAATCGTTTCCATCTGAAGAATTATATGGTTTAACAAGCCAGGTGAGAAGATGTGCTGTGTCCATTCCAAGCAATATAGCTGAAGGGTATGGGAGAAATTCAACTGGTGATTACAAAAGATTTTTACAGATAGCAGCAGGCTCTTTATTTGAATTGCAGACGCAGGTTGAAATTGCAACAAATCTGGGATACGTTTCTGCAGAATTGTTTACAATATTATTTGATGCAGCAAAAGAAATTGAACTAATGTTGCTTTCATTAATAAGAAAAATTAATTAACAATAAAAATAAGCAGGACTAGATGCCTCGGTGCCTCAATGCCTTGCTAACTTAAAAAACATGGCAACAAAACATATTTTGATCGTTCCAGGGGATGGTATCGGACAGGAAGTAACCGCAGTAGGTAAAAAAGTATTAGATAAAATCGCTGCGGCATACGGACATACTTTTACGTATGATGAAGCATTAATCGGACATGTGGCCATTGAAGCAACAGGGAATCCATTACCGGATGAATCATTGGATAAAATGAGAAAATCTGACGCCGTATTGTTCGGTGCTGTTGGTCATCCTAAATATGATAATGATCCTTCAGCCAAAGTAAGGCCAGAACAAGGTTTATTAAAGATGAGAAAAGAACTGGGATTGTATGCCAATCTCCGTCCGATTAAATTATTTGATGAGTTGTTAAGTGCTTCTAGCATTAAACCGGAAATATTAAAAGGCGCTGATATTTTATTCTTCCGAGAATTGACAGGTGATATTTATTTTGGTGAAAAAGGCCGTAAGAATGATGGCGATACGGCTTATGATGTAGCTGAATACAGCCGCTATGAAGTAGAGCGTATTGCCCGTAAAGCTTTTGAAGCAGCCAGGACAAGAAAGAAAAAATTATGCTCTGTTGATAAAGCCAATGTATTAGAAACATCAAGATTGTGGAGAGAAGTTGTTCAGAAAGTGGCGTTGGAATATCCTGATGTACAGGTTGAACATCAGTTTGTAGATGCCACTGCCATGTTGCTGATAAAAGATCCGTGCCGTTTTGATGTAGTAGTAACCGCTAATTTGTTTGGAGATATTTTGACCGATGAAGCATCACAGATAGCAGGTTCCATGGGCATGCTGGCAAGTGCATCTATTGGTGATGGTACAGGTGTGTATGAGCCTATTCACGGCTCTGCACATGATATTACCGGTAAAGGTGTTGCCAATCCGCTGGCATCTATTTTATCTGCAGCATTGTTGCTGGATATTTCTTTTGGAATGAAAGCAGAGTCAGACGCAGTGATCAGTGCGGTAGATAAAGTATTGAAAGAAGGCTTCCGTACAAGAGATATCGCTGATGCAAAAACGCCTGCTGATATGATCCTGGGAACAGATGCAATGGGGGAAGCGGTGCTGAAATTTCTTTAATTAACTGATAGAACTTTATATAAAAGGACGAAACAAAACTGTTTCGTCCTTTTTAATTTCTTTTATCATTGTGTGTTATGTTTAAAGAGGATGACCAATTTCCCAATGCAATCCGAAAGGATCAGCAAGACGCCCAAGTCTCCAGCCATGTTCTTCACCCACTGGAAAAATTTCGGTAGCACCAGCTTTCAATGCCTGTTCAAAAAGAGCAACCGGGCTGGCTGTTGTTAAGGTCATTCTTACAGTGCCGCCACCAACAGATTCAGGGTTACCATTTTCTGTATCAGTAGCTCCATCACTCAGCCAAAACTCCGCTCCACTCACAGAGAGCCTTACTACAACACCTGCATCTGCTACATCCAGCCGGTAAACTTCTATTGCTCCCAATGCAGCTTTATAAAAATCAACTGCTTTTTCTCCATCTCTTACCGTTAACCAGGGTGCAATGGAAGTTGGAATTGCAGCGCCGTCAATAGAGTTTATATTATTCATTACAATTAAAATTTAGATGACATTAAAGTTAAGGTACCACAATAATTAACTTCAATAAGAGAACGCTGAAAAATAATCGGGATACACTTGAGCAGCTAGTCCTGATTTTTAATGTATTTTCATACACTTGCCGGCTTTAAATAAATTTTTATTCAATGGCTCCATCTTTTTACCAGGTATTATTTTGCTTGATTGCTGGCGTTACTGTCATTGTGCTGTTGTCTGTAAAATACAGGGTACATCCTTTTTTTTCTTTGCTGCTGGCATCCTTTATTGTGGGGTTGGGGGTGGGTTTCCCCATTGCAGAAGTGGTAAGCGCTATGAAAGAGGGCTTTGGCAACATCATGAAATCACTGGGACTCATTGTGGTGCTGGGAACTGCTTTGGGCGTATTGTTGGAACATAATGGCAGCACCAAAGTAATGGCGGATACCATTCTTAAATGGATCGGTAATAAATATCCTGCACTTGCCATGAGCATTACCGGCTTTGTGGTGGGACTGCCTATTTTTTGTGATTCAGGTTTTATTGTTTTGAGTGGATTGAATCTTTCTTTAGCCAAACGAACGGGAACCAAAGTGTTGGTGATGGCGGTTTCTATGGCTACAGGTTTATATGCTGTTCATTGTCTCATTCCGCCACATCCGGGAGCTGTTACCGCTGCTGCAGTACTGGAAGTGGATTATGGTAAATTAATTTTGATTGGAATCATTGCAGCTATTCCTGCTATGCTGGTGGGTTACTGGTATGCCAGCTATACCGGTAAAAAAATAGTTGTCACCAACGAAAGGGAAGAAGAACTGGCAATTGAAAATCTAAACAAACAGCCTTCTGCCCTGCAGGCTTTTTTGCCGGTAGTGGTTCCGGTTATCCTTATTGCCTTGAAATCATTCTTAATAACGGCGGCCAATAGCCCAGCCTGGTGGCAGCAGGTTATTGCTGATTCAGGTGATCCGGTGATTGCATTATCGGTTGGCGTATTGCTGGCATTGAGCAGTACCCGGCCATGGAAAAAAGAAAGTATTAATCATGCGTTGCAGGAAGCTGCTCATAAGGCAGGAGGTATCTTAGTGATCATCGGTGCCGGAGGGGCTTTTGGTGCAGTACTGGCGGCTACTAAAATCGGGCAACATTTTAGTGAGGCGTTGCCATTGGAGCACCTTGGTTTGCTTTTTCCTTTTTTGCTCACCTCAGTTTTAAAAACAGCACAGGGATCTTCCACTGTGGCCATCATCACTGCTGCATACATAGTACAGCCTCTGTTGCCAGCCCTTGGTTTTTATACGCCGGATAGTAAATTGTTTTGTGTGCTGGCCATGGGGGCCGGCTCTATGATGATCTCTCATGCTAACGATGCCTACTTTTGGGTAATTGCAAGGTTTGAAAAAATTGATATGAAAACAATGCTGAAAGTATATTCGGTGGCTACGGTTTTAATGGGGCTTGTTACATTGTTAACCGTATATCTTTTATCATTGATATTTTGAAAGAAGGGGGCTGTCTAAAACCGGGCCACGTCAGAAAAAAGTTTAACCGTTAATCAAAGCCTTATTGAGTTCTGTATCAACAAGGGTTTCCATGAAACAAAGCAATCTTCATTTTACAACTACAGTATTTCAAGAACCCAGGTAATTAAGTCATCACCATTTAATTTTCTTTTCTATGAAATCGATCAGGCTTACTGCCATTGCTTTTTGTTCACTGGTTTTGGGATGGCCGGGAGTGTTTTTATATTTAAAAAAGTGAGTGTAAATTTTGGCATCCTTCAGTTGCAGAACAGCCTGCTGTATATAACCAGGCCATGGGGAACCTTCCCTGGTTGCATCCATATTACCCAGTGCACAAATAATATGGGCCTTGGGATATTTGCTCCGCAATTTTTCAATAAAAGATCTGTAAGCTGCAATGATATAATTTTTGTTGGGTGTTGTAGTACCAAAGCGGTATCTGAATTGTTCATGTTCAGGCATGTTAGTCAGCCAGCAATCATTTTGAAATAGACTAACTATCACCACATCTGGTGTGTATTTGGCGAAGTCCCATTTAGAATTGGGATCGGTGGCATCCAGCCGGTCATACATTTCAGGCATGATCAGCCGGTCCCAGCTAATCATGATGCCGATTCCACTCCGGGCAATGCAGGAATATTGTGCATTAAAATGCCTTGCGGTAAGTGCGGCATAAGTAAGATAATTATTTTGAAAATAGCCGTTCCTGGAATCGTTGCCGCTGCTGTCTTCCATTCCGTAGCCACAGGAAATAGAGTTACCGTAAAATTCTATTTTTCTTTTTGGTGCTGGTGGTGGTTGAAGTATACTGGTATTTTGGGAGGTTTCAAATCCATAAAACCAGGTCTTACCCATATACCATTCTGTACGTTTAAACAACTGCACTTTGTGTTTTTTATTGGGTAATCCTTTTGCAAGCACATAACTTTTTTTTACACGTTCAGCATGAATCTTGAAAATAATTTTATCATCTATTATCACATTGTAATAGTTGGCAGTATCTAAATCCTGTAAAATGGCGGCTACATTGGTGCCTTTAAAATAAAGGGTAACCGTAGTGCCCGACCAACTGAGTTCAGCAGCATTTTTTTGTTTACCGATCCGGCCTTCGTAACGAATGTTTGAGTGGTTGTAAGGAATAAACTTGTTTTGTGCATTGGCAGCTTCGGGTAACAGGCATATCAATAGAATTATGCAAAAAGAACGATGATTCATTGGAGCGATAAAGTATTGTTTAATTAATGCTATGATTAATTTTTTCAAGATACTTTCTTTTTTAATAAGGCAGCAAAAACATAAGGAGCCATGAGAATTTGATGCTTACAAAAAAATGCATTAGTGATAATAAAAAGGGCTGTCAACCGACAGCCCTTTTTATTATATCGTATTTACCAGCTCTGCATCTGGCTTAGATTGATCGGTGAGTTTTACTTTGCCTCTGTCATTCCTTATCACTCTTGAATACAAAGAAATTTCTTTATCAAAAAGAAAACGGAAGAAGAGTTTTGTCCATGAGGTATGATAAAACAAGGTGTTATAAAATGTTGGTGCACCTTCCCTGATCTTTGGTAATCGGTTCCAGGGAATAGAAGGGAAATCATGGTGCTCATTATGATACCCTACATTAAAAGCAACGTTATTTAATGGACCATAATAACTGTACGTTTCTTGGTTTCCATGGGTAAGATAATGTTCCTGTATCCATCTTGCTCCCAAAGGGTGCAAGCCCACAGAAAAGAAAAAACTAAATAATAAAAAGAAGATTGCTTTGGGGCCGAGGAATACGGTCACTAAAAAGATGAAGGCGATCTGTACAGCCCAGTTCAATGCCACCCAGCCATCAAAAGGTTTGATCTCTTTCAAACGGCTGATCCTGAAAACCTGGAAGAGCGGATAAAAAAGCAACCACAATACTTTACCAATAAAATAATTGTCGATTAGTTTAGCTTCCCAGTAATTGGGCAGATCAGCATCCAGCTCATGCACTCCCTGGAAGGAGTGGTGTTTGATGTGATAGCGCTCAAAGGAAACAGAGCTGGGGAACAACTGCGGCATATTAGCCAGTATACCTGCCAGCCTGTTTGCGACAGGATTTTTAAACAATAAGCGGTGTGCACATTCGTGTATCATTACAAACAACGCATGGTCTGCGAAAGCACCAACCAAATAAGCAACCCCAACCACTATCCACCAGGATTTATCTGCAACAAACCACGCTAATACAATTTGCAAAGCCACCAGGCCAAAAATGGCAAATATGGTGTTGGGATTTTTGCCAATGAGTTTCCTGATATCAGGATGTTGTTTCAATATCTCTTTTGTTCTGATGCGGTGCGGTTCAGAGCTATCGGAATATACGAAGGAATGTTGTTGTTTCATGGCAGGGAAGGTATTACATATTTGCTAAGAATTGCAAAAATGAACTCATAAATTTGACTGAGCTTCATCATTGTTTAACGATTTGCTGTGAATGAATTACTTTTATTACTCACTAAAATCCCCTGTCATATGTCTGCATTAAAAGGAAAAGTAATCGTAATTACAGGAGCTTCCAAAGGAATTGGGAAAGCCCTGGCATTTTCATTGGCTGGTTTGGGAGCAAAATTGGCATTGCTGGCAAGAAGTGAAAATGAATTGGTTGCAATCAAAAATGAAATAAAAAGTAAAGCTGGTAAATGTGAAATATTTGCAGGAGATATAGCGGATGAACAATTTGTAGAAGCCAGTACAGCTGCCATCATTGCCGCATTCAGCACCATTGATATTGTGATCAACAATGCCGGCTTTGGCATATTTAAAACATCAGAAGAAACCACTGCGGCAGAGTGGGATAGTGTGTTCGACACCAATACCAAGGGTACTTTTTTGATGACTAAAGCCGTAACGCCTGTAATGAAAAAAAACAAGGGCGGGCATATTATCAACATTGCAAGTGATGTGGCTAAAAGAGTTTTTGCCGGAGGCTCCTTGTATTGCGCCAGCAAATATGCACAGGATGCATACAGTATGGCTATCAGGAAAGAACTGAGGCCCTTTAATATAAAAGTAAGTGTGGTGTACAGCGGCCTGGTAGATTCTTCCTTTCATTCAGATCCGGAAGGGCACAGCAGCCATGACCGCTGGCTGAAAAATGAAGATATGGCCAATGCCATTATTTACATTGCATCTCAACCTGCACATGTGGTGATTGATGAACTGATGATACATCCTTTGCAGCAGGAATATTAATTGGGTTTATTTTTATTGTTTGTTGATAAAGCCTGTCACAATTAAGAATTGAGCAGCACAATACGTGAGCATGATAAGAACACCTGCTGATTGGAACGGGGTTAGAAACTTATTCACTGCCAACAGCGAATCTGATACCACAAAAAACAATGCTCCTGCCACAAAATATACATTTGAAGGACGGCCTGTTTTATAAAATACATGCAAACTGCAAAGCAGCATGAAGCAGATCACTACGGCATAAATAATCACCGGTATTTTTAATTCTCCCAGGCCCGGATATAAAAGCATGATAAGGCTGCAACCAAAACCTGCCACCAGCGCTGCCATCCATGGTTGCTTCCTCAATAATGATGTTTGTGTTGATTTTATTTTTAAAAACCAGGTGATATAACAAACATGTGTGATTAAAAAAGAGGCCAGCCCGAAAATAAAAAAGAGACCATTCTTGTATTCATACAGCAAAAACACATCTCCCAAAAAAGAAAAGAAAAGCCCGGTAAGCAGCCACCATTTATTGCTGCCAACTGTTTTTGAATAAAACAACAACAGAATTAATGATGGGATCAACAAAGGTTTTACAATGAAATGAATATTGGAAAATCCATACCCAATGGCTATAATATCTATACTGGTAAGTATCCAGAAAAGGATCGAAAGAAATCGTACTGTTTTATTTTTCACAATCGTTATAATTACGCTGGAATATATGCTGATCTATTGAGCAACAATAAATGGTTTACCCCCAAAAAATATTCTTAAAGAATCCCTTATCCTTCCTGTATCTGTTATTGGAGTGGTAAAAGGCAAAGCCAGCTGGTAGGTGACAGAGTCCTTTTTTATTATCATGAATTTCCGGTTGTATTTACTAAGTCTTTCTAACCCTTTATTGGCTGCTGTTTCATTTTTATATTCCTTGATCACCACTTTAAAATTATTACTGTCTGTTTTAACAGCAACATAAGGTGGTGCCGGAGCATTGAGACTGTCAATTTTTATTTGAGCTGTCGTATCAATTTTTGCAGTATCCACTACTGTAGTTGTTTCCATTACCTGTTCTACCGAATTTTCAGTAACTGCAGGTTTGTTGTAAAATAAAAAATAATACAAAGCGGCACCGGCAAGCGCCAGTACTAAAACTCCCAGTAAGGCAACCAGGTATTTTTTATTGTTATTTTTTGTGCTTTCATGTGCAAAAGAAACTGGTTCTTCTGCCTTTTCTGCCATTTGCCTGGGTGCGTCTTCAATTTTTGTATTGATAAAATTTCCCTGGATAAATTCATATATCCCTTCCTGATTTTTTTGAATGGTGCCAACACCCGGTATCACCAATGGCTTACCAATATTCAAAAACTGCTTTGCCAAAATGGAATAAGATTCCAGATCGGAGGTAGCCAATGGCCTTATCTTTCTTGTTTGCTGAACAATGAATTCAATGAGTGATTCATCTTCCTGTGCTTTAAGGTTGTATTCAAATCCAAAAGCATTTTCCGGCATCACAAAATCCTTTTCGTTGCCGGTAGGTATTATTACAGATGGATTTAAATGAACGGTACCGATTCCCTGCAGGGTAACACTTTTAGTTTTATAAAGGTGCTGAACTATTAGTTGCTCTATTTTCACTTTTCTGTATTTTGGCTTGAACAAACCTACCTAATATTGCTCAATCTGCAAAACCAACCAAAATTTTATTGGTTAACTTTGCCACATGTTAAGCGAACAAGAAATTAAATTCCTGCAATACTGGGAGCAGCACCGTGAAACCGAAAATACTTTTGTACGTAAACTTACCGGCGGATTACCGATGGCTTTAATTTTCAGCATGCCCATAGTTTTATCGGTGGTGGTGGTAAGATTGTTTTTCCCTGAGTGGTATACTAAAATTTCAAAAACATCTCCGGGCACATTTATTACCATTATTTTTGCAATGATTATCGTAGCATTGTTCTATAGTTTTTTCCGGATGCAATATAAATGGGAGATGAATGAACAACTGTATAAAGAATTAAAAGCAAAAGAAAATTTAATCAATAAGAAAGTTGATTTCAATAATTAAACCAATAAATATAAGTATGATTAAAAAGTATCTCGTTATCCTTGCCCTGCCAATGATCATTTTGTTAGCCTGCAGTAAGTCTGATTCCTATAACAATAACTGTGTTTCAACAGGCGGAATTCCCTCTACAACAGAAATTTCCGACCTTGAAAATTATCTTTCAACAAAGGGTATCACCGCAACAAAGGATTCCCGGGGATTTTATTATCAAATTATCAATGCAGGATATGGAACAACAGCTCCAACATCCTCTTCCACTGTACAAGTAAAGTATAAAGGAACTTTAACTAATGGTACCGTATTTGATTCTACTGCTGCAGGCTCTACTGCAATTTTTCCATTAAGCGGTGTTATCCTGGGATGGCAGTATGGGGTACCTCTGGTAAAAAAGACAGGAATAATAGATCTGTACCTTCCACCATCGTTAGGGTATGGGTGCACTACTTCCGAAAAAATTCCGCAAAGCTCCATACTTATATTTCGTATTGAATTGATCAACTACTAAAACTACGCTTTGAGCCACGAAGCCATTTCCATATTTGATATGTTCAAGATAGGGGTTGGCCCCAGCAGCAGCCATACCCTTGGGCCATGGAAGGCAGCTCTGCGTTTTTTACAATCATTAGAACAGAAAGAAAGCATACAACAAGTTCAGAGTATTGAAGTGCTGCTGTATGGTTCTCTGGCTAAAACAGGGGTGGGCCATGGTACTGACGTGGCCATACAACTGGGCCTTAGCGGTGAAGACCCGGAGACATTTGATGTAAACGATATTCAAGCTAAGATCAATGACATTAAAGTGATGAATAAGATCATGTTGAATGGAAAACACGAAGTTGATTTTAATCCACAGGAGGACATTGAGTTTTTATTTACAGAGTCATTACCTTTTCATCCCAATGCACTTACTTTCCTGGTACACTTGGTGGGTGGTGATGCTATAGCAGAAACTTATTATTCAATTGGAGGAGGCTTTGTAACCAGGGAAGGAGAGACCAGTAGTGATGATGCTGAAGTGATACTTCCTTTCCCCATCAATACGGCAGAAAACCTGCTGCACTGGTGCATGAAAACTGGCATGAGCATTAGTGAGGTGGTATTGGAAAATGAAAGCAGCTGGCGCCCGGAAGCAGTTACCAAACAAAAAATTTTGAATACCTGGCGAGTGATGAAAGAATGCATCTACCGGGGTTGCCATACTCCCGGAAACCTGCCCGGAGGCCTGAATGTAAAAAGAAGGGCTATTGATTTGAATAAAAGACTGGTTAAAGGTAAACCTTACTTCGACTACAATAGCTGGATCACCGCTATCGTATCGGGAGGCAAAGACTTCACTTACATTTTGGATTGGGTAAGTTGTTTTGCCCTGGCGGTAAATGAAGAGAATGCTTCTTTTGGAAGAGTGGTAACAGCACCTACTAACGGAGCTGCAGGAGTAATACCGGCAGTGCTTCAATATTATATTTGTTTTTGTGATGGCAAAAGCGATGAAAAGATCATCCAGTTTCTGCTGACAGCAAGTGAGGTGGGAAGCATTTTTAAGAAAGGTGCCACCATATCTGCCGCAATGGGTGGATGCCAGGCTGAGATTGGAGTAAGCAGCGCTATGGCTGCAGCTGCATTAACAGAATGCATGGGTGGTACACAGCGCCAGGCATTAATGGCTGCAGAAATTGCCATGGAACATCACCTGGGTTTAACCTGTGATCCTATTGGAGGGCTGGTTCAAATACCCTGCATTGAAAGAAATACTATGGGAGCCATTAAAGCTATTACGGCCTGCCAGCTGGCGTTGCAAAGCAAACCTGATTTTGCGAAAGTAAGTTTAGATGGAGTAATAAAAACCATGTGGGATACAGCGCTGGATATGAACAGCAAATACAAGGAAACCGCTGATGGGGGATTAGCTGTGAATATTCCGATCAGTTTAAGTGAGTGTTAACCACGATTCCCTAAAGGGGTGCAAAAAATCGGGTAATGTACTGAAAAATAGTTGGCGATTTTTTAGCTTAAAACTCTTTAATTTCATTCAGCAACGATTAGTTTATCCAGTTAAACTGGTATTCCAAAGGAGCTTTAGTACCTCTTCCTGCAATTCTTCTGTATCGCTCCGGTAACATCATTAAATAATCCCTGGCCTTTTCTCCTTTTCCATTTAACCCGGTTATATTGGCAATGTTCCAATCATTGATCAACGACTCTAAAATATCAGTGTAATCCTGGCTGGTATATACCCCCAGCCGCTGGGCTGCATCACTGAAATGAGAAAAGGTAGCACCAATTTTTTCACCAGCCTGTCTTAGAAAATGAGCAGGCATTACAATTTGTTTACGCATCATATTTTCAAATGCCAGCATCATTTCGCTGGGATCGATCTCAAATATTTTGGTTACAAAACTTTTATAAGCAGCTGCATGGCGGGCTTCATCAGCGGCAATTACACCACAGATCTTTGCCAGTTTACTGCTTCCAAATTGTTTGGCTAAAGTGGCGGTACGTCTGTGTGATACATTCGTTGCTAATTCCTGGAAGGAGGTGTACACAAAATTTTTATAAGGATCAGTGCCCGTGCCAATATCAAATCCATCAGCAATGAGGTATTGTGTACTGGTTTCCATTTGGTGCATATTCACCCTGCCACTGAGGTAGATATATTTATTCAACAAATCCCCGTGCCTGTTTTCTTCAGCACTCCACATTCTTACCCATTTGCTCCAGCCTTGTGGTTCCAGCTGACTAATGCCGTCTACTGCCAGTAACCAGCTTTGATAAGTTGGCAGTGCTTCTTCTGTAATTATATCGCCTATCAAAACGGCTAAATAATCATAAGGAAGTTCCTTGCACTGATAGCGGAGTTCTTTTATTTCTTCATTAAAATTTTCAGAAGTACTATCTGGCAAAAGATCGGAAGGCTGCCAGTTGGTATCAATATCTTTTAAAAAATCTGTAATGATCGTGTCAATCTTTTGGGCAAGAAAACGCATCACCTCAATTCTGTTATTCTTCGTATCCATCTCTTAAAAAGTAAAAACTATTTGTATGCTGCAAAAATTCCACAACCTTCATTTCTACAAAATAAAGGTACAATTTTTAAGAGGCTTTCCTTAATACCAATAAGGAAATTATCAAAATAATCGTGCCATTTAATACTGTTGAGAATGAACACTGCATTTATTAAATACCATATTTTCTTTTGATATCCCTGTCGGTCTCCCTTTCTTTAATGGTCTCTCTTTTGTCGTATATTTTCTTACCCTTACCTAAACCAATCTCCATTTTAAAAAAACCTTTTTCAGTAAGAAATATCTTTAGTGGAATGATAGAATAACCTTTCTCTGTAGTCTTGGCTTCCAGTTTACGTAATTCTCTTTTATTAAGTAATAATTTACGTTCCTGCAAAGGCTCATGGTTATTATAAGTACCATAGCTGTATTCTGAAATGTGAAGGCTTTTTACAAATAATTCCCCATCATGAAAATAGCAATAGCTGTCTACAAAACTGGCCTTGCCATTTCTTAAGCTTTTTATTTCAGTTCCGGCAAGCACCAAACCTGCAATGTATTTTGCTTCAAAAAAATAATCATGGTATGCTTTACGATTACTGATTTCCATCTTAAAAAATAAAAAAACAGCAGTGTCACTAATTAGTTAACTGCTGTAAAGAATAAATTGAATGACATTAATTTTTAAATAACAGCAGTAAACTGCTGATCTTACCTTTTAAATCTTTTCTTGGTACAATAAAATCAAGGAATCCATGATCCAATAAAAATTCACTCCGCTGAAATCCTTCAGGAAGATCTCTTTTGATCGTTTCTTTAATTACCCTTGGGCCTGCAAACCCAATCAATGCACCTGGTTCACCACAAATAATATCACCCAGCATAGCAAAAGATGCCGTGGTGCCACCAAAAGTAGGATCCGTACAAAGAGAGATGTAAGGAATTTTTGCATCAGCCAATTGAGATAGTTTACCAGATGTCTTTGCCAGCTGCATCAAAGAAAAAGCACTCTCCATCATCCGGGCGCCACCACTTTTATTGATAATCATAAAAGGGATGCGGTGTTCCTTGCAATAATCACAAGCCCGTGAAATCTTTTCTCCCATTACACTGCCCAAGCTACCCCCAATAAACTCAAAATCCATACAGGCAACTACAATGTCATTACCGTTCATCAACCCATGAGCTACGGTAATTGAATCATGAATATCTGTTTTGGCATAAGTTTCTTCCAGTCTTTTTCCATAAGGTTTTAAGTCAACGAAATTTAACATATCCTTTGATACAACATTCGAAAACAATTCATTATACTGGTTATCATCAAATAAAATAGAGAAATATTCCTGGCTTCCAATCCGATGGTGATAGGAACATTTAGGGCATACAAATAAGTTTTCCTTTAGCTCAGAGATGGTGCAGGTATATTTACATTCCGGGCATTTTGACCATAATCCCTCTGGTGCATCAGCTTTATCCTTAGTTTCTGTTAGTATACCTTTTTTCTTTCGCTTAAACCAGCCGCTACCGGAACTTGACGATCTTGTAGCAGCACCAGATGACTCCTCCTGTCCTCCTAGGTATACCTCAAAATCTTCTTCTGCTGCCATAATAAGTAATTTTTCCACCTTTGCAAACGGGATTACATTGGTGTTGGTTTTAAGTTAAGGATTTATTTAAATATTCAACAGATATCTATAAATTACTGCAATACAGCATTTATGCATTTCTATTTATACAGTTCAAATCATCAAAAGCTGTTTCCAGTCTTTTAATAAATGTCTCTTGTCCTTTACGTAACCATACTCTTGGATCGTATTGCTTTTTATTTGGTTTATCAGCGCCTTCGGGATTACCCAACTGGCCCTGCAGATAGCCTTCATATTTTTTGTAGTTATTCAATACACCTTCCCAGAAAGCCCATTGCAGATCGGTATCAATGTTCATTTTAATGGCGCCATAACCAATTGCTTCACGAATCTGGTGTTGCGGAGAGCCACTACCACCATGAAATACAAAGTAAACTGGTTTAGGTGCTGTCTTTAATTCTTTTTCAATATACACCTGGCTGTTGTTCAAAATTTCCGGACGAAGCTCCACGTTGCCTGGTTTGTAAACACCATGCACATTACCAAAAGCCGCTGCTACTGTAAATAAATTACCCACTTTACTTAATTCAGTATAGGAATAAGCCACATGTTGCGGCTGTGTATAGAGTTTATCATTTTCTACATCACTGTTGTCCACACCATCTTCTTCACCGCCGGTTACACCTAATTCAATTTCAACACTCATGCCCAAAGGAGCCATACGTTTGTAAAACTCTACTGATGTATGTATATTTTCTTCAAGTGGCTCTTCACTAAGGTCAAGCATGTGTGAACTGAACAATGGCTGGCCTTTTTCTTTATAAAACTGCTCACCTGCATCAATTAATCCGCTTACCCATGGAAGCCATTTTTTTGCTGCATGATCAGTATGTAATATTACCGGTACGCCGTAATGCTTTGCCACATTGTGTACATGTAAGGCACCAGAAATACCCCCCGATATATTGGCCTGTAGTTTATCATTTGGCATCCCTTTGCCAGCAATAAACTGTGCACCACCATTACTGAACTGTATAATGATAGGGGAATTAACTTTAGCTGCAGCTTCTAAAGTAGCATTGATAGTGTCTGTACCAATACAATTTACAGCTGGCAATGCAAACTGGTTATCTTTTGCATCATTGTAAAGCGCTTCTAATTCTTTGCCGAATAAAACACCGGCTTTGTATTTACTCATGTGTAGTTGTTTTTTTACAAAAATAAGTGAATTTGAGTTTTTTTTAAATGTTATTTGCCCTCCAATAGTTACCGGTTAAAAGCATAAATGAATTTGGAAAAATGTTGAATGAGCAATAATTAAATCGTTGCAATCAATTTTGCAAAATAATTTCCGGCTTCCAGCAGCCTGCTTCCATACCAACTGAACATTTCTCCATCTGCCAGTATTATGTTGGTATTGGGTAATTGTTGCTGCAGTTCCTTAATATGTTTTTGTTTAAAAGGGTAGGGTTCTGAAGAAAGGATCAGTAATTCACAATTAAGTGTTTTTAGTTCTTCTATTTCAATCACAGGATATCTTGTTTGATTGGCATAAATATTTTCAAAGCCACATTTGGTGAGCATATCATTTATAAAAGTGTCACCACCAACAGTCATATATGGCTTTTGCCAAATGAGATAACTGGTTCTTATTTTCTTTACCGGAATAATCAGATGGTTAAATGAAATTTCAATTTTATTTACCAGTTCATTTGCTTTGGCAATTGTTCCTGTTAGTTTACCAATATCCTTTATCATTTGCAAAGCATTCTGCAGATTGATGATATCGGTAAGCCAAATATTATAGTCTTTTGCCAATTCTTCTACCTGATTTTTTTCATTCTCTTCTTTATTGGCAATGATCAGGTCTGGGCAAGCTTTTTTAATAATGCCCGGCTTAATATTTTTTGTTCCGCCAACAATCAGTTTTGTTTTTCTCCATTCTGCAGGATGCACACAAAATTTAGTTATGCCCTTTACTTCTTTATCTAACCCCAGGTGGTACAGCAGATCTGTTTGAGATGGCACCAAAGAAATAATACAGGATGGTTTAAATACTAACTCATTTACTGACTGAAGAATCATGACATAAAAATAATCAACCAGTATTAATTAATTAAGAGGAATGCAATTATTAAAGAAACGTACTGTTGGAGATATTTTTAAAAACAAAAACTTCCACAGCTTTTGACTGTGGAAGGTTTTTGGTGGACTTACTTTTTACAGCTTGTCCTGGGATCTTTAATTTTTTAAGAGGGGTTTTCCTCTCCAGAAATAATTTACTTCTGGGTTTCAGTGTGTTGGTTTTCCAGCCATCATCGCTTTTTACGGCATAGGCAGGGATCTTGGATTTTGGTTTTTCGAATCTTCCGCTTTTTACAGCCTGGATTCAGGATTTGGTTTTCGTTCTTCTTTAGGATTTGAACTCTTAGTTTTCACAGGAAAGCGTTTCTTGTTTTTTTGTTTGGAATTATCATTAGTAAACGACAGTTTGTTAATTTTATTTTAAAAGAAATATATTCTCATAGATAATTTATAAAGGCAGTGGATTAAATGTGGAATGAATGAACAGCATATCTGCAATAAAAAGAATTGCATCATTTCACGTAAGGTGGAAATAAAAAATTTGTTTGTATAGTGAAGGAAACTGATTTTGTATTAGATGAACATAATGGATATAAATCAGGTTAGCCTGAGGGGAGATAAAATCAAAAACCATTTAAGGCAGAGGCAAAAAAAAACTTCCACAGTTCCTGTTTTTAAACAGCTGTGGAAGATTTTTTTTGATAAGCCTTTTAAAGCTTACCCGGGATCAATTTTTTTGAGGGGTTTCCTCTCCAGAAATAAGTTTATTCTGGTTTCAGTGTGTTTGGTCTTTCTGCCATCATCGCTTTTTACAGCATAGGCCAGGATATTGCATTTCGTTCGGTTTTTGGGGTTATCATCGCTTTTTAAGGCATAAACCCGGGATATTTGATTTTTGGTTTTTCACGCCACTTTTTTAGGAATGGCTCAGGATTTTAATTTTAGTCTTCTTTAGGATTTTGAACTAACGGGCTTGATTTTTTAACCCCTTTTGTTTTTTTTGTCTGGAAAGAATTTTTGTTATATATGTCAATTTAACAGTTTCAAAGAAAAATAGAAGTTGACTGATATTGGATTTTTTACAGCTTTTTAAAGATTTTGGATTGAAATCTTACTGGTTTATCAGGATTTTGGATAAGATTGATAATTAATAAATAATATCAATCAACTTCTGGTACAAATATCATCCCCTTTGAGTTGTTCACAAAGAGAACAAACGCCCTGTTTTACCGTCAGTATTAATACCGCCTCATTCGTAGAATTACACACGTAGTAAAACGAAGCGTAACGGGAAGTTTACCTATTACTTATTTTAACATGTAAATAATATAATGCTTTAAAACCTTATTCCCGCTCACTCTTAACCATTATTTGCCAGCTCGTAATTTTTCGATAACAATATTGGCTTGGTAATAATTATCTGTTTTTAATGGTTTTTGCGTAAAACCCAGTTTTGAAAATATGCAGATGTAATCCACAATTAAGATATATGTGAATATATTTTTTTTGAAAAACTGTTGGTGAAAAGCGGATGTTGATAACTGTTTTGATATGTAAACAGGAAAGTAAAAACACTTTATATTTTAACTACTGGCACTACCGGAAAAAAAACTCCCACAATTATTATTAATAATTTGTGGGAGACATACTTTCGGCGGATTCCTATCCAGCCAAAAATAACTTTTTGAGGTTTACAGAATGCAACGAATTACAGCCGGCACTCTAAATTCTAATTTTCATACATCCAGCCTGTGCAATCCGAATGCCCTATTCCGGATAAATAATGAAATGCTTTCGCAAGGGTTAAAAAGGATATGATTAGTTTCCAGGTTGACAGAGATTAACTTGTAAGCTTTCTACAGTGTAACGGAAGGATTAGTTTTTCCAGGATTATTTTTTTTAGTTTGATGATTTTATTGAATCATCAAAACTTGTTCGCTAAAAATAAGAGTGAAGTTGACTGATACTGGACTCTATCTTTTTAGCTTTTTACAGATATTGGAATTTAAAAACTGGTTTGGTTTATTCAGGATTTGTTGGATAAGATTGATATGAAATCTCTATCAATCAACTTCATAGCAAAGATTATTCACAATTTGTTCACAGCAATCAGCATTTTTGCGCTATTTTCCTTTATCAGTAAATACTTGGTGAACTGGTGGTTTTACTGTTGGCAAAAAGAACTGTTACGATAAAATGGTTCGTAAGATTACTATTTTAATAAAAATCAATAATGATGTAAATAAAAATGCTGCATCCGTAAGGTGCAGCATGAATAAGGGTTTAAATAAAATCGTATAATTGCTAATTGCCTTACTTAGCAAGCCCCTGTATAATATCATATTTGGTAACAATGTGGAAAGTACCCAATTCGTCTTTACTTAACACTGCTCCATTTTCTTTGTTAATTAAACCAGTCAATCTTTCAACAGGTGTGTCAAAAGCTACTTCCGGGTACGGCTTTTCTATTACACTGGAAACTGTTTGCGAAAGGATACCGGCATTGATGAGCAGTTTATCAAATAACCCGCCTTCGGATATAGCCCCGGTATTTTTTCCATTTTCCATCACGGGTATATTTTCAATATCATACTTCTTCATCATCGCCACAGCTTCTGCCACTGTATTAGATGGCTGCAGCACCACCAGTTTTTGCTTATTACCTCTTCCACTAATAATATCCTTAAAAGTTTTTACCTCCAGGAAACCCCGCTCTATCATCCATTGATCATTATACACCTTACCTACATACCGGCTGCCATGATCATGAAAAATACAAACCACCACGTCATCTTTTTTCAACTGATCTTTTAACTGCAGCACCCCCTGTAAGCAACTGCCAGCACTGTAGCCGATAAAAATACCTTCTTCCTTGGCTATCCTTCTCGCCATTACCGCACCATCTTTATCAGTTACCTTGGTAAACTCATCAATCACATTCATATCATAATTCTCCGGCACAAAGTCTTCTCCAAATCCTTCACTGATGTAAGGATATACTTCATTCTGATCCAGTTCACCTGTATCAAAATATTTTTTTAATAAACTGCCATAGCTATCCACAGCCCAAATTTTTATATTGGGATTTTTTTCTTTAAGATATTTACCTGTTCCTACAATAGTACCGCCGGTACCTGTTGCCACTACTAAATGTGTTACTTTTCCTTCGGTTTGCTCCCAAATTTCGGGGCCTGTTTGTTCATAATGTGCCTGACGGTTGGCCAGGTTATCATACTGATTAACGTACCAGCTATTGGGAATTTCTGTGGCCAGACGTTTGCTTACTGAATAATACGAACGGGGATCAGAAGGCTCGACGTTGGTAGGACAAACAATTACTTCAGCACCTACTGCTTTTAATATGTCTGATTTTTCTTTTGACTGTTTGTCGGTGGTGGTGAAAATACATTTGTACCCTTTTATACATGCAGCCAGGGCAAGTCCCATACCAGTATTACCACTGGTTCCTTCTATAATAGTACCCCCTGGTTTTATTTTACCTTCCTTTTCTGCCACCTCCAGCATTTTTAAAGCCATGCGGTCCTTTATACTATTTCCGGGATTAAAATATTCAACTTTTGCAAGTACAGTACAGGGAATATCCCGGGTAATTTTATTTAGTTTGATCAATGGGGTATTACCGATTGTTTCTAAAATGTTGTTTAACCACATACTAATATTGTTATTTTACTGCAAAGGTAATTTTTAAACAGTTAAGTTATGGTTAGGGCTGAGGTGGTATAGTTATTTATTTTGTCCTAATGCTTACCCATATTTACTCAAAAAATGTGAACAATAAACAGCAATACCAAAAATTATTAAAGTAAATATCCTGCGTCATTTATTCTTCTTTTTACATTTTTTAAAGGCAAGACCATATTTTGCCAGTTTACCTGAACATTTGCCTTTAAACAAACGAATGCGTTTTTGACGGAATTCAAATTACATATTTGCACTACCTCATTTAATCTCTGTTGTTTATCTTTGCTGTTCAACTAAAATGGTACGGGATGGCACTGATAAAAAGTATTTCTGGAATACGTGGCACTATAGGGGGGAAAACCGGTGACAACCTTACTCCTGTAGACATCGTAAAATTTACTGCAGCTTTTGGAACATTACTATTAAGGCAATCAGAAAGTGAAATAAAAACCAGCAACAAAAAAATTGTTGTTGGAAGAGACGGACGTATCAGCGGGTTAATGGTAAAAAATTTGGTGATCAGTACCTTGAATGCATTGGGTATTGATGTAATTGATCTTGATTACAGTACCACACCCACGGTAGAAATGGCGGTAGTGTTTGAAAATGCAGCAGGCGGTATCATACTAACGGCAAGCCATAACCCAAAAGAGTGGAATGCACTGAAACTGCTTAACAGCAAAGGAGAGTTCATCAGTGGTGAGGAAGGTATTAAAATGCTGGAGATAGCCGCCAACGAAGATTTTAGTTTTGTTGCTGTTGATAAATTAGGCTCCACTGTTGCTGATACGGAATCATTACAAAAACATATTGATGCAATTCTTAATTACGAATTGGTAGATATAGCCGCCATTAAAAAAGCGAAATTTAAAATTGTGGTGGATGTGGTAAACAGTACTGGCGCAATTGCAGTACCTGCTTTGCTAAAAGCTTTAGGGGTAAAAGATATCGTTTTATTGAATGAAGAAATCACGGGGAAATTTGCCCACAATCCTGAACCGCTTCCGGAGCATTTAACTGAACTGAGCAATGAGGTGGTAAAACATGATGCCAGCCTTGGTATAGCGGTAGATCCGGATGTAGACCGGCTTTGTTTTGTTTGTGAAGATGGAAGCATGTTTGGTGAGGAATACACCTTGGTGGCTGTAGCTGATTATATATTGAGTAAAAGAAATGGTAATACGGTTTCCAACCTGTCATCAACCAGGGCTTTAAGAGATGTTACCGAAAAACATGGCGGACAGTATTTTCCAAGTGCAGTAGGAGAAGTGAATGTGGTGAATAAAATGAAAGCTGTAAATGCAGTAATAGGTGGAGAAGGTAATGGCGGCATTATCGTACCGGATTTACATTATGGAAGAGATGCATTGATCGGTATTGCATTATTTCTCACACATCTTGCCCAAAGCAAAAGAAGTATTAAGCAATTAAGAAATACTTACCCGGATTATTTTATCAGCAAAAACAAAATAACCCTGGAGCAAAGCGTGGATGTAAAAAATGTATTTGAAAAAATTAAGACCAAATATAAAAACCAACCGATCAACATTGAGGATGGTTTGAAAATTGAATTTGATACGGATTGGGTTCACTTACGTACCAGCAATACAGAACCCATTATCAGGATATATGCTGAAAGTAACTTTGAAACCACAGCCGCCAATATAGCCAGGCGCTTAATGAAAGATATCAGTGAAGTAATGTAACGCCCAATCCCCTAAAGGGGGATTTTATCCATTAATTTTTGGGAGGGATTCATAAATGATTTTTTTAAAAAAAATAATTCCCCTTTAGGGGATAGGGCTATGAGAATTTATTTTGACAATGCAGCCACCACAGCACTTGATCCAGTTGTATTGGATTCAATGATGCCTTATTTAACAGAAAAATTTGGCAATCCTTCGTCTATTTATTCTTATGGAAGAGAAACAAGAATGGCGATAGAGCAGGCAAGAAAAACAGTTGCAAAAATTCTGAATGCACATCCTGCGGAAATATTTTTTACCAGTGGTGGTACAGAAAGCAGCAATACAGCCATCATGGCTTCGGTAAGGGATCTCGGGTGTAAACACATCATTACTTCTTCAATAGAACATCATGCCACGCTGCATACCGTTGAATACATTAATAAACTTGGCCTGGCTAAAGTGAGTTATGTAAAACTATTGCCCGATGGTCATGTTGACCTGGATGATCTTGAAACGCTGTTAGCTTCCACCGAACAAAAAACGCTGGTGACCTTAATGCATGCCAATAATGAAATTGGAAATATTTTAGACATTAATACAGTAGGTGAGTTGTGCAAATTATACAATGCCATTTTTCACAGCGATACAGTTCAAACTGTTGGTCATTATCCTTTCGACCTGAGAAACACACCGGTACATTTTATTACCGGCGCCGCACATAAATTTCATGGACCTAAAGGCGTTGGACTTTTATACATCAATGAAAATGTTCGGATCAACCCATTTGTACATGGCGGTGGACAAGAAAGAAATATGAGGGCTGGCACGGAAAATCTTTATGGTATTGTTGGCTTTGCAAAGGCGCTGGAATTAGCAACGGCTGATTATGATAACAGCAGCGCTTACATCGGCACATTAAAATATTATATGCAGGATGAACTGAAAAAATATATACCCGGTGTGGCATTTAATGGAGATGTTTTGGGGGATAGCCTTTACACCGTTTTAAATGTAAGTTTTCCAAAAACTGAAAGATCAGAAATGTTGCTCTTTAATCTTGATATTAATAATATTTGCGCCAGTGGTGGCAGTGCCTGTACCAGTGGTGCAGATGCCGGTTCTCATGTAATAAGGGCCATCAATAATAATCCTAATCAAATAGCGGTACGCTTTAGTTTTAGCAGGCATAATACCAAAGACGAAATAGACCAGGTGGTGGCTAAATTAAAAGACCTGATATAGTACCAGGTTTATCAACAATGCATCATAAAATTTTATCGTAAGGAATTCCTGTGAGTGCTTTCCGGATCAATACAATTTGACCCAGGTGATACGTATCATGCTGCAGGCATCCCATGATCAGATGATAATAAGTCTGGCTTTCTTTTGGAGAGGGCTTGCCTAAATTTTCCTCTTTAAAATGATTGATAGTGCTGCGGAGTAAGTGATAAGTGGTTTCAAAATCCTGCAATAGTTGTTTCCAGTTTTGTTCATTCAGCTCATCCGGCAACTTAAAATCAGAAAACGGAGGCGGATTAAGATTTCCATCCAACCTGTTGATTACACTGGTACGCCAGTAAATAAGATGAAACACTAAATGCCAGATGCTGTTGGTGTCGTTGCCGATTGCTTTTGAAGCAGTGGCAGCATCCACGCCGTGCAGCACTTTTTTAAAATTGGTTCCTATCCAGCAATCACCATGCTGCAGATCGCTGAACAATTTTGCAATGCGGTTTATTTCACTCATAACAGGAAGATATAATTTTAGTAATCGGTTTCTCTCTTTGCTAAAATTAAAGAAATCCCATTTAAAAAAACATAACCGTTTGGTTTAGTTTCTTAAAAAGACTCTGTATACAATTTTAAAAACTAAGAATAAAACCCGGGAAAGAGTTTATTTATGCCCTTAAGTAAAATAACTAATTACTATTACAACTCCCCCAATAACTAATGTTATTCCTGTTGAAATTCCACGAAACCTTAGTCCATACATTGTCGACTTCTTTTCTTTAATATTACCTAGTAATATGATTGTCCCCATATACAATAATAAAATACCTGAAAATAGCTGTCCCTCTTTAGTTTCCCATGAAGACAAGCAAATAATAAAAAGAATTAAGCCGATAGCAATAAGAAAGCAAATAGTAGATATTCTATTCATTTTGTCTAATTAATTCTAGTGTTAAGTTAAGTATAATATGACGTATTATATGTAGATTTGTAAAACACTTTACAAATGATACGATATACGATTAAACTAACAAAGGCAGAAGTGGATGAGTTATTTACAATAATCAATAAGGGGTCT
>JAYWII010000040.1:0-58700 GCA_043788995.1 Chitinophagaceae bacterium | reverse complement strand
ACGTAATTCTGAAACAGATTCTTTAACGATAACTTGTTTGGGTTGTAGCATACACAAATATACAACAAATAGGTATTAATTTAAAGTCTAATTGGTATGATATGAAATTACAATAAAATGTCTAAATGAAATACGGCCCTGTTCAGGGCCGTATAAATGTTGTTTGCAAAACTTGTATTAAAGTTTTATAAAGAATGACAGATTAATAATCAGAAAATAAATTACTGTTCGCTTTTTCAGCAGCCTCTATTTCAGTGAACGAAGAAAGTATATCTGCCTTATTTTTTTGCACTACCACATTGTGTTCAAAATGTGCTGAAGGTTTACCATCCTCTGTCCGGATGGTCCATCCATCTTTATCATGAAATACATTCTTTGTTCCCAAATTTATCATGGGTTCAATAGCGATCACCATACCTTCTTTCAATTTGGTAAGCGTACCCCTTTTTCCGTAGTTTGGAACCTGGGGATCCTCATGCAGTTTCCGTCCAAGGCCATGCCCTACCAGTTCCCTCACTACGCCATATCCTCTTTCTCTCTCTGTATAGTTTTGTATGGCGTAAGCTATGTCTCCCACCCTGTTGCCGTGTACCGCTTTTTCAATGCCCTTGTATAAAGACTCCTTGGTTGCTTTCAACAACGCTTTAACTTCTTCCGGAATATTGCCTACCGCATAGGTGTAAGCACTGTCACCATGAAATCCGTTTTTAAACACGCCTATATCCACAGACACAATATCGCCTTCTTTCAATTCATCTTTTGTAGGAAACCCGTGAACCACTGCATCATTTACACTCATACAACAGGCAAATGGAAATGGAGGATTGCCATAACCTTTAAACGATGGGATTCCTTTATTATCCCTGATAAATTCATCAGCCAGTTTATTTAAATAGAGTGTAGAAACTCCTGCATTAATTTCCTTTGCAATCATTGCATGCGTTTTTCCTACCAGCAAACTGCTGATCCGCATTAATTCTATTTCTTCTTTTGTTTTATAGTGAATCATGCCCCTGCTCCCTTAAAGGGAGAAATTTATTTTTCCGAATAGTATTTGCCAAAAGAAACCCCGACGAAATGTCGTCAGGGTTTTGAAAATTATTTTGCTCTTCCAAAGTTCCCCTTTAGGGGCGGAGGGGCGTTTACTTATATTCCGCTTGTGACTGTTTGTCTGCCCTGGACTCTTCCACTACTCATCAATCCATCATACTGGCGCATCAGCAATTGTGTTTCTATCTGCTGCAACGTATCTAAAATAACACCTACCATAATCAGTAAAGATGTACCTCCGTAGAAAGTAGAAAAGCTTTGCTGTGTTTTAAATACCAGCTCAAAAATACCCGGCAGAATACCAACGAATGCTAATAACACCGCACCCGGTAAAGTGATCCTGTCCATGATGGTTCCAATATAATCAGCAGTGGGCTGACCAGGTTTTACACCTGGAATAAAACCATTATTTCTTTTTAGATCCTCTGCCATTTGCTTTGGATTAAATATCAAAGCTGTATAAAGGAAAGTAAATGCAATTACACAAACTGAATACACAATCATGTAAACTACGTTGGTATGATCGGTAAAGTATTTTGCCCATCCGCCACCAGTAAACCCAGAGAAGATAGTAGGTAAGAATAAAATTGCCTGTGCAAAAATGATCGGCATTACACCTGATGCATTCACCTTCAACGGAAGGAAGTTTCTTGCACCACCAAATTGCCTGTTACCAACAATTTGTTTGGCGTAGTTTACCGGAACTCTTCTTGTACCTTGTATCAGCATTACCAATCCCATGATGATTGCTACTAAGAAGGCGATCTCAATCAAGAAAATCAACAAGCCACCACCACCTTTGGTGATCCTTGCGCCCCATTCCTGCATAAATGCTTCCGGAAGACGGGCTAAGATACCCACCATAATAATGATAGAAGTACCATTACCCAATCCCTTATCAGTGATCTTTTCACCTAACCACATTACAAACAAGGTACCTACGGTTAAGATAATCACTGTGGATACCACAAAATAGTTACTGTAAGATTCTATTAAAGCTTCTGCATTACCCTGGCTCTTTAAATAACCAATATAAGCTGCAGCCTGGAAGGCGGTAACAATAACTGTGAGGTAACGTGTCCATTGATTGATTTTCTTTCTGCCACTTTCACCTTCTTTCTGAATCTTCTGCATTTGAGGAACCAGGATGGTCATCAACTGCATAAATATAGAAGCAGATATATAAGGCATGATGCCCAATGCAAAAATGGAAGCCTTATGAAAAGCTCCACCTACAAATGCATCCAGTAAACCCAACATACCACTCTTGGCACTATTTGCCAGGTTTGCTAATTTATTTGGATCGATACCGGGTAATACAATAAATGAACCAAGGCGATAAATAAATACCAGCAGCAATGTGAACAATATTTTCTTCCGCAGCTCCTCAATACTCCAGATATTCTTTAGTGTTTGGATGAATTTCTTCACAGAATAATACTTTTAAATTGTTTCTTATTAAAACTAAAAGAGACGCTTTTCTTTCCAGCCTTATAAAGGCAGGCAGAAAGCGTCTGTAAATATCGTTAAATTACTTTACTATTTCTACTGTTCCACCGGCAGCTTCAATAGCAGCTTTGGCTTTTGCGCTAACAGCATTGACTTTAAAAGTAAATTTTCCTTTTATTTCACCGTTACCCAAGATCTTGATACGATCAGTTTGGTTGATAATGCTGTTGATATAAAGGTTCTCCGGACTAAACTCTGTGAAACCATATTTTTCAGCAATGTGATCAACCTGTCCAACATTCATCACTTTGTATTCAATACGGTTGATGTTTTTGAAGCCACGTTTTGGTACACGGCGCTGAATTGGCATCTGTCCACCTTCGTGAGCCATTTTACTTTTGTAACCTGCACGGCTCTGTCCACCTTTGTTACCTTTTGTAGAGGTACCACCTTTACCACTTGCTTCACCACGTCCAATACGAATCGCTTTGTGCGTTGCTCCTTTGGCTGGTCTTAATGAATGTAATTCCATGTTTTTTTGATTTTGTACTTACGGGGTATCACCCCTCGCTTGTTTTTTATAATGTGCAAATTTGCAGATGTGCCAATTTGCAAAATTCAATTGTAACAGTTAACTGCCTAATTTCCGGTGTGCTGCTTGTTAAAAAATTTGCACATTTGCAAAATTTTCTCATTTGCATATTATGCTAACTCTTCCACCAGTATCAAATGATTCACTTTAGTAACCATTCCTAAAATTTGCGGAGTAGCAATTACTTCAACAGTTGCATTCAGCTTTCTCAAACCCAATGCTTCCATTGTTCTCTTCTGGCGTTCCGGCCTGTCGATTACACTTTTAACCTGTGTTATTTTTATCTTTTTCATGCCCTTATAGTTTAGGGTTTAGGGTTTAGGGTTTAGGGTTTAGAAACCATCAACCATCAACCTTCAACTTTTTATCCATTAAATACTTTCTTCAAAGAAATCTGCCTTGTTTTAGCAACCGCAATTGGTTCACGTAAAGTAGCCAATGCTTTTACGGTTGCTTTTACCACGTTGTGTGGATTAGCAGAACCAAGACTTTTAGCCAATACATCTGTAATACCTGCTGCTTCCAGTACAGCCCTCATGCTGCCTCCTGCAATCACACCAGTTCCATGAGCGGCTGGTTTGATCAACACTTTAGCTGCACCTTCTTTAGTCAGTTGCTCATGAGGAATGGTACCATGCATAACCGGAACTTTTATCAGGTTCTTTTTTGCATCTTCAATTCCTTTTGTAATAGCTTCCTGAACTTCTTTTGCTTTACCTAATCCCTGACCAACAATTCCATTACCATTACCTACCACTACCAAAGCAGAAAAACTAAAGGCACGTCCACCTTTGGTTGTTTTTACCACACGGTTTATTGCAACAACCTTTTCTTTCAATTCAAGGTCGCCTGCTTTTACCCTGCTGTTGTTATCGTTTGATTTTAACATGTATAGTGCTTATTAAAAATTTAAAATTAAAATATCAATCCGCCTTCTCTTGCACCTTCCGCTACAGCTTTCACTCTTCCATGATAGATGTATCCACCACGATCAAAAACAACATCTTTAATACCCAGGTCATTTGCTTTTCTTGCAATAGCACTTCCCACTAATTTACTTATATCGGTCTTATTAGCTTTCTGAGCTTTGATGTCTTTATCTTTTGAAGATGCAGATGCGATGGTTAAACCATCAGCATCATTGATCAGTTGTACATAAATATCGGAGTTACTTCTGAAAACACTTAATCTTGGCTTTACAGCCACTCCACTGATCTTTTTGCGGATGCGATACCTGATCTTTTGCCTTGCGCTTGCTTTTGAGTTCATATTCTTATTATTTGTTCCTCCGATACTGCCGGAGAATAATTTGAAAATTAATGATTACTTACCTGCTGATTTACCTGCTTTTCTTCTCAACACCTCACCTGCAAATTTCACACCCTTTCCTTTGTATGGTTCAGGCTTACGCAAGCTGCGTATTTTAGCACATACAGCACCCAGTAATTGTTTGTCTGTTCCTTCCAGGGTAATCATGGGATTTTGTCCCTTTTCCTGTGAAGTGGTAATTTTTAATTCTTTTGGAATTTCAAAAATGATATTGTGAGAATAACCTAAAGCAAGATCAAGGATATTTCCCTGGTTAGCTGCCTTAAAACCCACACCCACTAATTCCATCTTTTTTGAATAACCATCAGTAACACCTTTCACCATATTGCTTATCAATGAACGGTATAAACCATGTAATGCTTTATGACGGATCTGGTCAGTAGGACGGCCCACTTCTACAGTTGCTTCTTTAACTTCCACTTTGATATCCCTATCCACTTCCTGTTTCAATTCACCTTTTGGCCCTTTTACAGTAACCACGTTATCTGCTCCTACCGAGATGGTAACTCCCTTTGGGAATTCTACCGGTTTTTTTCCAATTCTAGACATAGTCGGTTTTTATTTTTATTATTGATTGATTTGTGTTCAGCCACGACTGAGGCTTAATTGTCAAATCTTATTTTATAAATCTGAAAACTGGTATTAATAAATATTGCACAATACTTCACCACCTACATTCTGCGCCTTTGCTTCTTTATCAGTCATTACTCCTTTTGAAGTAGAAACGATTGCAATACCCAAACCATTTTTTACTCTCTTAAATTCATCTGGTTTAGCATACGTACGCAAACCAGGACGGCTTACTCTTTCTAAACTTTGGATAACAGGCAATTTAGTTGCAGCATCATATTTCAACGCTATCTTAATAACACCTTGTTTGCTGTCATCTTCAAATTTGTATTTCAGGATATATCCTTTATCGTACAAAATTTCAGTAATACGCTTTTTTAAATTAGAAGCAGGTATTTCCACAATACGGTGATTAGCCATTTGTGCATTACGAATTCTTGTTAGAAAATCTGCTATCGGATCAGTTACCATTGTTGTTTGTAATTAGTTTTTAAATAAATTATTTCAATGCGATATCCTTCGTGTTACTCCCCTTAGGGGATGGGGGCATTTTACCAGCTCGCCTTTGTTACACCCGGAATCTTACCCTGCAATGCCATATCACGGAACATATTTCTTGATATCCCGAAATGACGCATATAACCTCTTGGACGGCCGGTTAACTGGCAACGGTTCCTTAAACGTACCGGAGAAGCATTCTTTGGTAAAAGATCCAAAGCTCTGTAGTCTCCTGCTGCTTTAAGTGCTGCTCTTTTTTCAGCATATTTGGCGCTCATTACTTCACGCTTTCTCTGCCTGGCTTCAACTGATTTTTTTGCCATGTTTTATTGATTGTTTTGAATTATTTTTTTACATTTTTAAAAGGCATACCCAATTCTTTCAACAACTCAAACGCTTCTTCGTTCGTTCCTGCAGTTGTTACAAAAGTGATATCCATACCAGTGATCTTGTTGATCTTGTCAATGTCAATTTCAGGGAAAATGATTTGCTCAGTGATACCCAGTGTATAGTTACCACGACCATCAAAAGATTTGTCATTCACACCTTTAAAGTCACGTACACGTGGCAATGATACAGATACAAAGCGATCCAAGAATTCAAACATCTTTACTCCACGAAGCGTAACCCTTGCACCAATTGGCATGTTTTTACGCAACTTAAAGTTGGAGATATCTTTCTTACTCATCGTTGGTACAGCCTTCTGACCAGTGATATTGCTTAACTCTTCCACAGCAATATCTACTAATTTTTTATCAGCCACAGCGCCATTAACACCACGGTTCAAACATATCTTAGTAAGCTTTGGAGCTTGCATAATTGTTTTGTAACCAAATTTTTTCATTAAAGCAGGTACCACTTCTTTAGTGTACTTATCTGCTAATCTTGGAGTGTAAGTTGAAGTACTCATTATTTTATAACCTCCCCTGATTTTTTAGATGTTCTAATTAATTTACCATTTTCCCTGGTACGCTTAACCTTGGTAGCAGCGCCAGCCTTAGCATCCCAAAGCATTACGTTTGAAATTGCAATAGGAGCTTCCACTTTTACTATACCACCTTTGGTGTTTTGTGAAGTTGGCTTGGTGTGTTTAGTAACGATGTTAACACCTTCTACCAATACACGGGCTTTATCCACTATTACTTCTAATACTTTACGTGGCTTCTTCAAATCCTTATCATCGCCGGCAATAACTACTACGTTATCACCTTTCTTCACGTTGAACTTTGGTTTAAATCTTGTACTCATTTTTTTATCAATTTGCAAATTTGCAAATATGCATATTTGCATATTTCAAATTCATTGTGTGTTTAATTATAGAACTTCTGGAGCCAATGAAATAATCTTCATGTAACCCTTATCCCTTAATTCTCTTGCTACTGGTCCGAAGATACGGGTGCCCCTTGGTTCGTCTGAGTTGTTCAGCAGTACTACTGCATTGTCATCAAAACGGATATAAGAACCATCTTTACGACGCAACTTATTTACAGTTCTTACTATAACAGCTTTGCTTACAGTTCCTTTTTTAATACCACCATTAGGAGTTGCATCCTTTACAGTAACAACAATCTTATCCCCAATTCTAGCATAATCCTGTCCGGAGTTTCCTAATACACGGATACATAAAACTTCTTTGGCTCCGCTGTTATCTGCTACGTTCAACCTGCTTTCTTGCTGTATCATTTCGTTATAATTTCTGATTTAGGATTTCTGATTTAGGATTTAAACCAGCAGTCGCAAATCAATTAAAAATGTTTTTATTACTCAGGCGTGATAAATTCTTACATCAGAAATCATACATCCGCCATCAGACATTATTACTTCACTTTTTCAACAACCTCTACTAACCTCCAGCGCTTTGTTTTGCTGATTGGCCTTGTTTCCATGATCTTTACCGTATCACCGATGCTGCACTCATTCTTTTCATCATGTGCATGAAACTTGGTAGATTTTTTTACGAACTTACCATAAAGCGGATGCTTTACTTTTCTTTCCACATTTACAGTAATGGATTTATCCATTTTGTTGCTTGTAACAACACCTGTTTTTGTTTTACGTAAGTTTCTTTCAACTTCCTGTATTACTTCGCTCATTGATTGCAAAATTTATGGTTTACGATAAACCGAGTTCTTTACTTCTTAATAATGTTTTTAAACGGGCTACATCCTGGCGCAACAGGCGTATGCTAACCGGGTTCTCCAGTGGAGAGATGCTGTGGGCAAAAGATAATTTCTTTAACCTCAATTCATCTTCAGCAATCTTTGCTTTCAGGTCTTCGGCACCCAACCCTTTGATACTTGATAAAAAATCTACTTTCTTTGACATTGTATGCTGTTTTGAATATTTGAAAACCTGGAATTGTATTGCACTTATCTTTTACACTTTTTTACCCAGATCTGCTTATTAATTATGCCTGGTAATCTCTCCTGATCACAAACTTGGTTGCGATTGGTAATTTTTGTGCAGCCAGTTCAAAAGCTTCTTTTGCAACCTGTACTGATACACCATCCGCTTCAAACAGGATACGACCTGGTTCCACTACTGCTGCCCAGTATTCAGGGTTACCTTTACCTTTACCCATCCTCACCTCAGCTGGTTTTTTTGTGATTGGTTTATCAGGAAAAATTCTGATCCACACATTTCCTTCCCTTTTCATGTGACGTGTCATTGCCTGACGGGCACTTTCTATTTGCCTGTTTGTTAACCAAATTGGTTCCAATGCTTTCAAAGCAAATGATCCGAAGGCAATGGTATCACCTCTTTTGGCTACTTCCCTGATTCGTCCTTTCTGTGCTTTTCTATGTTTTGCTCTTTTCGGCTGTAACATGTTAATTCAATTATGAGTTTCGAGTTTTGAATTATGAGTTTTAGAACTTTTTAATTCTTTGCTCTTTCTATTAATTTAATTTCTTGTTCCCTCTTTAAGGGTAACGGGGGTGCATTATCTTCTTCCACCACCGCCACCACGGTTTCCTCCACCCTGGCCACCGCCACCTCTTCTGTCACCACCACCGCCACCACGCCTGTCATCTCTTCTATCACCTCTATCCCCACGTGGACCATCAAATCCTCTTTCACCTTCTTTACCACCACCTACTAAAATATTTGGGTTCAAATCTCTCTTTGCTAATACTTCACCTTTACAGATCCACACTTTAATACCGATCTTTCCGTAAACTGTTTGTGCAAATACATTTGCATAATCAATATCCATACGCAATGTATGCAACGGTGTTCTTCCTTGTTTGATCTCTTCGCTACGGGCAATTTCAGCACCACCGATACGGCCACCACATCTCACTTTGATTCCTTCAGCACCCATTCTGATAGCAGAAGCGATTGACATTTTTACTGCACGTTTGTAATTGATACGACCTTCGATTTGACGGGCAATGGTATCTGCTACAATCTGGGCATCTAACTCCGGACGACGGATTTCCAAAATATTGATCTGAACATCATCTTTACCAGTCAGTTTCTTCAACTCTTCCTTGATCCTGTCTACCTCACCACCACCTTTACCAATGATGATACCTGGTTTAGAAGTATGAATAGTAATGATTAATTTATTCAGCGTACGCTCAATAACAATCTTGGATATACCACCTTTATTGATACGGGCATTCAGGTAATTTCTGATTTTATGATCTTCAATTAACTTAGCTCCAAAGTCTTTTTTGTTTGCATACCAGTTACTGTCCCATCCACGGATGATTCCTAGCCTGATACCAACCGGATTTGTTTTTTGACCCATATTATTGGTTAATTTCTTTTGATTTAATTATTAACTTTTGCTGTCTACAACTAATGTTACGTGGTTACTGCGTTTGCGGATTTTATAACCCCTTCCCTGTGGAGCCGGACGCATACGTTTGATCACTCTTCCACCATCTACCATTACTGTTTTAACTACCAACTTAGCATCTTCCACTTTCACTTCGGTGTTCTTTTGTTCCCAGTTATTGATAGCGCTTTTTAAAAGCTTGTATAAAGGAACAGCCGGATGCTTGGTACTGAATTGTAAAACGCCTAAAGCTTTTTCCACTTCCATACCACGGATCAGATCAACCAGTAAACGCATTTTACGTGGTGATGTGGGATAATTTCTAAGTTTTGCTACTGCTTCCATTTTTTATTAAGTTTTAAGTGGTAAGTGGTAAGTTGTAAGTTGGATACTTATAACTTATTACTTATTACTCTTATGCTATTTTCTTACTTGAGTGACCTTTAAAGTTTCTTGTTGGTGCAAATTCACCTAATTTATGACCTACCATAAATTCAGTTACATAAACCGGAATGAATTTATTTCCATTATGCACTGCGAATGTATGTCCTACAAAATCAGGAGTAATGGTTGACCTGCGACTCCAGGTTTTGATAACACCCTTTTTTAATTTCCCCTCGTTAATACCTAACACTTTATCTTCCAGGTTAGCATCTACATAAGGACCTTTTTTAATCGAACGAGCCATGTTTTTTTAATTTACAATGTGCAGATTTAAATTCCCCACACCGATTTTCAATTTTGTTTATTTGTCTCGCCTAAGGCTAGACCATTTTAACCAAAAACTAATTCTATTTATTTGGCAATTTCTTGCCGTTTCTTCTTGTCAAAATCATCTTATCAGAGCCTTTACCTCTTGTACGGGTAATCTGTCCTTTTGCATATTTACCAGTACGGCTGCGTGGGTGACCACCTGAAGCCCTTCCTTCACCACCACCCATCGGATGATCTACCGGGTTCATTGCTACCGCTCTTGTTCTTGGTCTAACACCTTTCCACCTGTTTCTACCTGCTTTACCTGCACTTTCCAGGTTATGATCGCTGTTGCTTACAACACCTACCGTTGCATAACAATTGATCAATACTTTTCTCAACTCACCACTTGGCATTTTTAATACGCCATATTTTTCTTCCTTATTCGATAACTGTGCACTTGCACCAGCACTCCGTACTAATTTACCACCCTGTCCTGGCTGCATTTCAATGTTGTGAACATTGGTACCCAAAGGCATGTATTTTAATTGTAACGCATTCCCTAATTCTGGTACTACATTGTCGCCACTAATAACAGTAGCACCAACCTGCAAACCGTTTGGTGCAATGATGTAACGCTTTTCACCATCTGCATAGCTCAACAAAGCAATAAATGCAGTACGGTTTGGATCGTATTCGATACTCTTTACAGTAGCCGGGATATCTTTCTTATCTCTCTTAAAATCAACAATACGATACATTGTTTTATTACCGCCGCCCATGTAACGCATTGACCTTCTTCCCTGTGAGTTACGGCCTGCTGTGTTACTCTGTTTTTCAAGCAATGTTTTTTCAGGAACATTCGTGGTAATCTCTGCATATGCATTACCAATTCTCCACCTGGTTCCTGCTGTTGTTGGTTTGTATTTTCTAAGTGCCATTGTTTATATTTTAACTCGTCAACTTTTGCGGCAGTTGATGCCATTTCTTAATAAGTTATTGTAAGTCTTAAACTGTTCCGTACAGATCAATTGTTTCACCTTCTGCAACAGTTACATAAGCTTTCTTTTTAGCAGGCTTGCGTCCTGTTAATAAACCAGCTTTGGTATTACGTGATTTTGCTTTACCTGGCATTACCGCAGTGTTTACATCTGTAACCTGAACACCATAAAATTCTTCTACTGCTTTTTTAATTTCCAGTTTGTTAGCTTTTCTGCCCACCACAAAAGCATAACGGTTCAGCTTTTCTGATTGCTTATTTACCTTTTCAGATAAAATTGGCTTTATTAAAACGTCGGACAATTTCATAATACTAATTTTATAATTTGCTATTTAGCTATTAGCTGATTTATTTTATGCTTCTGCTTTTTCTTCTTCAGAAAATATCTTTGCTGCATTTTCAGTAAACACCAGCACTTTAGCATTTACAATATCATAAGTGTTGATATCACTTAATAATATACCCTGTACACCAGGAATGTTTCTTAAACTCAGGTACACGTTATCGTTGTAGTCTGGTAAAACAAACAAGGTCTTTTTGTTATCAACCTGCAGGCTTTTCAAAATACCGGCAAATTGTTTTGATTTAGGGGCATCCATTGTCACATCTTCCACCACTACAATTGCATTTTCTTTTGCTTTAAAGCTCAATGCACTGATCTTAGCCAAGTCCTTTACTTTTCTATTCAGCTTGAAATCATATAAATGTGGCTTAGGTCCAAATATGGTACCACCACCTTTATAGATAGGACTGCGTAAGTTACCTTTACGGGCTCCACCAGTTCCTTTTTGCTTGTGCAGTTTTTTAGATGAACCGTGTACTTCAGCTCTTGTTTTTACTTTATGCGTACCCTGGCGCTGTGCTGCCAGGTATTGTTTCACCGCTAAGTAAACAACATGGTTGTTCGGCTCTGCACCAAAAATTTCCTGAGGCAGTTCAATAGTTCTGCCGGTTTTTTCGCCTTGTATATTTAAAACATCTACTTGCATGATAATTCAAATTATTTTCTGTGCCAGCGGCACAAAATGTATGATACTTACTTTTGTATTAAAACGATTGAACCGTTGTGGCCTGGAACAGATCCACTGATTAATATGTAATTCTTTTCAGGGAAAATCTTTACCACTTTCAGGCCTTTTGTCTTAACCCTGTCCTGCCCCATACGGCCTCCCATTCTCATTCCTTTGAAAACTCTTGAAGCATCAGATGAGTTACCAATAGAACCCGGTGCCCTTGAACGATCATGTTGACCGTGAGACTGCCCACCCACACCATGGAAACCATGACGCTTTACTACACCTTGGAAACCTTTTCCTTTGGATGTACCAACAACTTCAACCTTGTCACCTTCTGTAAAAATGTCTACGGTAATTGTTTCACCTACGTTCTTATCTGATTCGCTGTTGCGGATTTCTTTTACTACTTTTTTGGGAGGAGTTTGAGCTTTGGCGAAATGATTAATTTCGGATTTTGTAGAGTGCTTTTCTTTTTTGTCGCCAAACGCTATCTGGAGGGCATTGTAACCGTCTGTTTCAACAGTTTTCTTTTGTGTAACCACACATGGTCCAGCTTCAATGATGGTAACCGCAGTTTGTTTACCTGCTGCATCAAAGATACTGGTCATACCAATTTTCTTTCCAATAATACTTTTCATTGTATTTTGTTTATATCCAGCGCTCCTGATTTCGATTAACTCAATCTGACAGGAGATGGATGTTTCAATATTTTATTTAAGAACTGACCTTTTGCCTGCTTTGTCAATCTCAGCATAGCAGAGCTCAACAAAACGGTTCATCAGGCCTTTATCTCAACATCTACACCACTTGGCAGATCCAGTTTGCTCAAAGCATCTACTGTACGGCTGCTGCTGGTGTAAATATCTAACAAACGCTTATGCGTACACAGCTGAAACTGCTCACGTGCTTTTTTGTTAACGTGTGGGGCACGCAATACGGTGAATATCTTCTTATGAGTAGGTAAAGGAATTGGACCTGTTACTACTGCTCCCGTACTACGTACAGTTTTTACGATTTTTTCAGCTGATTTATCAACTAAGTTGTGATCGTAAGACTGCAGTTTGATTCTGATTCGTTGTGACATATTTAAAGAACTTTAAACTTTCGTTTTTTAATTTGGAGTGCAAAGGTAAGTGGTAGAAATGAAATGGCAAAGGTTTTTTGAAAAGTTTTTTGAGGATTTTTAAACTTTCTGCAGAAGGAAGCACCAAAATTAGATTAAACCCAAAATCGACAATATACTTCAGCTGAAAATTTTAGATGAATGATCTGTTTCCTGACTTGAATTGAATGATACCAAAATATTGGACTAAACATTTGCCTGCTGATAGGAGGAGCCTATATTTGTACCATGTTATCAATCAGCCACCGTGGCCAGCAGATGCCACCATCCCCCATCAGGAAATTAGTGCCTTACGCAGAAGCTGCAAAAAAAAGGGGTATTAAGGTTTACCATTTGAATATTGGCCAACCTGATATTGCCACGCCGGAAGTTATTTTAGATGCGGTTCGCAATAGTGACTTTAAAGTGCTGGAATATAGCCACAGCGCTGGTAATGAGAGTTATAGAAAAAAACTGGTGCAGTATTACAAAGGGGTCGGAATTAATGTAACACCGGAACAGATCATTATCACAACTGGTGGCAGCGAGGCTATACTATTTGGTTTCATGGCCTGTATGGATGCTGGTGATGAAGTCATCATACCTGAACCTTTTTATGCTAATTATAATGGATTTGCCATTGAAGCTGGTGTAATAGTAAAGCCTATCACCTCCTCTATTGAAACTGGCTTTGCCTTGCCACCCATTGAAGATTTTGAAAAAGTGATCACTGCCAAAACAAAGGGAATTGTTATTTGTAACCCCAATAATCCAACAGGCTATTTATATAGTAAGGAAGAAATGGAGATACTAAAACAGATCATCCTTAAACACAATTTATATTTATTTGCAGATGAGGCTTATCGTGAATTCTGTTATGAAGGAACCCACACCAGTGCCATGCACCTTACCGGTGTGGACGAAAATGTAGTACTGATGGATACGATCAGCAAAAGATACAGTGCCTGCGGGGGAAGGATCGGTGCTTTTGTTACAAAAAATACAGCATTGATAAATGCAGTAATGAAATTTGCCCAGGCAAGGTTAAGCCCTCCAAGCTTTGCACAGATATTGGGAGAAGCGGCAGTTGATCTGCCTGCTGACTATTTTGACATAACTAAGGCTGAATATAAAAAGAGAAGGGATACCATTGTAGAAAGACTGAATGCCATACCTGGGGTATTTTGTCCAAATCCCGGTGGTGCATTTTATGCAATGGCCAAATTGCCCGTGGATGATGCCGATACTTTTTGTCAATGGCTGTTAGAATCTTTTTCTTACAAAGGACAAACGGTGATGCTGGCACCGGCAAGTGGATTTTATGGAACACCTGGATTAGGTAAACAGGAAGTAAGGCTGGCGTATGTATTGAATACAGATTCCATTAATAAGGCTGTGGATTGCCTGGGAAAAGCTTTGGAAGAATATCCCGGGAGAACTAAATAAAAGTTGGTCGAAAATAATATAATAAAAGAGCCATGATTAACATCATGGCTCTTTTATTTCTAAAAAAATATCATTTACCCCAGCCCCATTTCAAAAAATCCGGAAAAGCCCTTGCCCAGGTAGGCACATTATGCTGGCCATCATTCAATTCAAGATATTCTACATCTTTATCTTTATACCCCTTACGTTTTAACTCATCAATCAGGCTAATGGTATCATCTATTGCATCAATAATTCCATTATTATTTCTGTCTGCAGTCTCATCTTGTGTACCTACTTCAAAGAAAAATTTAAGCCAGGCATAATGAGCTCCTTCTTTAATCTGCCGGTGCATGATACGATGCTTCTGTTCATCAAAATCAGCATCTTCCTGGTCTTTATCCCGCCACCAGAAAGAACCACTGAAAGCACCAGCTTTACTAAAATCTGCCGGATTATTCCATACAATGTCCAATGCACTCAATGCCCCTAACGAAAACCCCGCAAATGACTTTTCTTTAAAAGAAGGTACTGCATATTTCTTACGGATGTAAGGCAGCAGTTCTTCCATTACAAATTGAGTGTACAAACCAGCCTTTGCACCCCGGCCTTTATAATCTAAGATCTTGGCTGTACCATATTCATTCTTCCTGTCCCCGGAGCAATGCATACCCACACAAAGCAAAGGCGTTATTGCATGTTGTTCATACAATTTGCCCAGTATGTTTTCAAACTGCATTGTTACCAGGTCCTGTCCGTCATTGATCAGCAACAAACTCATATCTTCCGGTTCGGCAACATTTACAGGTAGGTAACAATCCACCTTCACCTCTCTTTTTAAATAATGAGATAACAGTACGTGATTTTCAACAACAATTTTGCTCACATTTTTCCTTTGCATATTTTCAAAAATAAGGAAACTTAGAATCAGTTCAGGTGTTCATCGAATTGGTAATTAAACACCATTGTATTAACTAACATGCTTCAGATATGGTTTCATCTGCACAGAATATTAATTTGGAAAATAGATATGATGAAAATATATTTGGTAACAGCTAAACAATTCTTCTCAAATCCTACAATTTCACAATCATGAAAAAGATCGCAGTCCTGCACGGAAAAGAAAGAAGTTTTCCCGATGCCTTTGTAGCAAGGGTAAACAGCAAAAATATTGATGGTATAATGGCCGAACCGGTTTACATAGAAAAAGTAGTACAGGGCGACAGCTCCGAATACGCTGTAATCATTGACCGAATTTCCCAGGATGTACCTTTTTACAGGGCCTATCTTAAGAATGCAGCATTGTGTGGTACTGCTGTTATCAACAATCCTTTTTGGTGGAGTGCTGATGAAAAATTTTTCAACAACTGTTTAGCAACAAAAATAAATGTACCTGTTCCAAAAACGGTTATCCTACCTTCAAGAGACTTACCGGCAGATACCTCTGCTGACTCATTCAGCAATCTTTCTTATCCGTTGGATTGGGGAACCATTTTTAATTATATCGGTTTCCCGGCATACATGAAACCTTTTTCAGGCGGTGGATGGAAGAATGTTTACAGACTAACAGGGGTGGATGATTTTTTTGAAAAACATGCTGAAACGGGAGAACTGGTTATGCTGCTGCAGGAAGAAATTGTTTTTGAAGAATATTACCGCTGCTATTGTATCGGCGGAAAGTATGTACGCATTATGAGTTATGAACCACGTAACCCACATCACCTTCGTTATGTTGCAGACTTTAAACCTTCAGAGGAAAAATTAAAAATGATGACGGATATTGTATTACGCATCAATCATTATTTGGGCTATGATTTTAACACAGTAGAACTGGCATTAAGAGATGGCGTTCCTTATGCAATTGATTTCTGCAACCCTGCACCCGATGCAGAAAGAACCAGTGTAGGAGATGAGAATTTTGAGTGGGTTGTGGAAACCGCAGCCAGCTATGCCATTGAAAGAGCGATGGCTCATGTGGATGGAGCTGATAACCTTACCTGGGGTGAATACATAAAAAGAAGTGCAGCAAAAGAAAAACTCTATTAAGTCAAAAATAAAAAGTAAAAAATCAAAAGCCTGATTTACTTATATACAAGTATTTTTAACTTTTGACTTTTAACTTATAACTTAAAAACATGGGAAACATTTCATACAAAAATTTTACTGTTGGTGTGGAAGAAGAGTACATGGTGATAGATCCTGTAACAAGGGAATTAAAAAGCCATGAACAAAAAATTGTACAGGAAGGACAAAAAATAATCAAAGACAAAGTAAAGGCAGAGATGCACCAGGCCGTGGTGGAAGTGGGTACCGATATTTGCCAGGATGTGGATGAAGCGTTTATGGATGTATCAGCGCTCCGTAAAACCATCAGTGAAATTGGTGATAGCCTTGGGTTAAAATTAGGCGCTTCCGGCACACACCCTTTCAGCCACTGGGAAAGTCAGCTAATCACTGATCATGCCCGGTACAGTGAAATTGTGAATGAATTGCAGGAAGCTGCCCGTAGCAATCTCATTTTTGGTCTGCATGTGCATGTGGGCATGGAATCAAGGCAGCTGGCCATACATATTGCCAATTCGGCCCGGTACTTTTTGCCGCATGTGTATGCACTCAGTACCAATTCTCCTTTCTGGGAGGGGCGACAAACCGGATACAAATCTTTCCGCACAAAAGTATTCGACAAGTTCCCACGTACAGGCATACCTGATTTTTTTGAAAGCATAGAAGCATACGAGAGTTATGTGAACCTGCTGATAAGAACCAACTGCATTGACAATGCAAAAAAAATATGGTGGGATCTGAGGGTGCATCCTTTCTTCAATACAGTAGAGTTCCGCATTTGCGATATTCCAATGACGGTGCATGAAACGATTGCCATCACTGCATTGTTCCAGGCACTTTGTGCAAAGCTGTATATGCTCCGCAGCCAGAACCTGAATTTTATGATGTACTCACGGGCTTTGCTAAACGAAAATAAATGGAGGGCAAGCCGCTATGGTATCGACGGCAGCCTGATTGATTTTGGAAAAGAAAAAGAAGTGAATACCCGTGTGCTGATCTACGAACTGCTGGATTTTGTGGATGATGTGGTACCGCATTTAGGAAGCAGGCACGCCATTAATCATGTGCATAAAATACTGGAAGGTGGTACTGGCGCAGACAGGCAGATGGCAGTATATGAGCAAAATAAAAACCTGGTGGATGTGGTGGATTACATCCACGGTAATTTTTTATCAGGCATATAATTTTTCGGAAAAATAATGAATACTTTATCCCGGAGCATGAAACTCCGGGATTGTTTTTTTGCCTGATACAATTACATTTTAGCTTCTGTAAGGCTTTCTGATTTTAAAAAATCGTTAATTTTGTCGCATGAATTTAAGTGGGAAGCAAAGTATAAGAGTGGCAATATTAGACTTGTATGATGGTGTGGCAAACCAGGGAATGCGCTGTATAAGAGAAATACTGAATCAATTTAGTGACCAAACAAACCTGGATATTATCTGGGATGAATTTGATGTACGGCAGAAAAATGAAGTGCCGGACATGAGCTATGATATTTTTATTTCCAGCGGAGGGCCCGGCAGTCCGCTGGAAAGCATTAACAGCGAGTGGGAAAAAGTATACTTCCATTGGCTGAACCAGGTAGAACACTGGAACAGCAGGAAAAACAGGTCTCACAAAAAACATGTATTCTTTATTTGCCATTCCTTTCAATTAGCCTGCAGGCATTATTCAGTAGGCAATGTTTGTAAACGAAAAAGCACCGCTTTTGGTGTATTCCCCGTTCATTTGCTGGCCGCAGGTAAACATGAAATAGTTTTTGATGGAATGAAAGATCCTTTTTATAGTGTTGACAGCAGGGATTACCAGGTGATAGAACCCGATAAAGACCGTCTTCATCAGATAGGTGCACACATTTTAGCAATAGAAAAAGAAAGGCCACATGTAGATCTTGAAAGAGCTGTAATGGCAGTAAGGTTTAATGAATATATGATTGGCACACAATTTCACCCCGAGGCAGATGCAGTAGGTATGAGCATGTACCTGCAAACAGAAGAAAAAAAGAAAACAGTGATCGAAAATTACGGCGAACATAAATGGAAGAGCATGATAGATCATTTGAATGATCCGGATAAAATCCTGCACACCTATTCCCATATTCTGCCAAACTTCTTAACCACCGCTGTTGAAAGCCTGCAGGGAGTTACTGTTTAACTAATAATATAAATTATTTTATAGCAGCACTGATCTTTTCAATGCTGTTTTCTATTTACTTCTATTGGTAAATTTTAGTAGTAGCCTGCAAAATTTCAGCTTCCGTCTTTCTGTTTAATTATTAATTTTTATGCCTATTTTTATTAATACAATAATTATTCATTTCACTATCTGACAGATTATGCAGAAAGAACTACGGGAAGCTTTTAACAGCCAGTTCACTGAAGAGAAATACAAGGCTTATCTTCAGCAGATCGAAGATCTTCACCCCGGTGCCCTGGAATTCCGGAATGCAGAAACACCGATATATATTCCAAAGGATTTTACACAAAAAATGCTGGACGCCTGTGAGGAGATCATTGATGTAATTGTACAGCCCGGTTTTAAAGCACTTACAGAGAGGGCTACCCCAAAAAATATTTTAGTGCCAAATGAATCAGACCATGCTGACTTTGTAGTTTTTGATTTTGGTATATGTGAAAATGAACAAGGAGTCTTAGAGCCCCAGTTGATAGAAATGCAGGGCTTCCCTACCTTGTTTGCTTTCCAGGCATATCATACAAAGTTTACCCGTGAATACGCAAATATCCCCCCCACACATGATGCCTACCTAAATAACTATAATGAAGAAACCTATTTGCAATTATTGAAAGAAATTATTGTTGGTGATGAAAAACCAGCGCATGTTATTTTGCTGGAAATTTTTCCTGAACAACAAAAAACCAGGATCGATTTTTACTGCACCGAAAAAGTATTGGGTATAAAAACAGTTTGCGTTACCAAACTTATTGCAGAAGGAAATAAATTATATTATGAAAACAACGGAGAAAGGATACAGGTTAAAAAGATATACAACCGGCTTATTTTCGACGATCTTCAGCAACAAAAAGACTTGACCAATGTTATTGATTTTACTTACCCCTGGGAAGTGGAATGGGTGTCGCATCCAAATTGGTTTAACCGCATCAGTAAATTCACTTTGCCATTCATTGATCATACATATGTACCCAAAACAGTTTTCCTCAGCGACTTGAAAGAGATACCATTGGATTTAGAAAATTATGTTTTAAAACCACTGTTCTCCTTTGCAGGAATGGGTGTGGTAATTGATGTTACAAAAGAAGATATTGAAAATGTAAAAGACCCCGAAAACTGGATACTGCAACGTAAAGTAAAATATGCCGACGTAATTAAAACTCCGGATGGGCCGGCTAAAGCAGAGATCCGGCTATTTTATTTCTGGAAAAAAGAATGGGAAAGACCTGTGGGAGTACACAATCTTTCCAGGTTGAGTAAAGGAAAGATGATAGGTACACGGTATAACAAAGACAAAAAATGGGTGGGTGGTACCGTATCATTTTTTGAAATAAAAAGAATTTTTATCAAACATAAATTATAAAAATCATCACAATGCATAAAGGCGAACAAAGATTTAATCTTTACCTCAACCAGCTACAAACACTATTAGATAAAGCTGCAAAGCAAAAAAATCCAGCCTTGTGGTTGTATAACAATAATGCACGGACACCACTTTTTATGCTGGAGGGGTTGGCCAAACTGTATACAGAACTGCACAACAAAAAAAAGTTCACAAAAATAAAAGAACATTTCAAATTACTGGAAGATGCATTGGGAGCAATTGATTATTACAATGCAATTGCGAAGGATTTTGCAAGTAAAAAAAATATACCTGCATCCATTGTAAGTTACCTGCAGGCACAAACAAGAGAAAAAATACAAAGTCTGAATGAATTGCTGATTGAAAAAAAATGGTTCAATCCTGATGAAAGCAGGGTAAAAAAAATACAGGGCAAATTAAATGATGCAGACTGGCTGGAGGAAGAACAAGAAATAGAAGACATAAAAGAATTTTACGGCGAATCAATTTATGAGATCATTGAATTTATTCAAAAGAAAAAATACCACTATGAAAACATGGAAACTGATGTGCATGAGCTCCGCCGTAAGCTAAGGTGGTTAAGCATTTATCCACAAGCACTGCAGGGATGTATTCAACTGGCTGATAATAAAACTACGCCAAAGCACCTCACTAAATACCTTACTAAAGAAATCATCAACTCCCCATTTAATAAAATGCCAGACGCAGGAGATACCAAATATTTTCTGCTGCTGGGCAAAAAATATTTTTATGCCCTTAGCTGGATGATTGCTGAACTGGGGAATTTAAAAGACAACGGCCTGCATATTATTGCACTGAAAGAAGCATTACAACAAACCATCGGATTAAGTGAAGCAGCAGCTTTTAAAAAAGCTTATCAATTAACCGGGAAAAAGCAGGAACAATTGCAAACATTGTTAGATAAGGCAGAAACGATCACCAAGCTATATTTTGAAGAACATAATTTAGAGCACCTGGTGGTGGGCACCAACAAAGTAAGATGATCAAGGATGCATTGGTTAATAAGAGAAATAAAACTTTTCTCAAAACAGGTGAGTTTTTATTCCCCTCACCTCTAAACATCCTAAACCTCTAAACTCCTAAGCCAATCTTCCCCTACCCCTTTTTATTCAACATATTTAAGTTAATTTGCCGCCTTAAATTTTACCTGATTCATGAAGAACTTTAATTTGAGAACGCTGCTGCCGCATGGAATAGCCATTGCCGTTTTTTTGATCGTTGCTGTTATTTTTTGCAAGCCTGCCCTGGAAAGTGGCGTGGTATTGCAACAAAGTGATGTAACTGCGGTGGAGAGTATGAAACACCAGAGTGAACAATACAAAGAAAAACATGGTGTTTATCCTTTGTGGGCTACCAGCATGTTCTCAGGAATGCCTGCCTATAATATTATTTTCGAAGGACCTAAAACTCCTGTAGACTATATTAACAAGGCATTTCAATTATGGCTGCCTAAACCATTGAATTTCTTTTTTCTTTCTTGTATTTGTTTTTATATTTTTTGCCTGTGCATAAAGGTTCGGCCATATGTGGGCATATTTGCAAGTCTTGCCTTTGCTTATGCCACTTACAACCCCATATTGGTTGTGGCTGGTCATGATACCAAGCTGCTGGCAATGGCCTATGCACCTGCACTTATAGGAAGTATATTGTTACTTTTTGACAAAAAATATATTCCTGGATTTGTATTCACAGCATTATTTGCTACACTGCACCTATATCAAAACCACCAACAGATCAGCTATTATTTGCTCCTCATCATTGGCATCATGACTGCTTTTTTCTTTATCAAATGGATTAAAGAAAAAGAATTGCTACATGCCACAAAAGCAATTGGCTTTGCAATGTTTGGTGCAATAATAGGTGTAATGATCAATGCTATCATTTTATTCCCCGTATATGATTTTGCAAAAGACTCAAAGCGTGGCGGTCAGTTGGTAATGGACAGTAAAACAGATAACAAATCCAACGACCGTGTTGAAAAAAATAAAACTAAAGGGCTTTCCAGGGACTATGCATTTCAGTGGAGCAATGAAAAAATGGAATCTTTCACGCTGATGTTCCCTGGTATTGCAGGCTATGGCAGTTATTTTTCGCAAAGAGACGGTGAATATAATATTTTCCCGAAGCTGAATGAAACATCTCATGTATCGACTTACCTGGCAGAAAAATTAAACTTGCCGGAAGATCAGATCAATAATTTCACTGGCAATCTTTCAGGCAGAATATATTGGGGCGGAAAACCTTTTACATCAGGCCCTGCCTATTTGGGTGCTATCGTTTGTTTCTTATTTGTACTTGGCATGTTCTTGCTGGATGGAAAACACAAGTGGTGGATTTTAACTGCAAGTTTGGTAGGGATAATATTAGCGATGGGGAAATATTTTCCAACTATCAATAATTTTCTTTTTGATTATCTGCCGCTTTACAACAAGTTCCGTACACCAGAAATGGCGTTAGTAATTCCACAGATATTATTCCCAATGCTTGCTGTTATGGGAATTGATAAACTGATTGATATTGACAAAACAATTGCAATAAAAAAACTCAAACAAACAGCTATTGCAATGGCTGCAATTTTTGCTGTTGCCGGTGCTATGTATTTCAGCTTCGATTACAGCAAAGAAAATAAACAACGTACCGCTGCTATCAACACTGCTTTTTCTGTACAGGATAGTACACTGAGTACAAAAATGCAACAGATAAATGAGCAATATGAAGCGGAAACAGATAACAGGTTATATGAAGAGTTACTTTATCAGAGTAAAGGAGATAGTCAAATTGCCAAAGGTGTGCTTACAGGTTTAAGGAAAGACAGGCAGGCTTTTTTGGGTGGCGATATTTTAAGAGCTTTATTGTTTGTGCTATTAGGACTAGGTTTAACAGGTTTGTTTGCATACAAGAAAATAAACAGCAGCATTTTAATAGTAGGAATATCTCTGCTGGTTGTTTTAGACCTGCTGCCATTTGGTATGCACTACATTAACGAAAAAAGTTTTGAAACAGAAGATAAATACAAGGCCAATGAATTTTCTGCAACCGATGCAGACCAAATCATAATGAAAGATGTGGACCCTAATTACAGGGTATTTGATCTTACTGGTGGTGATCCGTTCCAGGATGCCAAACCATCTTACTTCCATAAATCAATCGGAGGCTATCATCCTGCCAAGCTTGGCATATATGATGATTTAGCCACACACCAGTTAAGCGGACAGCCCAACCCTGCAGTATTAAATATGCTGAATGCAAAATACCTGATTCAAAAAATGCAGGATGGCAAAACGGTAGCGATGCCAAATATGGAATCGTTGGGTAATTGCTGGTTTGTGAAGGGTGTAAAATATGTGGACGGACCGGTGAATGAAATGAAAGCGCTCGATAATTTTGCTCCGAAGGATACTGCTGTTATTGACAATTCATTTAAAAATATTATTGGTGCATTTGTGCCTACAGACAGCAGCGCTTCCATCAAGCAAGTTGCTTTTGATAATATTGAAATAAAATATGAAAGCAACAGTAACGCAGCTAACCTGGCGGTGTTCAGTGAAATATTTTATAAGGACTGGAATGCCTATATTGATGGAAAGAAAGTGCCGATTGCTAAAGCTAATTATGTGTTAAGAGCATTGGTAATCCCTTCAGGCAAACATACTATTGACTTTAAGTTTGAATCAACAATTTTCAACACGAGCTACAAAATTTCACTTGTAAGCGCCTGGTTGTTATTTGCAATACTGCTGTGGTTTGCTTATTACACATTTAAAAGAAGTAAGAATAAACAATAGCTGATGAGTACCGGCGGCAGTAAAGAAATCTTCTTAGCAGAGAAAGATAGTTTAGGAGCTTTGATCAATGACAAAGCCAATGAATTATTTTTCTCACTTAAAAATTTTAACACATCCACACTGGATGCTGCAGACACTTACAATGATTATTTTATTCATCATCACTTAGGCCACAGGCTTTTCTTTTCTATTCAAAATAGTGCACATATTTTATATGAGGCTGTTAAGTTATCGGGCAAAAATTTAAGTGAGATCAATGCTATTGATTATGGTGCAGGCTTAGGAACGTTGTTTATGCTGGGAGGGTTGCTTGGTTTTAAAAGATTCGATTACAACGATCATTTACCGGAATGGCAATCCACAGCAAAAGCTGTTTGTAAGCAAGCTGGTATTACAATCGATGATTACGTAACAGGAGATATTAATGCAGTGGCTGATTTTGCAGCATCAAAAAACATACAGTACGATATAGTGGTGTCAAGAAATGTAATTGAACATATATATAGCCTGCCGGAATTTTACAATGTTATTTTCAGGCACAACCCTAAAGCTGTTGTTTATTCTACCACTACTGCAAATTTTCATAACCCTGTAATGAGATTGTACCATATTTACATTCATAAAAAAGTAGAAAGGCAATATTATAAACAGCAGCGGTTGCAGGAAATAAAGAAACTGTATCCATCCCTAAACGAAAAAAAAATCACTGAAGTTGTTAAGATCACACGGGGCAAAGGTCAGCAGGATTTTATTGATGCGGTTAGTCATTTTGTAAATGATAAACCAGGATTTTCGGACAGCAGCTTGCGAAGCAATACATGCGATTGTATAACAGGAGTATGGATTGAGCATCTGCTTACACGGGAAGAGCATACCGAAATTGCAAAAAAAACAGGATTTAAAATAGTTTATACAGCTGGTTATTGGGATACGCATTATAGTTCAAAGGCAATGAATATACTGGCTGTACTGCTAAATAAAATTATTTCTCTGTTTGGTAAAACCAATAGTGTTTTTCTTTCTCCTTTTGTAAATATTGTGGCATATAATTAAAAGATGGACATCTCTATTATTATAATAAATTATAAATCCACCAAACTGATACAGGATTGTATTGAAAGTATTTACCAGCACACCTCAAAAAATAGCTTTGAAATTATCCTCGTTGATAACAATTCACAAGATGATTGCCAGGGACAGGTAATGTTAAAATATCCTGCCACCCGCTGGTTGCAAATGGGCTACAATGCAGGCTTTGGCAGAGCTAACAATGCAGGTTTTGAAATTGCTGAAGGCGAATTCATCTTATTGCTAAATGCAGATACGATTATACTTGATGGTGCTATTGATAAATGTGCTGCATTATTAAGAAAACATAACGAGGCCATTGGATGTGGAGTGCAATTACTAAATCCCGATGGATCTAACCAGATTTCAGGAGCCTATAATATCAAGGGTGGGTTGAATTCATTACTACCTTTGCCTTATACCGGCAACATCATTCGTTCGTTAGGATATCTTTCTAAATCAACAGTACCAAGCATAAAAGAATTTAATGACGCAACAGAAATTGACTGGATCGTTGGAGCATTTATCATGGTAAAAAAAGACCTGCTTAAAAAGAGTGGATATTTTGATACTGATTTTTTTATGTACGCAGAAGAAATTGAATGGTGCAACAGGTTAAGAAAAAATGGTAAGCTGCTCTTGTTTTCAGAACCAAAAGTGATTCATCTGCTTGGTGGCACCAGCAATGATTATTACGATACAACGGAAAATGAAAACGGAAAAAATGTTTGGAATAAAAAAGGCAGGCAAATTATTATATCCAATATGCTGAGGATAAGAAAGCAACTGGGCCTGCACTGGCTTTTTGTAAATGCATTCATCTATCTTGCAAACGTACCTGTATTTTTTGTTTGCCTTTTGATTGATAAGATGATCAATTTAAAGAGGGCCCAATTTTCCTGGGATAATTTTTCCGGTTATGTTAAAAACATGCTTACCCTCCTGCGCTATCTCCCAAGAATGGCTATAAACAGGCCATTTTTTTATAAGGTTTCGTGAAAATAACTGACCAACGACAGACATCATTGGTCAGTTAAAATATCAACTACAGTATTTAATTATAACTGTATAATCTTTTTCACTATTTTATTATTCTCAGTAAGAATATTTATAAAAAAGTTACCCTTTGAATATTTTTTTAAATCAATTGTAACAACAGTACCCGGGGATGCACTTACATTTTTAGTGATTAAAACCTGGCCAATACTATTAAGTACAGTAATAGTTGATTTTCCTGCAACATCGTTAAACCTTATATTAACTATACCTTCCTGTATTGGGTTGGGGTAAATATCTGCGGAATAAGATCGTCCTGAAATTTTACCAGATTTAATAACCGAATAAAATGCAGATCCGCTAACCTCATTTATTTTCAAACGGTAGAAGTAAAGTTTATTGTTCAACAGTGTATTATCTGTAAATGAATAGTTGTTTGCAGTGCTTCCACCCGAAGAATTAACTGTACCAATACTGGCAAAAAGTTTAAAGTCAGATGATTCAGATCTTTCTATAGTATAGCTTATGATACCGGTTTCACCTTCCGTTTGCCAATTCAATTTCACTGATTTCTTTTCAAAAACAGCTGCATTGAAATCAGTTAGTTTTACAGGCAATACAACATTGCAGGAATCAGCTATAAATGTACAACTGGTATTAGTTTGGCCGATAGCAGCTAATCCTTCAATGGTGCCATTATATGTGGCGTTGCCCTGCCTGTTTTGTAAATCATTTAAAACCCAGTATCCCATTAAACCAACTTGTGTAGTTGGATCTGGCAGAGGGGCGTTCATATAAGTTTTGATCTGATCTTGCGTACGAGCAACATTCCATATACGTACTTCATTAATAAATCCACGGAAGGATTCATCATAAAACCCCTCCCCCTCATTTTGATTATGATAATAAGGGCTTGGATTACCGTTAAGTAATGGAGTTACTACCGGAGCATGTTCTCCGATGCCAGTATTCCAATTATTTGTAATCAAATTTCCTGAAGCCGGCACCTGACTTATCAATGCTCCATTTCTATAAAACTTAAGTGTACTGCCATCATAAACTAACGCTGCATGATAAGTTTTATTCAATTCAAGTACATCATTACAGGGCGATGCTCCCTGGGTTGTAACCACAAATCCACTAATATCTGTGGTTATTTCAGCTCTTACCGGCCGTAAGAGATAGTTAACATCTCCCCCTCCAAAATGCTTGGAAACAATATTTACTGAAGGACCTGTCATATTAAATGATGCCTCTACAGTTATTTTATTTCCTGTAACATCCAAATCACCTACAGTAATTGCTGCAAATCTATTTTGTAAATTAACCCAGCTATCACAATTTGTTTGGGCAGCTGCAAAATTTATAGTTGTTATCAGCAGTAATGGTGTAAAAAATAATTTCATGCATTTTTAGTTTTGTTTCCAAATATATTTGCATTTATTATCATTATTGCATTAAAAGAAAGGTATTTTTTTATTGCACGTAAATATCCATAAGTGCATATGTTTTGGTCATATATGCAAGATTTATAAAAAATACTCCAGTAATTTAGGATTTGGGGTTATCTAAAATTATATTAAATAAGAAAAATGATTAACTGCAATATATGTGGAGGTGGCACCAAAGAAATAGAAGTTACAGAACAAATGCTGGGTCTGAAAGAGAAATTTAAATACAATCAATGTACAGAATGTGGGCATACACATTTAAATAGTTTGCCTGAAAAGATTGAAAAGTACTATAACAGTAAAGAGTATTACAGCTTCAGCAGTAAAAATAGTTTTAATAATGAAGTACTAAGTAAACCTTCGTTGAAAACAAAACTCAGGAAGATATTACTGTCGCTTAACTTCAAAAAAAGTATTCTTTTTTCTGCAGCCCTGAAAGCATTACTCTCAATTAAGGGTATCTCTAAACAGCAAAAAATATTAGATTACGGTTGTGGCGCAGGGCAATTTGTAAAAGAATTAATGGAAATTGGTTTTGTAAATGCAAGGGGGTATGATCTGTATCTACCTGAAAATATTGAGATCAGTGGAGAAATATATTTATCAAATAATTTATCAAACTTTAAAAATACTTTCTGGGATATAATTACATTAAATCATGTATTTGAACATGTTCCTGACCCTATTGAATTACTAAAGGATTTAAAAAAAATAATGCCTTCCGGTGGAAAATTATTATTGAGATTTCCTGTTATTGATTCTTTCTCATTTGAAAAATACAGGGAAAACTGGGTACAATTTGATGCGCCAAGGCATGTTAATTTATTTACGAGAAAAAGTATAAAACTTGCAATACAAAAGGCTGGAGGATATAATATAGAAACCCTGTATGATGATTCTTTTCATTTTCAATTTACAGGGAGTGAGCTTTATTTAAAAAAACTATCGCTTAATCCTGAGGATAACAGCAGAAAAAAAAGATTGCTATCCCTGGATACTTATCGTTACCATTTTCTGGCAAAAAAATTAAACAAACAAAATAAGGGAGATCAGATTGTTATAATTCTGGAGCGTATTTAATCAACTGCCCTTTTCAGGAAATATGCAATAACAATTATGCAACTATCCATTGTCATCATAAATTATAATACATTTCAGCTCACCTGCAATTGCATTGCTTCATTAAAAGAAAAATTACAGGGGGTGGAATATGAAATTATCTTAGTGGATAATGCTTCCGTGGAATGTGATGCCAACCTGTTCAAAGAAAAATTTCCATTTATCAATCTAATTAAAAGTTCCACCAATACAGGTTTTACAGGTGGAAATAATTTAGGCGTAAATGCATCAACTGGTGAATACCTGTTGTTGCTGAACAGTGATACAGAGCTGATCAATAATGCTCCTGAAATTTGTCTCGGTTATATTCAACAACATAAAGAAGTTGGCATGGTTACCTGCCAGTTGCTTTATCCTGATGGAAAAGTACAATATAACTGCCGCCGCTTCAGAACTATTAGCTGGGAGTTATTAGAGATATTTCCTTTTTATAAATTATTACCCAAAGCAAAAAGGGAAGCATTGATGCTGCATCATTATTTCGATCATCAAAGTTTTGCAGATTGTGACTGGGTGTGGGGAGCATATATGTTGTTCCCAAGATCAATTATTCAGCAATTACCTAAAAAGAAATTGTCTGATGATTTTTTTATGTATTGTGAGGATACTTTGTGGTGTTGGGATTTTAAACAACTCGGATATCAAATACATTTTCTTCCACAAGCCAAAGTAATGCACATCCACAAAGGAAGTGTGAGCAAAGACAAATGGATAAAGATCCGTACCACCTCTATAAAAAATCATGCAGCCTTTATGAAAAAATTCTATCCCGATCTAAGGTGGTACATTTTTGCTGCCATTTATTTTACCAAGCAATACGGCGCTTTGTGGTTTGGTAAAATTTTTAAGCGCTGATACTATCTAAACCTCCTTAAAATAATCTTCTTTAATTTTTAGCACATCACTTTCATAAGCCTGATGCCTACTTGTAGCATCCGCTGTGTATTAATTTTCCATTATTCATTTTTATTATCTGAAATGTAGAATAAAATACGCTATCATATTTTACATAACGCTCATTTTCAATTGTTTATTTTCTGGCACGTTTTAGGAAACTAATTAATAACAAGCGATGAAGGAATGAAGGAAAGGAAGGCTGAAAATGAAACTTCATCAAATTAAAAAGGAAAATTTAAAATATTATACAGGGTTTCTTCAGTGTTAGTTTTATCAAGTTTAAAAAGTCGTTTAGCATGGTCTGGATCACCATCTTAAACGACTTTCTTGTTTTTGGTATAAAACTCCGGCTCATCTATTTTAAATAGATGTTACAGTTCTCAAAGTACATTCAAAACACCAGGTTATATAAACTTTCAAAAATGGGAGTCTGGAAATCATTACCCACACCTTATATGCTACCCGCCATATAAGGTGTGGGCCACTTTTAATATTCCATCTCACACTTCCAGTTCCATATTTTAAATAATCCTTCCATAATCTGGATAATTTCTTCAAAAAAAATATTGCAACAGCTTATTTATTAAGTAGTTAACTTTTGGCATGCTATGAGCAATGATAGGTTGTACCCCAAAAATTAAATAAAATGAAAACTCTTACAATCTCAACAGCGCTCGTTCTAATGAGCATCACAAGCTTTGCACAAAACATTTGTCCAAGCTCATTTAAAAGAAATAATGGTAATGGCACATGTAATTCACTGGGTGAACTACGGTTGAGCTTTCCTTCAATAGACCTCTCAAATGTTCCGTCCATTGACTCTGTAATAATTAATGGAGTTAAAAGCAATGTCACTTTCAATCTTCCTGAAACATCTCATGCCGGAGGAAATAATGGCTACATCAGTTATTGCGTTACTTCTGGTAATATGCCTCCTACTAACGTGTGGACCATCTATTTTCATACAAATGATGGTACTTATACCTGTACTGTTTTCAGTTCAACTGGTGGACCATTAGCAGTTAAATATTATTCATTTGACGCATCGGTTTCAGGCTCTACAGTTACCTGCAACTGGGTTACGGAAGAAGAAATAAATAATGATCATTTTGAATTAGAAAGATCATTTGACGGAGCTAATTACAGTACTGCGGCGATTGTTTTTGCAGCAGAAAATAATACTGGATCACAACAGTCTTATCAATATAAAGACAATGCAGCAGCATTAAAAAATAAATATGTTGTTTATTACCGCATTAAGCAGGTTGATAAAGACGGCAGTGCATCTTATAGTAAAATAGTTACTGTTAAGCTTAAAGCCGAATCTGTAAATACACTGCAGATTTCTCCAAACCCTTTTATTGAAAACATTACAATTAAAATAGAGGCTGCAGAAAGCGGATATGCCACAACAAAAATTATGAATGCCAGTGGGCAAACAGTAGTATCAACAAAAATCAATGTGAATAAAGGAACAAATAATCTTCAGATTTCAAATTTGAATGGATTATCAAAAGGAATGTATGTTGTTCAGGTGGCTATAAACGGAGTGATCAGCAGTAACCAAAAAGTAATTAAAAATTAAACTACCAGGCACAAAGTGATTAAACAGGGAGTTGTAATGAAACATTCGGTTAAACCACAACTCCCATTAATTACCTGTTATTAAAATAATAAAAAACACCCGGCAGCTGCCGGGTGTTTTTTATTATTCCATATTTTATAAATTTTTACTAATTGGGAATCAGGTTAATTGGTAAGATAATTTCCCACCTGTTAACAGCCCCGAGATTAAGCAGGTCAGTATCCAGCAGGCGGCTGTATCTTACACCAAAACTTACCGGCAAGGCATTCCATACTTTTGTATCAAAGTTCAATTCAGCTCCGGTACTTCTGCTCTTTATTTCAGTAAGTGTTCCATTTCTAAATTTGGTAAGAGCTCTTCCGTAATCATAAAATGCATTCATCCTGATGCGTTGAAAGAAAATAATATTACCAAAACCCCAGTCGGGATAACACAAAGGAAAATGATAATTCACACCTACTTTATACATCCGGCGCTGGTTTAAATCCTGGTATCCACGGGAATAAGAAAATGTTTTACTGAAAAAATCGCCTCCTAAAGTATCTCTTCTTTGAAAAGCTCCATCTATTACCAGACTATGGTTGCGAAATAATCCCGGGAAATATAGCGATGCATCCCCCACCAATTTTTTGTTATCAATAATATTAAATGCATCCCTGTATGTTACCGTTAATGTTTGTGCCCAGGCAGGGTTAATAAATTGTTTTGGCTTTCTTGATTGATTACTAAAAACAAAAAAGGAATTGAGGTAATTAAGCGCTTTTGTTTTTACATCTTTACCCACCAACTGGTAAGGGATATATTCAGCATTAAAACCAGCGCCAAAACTCAGGTATTTTAAAGTGCGGCCATTAATAAAATTGAGTGGAATGGAAAACCCTGCAGATAATTTTGTTGCATTATAATTAAATGTTCTTACAACAGAAGTTCCGGTATCTATTTTACGGTTAAAGCTACGTTCCACTCCTGCTCTCAGGAAAGGAAATGCACCGGAATAAACAGCATCAAATCCAACAGCATGACTTTGTTCATTGCGGTTGTAGGTGTATTTCACTTCACTGTGAAAAGAACTTAAAATATTATCGCTGTAGAAAGTATAACCAAATTCGGGATCGTCAGCAAATGGCCTGGCGCTGTGAAAATTAAGTAACTGAAATGATTTTTTATATTTTGTCACTTCTGTTTTTGTCTCTGTAAGTTTATTAAGCACCCCAGCACCGGTCCGATGCAGTGCAAAAGCTGCAGGCACTTCATTCAAAACTGGCCTTTCTGTATGTACTAAATTTTTTGAAGACAATCCTTCAAAAATTGTTTTCACCAGCCTTGAACCATCCGCAGTAACAGCAGTAAATATCAGCTGATTTGTTGAATTTATTACCGGCTGATATACTCCATTAATATTATTGCTGATGCGGTAAAGCTTTTTATCAGTAAGCGTTACTGCAAATATGCGGTCTGCTGGTTTGATCTCCCTGTTGTTGCTGTAATTATCCGTCATGCTGAAATAAACAACATCATTTTTTACATTTGGATATCCCAGCACATTATAACTAAATTCAGTTAACGCTTCTACAGCTCCTGTTGTAAGATCAACTTTCACCAATGCCATTTCTCCTGCAGGGTTTCTTACTGCAGATACTGCTAAAGCATTGCTGATATACTTTGTCTGGGTAAAAAAATAATTGTTGGGATTAGGTATCTGTAAAATCAACTCCCCTGTTACTGCATTCAGCCGATGCAAGAAATTACTGCCATCTTCATTTACCCTTACTGCAATCACTTCAGTTCCATCTTTATTAATATCCGGTGAGAAATATTTTGAATTATTTGTAAGTTGTATTTGTTCATTGGAATAAATATCCAGCAGTTTTATTACACTGTAATCCCTATTTGCCCAACGGGAATCACTTTGATAAGCCGCATATACCACTTTGCCGCTGTTGTAAGAAAAATAATCATCCGTTACATAATCCTTCACCCTTAATTTTTTTTCTTTCCCGTTTATTAAAAAGTAAAATGAATTGATTTCTTTGTAGGATTCCTTTGTAACAATGATTGTATCATCACTTACGAACTGGGGGTACAGGTAATCCACCACATTATTTTTTTGCGTATTAGTAATGTAATTAAAATTATCCGGTGCTGTTGAATTGCTTAACGTCTGCTCTTTATAATACTGTAATGCATCTTTTGTAAACTGCTGGTAGCTTTTGCCTGCATATCTTTCCACCGCTTTATTATAAGAGTAAAACAGTCCTTTAAACCGGACTGCATCCGTAGTTACTTTTCTCCAGAAATCTTCACCGTATTTTCCATAGCCATATAACAGTACCGGGTAGCCCAGTTCATAATGATCAGGAACAAATTTTCTTAAGGAGCCATTTCTCAGCTGCATCCAGTTATACTTTTTATCAGCAAGCCACAGCGACTTCATTCCATTAAAAAAATAAGGCATTCTTCCCCTGCCCTGTTTACTCACCAATGTTTCCTGCCATACAGCATCGCCTTCAAAAAAGTAGTCAGGTATGGTAATACCATTTGCAAGCAATTGTCCCTCCTGACCAAACAAGAAAGAAAATACTTTTGTAAATCCATGATTAAAATTACTGAACTGCTGCATGTGCCGGTCTTCATGAATGATAAGATTATCATCCGCTCTCAGGCTCCCGTAGGAGAAATTATTTTGAGCAGGCGTTAATAAGAGTTCGCTGATAACAGGCGCCAGTCTCACATAAGCATTAGAAATCGTTGTTTGGTTTTGTAACACCACATTCCATTTTCTTCTTTTATCACCAATACTGTATAAGGTAGTACTGTCTAAAAGCCGGATAATATTACTGACCCTGTTGGCCTGGCTGTCTAAACCTTTGGGAAAGATCACTCTGGATTCAGGCGTATTCACCTGCATCCATTTAATTGAAGATGAGTTGCCCCCAAAATTTTGTGCACTGCACACGGAGGAAAAAAGAAAAAGAGGCAACAGCAATTTAATTGTTGATCGAAGCATACAGTGAGATTAGAATTTTTCTTGTATTTCTTGTTTTTCCTGTAACCCTTAACAATCAATGCAGTTATTTATCCAGGAAATATTCAACGGCCAATGCATATCCTTTCAATCCAAGACCGCTGATAACACCAACACTTTTACCAGATACATGGGATATTTTTCTAAAATCCTCTCTTCCGAAAATATTAGAGATATGAACTTCTATCACGGGAGTTTTAACAGCAGCAATCGCATCGCCCAAAGCAACGGAAGTATGTGTGTAGCCGCCAGGATTGATGATAATGCCATCAGCAGAAAAACCTACGCTTTGAATTTCGTTGATCAATTCTCCTTCAACATTACTCTGAAAATATTGAAATTTAATTGCAGGAAATTTAGCCTTAATAATTTCTAAGTAATCTTCAAAAGTTTGGGTGCCATAAATTTCCGGTTCTCTTTTTCCAAGCAGGTTCAGGTTAGGTCCGTTGATGATCGCTATTTGCATTGCAACATTTTTAAGGTTGGGTAAAGTTACAAACTACCTTGTATCCAAAACTCTTGTAGCATTGATTGTAAATTTCAGTGATGTGCTGTTTTGCTTTTTCCAGTAAAGCCGCATTGTTACTGAGCTGACTGTTGGAAGCTGCATACAGTTGCTGTTGAGCCCTTTTCATATCTCCAATAGTTGTTTGAGCAAACAGACCGGTTTGGTTCATCAATTCTATTCTGTCCAGGAGCAATTGAAGGCTTAGCATTTTGCAAGCTGGCAAAGTAATCACAATAGCAGTATCATTTTTATTGATTGTAACATTCGCCTTAGAAACATCCACACCATATTTAGCCACATACGGAATCGTTACCTGTAATGTATTTTCTGTAAAATAATTTTTCATGCCGTTCCACATTCCGTCTTCATTATCCACATTGGTGATCTTTGCAGTAGTGCTGCCAGTCACTTCCAGCGATGATAATTCTGCGATCTGTTTTACCAGTTGGGTATTATTGATGATGGTAGCTTTTATTTCTGTTGTACCGCTTCTTTTACCAAGAAAGTACATGGCCATACATAAGCCGATCAATAAAATAATTACTAAAGAGGTAGATTTCATGCTTCCAATTTACAGCAGAAAAATATATAAACGCTATTTATTAAAGTGACAAAAAATCTACTGCATCATCGCCATAAAATCATCAAACAAATACCTGCTGTCATGTGGACCCGGTGTTGCTTCAGGGTGATATTGAACTGAAAATGCAGGCTTGTTCTTTATCCTGATCCCTTCAATTGAATCATCGTTCAAATTCAGGTGGGTTATTTCTACATCCCTTGAAGCCCTTACTGCATCAGGGTTTACACCAAAGCCGTGATTTTGTGTGGTAATCTCACTTTTACCGGTAATGATATTTTTTACCGGATGATTCAATCCCCTGTGGCCATGATGCATTTTAAATGTTGGAATATCATTTGCCAAAGCCAGTAACTGATGTCCAAGGCATATTCCGAACAATGGCTTTTCAGCAGCTAAAATTTCCTTCACTGTTTTCACAGCATAATCCATTGGCTCAGGATCACCAGGACCGTTGCTGATAAAATAACCGTTTGGGTTAAATGATTGCATTTCTACAAAACTTGTTTTCGCATTGTGCACTTTTACATACGCTCCTCTTTCAACCAAACAATTCAAAATATTTTTCTTCACTCCATAATCTAGTACAGCCACCCGTATTTTACTTTCAGCATCTCCCAGATAATATGGTTCCTTAGTAGACACAACTGAAGCCAGTTCAAGCCCGGCCATAGAAGGCACTTTCTTTAACTCAATCTTTAATGATTCGACATCAAGGTTATCAGATGATATAATGCAGTTCATAGCTCCCTGTGTACGTACATGCGCCACCAGCGCCCTTGTATCCACTCCATCAATAGCCACCACATTTTGTTGCTCGAAATATTGCTGTAAAGAACCATCTGCCTGCAAACGGGAAAACTGTTCTTCCAGGTTTCTTCCAATTACAGCCTTTACCTTCACACCGTCACTTTCCACATCAGCAGCTTTTACACCATAATTACCCACATGAACACTATTCATGATCAATACTTGCCCATAATAACTCGGGTCAGTAAATACTTCCTGGTATCCGGTCATACCCGTGTTAAAACAAATTTCCCCGGTGCTGGTACCTATTTTGCCAAAAGCCCTCCCATGCAAAATAGTACCATCTTGTAATAATAACACTGCTTTGTTTTCGTTCTTCATTCTTTAATTAAATTATTTTTTTGTAAAAATAAGAAGTAAAATAAAATTCAAAAAAAAAGCAAACCTTTTAAAGTTTGCTTCATATAATTTACATTGTTACACATTATACTTCTCTTCCGCCTTTTAGTTTATCCTGCAACTCTTTCAGCTCATCCATTTTACCATCAGCAGCTAACTGTGCCTGTTCGGGCCATGTACTTGCATCGGCAGCATTAAAGTTACCTTCAGAAGCATCTAAAATTTCTTTTATCTTCTCAGTCGTTGAAGCAGCAAGGTCAGCAAAATTAACGATACCGGCTGCAGTTAATGTTTCTGCAATCTTTGGGCCGATGCCTTCAATTAATTTAAGGTCATCACTTTTTGCTATTTTAGCTTTAGGAGCAGCTGTAGTTGCTTCCACATCACCTTCTGCTTTTTTCTTGCCACCGCTTCTTCTTGTTTTCTTAGCAGGTTCTTCAGCTTTAGCAACTCCTTTACCATAGATCTCGTTGAAGTCAACCAATTCAATCATCGCTATTTCAGCAGCATCACCCGGTCTTGTTCCTAACTTAATGATACGTGTATATCCACCCGGGCGGCTAGCTACTTTTGGACCTACCACAGTAAACAATTCTTTCACAGCTAATTTATCCATCAGGTAACTAAACACAATACGGTGATTGTGCATAATAGATTCTTTGCTGGCAGTATTCTTTGTTTTTGTGATCAGCGGCTCAATGTAAGTACGCAAAGCCTTTGCTTTAGCCAAAGTAGTAGTGATCCTTTTGTAAGTGATCAACTGGCTTCCCAGGTTAGCAAGTAACGCTCTTCTGTGAGAGGCAGTCCTGCTTAAATTGTTGTTCTTGTTTCCGTGACGCATGACGTTTGTGTTTTAATTCCCTCACACCGTGTCAGGATTTGTGAGGTACTTGTGTTTGAAAAAGCTAATAGCTCTTAGCTATTAGCTGATAGCTTTATTCATCATCTAATTTCAACTTGCTCAGGTCCATACCAAAGCTTAAGCCTCTTTCATTCAACACCTGTTCAATTTCACTTAAAGATTTCTGGCCGAAGTTTCTGAACTTCATCAGGTCTTCCTGCTCGTACTGTACCAGTTCGCTTAATGAATTGATCTTGGCAGCTTTTAAACAGTTGAATGCACGTACAGAAAGATCCAAATCTTCTAATGGAGTCTTCAATACTTTACGCAGTTGTAAAGTTTGTTCATCCACTAAATCTTCTTTCTTGTCTTCTTTAGTATCAAAAGTGATATTCTCATCTGTAATGATCATAAGGTGCTGTATTAAAATACGGCTCGCCTGTTTTACAGCTTCTTCCGGATGAATTGTACCATCAGTGATCACTTCCATGATCAGCTTTTCATAATCTGTACGCTGTTCCACACGGGTGTTCTCGATAGAATATTTTACATTCTTTATGGGAGTGTAAATCGCATCTGTTGAGATGTATCCAAAATGATTATTCCTATCCTTGTTATCTTCTGCAGGCACATAACCACGGCCTTTAGAAATGGTAATTTCAATATCTAATTTAGCACTTGAGTCCATGATACAAATGATCAGCTCAGGGTTCATTACTTCGAATGCAGGAGATGCTTCTCCAATCATTCCTGCAGTGAACTCGGTTTTATTTTTGATAGAAAGCGTAATCTTTTCAGTAGCAATTTCATGGTCCACTTTCTTTTTAAAGCGAACCTGCTTCAGGTTCAGGATAATTTCAGTAACATCCTCAGTAATACCTTTAATGGTGGCAAACTCATGATCAGCGCCAACAATATTGATACCGCTGATTGCATATCCTTCTAAGGAGTTCAGCAATACACGGCGTAAAGAGTTACCAATGGTTACACCATATCCTGGTTCCAATGGACGAAATTCAAACTGTGCTTCAAAGTCGTTTGCTTTCTGAAGAACAATCTTATCTGGTTTAACAAAATTTAATATGCCCATTTGTATTTTGTTTTTTTCCTGCAACCTTTATTAGCAGCAGAAATGTTTGTGATTATTATTTGTTTCCGGCATTCGCAGTCCTAATCTGCATCGTTGTGTCACTCACTTGTACCTTTTGAGCAATTCAAAAGTTAAAATTCAAAATTTAAAACTGAAGGCCTGGTTTTTACTTTTGAATTTTTAATTATTACTTAGAGTACAATTCCACAATCAATTGCTCCTTAATATTTTCAGGAACACTTTCTCTTTCTGGATAAGCAATAAAAACACCCTTCATTTCAGCTTCGTTAAAATCTAACCAGTTGAATTTTGGATTTTTTCCACGGATCATACTGGTAACAGATGTATTAACAGCACTCTTATTTTTTAATCCAATAGATTGGCCTGGCTTTAATGAAAAAGAAGGAACGTTTACTACTTCACCATCTACAGTAATGTGTTTGTGACTTACCAACTGGCGTGCAGCCTGGCGGCTTGGGGCAATACCCATGCGGAAAACAGTGTTATCCAAACGGGCTTCTAACAATTTAATCAGGTTTTCACCTGTTACGCCTTTGCGTCTTGCAGCTTCATCAAATGTTTTGCGGAATTGTTTTTCCAGCAAACCATAAGTGTATTTTGCTTTCTGCTTTTCACGTAACTGTAGTGCGTATTCGCCTAAAGTTTTACGTTTACGGTTTGCACCGTGAATTCCGGGAGGGTTACTATTTTTAGTTAACCATTTTCCGTTGCCTGTAATCGGCTCTCCGAAAATCCTGGAGATCTTTGTTTTTGGTCCTGTGTACCTTGCCATAGTTTATTTCATTTCGATTTTTTTTGAAACGGTGGACAAATCGGTAAAAAATCGTAAAAAATTAATTAGCCACCCTTTGATTAAATGAATTCCGCCCCGTTACCTTTTTCAAAAGAAAAAGTGAGGCTGAACTTATGGTTATAATCTTATCAGCAATATGCTGACAATGAAAATTAAAGAACTAATTGAGCCATTGAAACTCAAGTTTTAAACATCCCTTTAGGGGATGGGGGTCTATACCCTTCTCTTCTTTGGAGGGCGGCAACCATTATGCGGCAATGGAGTAACGTCTTTGATCATATTTACCTCAATACCAGACTGAGACAAAGACCTGATAGCACCTTCACGGCCTGATCCTGGTCCTTTTACAAATACATCTACTCTCTTTAAACCAGCATCCAAAGCAGTTTTTGCTGCATCAGCGGCTGCCATCTGGGCTGCATAAGGCGTATTTTTCTTACTTCCCTTAAAACCCATTTTACCAGCACTAGACCATGAAATTACCTGACCACTTTTGTTGGTTAAACTGATAATGATGTTGTTGAAACTTGCAACGATATGTGCATCTCCGTAACTGTCAACTTTTACAATTCTTTTCTTTGCGGCGGCTTTGCCGGTTGCGGCTTTTCCGCCTTGTGCTTTTGCCATAATTAATTTGTATAGGTAGTCTTTTAAAAAAATTCCCAGTTTAACGGGATTGAAATAACCCTCCTGCTGACTTACAAAGCTATCTGGTGTTATTTCAAAAAAACGTAAGTATGTTTATAACAAAATTTGCAAACCATCTTTTCAGACGGCTTGCAAATTCAGATTATTACTTCTTAGCTACTTTCTTCTTACCAGCAACTGTCTTACGCTTGCCCTTACGGGTACGGCTGTTAGTACGGGTACGCTGACCACGAAGCGGTAAACCTTTACGGTGACGCAAACCACGGTAGCAGGCAATATCCAGCAAACGCTTAATATTGGTCTGTACTTCACTACGCAAAGCACCTTCAGTTTTAAATTCACTGCTGATAATGTTACGAATGGCAGACAATTCTTCATCGTTCCACTCATTCACTTTTTTATCATAACTGATAACCGCCTTATCTAATATATACCTGGCAGTAGAACGGCCAAGACCATATATATATGTAAGACCAATTTCGCCTCTTTTTTGTTTTGGTAAATCAATACCGGCAATACGAGCCATATCTTAATTTTAGATTTTTTTATTCCTGATTTCTGATTTAGGAAGGATTTTCGATTCAAATCATAAATCGTAAATCATACATCCTAAATAGTTTTTACCCTTGCCTTTGTTTAAAACGGGGATTCTTTTTGTTGATAACAAACAAAACGCCTTTTCTTCTAACGATTTTGCAATCAACACTTCTTTTCTTGATTGAAGCTTTAACCTTCATTGTAATAATTATTTACTTGTTATTATCTATTACCAGCTCACAAAAGCTTACCGGCGTTTATTTGTACCTGAAAATTATTCTTCCCCTAGTTAAATCGTAAGGGCTCATTTCAACACCAACTTTATCGCCAGGCAGGATCCTGATATAGTGCATCCTCATTTTTCCTGAGATAGTAGCCAGAATTTCATGCCCATTTTCAAGTTTTACCTTGAACATAGCATTACTGAGCGCTTCTAAAATTGTACCATCTTGTTTAATAAGTGCCTGCTTAGCCATAATTTTGGAGCGCAAAGATAAGAGGTTAATTTTAATTATTACTAAAAAAATCAGATATTTACTGTCTATAAAGCAATTTTACAAATGAGGCAGCCATGTTTTACATTCTCAGTCAGGATAAAAACAGAAAATAATGGCCCGATTTTAGTTTTATAGCCATAAATTCCTCTCAAATTCGTTATTGGATAAATTAAACCCTAAAAAGAAGATATGAAATACGCATTATTGTCAATTTTTGCACTTTCCCTGGTAAGCCTTTCGTGTAAAAAAGATTCCACCCCAGCCCCTGTTACCCCTGTGGATAAGTATATGACATTTACCGCCGGCAGCACCTGGAATTTTGAAAAAGTATCAAATCCTTCTTCGGCCAGCCCTGTTACCACTAACTATTCAATTACTTCAAGCAGCAGGGATACCGCTATTAATATTAAACAATACCATGTGTTCGCCAACAATAATGGGGGCCCTAATGAATACTTCTATAATAATGGCAATGATTATTACACTTACAGAACTTTACCCTCAGGATTAGGCAGTGAGTATGTTGAGATATTGTACCTGAAAGACAATGCTGCGGTAAATACACAATGGGCCCAGACTTACCCAATAACTTATTTGGGAGTACCGCTGAATGTTATATTGACTAATAAAATAGAAGAAAGGGACCTTACCAAAACAGTTAATGGTAAAGATTATACAAACGTTGTAAGAGTAAGTACAAACATAACAGTAACTGGCATTCCTTTCCCATATACACTTACTGACGAAATAAATTACTATTACGCCCCAAAATATGGTGTTGTAAAAGAAGATACTAAAATAAATTTAACTGTAACTGGTTTCCCGGCATCCAATTTTGAGGAAGAAAAGAAATTGATGTCAGCTACTCTTCAGTAATGAATATTTAGAAAGACTCATCATTCAGGTGAACCTTAGTCATGTCATAAAAATGATTCTGGAGTTCATGTACATTTATCGGGTGTGTTACATGCCTTCTTTCGTCCCTGTACCATATTTCCATTTTAGAAAAATCGCCGACAGCAGGCAGCAATAACCTGAATGCCCCTTTTGAATACTTTACAGTACCATCGGGATTATCCTGTTTGGTAAATTTAAGACCCATTAATTCTTCTTCGTTTAAAGGAATTGGTTTTAGTTGTTCCATTTCATACCAAAACTCCTGTACACCTATATTCAGGCATACCTGGTTTTCTCCGTGTTTCAAATTGGTAACTTCTCCTTTTAATACATCGCCGTCGTTATCGGCCATTAGGTAATCTCCTACTTTAATGTTTTGAAATTTTAGCATGGCAATTCGTTTTTTTAGACAATTTAAGAATTTTATGAGAATAACAAACTGATGTGCTAAGAAAAATTAAGAACGCTTCCGGTAACTGAAGACAGCCCAGCCATTAAACAATACAGCAAAACCAAAAACTTTCAGCAAATGATATTTGATGTCAGCCAATGAACTTCCTTTTAAAACTACCATCCGCATCACATCAATAAAATAAGCAACCGGGTTAAAACGGGTGATAGTTTTGGCCCATTCAGGCATGCTGTCGATAGATGTGTACAAACCTCCCAGAAGGATCAATATCATCATAATGAAAAATGAAATCAACATTGCCTGCTGCTGATTAGAAGAATAAGTTGACAGCAACAAACCAAGCCCCAGTACAGCCAATAAGTAAACAACTGCAAACACATAAATCGTAATAAAACTCCCGGCGGGAATGATGCCGTACACTAGCCAGGAAATGGTGAGACCGATGGTCAATACCACCAATCCTAATATCCAGAAAGGAATAAGTTTACCAAGGATGAAATGATATTTCTTAATGGGTGTTACATTGATCTGTTCAATGGTACCGATCTCCTTTTCTTTTACAATATTTAATGCAGCCAGGTTTAAACCCACCATCGTAATTAAAATCACCAGGATGCCAGGCACCATAAAATATTTGTAATTCATCAATGGATTATACCAGTTGGAAGAAGAGATCTCTACCTGGGTTTCAGGGCTGAACCTGGGGAACTGTATCCATTCTGTTCTTACTTCACGGTTATAGTCTTTTATGATACTGCCAAGGTAAGCGCCGCCGAGATTTGCTTTCACTCCATTAATGGCATTAATGGCCATAAATAATTTTGCTTCATTTTCCTTAACCAGTTCCTTCTCAAAATGAACAGGTATCTGTAAAAAAAGGTCTGCTTTATCCTCCTCTATATGTTGCAGGGCTGTATTATAAGAATTAGAAAAATCTGTAAGGATAAAATATCCAGAGGAAGAAATTTTATTGATGAGCTGGCGTGAATATTCAGAATGATCATTATCAACGACTGCCAGTTTGATATTTTTTACCTCATAGTCTGCAGCCCACGGCAAGATCATTAATTGTATAATGGGCATAACGAGTATAACCCTGAGTATGGCAGGGTCCCGGAATATTTGCCGGAACTCTTTTTGCAATAAAAATTTCAATGTTCTCATTGTTTACCTCTCTGCTCTTTAATTGCTGAATAGAAATAATATTGCACAAGAGTGCGACGCCAATGAAGCATCATAGCAGCACAACAGCGGGGTACATAAAAACATTTTCTCATGCCAGCCTGATTTTAAATTTCTTAATAGCCATTGTTAAAAAGAATATCATCATGCCCGTTAGTATGAGGGTCTCCCTCCAGATAGCTTTTAATCCAAGTCCTTTTATCATCACTGATTTTACGATGCTGTAATACCATTTTGCCGGAACGATATTAGACATTGTCCTGAGTGGCAATGGCATGTTCTCAATTGGAAACATAAAACCACTGAGCATGAGGGTGGGTAAAAATAATGCCACCAATGAAATAAACATAGCTGTTTGTTGAGATGCAGCTCCTGCGGATATCAACAACCCCAACGATAATGACACGATTGTAAATAATATACTTTCGAACATTAGCAGGGGAATGCTGCCATTGATAGGCATCTCTAATGCAAATACACTCAGCAATAAAATAGTGATAATGTTGATGATGGATAATAATAAATATGGAACTGCCTTTGCCAGCACAACTATCTGCGGACGCATGGGTGATACCAGCATAATTTCCATGGTACCCATTTCCTTTTCTTTTACAATCGTGATGGCCGTCATCATGGTACAAACGAGTAAGAGTACCATTGCCATTACACCCGGCACAAAATTGAATGCTCCTTTCAGTTGCGGATTATACAGCATCCGCAATTCCGTGTTGATGCTGCATGGAAGCTTACGGTTAGCAGTAATGCGGTTTTGATAATCGATGATGATGGCAGATGCATAGTTGGTTAATGTGTTGGCAACATTGGGGTCGGAGGCATCAGCAATTAACTGCACCTGTGCTTTATTAAAATGCTGCAGGTCTTCATCAAAATGTGGTGGAAAAACAACCGCCAGTTTAATGTTACCTTTTCTAAATTCTTCTTCTATCTGCTTGTAAGAAGTAAGATTTTTTTCGAGATCAAAATAACGGCTGGCACTTAACTCTGCAATTAAAGATACACTGGCTGCATCTTTAGAATTATCCAGCACTGCAATTTTTGAATTCTTTACTTCATTGGTCAAAGCAAATCCAAAGATCACGATTTGAATCACCGGCATTCCCAGGAGAATAAAGAGCGTACTCTTATCTCTCCAGATATGGAAGAATTCTTTTTTAACGAATGCGAAAAATTGTTTCACAAAATATTTTTTTATGCCCTGTTTTAAAATGCGGTCTGACCTGCGGTGCCGACCGCAATGTTAGCTACTCTCCGCTCCTCTTAGCTTTCCTTGCCAGTTTTAAAAACACTTCATCCATAGATGCTGCGTTATAATCTATCTTCAATTGCGATGGAGTATCCAATGCATCTATTCTTCCATCCACCATAATGCTTACCCGGTTACAATATTCTGCTTCATCCATATAGTGTGTAGTAACAAAAATGGTAATACCTGATTCCGAAGCCTGGTAGATCATGTTCCAGAATTCTCTTCTTGTTACCGGATCAACACCGCCGGTGGGTTCATCAAGGAACACAATTTCAGGCTCATGAAAAATAGCCACTGAAAATGCCAGCTTTTGCTTCCATCCCAGCGGCAATGACTTTACCAGCACATTTGCTTCTTTCTCTAAATGCAGGTGATCCAGTATGAAGGCAGTTTTATTCTTAATAAACTCATTGCTCTTTCCATAAATACCCCCATAGAACTGCATATTTTCCTTTACAGTAAGATCATCGTACAAAGAAAATTTCTGGCTCATGTACCCGATACTTCTTTTGATCTTTTCATTGTCCTGGTATACATCCAGGCCTGCTACGGAAGCTTCTCCTGAAGAAGGAAGCGATAATCCGCAGAGCATCCGCATAGCAGTGGTCTTACCGGCTCCATTAGCTCCAAGAAAACCAAATATTTCTCCCTTGTACACATCAAAACTGATATGATCCACCGCTACAAAATCCCCAAAGCGTTTGGTGAGCTGATTTGCTGTTATGACTTTGCCCCCATCCCCTAAAGGGGAGTTTGGCTCTTTTATATTTAAAGTTTTTTTCAATTAAAAAGGTTTATTTTTTATAATTTCTCAACAATAAACTCCAAACACACCTTTAGGGAATGGGGATTTTCATTAATGCTATAAAGCAGTCCTCAATATTGGGTGTTACTTTTTGCATCATTGCATTTTCTTTTTGATGCTGTTGAATAAATTCTGTAAGCGCCTGCTTCCCTGATTCACTTTTCATCACCACATGATGATACTCTCCAAATGGATAAACATCTTCTGTAAAATCGGTTGCTCTCAATTCATTCAGCAAATGAAGCATGTGTAATGATTTGACAGCCCACAATGGTTTTGAAAAATCTTTTACAATTCCTTCAGGCGTATTGATAGAAAGCAATTTTCCATTTTGAATCAACGCAACCCTGTCACAGAGATCAGCTTCATCCATATAGGGTGTTGAAACCAAAATAGTAATCCCCTGCCGCTTTAATCCTTTCAACATTTCCCAGAATTCTTTCCTTGAAACTGCATCCACACCTGTGGTGGGCTCATCTAAAAACAATACTGATGGCCGGTGTATCAATGCACAACACAACGCAAGTTTTTGTTTCATACCACCAGATAATTTCCCAGCTTTTCTTTTTTTAAATGGTTCAATCTGCACATAGATATCTTTAATAAGATCATAATTTTCCTGGATGCTGGTATTAAAAATGGTGGCGAAGAAACTAAGATTTTCTTCAACTGATAAATCGGGATACAAAGAAAATTTTCCCGGCATATAACCTACACGGTTTCTTATTGCTTTATAATCTTTTACCACATCAAAACCATCTACTGTTGCCTTACCGTTATCTGCAAGTAATAATGTAGTAAGGATACGAAACAAAGATGTTTTACCTGCTCCGTCAGGGCCAATGATGCCAAACAATTCACCTTGCTGCACATTAAATGAAATATCATTCAACGCACACACTTCCTTTTTCTTTCCGTAGGTCTTGATAATATTTTCTACAACTACAGTATGCATCATCTATAATTTTATTTCTCCATACATTCCTATTTTTAAATAGCCGTCATTCTTAACTTTTACCTTAATGGCGTACACCAGGTTAGCTCTCTCTTCTTTTGTCTGAATTGTTTTAGGTGTAAACTCTGCTTTATCAGCAATCCATATTATTGAGCCGTTATATTCTTTATATTTTTTTGCGCCATCATCAATCAGCACTTTTACTGTTTGTCCCAGCTTTACCTGTGATAGCTGTGCTCCGGTGATATAAGCTCTTAAATTCAAAGAAGAGAGATCAGCAATTTTGTACAAAGCTTTTCCGGCAGCAGTGACCTCTCCTTGCTCGGCATATTTCGTTATCACAGTGCCACTGACAGGATTAACAATATTTGCTCTTTGTACCTGGTCCTGTAACTGAGCCGCTCTTTTTTTCAACGGATCGGCCTCACTTAAAATACTGCGGTTTTGTGTAGAGGTATTGTTAAGCTGTACGTTGATCTGCTGCTGCGTTACTGCTAATTGCTTACGTGCCACCTCTATTTGATAATTGATATCATCCAATTGTTTGCCTGTGGCTGCATCAGCCTTTAATAAATTTTCTATTCTTGTTTTTTCATGCAACAGATTGCTCAACTGCGACTGCTGAACAGACAGCTGATTTTGCAATAGCTGCACCTGCGGTTGCACATTAGAAGTTTTTTCGTTGAGTGCTTTTATACTTGCCTCTACCTGTTCCTGCTGCAGCGAAATATTTTTTGCATCCACTATTCCCACAATGCTGTCTTTAGGAATTTGCAACCCCTCCTCAACGTTAAAAGAGAGTATCTTCCCGGCAAGTTCAGACGAAACGATTACCTCATCCGCTTCAAAAGTTCCTGACGCATCAGCATTGCTTTCGCCGTTTTTACAACCGAAAAATAAAATGAATAAAAAAGCAGTTGCGGTAAAATTAATATGCTTCATAAAAATGTTTTATTGTTTTCCTGAAATAGTCTGGTAATTTATTTGAGCCTGTAATAATTGCACCTGGTGTGTGATCAATGCCTGCCTTGCCTGGTCCTCTGCATTTACTTCCCGTAAATAATCATTGGCTGTTATCACTCCGTTTTCTAATTGAGCATTAGCTGCCTCTTTCACACTCAGCCGCAGATCAATGATCTCATTATCTTTCGCAATCAACTGTTTTAGTTTATTCACTTCTGACTCCTGTTGTTTTAACGCTGTATTCGTATTCAATAGAAATGTTTCCTTTTGTATGCCGATAATTTTTTTATTGACCTCAATGAGTTGTTTTTCTTTTTTCTCTGTGTACAATCCACCAAAAGACCAATTAAAACGGAGTCCGGTGGTATAGAAAAATGCAAAATCATTACTCAGAAAATTCAATGCCGGCCTGCCGTAGCCACCCTGTAAAAACAAACTTAGTTTTGGCCTGTTCCTGGAGTCGATTATGCTGTTTTGGCCGTTAAGTAAAGTTTCCTGTAAGCTGTATAATTTTAATTCCGGCCTTTGTATATCATTAATCAATACCCCTGATTCTGTTAAAGGTTTCTCCAGTTGTACATCATCCGCCAATGTTTGATTGATGAATAAGCTGAGTACATCTGTTAGTCCTTTTCTCGATGCTTTTATTTCTATCAGACGTTGATCTGCTTTCAGCAATTCTGCCTTTAACACATTCAGATTGCTCCGGAATGCCACACCATTCTTTACCTGTGCCTCCGTTTTTTTAATGCCGTTGTTCAGGTCTTCTTTCACCAGCTCAACCTGCTTTACCTGCTGATCCAGGTACAACACACCAAGAAATAACTGATTGATCCTGTCTTTCAATTTATATAACTCCACTTCCACCTTCTGTTGCTCAGCATCTTCGTTCAGTTGCTGAATATTTTTTTGTTGTTTAATGATGCCGCCATCATACAGTAACTGGTTTACATCAGCCAGCACTTTATACTGATCTTTTGACAATGGGGTAACGGCTACTCCTGCAATAGGAATTTTCAACGTGGTTACATCTGATTGATAAGTAGCCTGGCCACTTAAACTAAACTGCGGCAGATACCCTTTACTTAAATTATCAACCGTAATACCGGTAGTTTGTTTCAGCAATTCCCGTTGCTTTATCAATGGATAATTTTGCTGCGCCAGCTCATAAGCTTTTGTAAGCGTAAGCGATTGTTGTACCTGTGCCTGTGTAATCACAGGTACAAGCAGTAGCATGATGATTAGCCTTTTCATAATTTTTACAGGTTAACCAGTTGGTTAATTTTTGAGAAAAAATTTTATTTCTTTATCGAGTCAATAATAAATTGGGGAATTTCTGTCCGCCGCTGTTCAATCATCTGCTTGAATTGCAATTCACTCATCTGCATCGTACGCATCAACATAGGCTTTGCAACAAAAGGAAAAATGGTCATTGACAAAAGATTTACCAGCAAGTGCAGCGGATTGATTTTTTTGATCGACCCTTTCTTAACTTCTCTTTCAATCTGGGCCAGTAGCTTATCCGGCCTGGGCCTGTGCGCCATTGTCCAAATCGTTTTCAGAAACTGCTCTGCATCCCGGTTCAGCTCATTCAATACAAACCAGGGCAGATAAGGGCTTTCAACCATCTCATCTATATATTCATTTACAAACAGGGCTATCTTTTCAAACAACGGCGCTTCTGATTCAAATATCATGTTGATCCTTGGAAAAAACTTTTGTGCCTCCTGTAAAAAGATCACTTCAAATAATTTGTTCTTATCCTTAAAGTAATAATGCAGCATGGCTTTATTAATGCCAGCCTCATCAGCTATATCCTGCATACGGCCACCTGCCATACCTTTAATGGTAAATACATTTTTGGCTGCAGCCAGTATTTTTTCTTCTGTTGTCTGATCTTTTTTATTTCTAACCATACAGTTTAACCAAATGGTTAACAAAAGTAGGATAACAAAATATTCTGGCAAATTATTTTTTTGTGAACTGCTGATTTTATACCGTAGATGACGGGATAGAACTCTTACCTGTAAATATGGGTGATGTATCCTTACCTTTTAAAAAGAAGTATACAACTTAATTGCGATTAAAATACATTTGGAAAAAATGCTTTTAAAATCTTATTTTACTTATTAATTTTCTTTTATGAAATATATTTCACCGTTCATCCTGTACATGTGCATTTCATTGATCAGTGATGCACAAACAGATAATAAAATTGTAATTGGAAAAGTTGATAGTGTCTATTCCACTATCCTAAAAGAGCAAAGAAAGGTTTGGGTATACACACCAAATTTGAAAACAGGTGTGCAAAATCCGAGTCAGCGCTATCCTGTTGTATACCTGCTTGATGGCGACGGCCATTTTGAATCTGTGGTTGGTATGATACAACAACTAAGCCAGGTAAATGGCAATTCAATTGTTCCGGAAATGATTATTGTTGGTATCCCAAATACAGACAGGACAAGGGATCTTACACCAACACATATAGCAAGCGATCCGCCCATGATGGACAGTAATTTTTCAACAACAACTGGCGGTGGTGAAAATTTTACAGCCTTCATGGAAAAAGAACTGATGCCTCATATTGATTCGATCTATCCCACACAACCTTTTAGAGTATTGATAGGTCACTCATTTGGCGGCTTAGCAGTAATGGATATTATTACAAAGCATACTAAACTATTTAATGCATATATAGCTATTGACCCAAGTATGTGGTATGATAAAGAACAGTTTTTAAAAGCCACACAGAAGAAACTGGCAGCACAAAAATATAATGGCACAAGCCTGTACATAGGAATTGCCAATACTTTGGCCGAGGGAATGACACTGGAGAAAATGAAAAAAGATACCACCTCTGATACAAGGCATATTCGTTCTATTTTTGCAATGGATAAATTTATTAAGGCCAATTCACAAAACGGATTGAAGTATACCAGTAAATATTATGCAGATGATGACCATAGTTCTGTTCCGCTGATAAGTGAATATGATGGACTGCGTTTTATTTTTAGCTGGTATCGTTTTAAGTTTACCACAGCAGATTTTATGGGACCAGGCACAGCAATAATTCAACGAATGAAACAGCATTACCAGACAGTATCAAAGGAATTTGGTTATAAAGTTTCTCCCCCGGAAATGCTGATAAACGGGTTAGGCTACAATGCACTTTCTCTGAAACAGTATCCAAAAGCCGCTGCTTTATTTGAATTGAATATTGAAAACTGTCCTGAAAGTGGCAATGTGTACGATTCGTATGCAGATGTTTTAATTGCCCAAAAAGACACTATTAAAGCAATGGCAAATTACCAGAAAGCATTAGCCATAACAAATAGCGAAGAAACCAAACAAAAAATAGATCAACTGCAGGGCAAAGCAACTTTTACATTAACTGTAAAAGAATTGGAAAAATATGTTGGGGCTTTTGAATTTGAAACTATTACCCTTAACGCTACTACCAGTATAAAAAATAATACGCTTTGGGTATATGCACCGGGGCAGGGAGAATTTGAACTGGTGCCTTTGTCACCTGATACCTTTACCATAAAAGGATTACAAGGATATAAAATACAGTTTGAGATGAATGGCGATAAACCACTTGGACTTACATCTACTCAACCTAACGGGATATATAAGGCACATGCAAAAAAATAAGGAGTGAGTGTACGTTTGAAAAAAGATAGTCATACTTGGAAAAGTTTTGCTCGACAGTAACTACCGACTACTCACTCCTGATTTCCCTTTATTCGGCCCAACTCATCACATAATCACTGTTCTCAATTTCCAATGCCTGCTTGGTAATCATCAACGGACGGAATGTATCCACCATCACTGCAAGCTCTTTCGTTTCTTTTGCACCAATACTCTTTTCCACAGCACCAGGGTGTGGGCCATGTGGAATGCCAGCCGGATGAAAAGTGATCATTCCCCTTGTCACACTTTTACGGCTCATAAAATCGCCATCCACATAATATATCAATTCATCACTGTCAATATTACTGTGATTGTACGGTGCAGGAATGGCGTCTGGGTGATAATCATACAGTCTTGGAACAAAAGAGCAAACTACAAAAGCACTGGTCTCAAAAGTCTGGTGTACTGGTGGTGGCTGATGTACTCTGCCGGTAATGGGTTCAAAATCATGAATGGAAAAAATATATGGATAGCAGCAACCATCCCAACCGATCACATCAAACGGATGAGTGCCATAATGCAAGCCATACAACATTCCTTTCTTTTTTGCTTTGATCAAAAAATCACCTTTCTCATCAAAGGTTTTTAACTCCTGTGGCTTCCGGATATCCCTTTCACAATAAGGCGCATGTTCCATCAATTGTCCAAACTTACTCATGTAGCGCTTAGGATAACGCAGGGGGGTAAACGACTCTACAATAAACAACCTGTTTTTATCATCATTGAATTCAATCTGATAAATCGTACCTCTTGGCAACACAATATAATCGCCATAACCAAAAGGTAATTCACCATACTGCGTTTTCACTTTACCAGTTCCCTCATGCACAAAGATCATTTCATCCGCATCGGTATTTTTATAAAAATAATTGGTCATGCTTTGCTGTGGTGCCGCCAGTACTATATGACAATCGCTGTTTATCAGAACGGGTACCCTGCTCTCCAAAAAATCTTTAACCGGTGGTATCTGAAAGCCCTCAAAGCTCCGGTGCTGGAGCATCTTCTCTTCTGCCACCTGCGGACTCACATCTCTCTGAGGTTCTGTTTTAATAATTTGTGTTGGTGGATGACAGTGGTACAGCAAAGAATAATCATCACTGAATCCTTCTGTTGAAAACAGTTGTTCGCTGTACAAACCACCATCTGGTTTGCGGAACTGTGTATGACGTTTGTGAGGGATTTTCCCTAATGTATAATAATGTGCCATTTTTAAATTGATAATTGAAAATGAAAAATTGAAAACGAAAATCCGGAATATGTACCCAGCTTTATTGCTGCTATTGATCTTCAGTAGCAAAGTTTACACTGAGGAACGAAGTGCACTCTTGTGCTGTAAATCATTACGCAGCAACAAGGACAACAGTAATCAATACCTTGAAAGTTCTAATGTGGCCAACAGAAAAATGTATTTCCATTTTCTTTTATCTATCCAGTAAGTAAAGTTGCGGTGGAGTGGCATATTTTAATCGTTGTGATAAAGTTAAGAAATATTAATTTACAGCTTTTATTTACATCTTAACAAAGATCATGCAATTAGCAACTGCCGGCTTGCTGGTGATACAAAACAGGAAACTACTGCTTGCTTACAGTATCAACAAAGCATGCTTTTATTTACCGGGTGGAAAAATTGACACAGGAGAAACGGCAGAAGAAGGATTGTGCAGGGAGATTGCAGAAGAATTAAATGTGCAACTCCATCCACAGGAACTCAATTACTATTGTCATATCTCCGCACCAGCATATGGTGAAACAAAAGGAATTATTATGGAGCAGGATTGTTTCCTTGTCAATAAAACAATTATCCCCTTAGCTGCTGCAGAGATTGGAGAACTAAAATATTTTACGCTTGCTGAATACCTGCTGCAGGAAAATAAAGCACCGGGTGCAATTATGATACTGGAACAATTAAAGGGAGCTGACCTTATTGATTAATATGACTAAGATTGGATTGATATCAGACACACATGGCTATTTGGATGAAGCCGTTTTTGACCATTTCAACAATTGTGATGAAATATGGCATGGCGGGGATTTTGGGGAAGGAGATATTGTTAAGAGATTGAAGGATAAAAAAGAATTGAAAGGAGTTTACGGAAATATTGACGGTGCAGATATTCGGGCAGAATTTCCTGAGCAGTTGGTTTTTATGTGTGAAGGAGTAAAAGTGATGATGCGCCACATTGGTGGCTACCCGCCACGGTACAATCCTGAGACAAAAAAAGAATTATTGATTCATCAGCCACAACTTTTTATCAGCGGACATTCTCATATTTTAAAAGTGATGTATGATGATAAACTTCAATGCCTGCATATGAACCCGGGTGCTGCAGGTAAGCAGGGCTGGCATAAAGTAAGAACGATTATCCGGTTTGTAATTGATGGGGGAAATATGAAAGACTGTGAAGTAATTGAACTGGGTGGCAGATGAAAAGTTAACAGGTTGAAAAGTTGATAAGATTAGCCACCGAACATAATAGCTTTTTTAAACCAATCCTGATTTGCAAAAAATAAATTCCTTTTTCTTATCTGTAAAATTGTCGTAGCTTTTATCATCAATAACACTAACACTTATGTCTGCTTCATCATCCCGTCGTAATTGGCTTAAAAATACTGCAACCCTTTTAACAGGAATTGGAATTGCTCCAGGCTTACTGGCGGCCGGCCAAACAATGCCCCGTCCCGACAACGGTATTATTTTATTGAACAGTAATGAAAATGCTTACGGCCCATCTGCTGCCACTAAAAAGGCAATGATGGAAGCGTTAATCCATTCAAACCGCTACCCGGATGACCAGGTACCAGTATTGAGAAAAGAGATCTCAGATTTTTGGAATGTAGAAAAAGAAAATATTTTGATGGGATCGGGTTCTTCTGAAATACTTGGCCTTACTTTTTTATTGGTTTCAGCTGTAAAAGGAGACATCATTAGTGCCGAGCCTTCGTACAAAGTGTGGCACAACCAGGCCAAATCATTTGGTTTGCAAATAAAGAGCCTGCCGCTGACCGATAAAAGAAAACTGGATCTAAACAGTATGTTGTCTGCTATTGACAGTAATACCAGGCTAATGTATGTGTGTAATCCTAACAACCCAACTGGAACATATGTGGACGATGCTACCCTGAGAAATTTTGTATTGGAATGCAGTAAAAAATGCATGGTACTGGTAGATGAAGCTTATACAGAATTTTCCAACCTGCCTTCATTAAAAGATATAGCTGTTAAAAATCCGAACGTGGTGGTGGCAAAAACTTTTTCAAAAATATATGGACTGGCTGGCGCAAGAATCGGGTATGCTATTGCCCAGGCAGACACCCTCAAAAAATTAAGCGACCTGCAGGCATGGCCAAATGTTGGCATCAGTATGGCAACTGCTGCTGCTGCATCTGCAGCATTAAAAGACCAGGCCTTTGTAAAAGAATGCCGGGAAAAAACTGCAGAAGCCAGGGAACTTTGTTATAAAACATTCCGTAAACACAAATTAGTTTACATTCCTTCTGTCACCAGTTTTGTTTTATTCAATATCGATAAAATCAGTTCCGGTTTTTCAGAAAAGATGGAAGCCAAAAAGATAATGGTGCAATACCGGGATCATTTTGGCGGCAAATGGTGCCGGGTTACCATGGGCACCATGGAAGAGATGCAAACATTTTGTGCTGCATTAAAATCAATTGCCGGCTAATCTTACTCTACCCAATCAGCAATAAAAATATTGGTATCCCTGGTGCCGCCATTATTCCTGTTGCTGCAAAAAACAAATTTCTTTCCGTCGGGGCTAAACATAGGGAAAGCGTCAAAGCCTTTATCACGGCTTATCTTTTCTTTTCCCTTACCGTCAATATCAGTAATATACATATTGAAAGGGAATCCTCTTTTGTATTCATGATTGCTGCAGAAAATCACATGCTTTCCATCTGGTGTAAAATTTGGTGCCCAGTTAGCCTGCTCTAAAAAAGTGATTTGGTGAGCATCACTTCCATCAGCATTTGCAATCCATACTTCCATGTGTGTGGGCGCCACTAAATTCTCATTCAATAAATCTTTATACTCTTTTATTTCTTCTGCTGTTGTTGGGCGGCTGGCACGCCAGATAATCTTTGTCCCATCCGGGCTGAACCATGCACCGCCATCATAGCCTAATATATTGGTGATTCGTTTTACATTTTTGCCATCCAGATTCATGGTATACAGATCCAGGTCTCCATCCCTCATGGATGTAAATAATATCTTGTCGCCTTTTGGAGAAATGGTAGCCTCAGCATCGTATCCTTTTGTTTTAGTCAGTTGTTTTATAATCTTCCCATTGATATCTGCTTTAAAAATATCGAAGCTTTCATAAATGGGCCAGATATATTTATTGCCATATTTCTTTCTGTCCGGGATTGGGGGACATTCCGTGCTGCCCAGGTGTGTGGAACCATAAAGAACATGTTTCCCATCAGGATAGAAAAATGCACAGGTGGTTCTTCCGGTACCGGTGCTTACTAATTTGGGTTCAAATTTTTCTTCTGCAGTGGTGGGAATTTTACCCATCCATATCTGGTCGCACTGAATACCTTCTTTAAGATTGGTTTTCTGAAAGATCAAATATTTGCCATCAAAACTGAAATAGGCTTCTGCATTATCCCCACCAAAAGTCAATTGGCGTACATTGGCAAAATGTTTTTCATCAGAAAAATGAATGGTGTCAGCCGGATTGCTGGCAGTATTAATCTTTATGACAGGATCGCCGGTAAAAGAGCTGTTAACTAAAAAAATCACAAAAATGCAAACAATGCCGGTCAGTTTTTTCATTGCAGAAAGTTTTGGCGACAAAGTTAACAACCTGTTCAAGTTAGATGGTAATAATTTTGTCAGTAATGTGAAGGGCTTATTTTTGCGCTTTTAAATCAAGAAATGAATAAATCAATCGTCTTCCTCTTTATTGCTGTAACCTGCATGTTTTATTCCTGTAGTAATAATTCCGGATCTGTTGAAAGCAATAGCCCTGTTCCGGCAGCAGAAAAAGAATTAAGAGACCAGATAGCAGCATATCCCGATTCCCTTTTATTAAAAGAAAAGCTGATCCAGTATTTCAGGGACAATAGTAATTATGGACAGGCCATTGCTGAGGCTGATTATGCTTTAAAAAAAGACAGCAACAACGAACGGCTCTGGTATATAAAAGCAACATTGCTGTCAGAAAATGATGATACGTTGCAGGCCATTAAAGCATGGGAGAAAACAATTGATCTCAATCCAAATCCAGAATATTTACTTTCGCTTGGAACACTGTATGCTTTTTCAAAAAATCCATCTGCATTGTCTGTGGCTGATTCTTTAATGTTGCCGGGTATCAATGCGAAGAACCAGGCGCTGTTTATAAAGGGCCTCTATTTTAACAGCACCGGAGATAAGATGAAGGCAATTAATTTTTTTGACACCTGTATATCGCTGGATTATACCAACATGTTAGCTCATCGGGAAAAAGCTATCTGCCTGTATGACCTGGGCAAATACCTTGATGGATTAAAAGTACTGGAACTGGCTGTGACGGTGAAGAAAGATTATGATGAAGCTTACTACTGGATGGGACGTTGTTACGAAAAATTAGGATTAAAGAAAGAAGCTATTCAAAATTACCAAATGGCATTGCAGTTATCTCCTGATTATATTGAAGCAAAAGATGCTTTGGGGAAATTGGGAATAAAGACTCCGTAAGATGACTTTTGGAGCATTATTATTTATGCACTTATTACATGTATTTTCGCAGTTCATTTTTTCAATTTTAAAATATCAATATCAAAATGCCCATTATTGCACCCTCACTTTTATCGGCTAATTATTTACAACTGCAGCAAGATTGCGACATGCTGAATGCAAGCCAGGCAGATTGGTATCATTTAGATGTGATGGATGGACGTTTTGTTCCCAACATTAGTTTCGGCCCCATGCTGATAGAATTTTTCAGGAAAGCCACCACCAAAGTTTGTGATGTGCATTTAATGATTGAAGAGCCAGAGAAATATGCAGAGCTATTTAAAAAAGCAGGTGCTGATATTTTAACGGTGCATATTGAAGCCTGCAGACATTTGCATAGAAATATTCAACAGATAAAAAGTTTGGGAATGCAGGCTGGCGTGGCCTTGAATCCACATACACCGGTAGAATCATTAAAGGACGTACTGGCAGATATTGACATGGTTTTAATTATGAGTGTAAACCCGGGTTTTGGCGGACAAAGTTTTATTCCCCATACTCTCAATAAAATAAAACAACTCCGCAGCATGATCAATGAGCAATCATTGAATGTGAAAATAGAAATTGATGGCGGTGTTACTTTAGATAATGCAGCATCCATCATTGCCGCTGGTGCTGATGTCCTCGTTGCAGGTAACACTGTTTTTAGATCTGCTAATCCAACAGAGACGATTGCAAAACTGAAAGCTTTATAGGTTTATTTCTTAGTTAGAAAATCAACAATACTTTTAGCAGCATTGGCTGATGCATTTCCTCCTTTGCTTAATAAATTTTTGAGATTGGTATAATCTTCCTGCAATTGCTTTTGTTTAGATGGATTGTGTAATAATTCGTTCAATTCTGTGGTGATATTGTCTGCTTTCATTTCATCCTGAATCAATTCTTTTACCACTTCTTTATCCATAATCAGGTTCACCAAACAGATGTATTTTATTTTAATGAGCCGCTTGGCAATTTGATATGAAATAGCACTTCCTTTATAACATATCACTTCTGGTACATTGAACAAGGCTGTTTCTAAAGTAGCCGTACCACTGGTTACCACAGCTGCTTTTGCTTCGCTGAGCAATTTGTATGTTTTATTAACTACAGCAGATACATTTTTATAAGGTGCCAGTAATTCGTTATAAAAACTTTCTTCCAAACCTGGTGCTTTTGCCACTACAAAATGATAAGCAGGAAAATTTTTACTTGCCTCCAGCATAATGGGGAGTTTTTTTAGAATTTCCTGCTGCCTGCTGCCGGGCAATAATGCTATTACTTTTTTATCGGGGTAAAGAAAATTTCCAGGCTCAAATTCGTTTACCACTTTCACTAAAGGATGCCCAACATATTCTACAGTATAATTCCATCTGTGATAAAATTCTTTTTCAAAAGGAAGTATCACCAGCATCTTATCCACGTTTTGTTTAATGCCTTTTACCCTGCTTTCTTTCCATGCCCATACTTGTGGTGAAATGTAATAGATCACTTTGATGTCCTGCTGATTTGCCCATTTAGCAATGCGTAAATTAAAACCGGGGTAATCAATGAGGATAATTGCATCTGGTTGATATTGCAGTATATCCTTTTTACAAAAGGACAGGTTTTTAAAAATGGTATTCAAATTTTTAATCACTTCTATAAAACCCATAAAAGCCAGTTCCCGGTAATGCTTTACCAGTGTTGCCCCTTCGGCTTCCATTTTATCTCCTCCCCAGCACCGGATAGCAGCGATGCTGTCAAGCTGCTTCAATTCTTTGATCAAATTGCTTCCATGCAAATCACCACTTGCCTCGCCAGCTATTATATAATATTTCATTATCAGTAAATGTGCTGCAATTTATATTAATTCATTCTATAAAGAAAGCCTGCTGCAATTTGCTTAAATGATCATAAAATAAAAAGGCACTTCCCAGCTGGAAGTGCCTTTTTATTATTTTGTTAAGATATGATCAGCCTAATTATTAATGTCAATAATTAATTTTTGAACCTGTTTGCTATTGTCTGGTGCTATCACCTGCAACTGGTATATGCCCCTTGTTACAGCAGATGGTATATTAATACTTTG
>JAYWII010000039.1:0-14690 GCA_043788995.1 Chitinophagaceae bacterium | reverse complement strand
ATTCCACTACTATCGGGCAACTTTCATTTTTATCCAAGTTTAGTTCTCAACTTATACACATACAAAAAATAAAATAATTAACTCAAACAGCTTCTAAGATAAAAAGCAAATAAATAAATAGATCGCAGCATACTTAATGATCTGGTACTTTTGAAATACAATTTTACAAAAGTGTACTATCAAATACACAATCGAACACCCCCCTGTGTACTACAAATCAATAATGCCCCCAACCTATTATAAGTTTAATGACCGTAACTACCTACGAATATCATCAAAAATATATTTTTGAAATCGGGGAAATTTTAATATTTGGGGGCGAAAAGCTGCAATGTGGATTAATGTTCATTCAAAATGGTATGTCCCATTTTATCCCTCTTGGTAATTAAATATTTTTCGTTGTGAATGTTGGGCTTTATTTCAATCGGAATGGTTTCCACCACTTCCAGACCGTACCCCAGCATACCGGCACGTTTACGGGGATTGTTGCTCATCAGTTTCATTTTACTGATGCCCAGGTGACGCAGTATCTGTGCCCCTACACCATAATCTCTTTCATCCATTCCAAAACCCAGCTCAAGGTTAGCTTCCACGGTATCCATCCCCTGCTCCTGCAATTTGTAAGCCTTTAATTTATTCAGCAAACCAATGCCCCTTCCTTCCTGGTTCATATACAATACCACTCCCTTGCCTTCTTCTTCAATCATCTTGAGTGCCTTGTGTAATTGGTCACCACAATCACAGCGAAGCGATCCTAATATATCCCCCGTCATGCAGCTGCTGTGTACCCTCACCATCACAGATTCATCTTTTTCCCACTTCCCTTTTTTAATGGCTAAATGAATATCTCCTGTATTCAGTTGTTTAAACGCTATCAGTTCAAATTGGCCATATTTAGTTGGCATTTGCACCCTTTCTTCTTCCTGTATCAGCGTTTCCTTTTTAAGGCGGTATTCAATCAGGTCTTTTATGGAGACCAGTTTTAAATCAAATTTCTCAGCAATTTCCTTTAGCTGTGGCAAACGGGCCATGGTGCCGTCTTCATTCATAATTTCCACCAGTACCCCGGCTTCTTCAAAACCTGCTAACCTTGCCAGGTCGATCGTTGCTTCTGTATGCCCTGCTCTCCTGAGCACTCCACCTTTTTTGGCCCGGAGTGGAAAAATATGCCCCGGCCTTCCAAAATCTTCCGGCGTTGTTGCCGGATTGATAAGTGCCCGAACGGTTTTAGACCTGTCTGTGGCTGAAATACCCGTAGCACACCCATTACCAAGCAAATCGATACTTACAGTAAAAGGAGTGGCATGCAAAGAGGTATTGTCGGATACCATTGGCTGTAGCCTGAACTTATCGCACAATTCTTCTGACAATGGGGCACAGATCAACCCCCTGCCATACCTGCTCATAAAATTGATGACCTCCGGCGTAACATTTTCAGCAGCCGTTAAAAAATCACCCTCATTCTCCCTGTCTTCATCATCCACCACTATTACCAGTTTTCCCCTTTTTATATCATCTATCGCACTTTCAATGCTGTCTAACATATTGATTATTTTTTTTCAAAGGTACAGCCGTTTTTTATTGGATATTTTCTTTATAGGGAAACATATTGATTATAACCAGTTATCAACACCCGGTTTCTTGCATGCAAAAAATTGACAAAAAAGGGCTTCTTTTGCAAAGAGAAATAAAACTGCAAACTTTTGAGGATAAAAATAACCGGAAGCAGCAGGTTTATAAAATTTATTGTCAGCTCATTGAAGGATTCAAATATTACATTTTTTTCAACTCCTTTTCCAGGCAACAGCCGACTAAATTAACCTGGCACAAACCTGCCGGATAGTAATAATTTCTTAACCAAAACTACTATTTACAAAATTGTAATATTTTGACCTTTGCAAAAAATTTCAACTTATGATTATGAGAAAAAAAATCAATTTTTTAACGTTCCTGTTATTGCTGGTGGGTTTTGTAACCACGGCACAGGAAACCACCTCTGAAATTCAGGGAGCCATTACCGATGACAAAACCGGATTAAATGGTGCTACCATTACAGCCATACATTTACCTACAGGTACAAAGTATGTTACTACATCCAGAAAAGATGGCTCTTACAATCTTGCGAATGTAAGAATTGGCGGGCCTTATATTATTACTGTCTCTTTTGTAGGACATAAGGAAGAAAAGCAGGAAGACATATTCCTTACATTAGGTAATGCCTACAAAGCCGATTTTAAATTAGTTAAAACAAGCAGCAATTTAACTGAAGTAGTAGTAACAGGCTACCGTTCTGATAAAGTATTCAGCCGCAGCCGTACCGGTTCTGCTGAAGTAATTACCCGTCAGCAAATAGACAGGTTACCATCAGCCAACCGCAGTATACAAGACTTTACAAGGCTTACACCAACTGCTAACGGAAACAGTTTTGGCGGAAGAAGTGGTTCTTTCAACAACCTTACGGTGAATGGCGCCAGTTTTAATAATACGTTTGGTTTATCCGGCAGTTTGGGCGGACAAACCAGTTCCCAGCCATTCAGTATTGATGCCCTGGAACAGGTTCAGGTAAACCTGGCACCTTACGATGTAACCCTGGGTAACTTTACCGGTGCAGGTATCAATGCCGTTACTAAAAGCGGTACCAATCAATTCAAAGGTTCTGTTTATAATTACTGGAAAACGCCAGAGCTTACTGGTACTAAAATTGGCCGTACCACCATTGCTCGCCAGGATTTCAATTTTAAAAACAGGGGCGCTTCCATTGGTGGGCCAATCATTAAGAATAAATTATTCTTCTTTGTAAGTGGCGAACAGGAAAGGATCAGCACACCTGCAACAGCAAGGGTGGCAAGCCGTGGCGGATCTACAGGAGATAATGTTTCACAGGCAAAAGCAGAAGAATTGGACAAATTAAAGACATTCCTTATTGATAAATTTAATTATGATCCAGGTGCTTATGAAAATTACACTTTTGATATTTACAGTGATAAAGTAACTGCAAGGCTTGATTTTAATATCAATAACAAAAGCACTTTCAACATTAATTATTACTACCTGAAATCTTACAGAAACCAGGCTCCCAGCAATAGTGGTGCTCCGGGAGGCAGCCGTCAGCCAAGTAATACTGCTATGCCTTTCTTCTCTTCCAGCTATGTAATCAATAATAATTTCAACATTATTATTGCAGAGCTGAACACAAGGGTAAGCAACAAATTTTCTAACAAATTGCAGGTTGGTTACAACCAATTAAGAGATTTCAGAAGTAGCCCCGGTGGTATCTTCCCATTGGTAGATATTGAAAATGGCCAGGGATCTTCATTTACTACTTTTGGTTACGAACCATTTACTGCTAACAACAAATTAAATACAGACACCTGGCAGTTTAATGATATTGTTACTTTGTATAAAGGAAAGCATACTATCAACTTTGGTACTCAAAATACTTACAATAAATTCTTAAATGGATTTGCACCTAACTATTATGGTAACTATCGTTTTGCAAATGTGGATTCGTTTTATGCAAGTGTAAATTCCGGTAATGCAAATGCAAGCCGTTATGCTCTGCAATATTCAGCCCGTAAAGGCGGTGAGTTTCCTTTTGCAAGCATGAGATCATTACAACTGGGTTTCTTTGCCCAGGATAAATGGAACATAAACAAAAATTTTACATTAACCGTTGGCTTAAGGGCTGACATTCCCATCTTTGAACAAAACTTTATTACCAACTCAAATGCTGATGCACTCACATACAGGGATGGTGTAAGAATAGAAACGGGGAGAGCTCCAAAAACCAGTATTTTATGGAGCCCGAGAGTAGGTTTTAACTGGGATGTAAAAGGTGATAAAACGGTACAGGCTAGAGGAGGTGCTGGTGTATTTGCAGGTGCCCCTCCATTTGTTTGGTTGAGCAACCAGTTAAGCAACAATGGAGTTGATTTTGGATCTTTTGTAAGAACAACTGGTACTGCTTTCAGTCCTGATGTTACTGAATATGTTCCGGAAAATGCGGCTGCCAATACCAGCTATAACCTGGCCATCTCTGATAAAAAATTCAAGTTTCCACAATTGTTCAGAGCAAACTTGGCGGTAGACGTTAAATTACCATTTGACTTTGTAGGTACTGTAGAAACAATTTACAACAAAGATATCAATGGTGTATATCACCAAAACATTAACCTGCCTTCCACAGGTACTGCTTTGGCAGGATCTGATCGCAGAATCAGGTACACTTCTTCAAAAATATGGAGTGGTGCAGGTGGTGCCACTGCTGCAAATCCAAATATTTCAGATGCTATTCTGATGAGGAACACGTCTAAAGGATACACCTACAATATCACATTACAGTTGCAGCGCAACGTGAAAAACCTTTACACAATGGTAGCTTACAGCTATGGCGACAGCCGTTCAGTAAATGATGGTGGTTCTATTGCCCAGTCAATCTGGAGAGACCGTTTTGTTTCAGGAGACCCAAATGCAGACGTAACATCTTATTCAAACTTTTATCAACCACACCGTATAGTGGCTGCTGCTGCTTACCGGTTTGAATATGCAAAACATCTTGCTACTTCATTTGGCTTAACCTTTGAAGGTGCTAATGGAGGAACATTAAATTATGCTTACAGCGGAGATCTTAATAATGATGGATTAACAACAAATGATCTGATTTATGTACCCATCAATAAAGGAGATATCGTTCTTGAAAAATCAAATTCTGCAGATTTACGTACACCAGATGTATTGTGGGATCAGTTGAATGCATACATTGATCAGGACCCTTACCTTCATTTCAGAAGAGGCAGATATGCAGAAAGAAATGGCCTGTTGGTTCCATTCTACAGCAAATTAGATTTAAACTTTACCCAGGATTTCTTTGTAAATGTTGGCGGAAAACGCAATACGATCCGGTTCACTATGGATATATTTAATTTCACCAATTTGATCAACCGTAACTGGGGAATTTTAAAAACACCCAACCGTACCAACCTGTTGAACTTTTTACGTGTAGAAACCGCCGGTGCCAACACTGGAAAACCAGTGTTTAGCTTCCCGTATTTTGATAACACCAATAAAATTCCGCTGACAAGTACTTTCCAAAACAGTACCAGCCAGGCTTCGAGATACCAGGTACAAATGGGTATCAGGTATATATTCAATTAATCACATTGTCTTAATAATGAAAAGGTCGCCGCAAGTAATTTGCGGCGACCTTTTTTTGTGGAGTATGAGCAGGTATAAGTATAGTTTAAAGATGATCTGCAATTAAATGGCTTTCAATATTAATGCCGTTGCTGGCGGGTGTTTCGTGATGTTCATTATAAAACAGGTTGGTAGCCTGAAGTGCTGAAATACCAGTTTTATAATAGCTAATACTTCTGTAAAGCCATCACATAAAATTGTTAATCCCCTGTTTCAAATTCAATATCAGCACATAAAAAAACAGGGGCCTATGCCACCTGTTTTTTTTAATTATTTTCCTGGTTAGATTATCTTAAATCTACCACTTCTACTCCCGGATATTTTTTTGAATCAAAAACAAATTGAGCGTCGCCTATAGCGGCATTAGGATTCATACCATTTACTGCGTATGTAAAACGGTTACCTGTTTTTTCAAACAACTTTGCACTGCTGATAACACTGGAAGCTTTATCCACGTACAACAACACTTTAAAAAATGGTTTGCTTTTATCAGTTGGGGTTAGTTCAATTTCCTGCAACGTTTTCCCTTTCTCTTTTTTCTCTCCGTTCAGCTTGTACAAAAAATCTTTGTCGTAAAAGTTAGTAAATAACTTTTGTGGCGTCAATGTATTAACAGAAGGATCCAGTTTGGTGATGGTTACTTCATTGGTAGATTGTTCATAAGTGGAAACATTTGCTCCATCACAATAGATATCCTGGCCGGTAACACTGATGCGGTATTTATTGCCCTTCATGTAAACAGTGCCACTTTTATTACCCAATGATTTGCCTGCGGCATTTTCTATGGAAAGGGCAAATTTTGCCTGTACGGTTTTAAACGTTTTAAATTTTGTACTTACCGCATCCAGTATTTTTTTTGCAGCCGGATCATTAGCTCCGGGCTGTGCAATTGCAGTACTAAATGCCAGTGTGAATAGAAACAAGCTAGTAGTAATTTTCTTCATCGTTAAATTTATTTAATTCTTAAAAGCCTTTTAAAGCGGCGCAAAGATAAGATAATAGATGAGCTAATTCATGCATAGTTTAAGGGCTTCATTTAATGAACTGTTAATATAACCCTGCAGCCATCAAAAAAATTAACCCGGTACAGGGATATTTAAAACCTTTGCGTAGTTTGCACTCCAACTCAACTTACCAGTCACTTCAACTTTACTATTGATACATTTCTATTTACTTATCATTACTACACATGAAAGAGAAAGTATCTATTTCCCAAAGAGAGCATTATCAGCCAACGGCATTCAATGAGTTTTTATGGTGGCTCTCCACAGCCGATAAAGAAATGGTGGTGGATGCAACCTCAGACAGGAACCGGTTCAGCATCATTGGCCTGAGTGTGCTGTGTACCTGGGTGTTTGCCACCGTGGCGTGGAGTTATTTTTTCAGCACCGTAACCAGTGACATCATCGTTACCATTATTGGCGGCCTGTTAATGGGTTTTATTATCCTGTGTATTGACAGGGCCCTGATAAAAGGGATCAATAAGTTCAACAAGAACAAATTAGTGCCACTTCTTTTCCGGGGTTTGCTGGCGGTAACCATCGGCACCTTCATGGCACAGCCGGCATTGCTGTATATGTTCAGGAAAGAGATCAAACTACAGGCAACAGCTGACAATGAAAAAAAGAGCATTGCCAACGTACAGCTGCTGGATTCATTGTACAAAAACAGGAAGGCAGAATTATCATCACAAAAAACAATCTTGCTGAATGCGGCAGAAAATAAATACCAGGATGTAACAAAAGCAAGGAACAATTTTTTATCGGAAACAGATGGCAGCGGCGGCAGCGGCAAAGTGGGCATTAAAGATATTGCCATTGCCAAAAAAAATGAATACCAGAAGTTAGACAACGAATATCAAATACTGCTGGCTGATAATAAGCCAAAACTGGAACAGGTAGAAAAAGAACTGAGAGAAATTGACGGTAAGGTTGAGAAAGACCAACAGGCATTTGCTCAAAATTTTAATGATGGTTTTCTCACACAGATAGAAGCACTAAATCATTTGGTAAAAGACAACAATGCACTTCGTTTCCGGTATTATTTACTGGTGGTGATACTGGTGTTGATAGAACTAATGCCTGTAATTGCCAAGATAGTAATACCCACGCCTGTGTACGATGAAAAAGTGTTGCTGAGAGAAACCATGGAAAAAGAAACTGCCAGCAGCAATATCCAAAAAGAACAGGCACTAAAAGAACTCTACAACAGCCTGGCTTTGGAAAACGACAAAGAAGCCATCACAAAATTCTTTTCCCTCACCAAAGAAGACAGAGAAGAAAAGATCAAAGCATTCAGCAACCAGTGGAAACAGGATAATCACCAAACCTATGACGGACTTTGGGAAAAAATGAAGAGGGAGATATTGACCAAGCAGGAGAATTAAATCATTTACAAAATTCACTTCCTTTCAATAAGCAGATTTAAATTATTTTTATCCTTCGCATTAAGGATTAAAATGATTTACACATGTACGATATCTGCTGCATTGGCCATATTACATTAGACAAAGTGGTAACTCCGCAAGCCGAAAGATTCATGGCAGGCGGCACTTCTTTTTACTTTTCAAATGCCATCCGTAATATGGACGTACAATACCTGTTGGTTACCTCACTGGCAGAAAGTGAAATGCATTTCGTGACTGACTTGCGTAATATCGGTATTGAAGTAAATGCAACTGTATGTTCACACACCGTATTTTTTGAAAACATTTATTCTCATAACCAAGATCATCGAACACAGAGGGTTTTACAAACGGCAGCCCCATTTACTACTGAACAACTGCAGGATATTAATGCATCCATTTATCACCTTGGTCCATTGCTTGCCGACGATATTCCGCTGAGCCTGATAAAACTGCTGGCAACAAAAGGGAAAGTGTCTTTAGATGTGCAGGGATATTTGCGTAAAGTTGAAAACAACAATGTTTGCCCCATTGATTGGGAAGATAAAAAAGAAGCCTTGCAACATATACATATTTTAAAAGCGAATGAATTGGAAATGGAAGTGTTAACCGGGCATAGTGATGTACATAAAGCTGCACTGTTATTAAATAAATGGGGTGTAAAAGAAGTGGTGATCACTCTTGGCAGCCTCGGCTCAGTAATTTATGCGGATGGAATTTTTTATGATATTCCTGCTTATATCCCCGCTGCTGTAACAGATGCAACTGGCTGTGGAGATACTTATATGGCGGGCTATTTATATAAAAGAATAAAGGGCTTCAGCATCCAGGAAGCAGGTAAATTTGCTGCTGCAATGGCCAGCCTTAAAATAGCAACTGCCGGACCATTTACAGGCAGTGAAGAAGATATTTTAGCATTATTGGAAGAGTGTAAAGTCAAATAAAAATCAGAAGGTTTGTTTATTCAATTGCTGCCGCAATTTGAAATTGAATAAATAAGAAATCAAAACTAATAACCCCAATACCACCCAGGTATAAAACAAATAAAATTTCAGGTAAAATTTACTGTTATCATACACAGTTTTCTCAGAATATATTTCCAGCCAGGGTTTACGGTTGATATAACGCTGAAGCTTATTTGACCAGTTATACAATGTTCCTGGGGGATACGGATATGGGAATAAAATTTCATTTTCGCCCCACACATACTTTTTTTCAGGATCAGAATAGTTCACTGTTTCAACAGCACTATCACCACTGCTGTACAATATGATATTTTTTGTTTGATTTAATTTTTTCAGCTGGTAAAGATCCACTGTATTTAAAATTTTGCCAGTGCTGTCTGTCAATGATAATATATTTTGGGTGATGTCTGTATAAGCCCACTCCCCTGTTTCCGGCAAATAACATTCATTGGCAGAATGTAAACCCGTATTAAATATTCCCCTGTTTCCGGTAACACCAATCTTCCTGGTAACAATGCCTGCAGTTGTAGCAAAAAGATGAAAGATGTCAGTAATGTTTGCACACCAAATTTTTGTTTGCCTGTTTTTAGCAAGATTAAATTGGTTATAAACGGAATATTGCGCCAGCGAATCGGGAGGAACACCTATATTTTGTTTAACCGACTGGTATATATAACTGCCGATGATCTTTATTTTATTAAGCGTACTGTCGGTTGGTTTGATATGCAGGCTGTCGGTTACCAGTTGCTTTACTGTATTTAGTTCTGCTGCATCCACATAATCAAGAGGGTCTTCCCATTTACTAACAGAAACAGAATCGCCGGTAACAAAAGGCTCACTGGAATACCTGATCTCATAATTGGTAGCTACACTGCTGCCGCTTCTTTTATACAATTCAGCAGGGGCATAATCCAGGTCAATGATAATTGGTTTTACTGTGGAATCAGTTGATTGTAAAGTGTACCTGTTTACATTTTCATTTAAAGAAAAATGAACAGGCAATAATTGATCATGAATAATAACGGAATCATTGCACACAATATTCCATTTTGCAGCGGCAGAATATCCTTTCAGATCAATTATTGCAGCACTATCTTTTTCAATGCTGATACTGGCAATGCCTTTACTAATATTGGGGTACAGCTCACCGTAAGCAGATTGCTGCACATATTCAAAACCATTATTCCTGTTTATATAAATAAGCAGGTTGGCAATAGTTAGCAGAAAAAAACCAATCCATACAAACCTGGTGGCCATATAAAAAATTTAAGGATCAACTCCCGCCATATACTACACTGGCTGTATATGAAACAGGAGGCTTTAAAAACCTCCTGCAAATAACTAAATCAATTTTATAAAAAAATCCTTATATCATTTCACTTTGCAATAAAGGGTTAGATACTAAATTCTTCCTCTCTGAATATTCTTTAGCCGCTTTAATAAATGCTACAAAAATTGCTTGTGGATTTTCTACCGTGCTCTTCAACTCAGGGTGAAACTGCACACCAATAAAAAACGGATGATCTTTCATTTCGATGATCTCCACCAAACGGGTATCGGGATTTCTTCCACTGGCAATCATGCCGGCATCTTCAAACTGCTGCAGGTATTTATTATTAAACTCCCAGCGGTGGCGGTGCCTTTCGCTGATGTGTTCACTGTCGTATATTTTATAAGCCAGTGTATCTTTTTTAATATCACATGGATAACTGCCTAACCGCATGGTGCCGCCTTTGGCAGTTACTTTCTTCTGATCTTCCATCAGGTCTATTACAGGGTTGCTGGTATTTTCATCCATTTCTGTGGAATGAGCATCTTTTAAACCCAGTACATTTCTTGCAAATTCAATAGCCGCCATTTGCATACCTAAACAAATACCAAAGAAAGGCAATTGGTTTTCCCTTGCATATTTCACCGCAATGATCTTTCCTTCCACCCCACGCAAACCAAAACCCGGTGCCACCAGTAAACCATCTAAACCATTCAGCTTATCGGAAACGTTTTCATTCGTAATAAATTCGCTGTGCACATTTACTATCTGCACCTTGCAGTCGTTGGATGCCCCTGCATGCACAAAAGATTCCAGGATAGATTTGTATGCATCCTGCAATTCAATGTACTTACCAATCAATCCAATACTGATTTTACTGGAAGGATTTTTCAGTTTATCTAAAATTCCTTTCCATTTATTTAATTGCGGAGCAGAGTAACCATTGATGTGTAATTTTTTCAACACGGTAATATCCAATCCTTCCTGTAGCATCTTCAGCGGTACTTCATAAATGGAATTGGCATCCATCGCTTCAATTACGGCTTCTGTTTTTACATTACAGAACAGCGCAATTTTCTTTTTCAGATCGGTTGACAATGACCTTTCTGTCCTGCATACAATAATATCCGGGTGAACCCCATTCTCACTCAGCATTTTTACACTGTGCTGGGTGGGTTTTGTTTTTAATTCTTTGGCTGCTTTTAAATAAGGGATCAGCGTAAGGTGTACAACAATGCAATCTTCATCTTCCATCTCCCATTGCAACTGGCGTACCGCTTCCACAAATGGCAAACTCTCAATATCACCAATGGTTCCGCCTATTTCAGTAATTACAATATCATATTTGCCAGACTGGCCAATCAGCAGCATTCTTCTTTTGATCTCATCAGTAATATGTGGTATTACCTGCACGGTTTTACCCAGGTAAGCTCCTTCCCTTTCCCTGTTGATAACGGTTTGGTAGATGCGGCCGGTGGTAACATTATTGGCCTGTGTGGTATGTATATTCAGGAACCTTTCGTAGTGCCCAAGGTCAAGATCCGTTTCTGCCCCATCTTCTGTTACATAGCACTCGCCGTGTTCATACGGATTCAAAGTACCTGGATCTACATTGATGTAAGGATCAAACTTCTGAATGGTAACTTTCAGCCCCCTTGACTGCAATAATTTTGCAAGCGAGGCTGCAATAATACCTTTACCCAATGAAGACGTAACACCGCCGGTTACGAAAATATATTTAGTCATGATTATGGTTTATACAATTTTGTATAGTTGGTTAAGCAAAGTCATTTCAATAAATTAATGAACACCTGTTATATTATAGCAAAAAAAATCAAACAGGTGATTGATACAATAAAAATTCTAATAAATGACTTAGTAAAAACTGACCAATGGAAAGGAAAATATCCGGGAGGTCATGCAAACATACATTTTTAAATTGGGTGGATAAAATTTCGACAAAAAATTGTGCATAAAAAGGAACATATCCACAAACACATTTTTATTTTGAGTAATTTATGAGGGCCAAAAGCAAAAAAGGAAGGCAGGCACTCCTTAATATGTGAATTAAATAATTTTTTAAAAAAAGCTACCAACTTTGTTATAATACTTTTGTTTGACCAAAACTTACAATGTAATTTCACAAATCTTTTAAAAAACAGCAGCCAATCAACATTTAATTCTATTTTTTATGGATGTAATTAAGAGCCAGTTTAAAGCCAAGGCAGATGAAGTAAGTGCAGAAATTAAAGAATTGCTAAAAGAGCATGGGAATAAAAAAATTGGTGAAGTTACTTTAAGCCAGGTTTACCAGGGTATGAGGGGCATAACTGGTTTGGTAACAGAAACATCCCTGTTAGATGCCCAGGAAGGTATCCGTTTTAGGGGATACACTATCCCGGAATTACAGCAACATCTTCCCAAAGCACCCAATGGCTCAGAACCTTTGCCAGAAGGCTTGTTTTACCTGATGCTGTTGGGGAAATTACCAACAGAAGAAGATGCTAACCGGGTAACTGATATATGGCAGCGCCGCAGCCATGTGCCCAACCATGTGTTTGCTACTATTGAAGCACTCCCCTTAAACACCCATCCAATGACGCAGTTTGTAGTGGCCATCATGGCGCTGCAAACAGAAAGCACCTTTTCTAAACGCTACGGTGCCGGCATGAGTAAAAAAGATTACTGGGAGGCAACTTTTGATGATGCGATGGATCTGATTGCCCGCCTGCCAAGGGTGGCGGCATATATATACAGGCGTAAATATAAATCTGGAGAACATATACAACCCAACGGATTGCTTGACTGGTCAGGTAATTTTGCCCACATGATGGGGTTTGAAAGTGAAGAATTTAAAGAATTGATGCGTTTGTATATGACCATCCATGCAGATCATGAAGGCGGTAATGTATCTGCACATACCACTCACCTGGTGGGATCTGCATTGAGCGACCCTTACCTTTCTTTTGCCGCCGGTATGAACGGCCTGGCCGGACCACTGCACGGATTAGCCAACCAGGAAGTGATCAAATGGATTTTTGAAATGAGGGAGGAATTGGGTGTGGAAGAACCTACCAAAGCACAGATAGAGGAATATGTGAAGAAAACACTGAGCGAAGGAAAAGTGGTGCCCGGGTATGGACATGCGGTATTGCGTAAAACCGATCCACGCTTTACAGCACAAATGGAGTTTGGGCAAAAGCATATAGCGGATGATCCATTGGTAAAAACCGTTTGGAATATTTATGAAGCAGTTCCTCCTATCTTAAAAACCATTGGTAAGATAAAAAACCCATGGCCCAATATTGATGCTCACAGTGGCGCTTTGCTGGTACATTATGGTATGGTGGAATATGAATTTTACACCGTGCTGTTTGGTGTGTCCCGTGCATTGGGAGTATTGGCAAGCCTCTGCTGGGACAGGGCATTGGGCTTCCCATTGGAACGTCCTAAATCTGTAACTACCGACCTGGTGAAACTTTGGCTGGAAGGCAAAGATGAGATCTGGGGAGATTAAATGAATCTTCTTTATAAGTATATCAAACCCCGATCCTTTCGGGGTTTTTTGTTATTTTGCCGCATTAAAAATTATCCAGTGATAAAAAAGAAGATCGTTCTTGCATTTGTACTCCTAACTGCTGTTGCTGCCAATGCACAGGTAAAAAAACAAACTGCTCCTCCGCAAAAAACTAACAGCCACCTGAAAGTTTTTAACCTTGCCATTGCAAGCGGAGATGTAACCACTGCCACCACCGCATTAAATTATTATATCACTGAACAGGGAAGTGACAATGCTTATGCCGATACACTGGCCATGCTGTACATGCAACAGGGCGCTTTTGGGCAATCTTTTTACTGGGCCAATAAAAGGCTGGAGAAAAATCCGGATAACAATACCCTGCTTGAATTAAAAGCGATTGCTTTAGATAAGATGCAACAGCCCAAACAGGCTATTGACATTTTTGAGAAGTTGTTTACTAAAACACAAAGCCCCTATCATGCATATAAATTGATGGAACTGCAATACGGCATGAAACGCCTGACTGAATGCCTGCAAACAGCAGAGCAGGCTGAAAAATTAACTTACAAACCTGAATATGTAATGACCTACACTGCAGGGCAGCAAAGCGGCAGAACCTACCTGCAGGCGGGCATCTTTAATATCCATGCACTGGCGCTGTACGATCTGGATAAAAAAGCAGAAGCCAAAACTTATTTCGAAAAAGCACTGACATTAGACTCCACTTTTGTATTAGCCAAACAAAACCTGGAAACACTCCGGTCTATCGAAACAGGTGAAGCCAAAAAGCTGCAGCAAGGCAACATACCGCAATAGGCAGCGCCTGCAATTAAGCAAAACCAAAAATGATTTTGTATGGATTGCCAATGCCTATATATTTGCAATCCATTTGGGGGGTTAGCTCAGTTGGCTAGAGCGCTTGCATGCCCCGAATGCTTTCGGGGAAGAGGTCGTGGTTCGACCATTAGAAAATTATTAGGATTAAAAGTTCTTGCTTATATCAGGGGGGGGTTAGCTCAGTTGGCTAGAGCGCTTGCATGGCATGCAAGAGGTCGTCGGTTCGACCCCGATACTCTCCACAAATCCCATCTTTAAAATAGATGGGATTTTTTTATGTACCATATATACATCATCTATAGTATTAAACTTGACCGATATTATGTCGGTTACACTTCTGATTTAGATAAGAGAACCCGTTGGCGGAGTTATTTTTTAAAAAAGTGAGACAAAAGATGGTGTGCAGTTGTCTTAGTTAGTGACTAAACTTTCTAAAATAACATGCACAACATCCGGACAAATTTCACTAAAATTCTTGAGGTTATAAAAGATATTCTTAGT
>JAYWII010000038.1:0-14766 GCA_043788995.1 Chitinophagaceae bacterium | reverse complement strand
CTGCCAATGAGCTTGTAACTCACCGGGAGCTGCGTAATAAATATTGTACCAATCGCAGCATTAAAACTTGGGCCACTTATTTTTTATTAAAGAGCCTTACCAGCAGTGGATGTATTTCTAACTGGACCAAACAAAAACAACATATCCTTTCATACTGCCGGTGTACGGAAAATAGTTTCCGTGCCAGGCTAAATGAAATGGAAGATCTTAAACTGATTACACTATCGAAAAGCCGGAGCATATTGCTTACCTCTTTTGAAACCGCCGCTGAGATCCTCGGCATTGAATACACAGGATTAATAAAAATTGATTACAATGAAAACCTTCCCGGCAAACAAATATTTCAATACTTCCTGAGAGCAGAGGAAATACGCAGCAACCAGGAAAAGCAGTTAGATGCTTTGTGGTATTATGCCGGTAAAAATCCTTTGCTAAAAGATGCGCTGATGCAGTTGCTTGATAAAAGTGGCAGTGATGTAAAAAGATTGCAGAAAGATCTGCCATACTTTCAAACTCAACTGTTACGCCTGCAGCAAAACGCATTTGAAAAAGGGTCTCCATTATTCGACATCATCCATCAACTGAGAGCTGACGTAAACCGATCGGTAAAAGGCATACAAAAAGAACATGGTTACAAAGGTGCCCAATCCGTCAGCTACATGAAAAAGGTGATGCAGCAAATGCAGATCATCACCGTAAAGAAAGTTTGCATACATAGTACAGAGCGTTCACGCCTGTACGTGAGCGAGCCCGGAGAGAAACGTAAACGGGATGCCTACAAGTATTTACCTGCCAAAAAAGTGACTGCCTGGTTCCTTACAGATCAAATTTCACATACTTATACAGTGCAAAAATCAAAACCAAAACAACATGAAAAAAGCAAGGCAGCTTAGCCGGAGCGCCAGCTCCGGGCCGGGGCGAAAATCGCCCCTCTGGCCCCAAAATCAAAAATTGTTATCTACAGAAAGTGGATAGTAAATAGTTTAAGATATTTAAGTAAGATGTTAAGTACTGTATTAAGTACTGTGTTAAGTTAACTTAAAGTAAACTAAGGCGAAAAAACGAATATTAGATTGAGGATGTCAAAACAGAAAAAACAGGAAGAATTCGCATTTAATCGCATGTACAGCAGGTTCAAACTTCAACTATTTTTTAATCAGCGCCAGCCAATCACTCATTACGGACAGGAAAGGTATCACTGTACAGTAGCACAAATAGATTTTGGCCACATCAATCAGGTAACACTTGAGCGGCAAAAAGGATTTGATGATTGTATTGCCAGGATAGAATTATGTACCAGGCTGTACGGCCCTTATCAAACAGCATTGATATACGACCGACGAAAAGATACCAGGTTGCCGGATGGCACCTTGGAAATTGGCAAAGAGATTAGAAAATATGTATGCGGAAACCTGGTAGAATGGGAAGATATTATTTTGTCAGATAATGAAAAGGTCATCGTAACAAATGTGATCCACAGCACAAAGAATGGTAAGAAGATCTGGACATTAAAACCAATTGATATTATTCCGCTTTCAAACATAGATTTCAAAACCGAAATTAACAATGCTCTCAACAACCAAAACAAACCCGATCAATGAGTACGGTATAGCCCATGCGGAAAACCTGTATACACTTGCTGAGTTAGTCAATCACCAGATTAAAAAAGGATTTCAGCCCTGCATTGCCAGCGGTGTTATGTGTATGCAGCACGGTGAAACGATAGCGTATGTGCAGGTGATGGTGAAGTATGCCGGCATTGTTAAAAAATCAAAACCAAAATCAAAACCACATGACATACAAAGCAGAAATAGGAAATCTTAAACCTGGTACCTGGTTCTATTTTCCCAATGATCCCGAGCTGATACTCTGGCAAAGAATAAATGATTTTAGAAGAGACAGTGCCGGCCGAAAATTTATCTATTGCGAAAATGAATTGCAAGAAGTACAGGATTATCAGGAGAGCCGGGAAGTAATGGCTTTTTACGACAATAAAAAAGGAACTCCGGAAAAGCCAGTGTATAAAAAAGAACCGGCACCGGTTATCATCCACCAGCCTGCAGTTATTAAACAACCATCATTACCATCATTTGTAAAACACCACATTATTAATATGGAGCATAGCATCAGTAAAGAAGTAATAGTATATCAAACATCCAACTACAAATTGTTTGAAAAATTAAAGAGCAACAGGAAAATAAATAAAACAAAGGTTAATAAGATCATTAAGGAAATAAAATCCGGTAACGATATGCTTTGTTATTATCCCCTGCAGGTGCAGGAAAATGCAACTGGTAAGCTGAATATCCTGGATGGTCAGCATCGCTTTGAAATTGATCAGATACTGAAAAGACCCGTGTATTATTTCCTGGTAGGTGAAAAAAAATCCATGAGTGAAATTGCTAAGGTTAACAGCAATGTGGAAAAATGGAAAGCAATTGATTATATCAACTGCTACATCTAGGAAGGTAATGAGCATTATAAAACATTTTACAGCTTCTGGCTTGAATATGGTTTTAGCACCGGGATCTGTTTGAATTTATTAACCCTGGGTACACCTGGTAGTGTAACAGGTGGGCAGCGGGAGTTGATGGATAAATTTGAGCATGGCACATTTGAAGTGCTGAAACACAATGAAGCCATCGCAATAGCAGAACTGGCACAATCATTTAATTTTTTCTCTAACTGGCGAAGCCGTGATTTTGTGATCGCTATCTATCGCATCTGGATGGCAGAAAAAATTTCCTTCAATGAAGTAGTAGCTGCAGTAAAAAATAACAGCAACATGCTTACACAACAGGCCAATTTTAAAGAATACATTTTTAAAATAGAACAGATCGTCAACATCGGTAAAAGAAACCGGATCATCCTTACATAATTTTTCAAATCTCAAAACCAAAACACATGTCACAAATTATTTTGGAGCTGGCGCTTGATCAGATAGTGCCATCACCCACCAACCCACGAAAATATTTTAATGAAACCGCATTAAAAGAACTGGCGGCCAGCATACAGCAAACTAAAGGTGTTATCCAGGCTGTAACAGTAAGGCCACATCCACGGCATCCAAAAAAATATGAACTGGTATGTGGTGAACGCCGCTACCGGGCCAGTATCATTGCAGCAATGCCCAGCATCTCTGCAGTAGAAAAAGTATTGACAGATGATGAAGTACAGGAACTGCAGTTTATAGAAAACATAGAACGGGAAGATGTTCACCCAATGGATGAAGCGGTTACATTTAAAATGATGCAGGAAAATAAACACCGGCCCTGGCTGCTGGATGATATTGCAGCTAAAATAAATAAGCCTGTAAGTTATATTGTACAGCGGCTGTTACTAAATAAACTAATTCCTGAGTTGCAGAAAGATTTTTGGGATGATAAATTTTTAATCGGACATGCGTTCATTTTTTCCAGGCTTACGGAAGATGATCAAAAAGCATGCAGGAAGGATAGCAGTATTTACAGTAATAAAGAGTATAAAAATCTTAACCAGGTTAAAGAATATATAGACCGGGTAATTACCCGTAAAATTTCTGCTGCACTTTTTACACCTGATGACAATACGCTTAAAGTAAAATGCGGTGCAGGTTCCTGTGCATACTGTTTTAAAAGATCGGGCGGCGCTAATGCTTCTTTATTTCCGGATGTAAAAGAAAATGACCGCTGCTTTGACAAAACATGTTTTGAGCAAAAAACAGACGCATGGTTAGTAAAAGAGGTGCGGACTGTGCTGGATACTAAACCAGATATTTTGCTGGTGCATTATGATTACAGTGGTAATAAAATTCCTGTAGAAATTTTAAAGCTGGCTAAGGAATATAAAGTACATATTCTGAATTTAAGTAAAAATGAATTTCAGACATACAAAGAAAGTAACTGCAGTGCATTTAAAGCATTGTATGTAAGCGGCAGTAATAAAGGGAAATATGAAACTGTATACAGAAAGTTGGCAGGTAAAGCAAAGATTGCAGCCAAAGCTGCTGCAGGTGAAAAAATTTCAGCTGCTGATATTGATGAACAGATCATCAGTATAAAGAACCGTTTAACAAGAGGCGTAGAGCTGGATGCAGAAAAAGTTTGGGCTCAGATATCAGAAACAATTAGAGATTCTGCTAAACTAAAGCAGGAAGTATTATTGAACACCAATGCTATCCAGGAGGAAAAGAATGCATTTGCTTATGCTTTATTATTAAATCTGAGAGAGAGTTATAAAAATACTGCAGCTGAGTTGCTGGGATTAAAGGAAACCTGGTTTAGAAGCAATCCTGTAGCCAGGAATTTTAAAGATGTAAATGATGCTCAGCTATTCTTGCTGCTCCGCCTGTATACCCTATCTGTTTTAAATGAGGGGCTTTCTCATCAGGAGAGCCATGGACCAATTGTATTAATGAAAATGCTGCAGACAGATCTTTATTTCAAAGATGATATTGCTTTACTCATCAGTGATCAGGAGGAAGTGAAGAATAAAAGGGAAGCTAATGCTGATAAACGCATTGCTGCACTGGAGCAGGAAAAGAAAGCTCTCAAACCAAATAAAGAGAAAGTTGCACCTGCTGCAAAGAAAGTTGCAAATAAAGTCAAGAAATCCACTTCTAAAATCAAAAAACTGATAGCATGAGAATTATAGAAAGCATGCCTACTTATTTAGGTGCTCAATTTTACCCAGGTGGTTGTCCAATTCCAGCAGATAAAATTTCTGTAAATGGAAGGACAATTTGGGAAATATTTTTAGATCTAGCAAAGGGTGATTTTAACTACGATAACCCTGACCTTAAAGTGCTGGATAATTTTTACCGATACTATTTGCTTGCTCCGTGTTGGGATTTGGGCGATATAACAAAGGAGGATATTATTGCTGCCAATGGTATTAGGTTATTTGAAATCTGCATGGACTTAGGCCTTGACCCTTTATAAGATAAAGCAATAATAAAAATGAACCTTAAAAGAAAAGTTCGCTGGTATAATAAAAGATTTGGCCTTTTTGGATGGTCCTTTTTAAAAGACATTATGCCGGTGAGTGAGGAAGAATATCATTCAGTACTGAGTAAATTAAAGAAACTAAAAAAGAGAAAAGGTAAATCACCACTGGTCAGATATGGACGGTACAGACAGATGGAAAAGTATTTGACTGAATATAAACAAACTGGCGATTTAAATTTCTTGATCAGGGCTAACGAAGTAAGAAACAGGCTTTCAAAAATGTATAAATTGGAAATGTTATACCAGGGCAAAAAAATTGTATACAGCTACAGCGCCATTATTGATTACAAACAAATTTTAAAAATTATTGAACTATCAAAGCATGTAAAGAGCCATGAAGAATATGAAGCGATGGTTAAAAAAGAATTACAATATACATCTTACTAAAAAACAATCATGAATATAAAAAACTACACCTCCCAAATAAAAGCGCATGAAAGCCTGGCTAAAATAGAAAACATGCTGGTACAGATAGGTGCTACTGATATCAACAAGCAATACAAAGACAAGATCTGCACCGGTGTTACCTGTTTGTATTACGACCATCAGTTGTTTCAAACCATCCCGTTTCATTTTACAGCAGATACAGATGCCTGCTTTGCTATCCTGTGGAAAGAAGTAATACGGCCACGGCCAGAAACAAAACAAAATACAATGGAGCAGGCAGCCCGTACCGCCTGGAAGATCGTTAGCGACCTGATAGAGCTGCAATGTTCCATGATACTGATGGGCCAGGCGAAACCGCTGCAAATGTTCCTTGCGAATGTATATGATATAAAAAAGCAGGAAACGTATTATGATAAGGTGATGGGAGGAGAAATGAAATTATTAAACTAAAAATTTCAGAATAATGTCAGATGAATTGATTTTAAAAAAAGGGAAGTTTTGGAAAAACGGAAATGTTGTGCAACCTGTTATAGGAGATGTTGAACAAATTGCATTGGTAAAGAAACTTCAGGCTTACATAGATGATTTACACAATGGCTTATGCCTGGATATTGAAATAACCGGCTGCAATGATGAAAAGGCTGCTGTTTATTTTGATTGCAGATGTGAAGCGAATTTGGCTTGCCATATCACATTAGGTGAATATGATATCCCCAGTTATGAGTTTTCTGATAAAGTAATCATCTGCAATAAGTGTAAAACAAAATATGTATTGTTTGAAGAAGAAGAATTTCGAATGCTCTGTGTAAAAATTAAAAAATGATCATTCTAAAAACACCCCGCCAATACGCTGAGTTTGTTTCCTGGAATATTTTCCCATACATCAACTTGTTAAAAAAATCTTACATAACCAATGTAGCCAACTACAGCAAAGTGAGTGAGGAATTTTTAAATGTTAAACTCGTAGACAGTTTGCTAAGTGATATTGAACTGATACTAAAGAAAAAGATCATCAACACCACAGCAAAAATAGTAACACTTAAATTTTCTGAAGCTGAAGCTATCACACTCTACAGAATATTTTTAAACCTGCCGGTACCAAAAGATGATTATTATTTTGGCCTGGTAAGAAATAACTGGATAGAAATTTTAGATCAACAAATATTTAAATAATATTTTTCTTATCTTGCTCACAGATTAAACAAGCGAACGCTGCATACAAATGCACACGCTTGTTTTTTTTATGCCTCAAACCACAGCAAAAGATAACCATACAAGCCTTGAAAGTGCCTGTATTTACTATCACCAGAACGTTTACAACAGCGCCTGCAATATACCCGCTGTTTCCGTGCTGATTCTGTGCTGTTTCCCCAGCTTCCTTTTTTCGCTAAAATTCATTGCTGCATTGCTTTTCGTATTGTTTTTATTGTTTTATCTCCTGAAAACACAGGATGCTGTTTCTGTAGCTTCCCCTAAAACTTCTGATATGCCAGCCAATCAACCACAGCCTGCCCGGCTGGTGATTTATTCCGGTGATGTGATGAACATACACAACTGCAGCAGCTCCACCGCCAGTAGAAAACTGCAGTTGGTAAAAGTATGGCTGCAAAAAAAAGATTACCAGGAAGTAACCATTAAAGAATACTGTGATTATTGGGGATTGAACTATTTAGAAACCTGCGAATTTTTAAAACTGCTGAAATGAAAAAACGATATCATTTTGTTTTGCAAAAGAAAATTGGCAATTCACATATTGACATGTTCCTGTATTTAAGGAATGGAAAATTCTTTTGCGATCACCATTTATACAGCAGGCATTTGCTCAACTGGTGGCAGGCACATTGGTACTGGCTGTTGTTCAACCTGCCAAAGTGGTATAAAAAAAATGGTAACATGTTCGGATACCCGAAAACAGTCGGCACTGTTTTTCTCCGCCGATTAGATGATACACAATTAAAATAAAATAATGCAAAGAATAGTCAACGGCCACTTCGCTGATCCCAACAGCACAAGAGATATCACCGGCATTACGCCGGAAGAATTTAAATGCCTCATAGAAATACTGTGTGAAAAATACAAAAGCATTGAGCAAGTGTATGGCATGGATGAGAACGAAAGAGATAAAATACTGTTTCAAATAGAGCTTCAAATAAATCCTGATGCAGATATGCAGAAGGTTAAAAAACAGGCAAAAGAAACATTTGAAAAATGGACGGATCAATACCGCATTATATATAATTTTCTTACCGCCATCAACCAGCCATACCCCGGCGCTGAGTACCCAAACCATAACTAATTTATTACTTCAAGTCCCCCTTCAGGGGGATTTAGGGGGCCCATTTTCTATCATTCTTCCCATTTTCCGTCATTCTTCCCACAGCAGAATGTAAGCCGGTATAATTTACTGTCCACTAATAAAACGTATGGATTGGATAACGGATCGGTTGAGCACAATAGGCGGTGGTTTTGGCGGTATCTGTGCTTACCTGTTAAACATCTCACCCATGCACATTGCCGAAATCGCATTATATGCATTAATGGGATCACTGATTGGCGAAGCCGTAAAACTTGTTTTTGAACGGTTCAAAAAAAAGAATGATGAAGAATAAAACACTTTGGTTTGGAGCAGGTTTAGCAGCCCTGGTATTTGCCACTTACAAAAGCTGGAACCTCAACCAGAGTATTAAATATTTTCAGTATTCTTTATCCGGATTAAAGTTCCGCTTAAAAAACATCCTGCAGCCCGAGTTAATATTTTCCATCGATGTTTTTAATCCCAACCAGGTATCTGTACCAGTGCAGGCATTTTTTGGCACCATCAAAAACGGAGGCAGCGTTGTTGCCAATTTTAATACCAACAGTGCAGTAAATATTGATGGACAAAGAAGCGCTAATATAGAAGTAGCCGCCAGGATCAATGCACTGGGAGTAATCTGGAACCTCATCCAGAAAAAACAGATCAACAGCCTGCAGATAGATGGCATGATAAAAACAGGATTGTTTGATATGCCTTTTCAAAAAACAGTAGCAGTACCGGCTTTATCCGGAATCAGCGATAAGCTGATGAAGAATTTAAAGAACCGCTGCAGCTGTAAACCAAGAATGGTAAAACCTGCTAGAAACTGGAATCGAAATCCCTTTTTACAGCATTCAAAAACAATGGCACCGGTAGCTGTTACCGGCACCGTTAATTAACACGAAATTTTTAAACATGAGCAATAAGTTATTCGAAGCAGTAAAAGAGGGCCATGATGGAAAGGCAAGAATCGTTTTGCTGTGCCAGGACCCACAAGGCTTTTATGTTTTTAAACCGGCCACCGGCTTTAAAACAAAACACTGGCTTGCAGAAGATGATGCTGAGCTGATCAGTTGTTTTGAAAGGCAGGTGAGCTGTACACAAAACAATGGTTTTTTAGAACCAGGCGAAGGCCCTGCAGCAAATGAGAATTATTCATTAGAAGTTACTAAACCAATTGGATCGGTTGAAAAAACTACAGCAGTAGTTGGACTAGTGGAAGGAACTGCAGCAGTAGTTGCACCAGTGGAACCATTTGCACCATTTGAAGGAACTGTAGTAGTAATTCCACCGGTTGGAGGAACTGCAGTAGTAGTTATACCAGTGGAAGGAACTGCAGCAGCAGTTACACCAGTGGAACCAATTGCACCAGTGGAAGGAACTGCATCAGTAGTAGAAAACACAAATGAATAATGCAGTTACAAACAGCGCTGATAAAAAGCCCACGCAGGGAGGATGATCATGAGCGGTACCCGGATGGGTTAACGCCAGACATTATCGAAACAGTGTTGTTTGCTGATAGTAAAGCAGCATGGTACACCAGCAGCTTTGCGCCGGGAGTAAGAAAAAAATCGCTCATTGAAACATGTAAAGCCATCTGGCAATTTGTAAAGGAAAACATCCCTTACAAATTAGATCCACAGGGCGATCAGTGGATTAAAAGCCCGGGCCGGTTGTGGGCAAGTAAAGCAGGTGACTGTAAATCATTTTCAATATTTACAGCAAGCTGTTTGCGAAATCTCGGCATTCCTTATGGATACCGGTTTGCAAGCTACGATCCGGATGACAGTACACCCACTCACGTATATGTGTACGTGCCAACAAGGGATGGTAAAATTATTTTAGACAGTGTTTGGACTGGAGCATTTAATACACAAAAGCAATATGCCTTTAAACAGGATAGGTTAATGAGCAATAGAAAAAGCGCCATTAGCGGAATAAAAGAAACTGGTTATAATCATTTATTCCAGGCACCAACAAAAATAATAACAGCCCTGGGCTGTGCAAATTAAAAAAGAGGATGACAAGAATCGCATATCTCGGAAGTATCGGCAAGGCACCTGTTAAGCATGTGCCCGGTGTATTAAAATTCACCAAAGATATCAGCCTGGTAAGTGAGCATGAAATGGACTTACTGCTGGCCAGGCAGCGCCTTGAAATTGAAAAAGCAAACAGTGCTGCAGTTGGCGGACCATTCAACTGGCAGATTGATAAATATGATAAAGCGATCGGAGTAATTAACAATGCCCTGGCTGCAGTTAATAATAATGATCCTGAATACATCAAAAAATTAAGCGATCATTTTCACGCTACCGGCCAGCCGATGATCGGTGGATTTTTTGGAAAGATCTGGAAGGGCATAAAGAAGGTTGGAGGCGCTGTTGTAAAAGTAGCCACATTCCCTTTAAGGTTTATTGCAAAAGGTGTGATGGAAATATACCTGCCAAAAGCGGCCTATGGTTTTCTTTATCTGTTTGCGGCTGAAAATATTTTGCCCGATAAGATGAAGGCAAAGCGGAAGAAAGCTGAGAAGTTTAAAAATTTTGTTTGCAAAAAAATTGGCATGAAGGAAAAGCACTTCATGGGAATAGTAAGAAACAGCCTTACAAAAAAATTTGGTATGAGCCCGGAAAGCTACCTGGCTAAAAGTTTAAAAGCAGTAGCAGTAAAAGGTATCGGTGCTATTGGAAAAGCAAAAAGAAAAAAGCAGGTAAATAACCGGCGTGGAAGTTTTTCAAAAATTACTTCCGAAATGGTTAAGGCTGGAAGTTCTTTAAAAATTCAAAATATACAATTGCCCGATGGTGTGCAAAGTGGGGATGGTGAAAGTATTGAAGAAACGGGAAGCCGTGGACAATCGGCAGGAAGTGCATTAGTGCAGGCAGGCAGTGCAGCGGCAAGAGGGGATATCATCGGAGCCATCATTGCTGCAGTTAGCTGGATCATCAGCAAACTGGGCGGTAAAAAAGCAGGTGTTTCTTTTGGCAAAGAAGATATTCCGGACATAGCTGCAGATAGTGGCAATGCCTTTAACTATGGCGATTTAAAAAATGATTACAGCCGTTTGTCTCCCTTTCACCAGGAACAGGTAAAAGCAGTTACCAGCGATTTAATTGAACAGGGATATGATAGCAACCAGGCTGCAGGAGTAATAAGGCAGCGGTTACCTTTTTTAAATAACAATGAGGTAAATGAAATTTCAAATGAAGTGGCTACAGGATATGAACCAATTACCGATGAGCAGGGCAATCAGCTGGCCAGGGAAATAAAAGGTGGAGCCTATCCGGGAATAACAAGCCTGGACGATTTGGAAGCAAGCGGCGGCGGACCAAAAGGCGGTATTTGTAAATGTTAATTAAAGCTGTCATCCTGAGCGTAGCGAAGGATCTGCTGAAGTAAAATAAAATGTATTTCATCACTCACAATAATTAAAAAATGGCAAAGAAAAAAGTATCTGGTATTGGCGCATTAGACCGTCAAATCAAAAGCACCAGGTCAAGAATTTCAGCAAAGAAAAAGGCAGCTTCAGCAGTGAAAACCGCTAAGAAGAAAAAAGCCAAGTTGCAGAAATTACAAAACCAGCTCAAAAGAATGGACGGCCCTACTGGCAAACGCAGGTAAACTGTGTGGCATGTTTACCGATAGGTACGCTGCCTAACAACAAACAGTTCATCAATTATTAAAAACAAAAAAAGTGGCAAGTAAAATTAATTTCAAAAAAGTAACAGAACGCCTTAAAAGCGCCGGGTTAATGGCTGCTGGTTCTGTAGCTTCTAACTACACTGCAGGTTTTATAAACAAAACTGCAGGTGGTAAAGTAACGCCTAAAATAAATGCCGGTATCCGGTTGCTGGCAGGCGCATTGTTACCATCGTTTTTGGGTGAAACCAAAAAAGCTGGTATGGTTACAGACTTTGCAAACGGTATGTTAGCGGAGGCTGCTGTTGACCTGGCACGCCAGTTAAAAATACCCGGTATCAATGGTACTGATATTGATGGATCAATCGACGGTATGGGCAACTATAACGTAGGTGGTACAGAGATAGAACGTTCCATCAACGGCGTATCAAACTAAGATTTATTTTCTTGTCCCCCTTTAGGGGATAGGGGCGTTTTTTATTCAATTCAAGTACATCATTTTTTCAAAAAATTCAAAATGAAAAAGTTAGGATCATTCTTATCATTGTTCACAATCACCGTACTGTTATCAGCGGCCATTGTGTCAATATTCAATACAGATGTGGCGCAAACCGTAGCCGGTGTTGCCGCATTTGAATGCAGCTTTTACGCACTCACTTACTTCAATGTCATCCCTATGCCACATGGTATACTGGGAGAATATATCGGTGCACCAGGTGTAAACACCAGTACCGGCGGTGTAGGTGTGCAGGTAATTAATTCAGAACGTGCCAGGGGCGCTTACATGAGCTACCGTACCAGGCCGGAGTATGAAGGAAAAGACATTACCAGTTCTTATCTCCGTTTTGAAACGCAGATTACTAACGGTAATAACAAACTCATCTTTAAAACTTACGTAGGCGATGGCACTACTCAGAATCCTTCTGAACGCAGGCTTGACCGTAACGATAAGTTTATTATAACCGGATGGTCTTTCTTTCTGTTGAAACAACCAGATGGTAAAAGCAATGGCCGTTTGCATTCATACCCCAATTTAACAGACTTCGCAGTTGCAGGTGTAGCCGATGATTTGGAAAGCATCTTTAATGGTGAAATTTCCATCACCATCAACCGTAAAAAGATACTGCCGGCCTACGACATGCAGAAATTTTTAAAGGTACCTGAAACGCAGCAAAGTGCTGGTACCAACAGAGATCAGCGGGATTTGCGTAAGCTGCTGAACCATCTTACACCACATGTGGAACTCGATGGTAGTGGTACTAATGAAGTAGAGATTGTTTACCCTTCACATGCTGCCTGGACAGGTGGTACAGCGCCTGCTACATTCAAACACTATGCAGTGTTGTATTGCGATGGCTTACTGATCACCGGTGGATCAGCCAATATCTAAAATGTAGAGAACTCATAATTAAAAACAAAAAGCCGTCATGCCTGTGGCGTGACGGCTTTTTTAAAATTTACAACATGGACCAGGTAAGGGAAATTGGCAGAAGCTACACCGTAGAGCTGCCGATACTAAGTAATACCACTTCTAAATTTTCTTTTGGTGATAATGAAACGGCGCTGGATAATGTGCTGGTACATGCGTTGAGTATGCCTACCTCTTTACTCATCAAAGCTCCCAGCGGAAGAACATTGCTGAACTATGCAGAAACAGCAAAAGGATATATCACGCTGGCAGATGCTGATAAAAAAGAATATAACCGGCAAATACCGCTTGAGCTGTTATTGAGAAATGACAATCCAATCATACACATCAAGCCAAAGCTGATTAGTATCAGAAACTGTTTTGTAGATCTGCCTTTAATTGGTGCCGTTGTAATACCTGCAGGCCCGCCCGCAGGAAATTCTATTGTGTTCGTATTTTTTTATGAACCATATAACCCCGAAATACACCGCATAGACTCATGGGGCGAATTGATTGAAAATTAATTTAAAAAACTTCTAATACAAAACAACATGTCGAGGCAGTTAAGAAGGTTAGGCTTAAGTAAAACAATTGAGGTGTTTGTTGAAACAAGTGCTAAAACAGTATTTAATTTTTCTGATAATATTTTACTGCTGGATAAGGTGTTAACACACGCAATCTACATCTCACTTAATTGCAGCAAGTCTCTTGCATTTAACGACATGATGCAGTTGCTGGCTGTTAACCAGGGGTATATCACATTAGCAGGTTATAAAAATGAACAGTACAATGTACGCCTGCCTTTTAATATGTTTCCTTTTGGTGTGCTGGGACCTACTGGAGCTGTTGGAGCTCCCGGAGGATTTTCCCCATTTTTTTTCAAACCAAAGCTGATCAGTTACAGAAATTCATTTATAGAATTTCCGGCTGGCTCCATTGTAGTGCCTGCAGGCGGTTTGGCAGTGCAGCTAACAATATTTTATGAGCCTTATAATGAGAATGTACATCAGCTTAATAATTGGGGAGAATTAATTGAACCGGCAAAAACGGCACCATCGATTCAACCGCCGCCGCCGCCAATAAAACATATACCAAAACTTCCAAATTTTAAACATGGCTATCGTAGGTAAACACAATGTACTGGAACTGGTAAGGATGCAAAAAACACCTTACTGGAAACTGTTTGAAACTGCTAACAAAAGAACTTCCAGCAATTATATTGACCAGGCAGATTTTTCACAGCCTGATGTGGACTTGGATGTAAGTATCGAAAATCTCCGCCGTTGTCTGGATAGGTTAAGCAGTGGCTCTTATCTGCTGGTAAGCTACGCTACCCGGGACAAAACAAAAGGTGGTATTGATACCATGATAGAAATTGAAGGCATTGGCCGTGGTATGTCAGCCATTGGAGCTGTAGGATCTCCCGGAGAATTTTACGCTGATGGTATTGGTAAAGTAACTGCAGAAAATTTTGGCGAAGTAATAGAAGCCAAATTTAAAAAGATGCAGGATGACTTAAAGCGTGACCAGGAACAAGCCAGGCTGAAAGCTGAAAATGTGGAATTGAAAAGAGCACTCAGAGAAAAAGAAAGTGGATTTAATAAAGGCATTATGTCCATCGGCGCTGTGGCTTACGGATGGATGAAAGATACACCTGCAGGAAAAGAATTTATTGGCATGGCAAAAAAAGCCATGTTCGGAATGAAAGCAGCAGGTGACGCAAACACCACAGAAGATACAGAAGCCGAGGTAATGAATGATCATCCAGGCGTAGGCAGTACAGAAGATGCGGAAGATGCAATAGTAGGAACGCTGGAAAGATTATCAAAAGATAATCCCGACCTGGTAAAGCAATTAAAAAAATTAGCCGACCTAAAAGATAAAGACCCCGACACTTTTAAAATGGCCGTGGATAGTTTGGATGATATGTAGCTGTCATCCCGACGAAGGAGGGAGCTGCTGAATAAAAGATCAAATGCAAAATGACCAACACAGAAAACTTTGAGGCACTAAGCAAAGAAGATCAGGACAAAGTAATGCAGGCAGTAAAT
>JAYWII010000037.1:0-58950 GCA_043788995.1 Chitinophagaceae bacterium | reverse complement strand
TTATCTAAAAAACTTTCGCCTGGTTCTGTTGTTACTTTTACTTTTATTTGGTCTGATAATACTTTTGTACCACCGGTTACGCTGCTTTTATCGCCACCGGCTTCTCTTATTACGGGAGCACTTTCGCCTGTGATGGCGCTTTCATCAATGGTGGCAAGCCCTTCAATAATTTCACCGTCAGATGCAATGATATCGCCGGTCTCGCAGAAAAACACATCACCTTTTTTTAATGAGGCACTGCTAACTGTTTTATAGTTTCCATTTCCATCGGCCACTTTTGCAGGAGTTTCTTCTCTTGTTTTTCTTAAACTATCTGCCTGTGCTTTGCCCCTTGCTTCTGCAATGGCTTCTGCAAAATTTGCAAAGAGTACGGTGATAAATAAAACACCAAAGATGGTCAAGTTATATGCCAGTGATCCCTGTGTGGTTTCACCGGAAGCGATCCAGATGCAAACACCCAGCATGATCAGTGTGCCAATATAAACAGTGAACATTACAGGGTTCTTTAACATTACACCCGGTTTTAGTTTTACAAAAGATTGTTTCAATGCACCTGATACCAGTGAGCCTTCAAACAACTTGCTATTTTTTTTATGTGTTGACATGATATTATTTTTTCTGTTGGTGTTTTTTACATTCCTAAATATTCTGCAATTGGCCCCAGCACCAGTGGAGGGAAATAAGACAATGCAGTAATGATAATGATGATGGCAAAAGTGAGTATCCCAAAAGTGAGTGAATCTACTTTTAATGTACCTGAAGATTCAGGGATGTATTTTTTCTTAGCCAGTAAGCCAATGATGGCTATCGGGCCGATGATGGGAAGGAACCTGCCCAGTATCAATACAAATCCTGTTGTTACATTCCAGAAAATATTATTATCCCCCAGGCCTTCAAATCCACTTCCGTTGTTGGCATTGGAAGAAGTAAACTCATAAAACATTTCTGAAAAACCATGGTTGCCGGGATTGTTCAACCAATTGGCAGGTTGTACTGCCCATTCTGCATTGCCATGGTTTACAAAATAATATGCTGCAAGTGCAGTTCCGCTTTTGATCAGAAACGCAGATAATAAAGTAACAAGCGCTGCGATTTTTACTTCCCTTGCTTCCACTTTGTGGCCCATAAATTCCGGTGTTCTTCCTACCATCAGGCCACCGATAAATACTGCGATAATGATGTAGATAAAATAATTAAGAATACCCACACCACAGCCGCCATAAAATGCATTGATGAGCATTCCCAGCATTTGCATCATGCCAGACAAAGGCATAGAACTATCATGCATAGAGTTAACTGACCCTGTTGAAATGATGGTGGTAACAATACTCCAGTAACCGGATGCTGCTGCACCAAACCGTACTTCCTTACCTTCCATAGCACCCGTTTCCTGTAATATCCCGAGTTTGGCAATTGCCGGACTGCCGTTCATTTCCCAATTAATAGTGGGAACAATTAGCAAGAGCATCCCTATTGTCATTACAGCAAAAATGGTATAAGCGAATTTTTTTCTTTTGATATAGAATCCCAAAGCAAAAATCATGGCGATAGGGATTATCATTTGAGCAATCAATTCCACCATACCGGTAAAATAATTAGGATTTTCCAGCGGATGAGCAGAGTTGGCGCCAAACCAGCCACCACCATTTGTTCCTATATGTTTGATGGCGATCATGCCTGCTGCCGGGCCACGGGAAACACCTACTGTATCACCCTGTAAAGTAGTGATGGTATCTTTTCCATCATAGCTTGCAGGCGAACCATTGAATGCCAGTATTACAGCTACTACAATACACAGCGGTAATAATATCCTGGTAATTGATTTTGTAAAAATGCTCCAGAAGTTGCCAAGGTTTTCTGTTGTTTTGTGTTTTAATCCGTTGAATAAAGCAACCGCACAGGCAATACCGGTAGCAGCACTTACAAATTGCAAAAAAGTAATTACAAATAATTGTGTGAGATAAGTTAATCCACTTTCTCCGGAATAGTGCTGCAAATCACAGTTAACCAAAAAACTGATAGCAGTATTAAAACTGAGATCAGGTGTCATATTGGGGTTGCCATCTGGATTCAACGGCAGATGCGCCTGGTTAAGCAACAGGAAAAAAGCATAAAACAGCCATAGCATATTTATTGCAAGCATTGATTTTAAAAACTCTTTCCAGTTCATTGCTTTGTTGGGGTCAATGCCGGTAATGCGGTAAAAAAACCGCTCCATTGGATTCATGAAATCTGTAATGGTTCTTTCTCCTGCAAAAACTTTTGCAATGTATTTCCCTAACGGAAAAGCCAACAGCACTGTCAGCAGGAAGGTAACAACTACACCAATTAGTTCTGTGTTCATTTGTTTAGGCTTTAAAAATTAAAATTTCTCAGGTTTAATTAACACGTATAACAGGTAACCAAATACCAGTATAGAGATGATGAAGAGGATCGTTATCATAATAGTTACATTTTTTCGAAGAAGTCGATGGTTTTAAAAAAGATGCCGAACAATACAATGAAGGCGACAACATAAAGGATGGTTAATAACATGGTTTAAGCGATTAAGATTCTGTAAATAATTCCTGCCACAATGATGAAGCCGTACATACCGGCCAGCAAATGCCAGGGCTTTAAATTTGATCTGATGAATATTTTTTGTATTTTCATTTTTTTAGATTTTGTTATGCCGGGATGTTCAATTTTTGATCCAGTGTATGGAAAGAGGTTGCAGATCCTTTACTGTAGTGGCTTTTCTCAGGAATGGGTATTTTAGGGAAATAAAAAACCCTTTCATTTTGAAAGGGTGGTACTATCGTTTTGCTATGGCTTTAGCTGATTTTATATTCTTCCAATTTTCGGTAGAGCGTAGTCAAAGCGATATTAAGTAGCTTGGCAGTTTCTGTCTTATTACCTTTGGTATAGTTCAATACTTTTTGGATATGGATTTTTTCCGCACTGGCTAAATCAAAAGCAGAGAGTTGTTTGCCGGATGATTGAAAGTTGTGCGTCGCAGATTTAATTTCTACAGGTAATGTTTCTAATGTTAAAGTGTCACTGTCTTCTAAAATCACACTTCGTTCAATCACATTTTTCAGTTCCCGGATATTACCCGGCCATGCATGCTGGTTCAAAGCTTCTGCATATTCCTTTGAAACAGGTGTAATTTTTTTATTGGCCTTAATGGAAAAGTTAGCAACAAAAAAGTTAGCCAGTTCCTCTATATCAACCACCCTTTCTTTTAAGGCAGGCAATGCAATTTGAAAAACAGCAATGCGGTAAAAAAGATCCTGCCGGAAGTGGCCTGCTTCTATTTCTTTTTGCAAGTCTCTGTTGGTAGCTGCTATCAGGCGTATGTTTACTTTGATAGATTTGTTTTCTCCCACTTTTATCAGTTCGCCTGTTTCCAATACCCTCAGTAATTTTGCCTGCAGATCAAGGGGCATTTCACCAACCTCATCTAAGAAAACCGTTCCATTATTGCCTTCTTCAAAAATGCCCTTGGTGTCTTTGGTTGCACCGGTAAAAGCGCCTGCTTTGTGCCCAAACAGCTCACTCTCCAATAGATCTTTGCTGATGGCTGCACAGTTAATGGCTACAAAGTTTTTGGTGCTCCGGTTGCTTGCCTGGTGAATGGCTTGTGCAAATACTTCTTTGCCAGTACCTGTTTCGCCAGTAAGTAAAACGGACGTATCTGTAATGGCTACCTTTTTTGCCAGTTCAATAGCAGTTGTGATTTGTCTAGATTTTCCAATGATGGTATCAAAAGAATATTTTTTACCCAACTGTTTTTCTAATTGCTGTACTCTTTTGGAAAGGGTAACTTTTTCAATGGCTTTGTATAAAAGCGGGATGATCTTATTATTGTCATCTCCTTTGGTGATGTAGTCGAAAGCCCCGTTTTTGATAGCCTGTACACCATCCGGAATATTACCGTAAGCAGTCAGTAAGATGATTTCAATGGAAGGATATTTTTCTTTCAGTTTTTTTGACAGTTCCACTCCATTGCCATCCGGAAGCTTTACATCACATAGCACCACATCTATTTCTGCCTGCTCCATTTTTTTAAGAGCTGTTTTGCTATCTGCAGCCTGTGCCACATCAAAACCCTCCAGGCTGATGATCCTTGCTAAGAGGGTTCTCAGTTTTTCTTCGTCATCAATAATTAATATTTTGCTCAATTTGCTTTCGTATTCAATTTCAAAAATAGGCAAAAGATGGCGGGTAAAATTTGAGTAACAACTGACAGCACCTATTTATGTGATTGTTTTAGAAAAATCCATGATCTACATTTGCTGATATCTATAACAGGAAATTTAAGTGCTTATGAAGCAGTCATTAATTATTACAATAGTTATTTGCCTTTTCTTGGGTGAGTCATTCACGTTGATTGCCAAAAAGGGCAATCAGAAAAATGATACAACTACCTATTGCTGCAATAAGATATGTGATGATAAAAAGACAGATGAAAAAGCAAAAGGTGCTTTGCAGCAAGAGCCATATCTGCCAATGGTAAATATGTTAGGTTTATAATGGGTAAGAAGTTGGCAGTTAAAATCATCATCAATCGTTTTCAATGTAACATATACAGCGCTTCTTTTGGGAAGCCTTTTTTATGTTCATATTTTTCATAATGCTAAGCGGATGGGCTATTGGTTATTTTCGTTTTAATCCCACTATTTTGCCATAATCAATATAATTTGTAGCTTGAACTTTGAAACGTACAGTTTCAACCCATATTTACTAACCATAAATTCAAAGAAAATGTCAAACATGTTAACAGCTTATTGCATGAAAACGAAAGAAAAGAACGTTCCCATGCAGGATGCAGTGATAACTAAAACAGCCCGTGGTGGCTACATGGCCCAGGGGCATGATGGGAAAGGGAATAAAATGACCACAATGCTCAGCGAGGCGAATGCACTGGAAGCGGTAAAAAACGGTGTGGCTAAACAAGCGTGGTAATACCTGTTCTTTAAAAGAATTCAGGCTATTTGTCAGCAGACAGATAGCCTTTTTTATTGATGTAAAAACCGTATGCCAGGAAAATGAGGGGTTTCTTTTTTTTGTTTTTATTATTCAGCTATAGCCAGGCTAATGCTCAGTATACTTTAAATGGAAGTGCCACATTAGATAATTGTCACTGTTATACACTTACCCCGGACGACTTTAACAAAAGCGGTTCAGTTTGGAATAATTTCAAGATCGACCTTACACAATCATTTGACTTTAATTTTGATGTTTTTTTAGGCTGTTCAGATGCTGGCGCAGATGGGCTGGTATTTGTACTGCAACCTATCAGCACCAGTGTTGGAAGTACGGGTGGCGGTCTTGGTTTCGATGGTATCGTACCTTCTGTGGGGGTTACGCTGGATACTTATCAAAACACCAATGACAGTGACCCGGCATTTGATCATATTGCCATTCAGTTAAATGGAAATACCGGCCATGCTGATCCTGCAATAAATATAGCTGGTCCGGTAAGAACACTTGCTAACATTGATAATATAGAAGACTGCAGTTGGCATACACTGAGGATACAATGGGATGCAACAGCAAAAAAATTATCTGCTTTTATAGACGGAAACCTGAGGGTAAGTGTGGTAAAAGACCTGGCAACAGATGTGTTTGCAGGAAGCCCCACCGTATTCTGGGGTTTTACCGGTAGTACCGGAGGCGCAAAAAATCTGCAGCGATTTTGTACTGCACTCACACCAAAATTTACTTTTTCTGCTGATCAAAAAAGATGTTTCGGAGAACCGGTTACCTTTTTCGATTCTACCATTTCCTTTACGGCAGTTCAAAAATTATACTGGGATTTTGGCGACAACAGCCCCATTGATTCTGTAAATCATAATCCGGTTCATACCTATATTAATGCCGGGGATTATACCATGAAACAAACTGCCATAGGTGCAGACGGTTGTGTTGAAACAAATACCACCATCGTACGGATTGGAAGCAAACCGGTGGCTGCTTTTAATAACAATGACAATTGTGTGGATAAAAATATCCAGTTTACAGATACATCCAAAGCGGCAGTAGGAACCATTAATAAATGGTATTGGGATTTTGATAATGGTACGGTTTCAAACAGTGCAACCCACTCCACTCAATACCTTACCAATGGTATAAAAAATATTAAACTGGCTGTCACATCACTGGAAGGCTGTGCATCAGATACATTGATAAAACCAATCTTTATTTACAAATGGCCGGTGCTGGATTTTAGTTTCAATGATTCAGTTTGTCTTGGTTCTCCTGTTTTATTTACCAGTACTGTTATCAGCAGCGATGGGCCTATACAGGGATGGATATGGAATTTTGGAGATACTGTAATAAATACCGCCAATGCCATTTATAACTTTCAAAAAGCAGGTAACCACCCTGTTTTATTGGCAGCCAGCAGTACTGGTGGGGCAAGTTGTCTGGGGCTGGTTCAAAAAAATGTTTTTATCCGGAGCAAACCTGTAGCGGCTTTTAAAAATAATTTCGTTTGCCAGGCTGAACCCACTTCTTTGATTGATTCCTCTTACAATCCTGATGGCACTCCGGTAAACCGGTGGCGCTGGGATTTTGGTAACGGACAGTTTTCAAACAGTCAAAATCCATTAGTAACTTTTAATACCGGTAATAATTTTACCATCCAACTTGCAGTACAGTCAGGCAATTGTATTTCAGATACTTTAACTAAGCAACTGATTATTGAACCAAAACCTTTGGCAGATTTTAATTTCAGTAATGCTAAATGTCCCGGCCTGCCGGTTCAGTTTACAGATTTATCCAGCCTGTCAACTGGTGTTATCAATCAATGGAAATGGCTGTACAACACAGATGAATGGAGTACAGATAAAGATCCGGCAAAGGCTTTTGTATCGGGTAATCATACAATAGGCTTGAAGGTTGCTTCAGAAAAAGGTTGCACAAGTGATACGGTTTTTAAAACAGTTGTGATAAGTCCGGTTCCGGAGATAAGTATGAGTTTTGCGGATGCCTGCGCCAACACCTCCATTAATTTTACCGCAATAGATATTACCGGGAATGCTGTAGCGCAATGGCATTGGAATTTTGGAGATGATGCCACATCCGACTCCGGAATGTTGCAACACATTTATACAGCGGCAGGCAATTACCCTATTCAACTATTTGGTTTGGCGCAAAACGGATGCAGCAGCGATACCTTGAAAAAAGATATTCTTATTTATTCCACCAATGCATTTGCAGGTGCTGATTTGGATGCAGCAGTAAACCAGCCCATACAGTTACAGGCCACCGGAGGAGTATTATATCAATGGAGCCCGGCTACCGGACTCAGTAATTCCACCATCTCCAATCCTTTGGCTACCAACAGCAGCAACCAAACTTATTATTTAAAAGCTTTTACACCGGCAGGCTGCGAAAGCTATGATACCATTAATATCAGGGTTTTTCAATTGCCGGAAATTTATGTTCCTTCTGCCTTTTCACCTGATGGCAACGGCCTTAATGATTTGCTGAAGGCTATACCTGTTGGGATAACACAGTTTAAAAATTTTACCATTTTCAACCGGTTAGGGCAGGTGGTATTTTCAACCAGTGATGCTTTAAAAGGATGGGATGGGTACTATAAAGGAAAACTGCAAACTACCGGGGCTTATGTATGGATCGCTTCCGGGGTTAGTTTCAAGGGGGCTTCAATTATAAGGAAAGGGACCGTGATGTTGATTAAATGATGATTAACTTGCAAATGCAATTATTCCCTGCTATTGAAATATGCATTAACGCTGAATTTAATTTTTGGGGAAACAAAAAATAAAATATGTTTACCACTTATAAAATACCTGTTCATGCAATATAAAAGGAAGTTATATTTTTGTTCAATGCGCTGCTTAACACTTACATTACTAATTATTCAATTTAACATTGTATCTGCCCAGGAAAAATGGGACCTGAGAAAATGTGTGGATTATGCCTGGCAAAACAGCATCACTGTAAAAAAACAGGAGTTGCAAACAGGGTTTGCTGCACTGGCTGAAAAACAAGCGAAGCTGGCAGTTTATCCCAACGCCAATTTTTCTAACAATACCGGCTTACAGTTTGGCCGTTCTGTTGATCCCACCACCAACCAGTTTACCACTAACCAGTTGCTGTTTCAGCAATTTAATTTGAATGCAGATATCGTTATTTTTAACTGGCAACGTGTTAAAAACAGCATGGTGGCAGCTCAGTTAGATTACAAAGCGGCCCAGGCAGGAGTGGAAAAAGCAAAAAATGATATAGCACTTTCAGTAGCCACTTCTTTTTTGCAGGCTTTGTTGAACAAAGAGCAGATTGGCATTGCTGAAATTCAATTTGAGCAAACAAAAAGTCAATTGATCACTACCAGGAAAAGAGTAAATGCAGGTGATCTACCTGAGTTAAATGCGGTGGAGATAGAAGCCCAGTTAGCAAGGGACAGTACCAGTATTATTAATGCAAGGGCTACTGCTGATATAAGTTTACTGCAACTGAAAGCATTGCTTAACCTGGATGCAGCAGCGCCTTTTGAATTAGATGTACCCCCGGTGGAGAAGATCCCCGTGGATAAAATAACCGATCTGCAGCCAGACTATGTATTTCAAATGGCTATACAAAACCAACCTGCACAAAAAGTAAACAAGCTTAATTTGCAGTCATTTCAAACGAATGTAAAAGTTGCTAAGGCGGGGATGTATCCGACTATTTCTGCATTCCTAAGTTTAGGTACCATTTTTTCTAACCCTTTTCAATCTATTACCAGTGCCAGTTTTGCCGGGTACGGAGATCCCAATCCTTTACTGGGTGCGGTAAATGTGAATAACACCAACTATTTTATTCAACCATCAAAATTTGATTATACTAAATCTTCAAAATCCTTTGGCCAGTTGTGGAATGGATATGGAAGCCAGCTGGGCGATAACTTCCGGCAAAGTTTTGGTATTGCTTTAAACGTTCCCATCTTCAATGGTGGCAATGCAAGAACAGCTTATGAAAGATCAAAACTGAATGTAAAAAATGCGGAGTTGACCATACAGCAGGCCGACCAGCAGTTGAAGCAGGATATTTACCAGGCTTATACCAACGCCTCCTCTGCATTGCAGCGGTATAATGCAACAGAAGTAACATTGAGTGCCTCACAAAAAACATACGACTTTGCCAAGAAAAGATACGATGTGGGATTGCTGGGAACATTTGAACTCATTACCAACCAGAATAACCTGAACAGGGCAATGACGGATAAACTGGTGGCGCAATATGAATATGTATTTAGGATGAAAGTGCTGGAGTTTTATAAAGGACAGGGAATAAAATTATAAAGCTTCCCCAAACCCCTCCCAAGGAGAAGCCCCCTAAATCCCCCCATGGGGGACTTTAAGACAAGCGTTTTAATCTTTAAAGTGCTTGCTGAAAAAGTTGGAGTGGTTGTTAATTGTTGATTAAAGATGTAAGCTGACTTGGAAGATAAAATGCTTGGGGAAGTTATAAAGTACCGTCCTTCTCCCTGGGAGAAGGATAAGAGAATGAAGCCATTGTTGATTAAAGAACAAATGCAAATGTGGAAGATTAAATGTTTATTAAAGATTTGCAGTACCGCTCTTTCTCCTGAAGGAGAAAGAGAAGGAGAATGAGGCCGTGATAATTTGGAAAAAGCACAATAAAGCTGAAACCGTACAAGTGAGCCCCGAAGAATCGGGATTAAAATGACACAACGATTTTGATAAAAGATAAAATGCTGGTTAAAAAAAATGATTTACTCTTTTCTTTGTAAAATAAAAAAGGAACAAAATTGAATATATGAGCAAGACTGTAAAATGGATTTTAATAAGTGTTGTATTGTTAGTGGTGGCTTTAGCAGGCTTAAAAGCAGCCGGTGTTTTTGGTAAAGATGAAGGCACAAAAGTAACAGCAGAAAAAGTACAGAAGCGTACCATCACCGAAATAGTAAATGCCAGTGGAAAAATTTATCCTGAGGTGGAAGTAAAAATAAGCCCGGACATCAGCGGTGAAATTACCGAACTGACCGTACAGGAAGGAGATAGTGTAAAAAAAGGGCAGGTACTGGCACGTATCTATGCAGATATCTACAGCATCCAGGCTAACCAGGCAGCTTCCGGTGTGGCGCAAAGCCAGGCCCAGTTGGCCAACTCCCAGGCAAGTATCAACGCTTTGGAGGCTCAATTGGAGCAGAGTGAAAATACCTACAAAATGCAAAAGCAATTGTTTGATGATAAAGTGATCAGCCGCAATGAATTTAATATTGCGGAGTCAAATTATAAAACTGCCAAAGCCAATTACAATGCAGCCAGCCAGGGTATCAGGGGAGGGCAAGCCTCCGTACAAAGTGCAAGGGCTAACCTGGATAAAGCTAATAAAGACCTGGGGCGTACAGTTATTACTGCACCCATGGCCGGAGTGGTAAGTTTATTGAGTGTAAAAAAAGGGGAGAAGGTAGCAGGTAATAGTTTTAATGTGGGTACAGAAATATTGCGGATCGCCGATATGTCTAAAATTGAAATCAGGGTAGACGTGGGAGAGAGTGATGTTCCAAAAGTACACCTGGGTGATAGCGCTGTGGTAATGGTGGATGCCTATAACGACAGGAAGTTCAGGGGTATTGTAACACAAATTGCCAGCAGTAATAACGGGGCAGCATCTCAATCTACTGCAATTGCCAATACCAGTACAGATGTAACCAATTACAAAGTATACGTAAGACTGTTGCCGGAAAGCTATGCTGATTTATTAGGCAAACGTTTTTTCCCTTTTAAACCGGGTATGAGCGCCAGTGCAGATATACAAACCAAAACACATTCAAATGTATTGAGTGTGCCCATCAATGCAGTTACCACCAGGGATATTAATGACAGCACCAATAAAGATAAAAAACCTGATGCCAATAATGATGTTACAAAAACTGAAACCAATACAGACGACCTGGAAGTGGTAGTGTTTATTACAGACAAAGACGGCCTTGCAAAAAAAGTAAAAGTAAAAACAGGTATCCAGGACATTAATAATATCGAGATCACAGAAGGGCTTAAAGAAGGAGATATGGTGATTAGCGGCCCTTATGATGTGATAAGTAAACAATTAAAGGAGAAGGATAAAATAAAAGTGGTGGATAAGAAAGAATTGTTTGAGAAAAAAGATTAAGGTTCATCCCTGTAAATATTTTTATATGCGGCTTCTCGATTCTTGAGAGGCCGCTTTTTATTAACACCTGGCCGGTAATCAAGTGTCAGTTCTTTGCTGAATAATGCACCTGAAAATTATAGAGACTTCTTAATTCAAAGTCTTTAAAAAAATGTACATTTACTGTGTATTAAGAATTTCTTTTTACCAGCTAAGTACTCAACCATCCTTTCCAATCATTCTTCTGAAAGCTGCCTCCCATTTAACTGGTTTTTTATTTACTTAATTTAAAGCAGCAGTGATGAAATGGAATTTTACAAAGCCGTTTTACAGATTAATTTTTATCGGCCTGATCCTATCAAAGTTTTCAACTGCACAAAATTCTGTGTTGGTAAATTTTGGTACTAACTCTTGCTCAGGTTCCGGGGTTCCTTACTTTTCAATGATTAAAAATCCACTTAGTGGGTTACCCGGAGTAATGGCTGGTTGTGATTTTTCCCAGCAGGTGCCGGATATTTTCAGTGTGTTTATTGCATATAATCCTAAAAATAATAAAGTATATATAGCAGATGTAAGAAGTGGAACAGATACAAAAATATGGCTGCTTGATGTAGGATTGCCGTTAAACATTAACTGTCCTGTTACGATTCCGGTTACTCCTACTTACTCCTACAATTACATTGCAAATAATTTTGAATTTGATAACAACGGTGACCTTTGGGCATTTTCCAATTACAACAGCACCACTGGTCAATGCAACCTGGATAAGTTTGACGTGAATACTGGTACGGTTATGAGTTCGAAAGTGCTGCAGTTTCCACAGGGAAATTTTCCAACATCCATCAATAGCGGGGACTTAACAATTTTACCAAACGGAAGATTGTTTGCTACTTTAGGAAGTGGTATTTGCCAGTTGTATGAAATAACCAATTACAATACTTCCTCCAGCAATGCTGTAGCTACTTACCTGCAAACACTGCCTAAAGATTGTTATGGTGTTGCATTTTTAAATGGCAACCTGGAGCTTACCGGTTCTGATTTTAATAATGGCTGCTATTATTATGATTATAATATTTCAACCAATGTGCTTGGCCCGGAAAAAGTTTTTCAAAATGGAGAATTGCCAATAGATAACACCAGCTTTACTCCATCTGTGGGTACTACCAAACGATTATTAAGCGCCACTAAAATAAACAACAATACGGCTGATTTGGTGTATGAAGTGTATGCTGAAAATATGGGTAATGTTATTATTAATAATGTAAGTGTATCGGATGATCTTGCTGCAGCTTTTGGTGCTGGCAATGTTTCAGGTGTAAGTGTCAGTTTTGTTCCTGGGTTCAATGCAGCAGGTCTGACAATCAATCCAGCTTATAATGGCACAACCGTTACTTCTCTTTTAAATTCAGGTGAAAACCTGCCCAATAAAATTTTTGCAAACACAGATTATTTTTTTAAGATACAGGTAAAGTGCAGGGTCACTAATTTAAATTCATCCACTACTTATTTTAATTCTGCTATTGTGGGTGGTAATATTGGTGGTGGTACCGAAGCTACTTTGGTGAATGTTACTGACTCATCTAATAATGGGGATGCCACATTGATTGATCCAAATAAAAATGGTAACCCTTCAGATGAAAATGAAAACGTACCCACGCCTTTTGTGTTGGGTTCATTACCAGTTAAGTTCATTAATATAAGTGCGTCATTAACCAATAAAAATACTGCCGGCATCAATTGGCAAGTAGCCGTTCCAGTAGTGAATGCAGCAAAATTTGAAATTGAATATAGCACCGATGGAAAAACATGGAACAAAACTGGACAGATAAATATTGATAACAGTAACCAAAGCAATTACCAGTTTTCACATCTGAATATACCTGCTGGTAATTTGTATTACAGGATAAAGCAAACCGATGCAGATGGAACATTTGTTTTTAGTAAAACAGTGTTGCTGAAAAATAAAAATGCTGCTGCAGGTTTTTTAATCTATCCAAATCCTGCAAGTGATTACATCAGGATTGTATCTGCTGAATTAGTAATAGGTAATCATGCAATGTTATTTGATGCAGCAGGAAGAAAGTTGGTGGAAAAAATATTTAACAGCACGGATACAAAAATCAATACTACTAATTATCCTAATGGAACTTATTTATTACAAATAACTGGAACGTCAGGAACTGTATGCAGGAAAATTGTAATCAGGCACTAATTAACGCCTGCTTGCAATCAGTAAATTCAAGTCAGTAAATTTCAGATCAAAGCGTTCGCTTAAATGAAAATTGGTAAGGCTGCCTTTAAATAAATAAATGCCACTGCGGATGTTGATCTTGTGCCAGATCACATTATCAATGCCACCATCATCTGCAGTCTCCAGCATCAATGGCATTAACACATTACTAATTGCCTGTGATGCAGTTCTTGCAAAGCCACTCGGAATATTGGGCACACAATAATGAATCACATTATATTTTAACACTACGGGCTTTTCATGCGTAGTTACTTCACTTGTTTCAAAACAGCCACCCCTGTCAATGCTAACATCCACGATCACCGTTCCCGGCCGCATCTGGCTTACCATTTCCTCGGTAACAATAATGGGAGTTCTGCCGCCTGTACTACTCAGTGCTCCCACAGCCACATCGCATGTTTTTAATTGTTTGGCCAAAATTTTAGGTTCAATTACAGAAGTCCATAAGCGGCCACCAATATTATTCTGAAGTCGCTTGAGACGATAAATGCTATTGTCAAAAATTTTCACACTTGCACCCATTGCTAATGCAGTTCTGGCAGCATATTCACCTACTATTCCTGCGCCAATAATAATAACTTTTGTTGGTGGAATACCACTGATACCTCCTACCAATACACCCTTGCCATTGTTGGCATTGCTCAGGTATTGTCCCGCTATCAGCATCACCGCACTGCCTGCAATTTCACTCATGCTTCTTACAATGGGATTGTGTCCGCTGTCGTCTTTCAGGTTTTCAAAACTTAAAGCAGTTATTTTTTTATCCATCATTTTCTGCAGGATGGATCTTTTCATAACGGCTAAGTGTATGGGGGAAATAATGTATTGGCCAGGCTTCAGCAATTCGCATTCTTCCTCACTTACAGGAGCGCTTTTTACAAGGATATCACATTCAAACACTTCTTTTTTATCATGGGCAATTTTCGCCCCTGCTTCACTGTAATCCCTGTCTGTATAACTGGCACCATTACCTGCCAGCGTCTCCACTACCACCCGGTGACCATTAGCAACCATTACGCCTACAGCTTCTGGTGTTAGCGCTATCCTGTTTTCGCTAAAAGATGTTTCTTTCGGTATGCCGATAAATAAAATCGCCCCTTTGGGTTTTATATCCAATGTTTCCTCTAAAGTTTCATAAGAAAAAGAGGGAGAAACAAATGGTTTTGATGTAGCCATAAATAATAAGGGGTTGTGGGGTACAAATTACAAATTTATTATGAGCTTTCGGGTATCATTATTCACGACAGCAATGCTTACGTGCAATGTATTGTCAGGGAAAATCGCAGGAGCCTTGTCAGGCCATTCCACAAAACAATAATTGCCGGAATAGAGACAATCTTCCACCCCCGTTTGAATGGCTTCCTCTTCATCTTTTAAACGGTACAGGTCAATATGATAAATGATTTCAACTGAACTGGTTTGGTATTGGTTGATAATAGAAAAAGTAGGGCTGCCAATAGTATCTTTTACGCCCAATACATTACAGATGGCATGTACAAAAGTTGTTTTACCAGCTCCCATTTCCCCATGCAGGGCAATCACTTTATAAGTAGCTGTATTTTCCAAAAAGGTTTTAGCAGTATCCTCTATTTCATTCAGTGTAAAAATTATATCCATGTTGCAAAGATATTTTCCTTCAATAGTAATCCGCTAACAAATTACCGGGATAATTTTGCAGTATGGAAAAAGTAGAATGGAAGGTAGAAGGAATGGATTGTACCAATTGCGCCTTAACTATCAATAAATACCTGGATAAACAGGGACTGAAGAATGTAAAAGTAAATTTCATTGGTGGTGATGTTAGCTTTGAGATGAATGAGAACGTCGCCAAAGAAACATTGGCAAAAGGAATAGAAGGTTTAGGTTATCATGTAGTAAGTGATCAAAAAACTCCGGCCACAGAAAAAAAGTTTACATTCTTTCATAATCATTTTCAACGTTTTCTTTTCTGCTTTCCTTTTACATTGGTGTTAATGCTCCATATGCTGCCATGGCACATTCATTTTTTAATGAATCCATGGATACAGTTAGTTATTTGTTTGCCTGTATATTTTGTTGGGATGAGTTATTTTGGAGTGAGTGCTGTAAAAAGCCTGCGCCGGGGTATACCGAATATGAATGTATTGATTGCAATCGGTGCCACAGCTGCTTTTATTTACAGCCTTATCGGCACCATCGGCAATTTGGGAATGGATTATATTTTTTATGAAACTACCGCCACCATTATCACGCTGGTTTTTTTAGGTGAATGGGTGGAACATAAATCGGTAACCACCACACAAAAGGAACTGAACAAATTAGCGAAGCAACAAAAGGTGATGGCTAATATGATCGCTTTTGATGAGGATCATAAAGAAGTAATTATGCCTGTTGAAAATTCACAATTGCGAGTGGGGGATCTTATACTGATAAAAAGTGGTGAAGAAGTTCCTTCCGACTGTAAAATTTTGTGGGGCGATGTACATGTTAATGAGTCGTTGTTAACTGGAGAAAGTAAACCTGTTCAAAAGCAAAAAAAGGATGTATTGATTGGCGGTAGTTTGATTACCGATGGCAGTGTAAAAGCCCAGGTAACAGCTACAGGAAAGGATACAGTGCTGAGTAATATTTTGAATTTGGTAAAACAGGCACAATCGGAAAAACCTCCTGTACAGCAGTTGGCAGATAAGATCAGTGCGGTGTTTGTTCCCGTTGTGATTGGTATTTCAATCCTAACTTTTTTGCTGAATTATTTTGCGTTTGATGTAACGCTGACCAATTCATTAATGAGAAGTATTGCAGTGCTGGTGATCAGTTGCCCCTGCGCTATGGGACTGGCTACACCTGCTGCCATCGCCGTGGGTCTTGGCAGGGCCGCAAGAAACGGGATTCTGTTTCGCAATGCAAAAAGCCTGGAGTTATTTAAAAATATTACGACCGTTGTGTTTGATAAAACAGGCACCCTTACTAAAGGAAATTTTTCTATCACTGCATTTCAAAGCAGTATTGAAGAAACAGAGTTTAAGAAAATTGTTTATTCACTGGAAAAATATTCCAATCACCCCATTGCCAAAGCTATCAGTGATAATTGGAAAACAAATAATTTGTTGCATTGGAAAAAAGTAGAAGAGATAAAAGGGCAAGGTATGTATGCTGAACATACAGATGGAAACATTTATCAACTAGGCGCTTATAAAATTGCTAAAGGTCTTACTGAAGAGAATAATCATACCGCTTATTTGTTAAGGAACGGACTGCTAATTGGCTGGCTGGATATGGAAGATGAAATACGACCAGAGGCTGCTGCAGTGATCAATTACCTGCATTCAAAAAACATCAAAACTATTTTGTTAAGTGGCGATACTGCAGAGCGTACAAATAAAGTGGCAGCTAAACTTGGTATTGCTGAAGTGTATTCAGAGAAATCTCCAGAAGAAAAATTATTACTGGTTGAGCAATTGAATACAGCTTCACCGGTTGCAATGGTGGGGGATGGCATTAATGATTCTCCTGCATTGGCAAAAGCAACCATCGGTATTTCTATGAGTGATGCATCTCAATTAGCTATGCAAAGTGCACAAGTAGTTTTAATGAATGGAGGAATTCAACATTTACCATTAGCGCTTGGCCTTGGTAAAAACACTTTCATCACTATCAAACAAAATCTTTTCTGGGCTTTTATTTATAACATAGTTGCTATTCCGGTTGCTGCAGTCGGTTTGCTGCATCCCGGTATTGCGGCACTGGCCATGGGTTTTAGCGATGTGGTGCTGGCAATTAATTCAATCCGTTTAAATTACAGGAAAGTGATTTAATTTCAGCCGGAAAATTGTTCTGTTGACTGTACATGAAATTCTAAAACAATATTGGGGCTACGATGCTTTCCGTCCGCTGCAGGAAGATATTATCAATGCAGTGATGGATGGAAAAGATGCACTTGCCTTGTTGCCAACAGGTGGTGGAAAATCCCTCTGTTTCCAAGTGCCTGCAATGGCTAAAGAAGGAATATGCCTGGTCGTTAGTCCCCTGATAGCGCTGATGAAAGACCAGGTGGAAAATCTAAAACAAAAAAGGATTCCTGCATTGTTTATTTACTCAGGCATGTCGTTTATCGAAGTAAAAAAAACATTGCAGAATGCAGCTTATGGCAATTATAAATTCCTCTACGTTTCCCCGGAGCGTTTAGAAACAAATTTGTTCCTTGATTTTTTACCTTTAATGAAGATCAGTTTAATTGCTGTGGATGAGGCACATTGCATATCTCAATGGGGCTACGATTTCAGGCCACCTTATTTGCGGATTGCCCAGTTAAGGGAATATTTGCCAGCAGTGCCGGTATTGGCATTAACAGCATCTGCCACCAAATCGGTACAGGATGATATCTGTGAGAAATTATTGTTTCAAAATGATCACAAACGTTTTCAGCAGTCATTTGAGCGCCCAAATCTTTCTTACAGTGTATTTAATGTATCATCCAAACAAAATAAATTGCTGGAGATATTACAGAATGTAAAGGGTAGTGCTATTGTTTATTGCAAAAGCCGAAGACATACCAAAGACATCGCTGAGCTCTTAAAATTGAATAAAATCAGTGCCAGTTTTTATCATGCTGGATTAAGCAATGATGAAAGAAATAAAAGGCAGGAAGACTGGATCAATAATACTGTAAGAGTAATGGCCTGTACCAATGCATTTGGAATGGGAATAGATAAACCGAATGTAAGGGTGGTGGTGCATTACGATGTGCCGGATTGCCTCGAGAATTATTACCAGGAAGCAGGCAGGGCAGGGCGTGACGGTAAGAGAGCTTACGCAGTATTGCTTTACAATGAACGGGAATTGAATGACCTGGAACTGCAGGTAGATAGCAGGTATCCGGGTAAGGATGAAATAAAAGCAGTTTATACCGCCCTAATGAATTACCTGCAAATTCCTGCTGGATATGGATCAGAAAATGCTTATGATTTTGACCTGGCCAATTTCTGTGATGCTTTTAAAATAAATGTTATTACTGCCAATTATGCCATCAAAGCTATGGAGCAGGAGGAACTCCTAACTTACAATGAAGCATTTTTTAATCCTTCCACCTTGGTTTTTAATTGCCGTAAAGAAGAGTTGGAAACATTCGAAAAAGATCACCCACCATTTGATTCGCTGATTAAAGGTCTGCTGAGATCGTATAGTGGCATATTTGATTTCCCCTCTTTTATTTATGAAACGAAGCTTGCAAAAATGATTGGGAAAGACCCCGTATTAATATTGCAGGAGTTGATGCAATTAAAAGGCTTTGGTATAATCGAATACGAAAGGCAAAAAAATAAACCACAAATAACATTATTACAGGACAGAATGTATGCTGACAGTTTTCAGATAAATCTTGAAAATCACTTAAAGCGAAAATTGCATTACGGGAACAGGTTAAATGCAATGATCCTTTTTATAAATGACCTGGCAGAATGCAGGAGTAAAAAAATCGCTGCTTATTTTGGCGGAGAAGAAATAAAAAAGTGTGGTATTTGTGATAATTGCATCAATCAAAAAGCCACCGTATTAAGTACAGAGGAATTTGAAGAGATATTGAATTTTATTATCAACCGGCTTAATGAGAAATCAACCAGCATCAATGAACTGCTGCATTCACTTGGCAGGATAAAGAAAGAAAAGGTTTGGAAAGTGCTGGATTATTTGCAGTCAGAAGAAAAGATTTTTTTGAATAAAGACGGGATGTTTATAAAGAAGAGGTAATCGCAAACCTTTGCATTCGATGTTTAAACAATGGAACTGGAGTTAAATTTTGGGCATAAAAAAAGGGACCAAGATAGAAATCTAGTCCCGCTTTAAAATCCAATATCCTATGAAAAACCGAAACGAAGATAGGGGGATATTGGATATAATGCAAGGATTTTTTAAATTATTTTACGGGTAAATTTTTTTAATACTGCTTATAACTAACACAGGTTGTACTAGTAAATAATTGATTATCAATTTATAAATTAGTTATAATCAGTCAGATTGTTGGAGGAAATAAAGTGTGGATGATAATTCTACAGGTGGAAATATTTTTTTTAACCTGCCGAAATATTTTTTTTGGCTTAACTAAATGATCAGAAATCACTATTCAATTTCCCCGGTAAAAACTAACAAAGTGAATTTTTACCAGGCTTTTTTGGTGTTAATTTTGAATGCCGGTTTAAGAGTGATATAAATTAAAACCATTTTGTGCTTTTGCTTTTAGATGATCTGCTTCTGCCTCCCAGGCCCAGGGCTCCCAGCAATGATCGAACAATGGTATTGCCTGCTGTCCGGGCCATACTTTTTACAACAGAATTGCCGGCTATTTTTTCAAATGTTGAAGGTTCTTCTTTTTTTGAAGTTGTTTTTTCTTCTTGCTTTGCTGTGTTTTCAGCAGCCTCCTCCAGTTTGGCAGTTAATATCTCGTAGGCGCTTTCACTGTCAATGGCCTGGTTGTATTTAGCCACTAGTTTAGATCTTGAATTAATTCCATCAATCTCATCTTGTGTCAATACATCCATCCTGCTCCTTGGGGTACAAAGCATCGTATGCACCAATGGCGTAGGGATACCTTTTTCATTCAGCATGGTAACCAGGGCCTCACCAATTCCAAGTTGGGTTATCAGGTCTTCTGTTTTATAGAATTCAGTTTCAGGATAGTTTTCAGCAGTTTGCTTAATCACTTTTCTGTCTGCGGCAGTAAATGCCCTTAAAGCATGCTGTACTTTCAAACCAAGTTGTGCCAATACACTGGCGGGTACGTCCATCGGATTTTGGGTACAGAAGAAAATACCTATCCCTTTTGAGCGTATCAGTTTTACAATGGTTTCAATTTGCTGCAATAAAGCTTCGCTGGCTTCTTGGAAAATGAGATGAGCTTCATCAACAAACATCACGAGTTTGGGTTTGTCTAAATCACCCTCTTCAGGACAACTGGCATACAGTTCGGCTAGTAATTGCAGCATAAAAGTGGAAAATAATTTTGGTTTATCCTGCAGGTCGGTTACCCTCAATACATTGATGATTCCCCGGCCCTTGTCGTCAATTCGCATCAGGTCATCTACTTCAAAACTCTTTTCACCAAAAAACTGGTCTGCCCCCTGTTGCTGCAGTTCTATTACTTTACGCAAGATCGTTCCTGTGCTGGTAGTGGATATTTTGCCATAGGTTTTTTCGAGTTCCACTTTTCCTTCGTCACTGATATACTGCAGTACTTTGATGAAGTCTTTTAAATCAAGTATCGGAAGCTTTGCATCGTCACAATATTTAAAGATCATAGACACCACACCCCCCTGCGTATCATTTAGTCCAAGGATCTTGCTTAATAAAACAGGCCCAAATTCACTAACGGTGGCTTTTAAGTGAACACCATCTTTACCGGTAAGCGTAAGCAGTTCTGCCGGGAATAAAGACGGAGTATAAACCATATTGAGCTTTTGATACCTGTCTTTTGTTTTATCATTTTCAGATCCTTGTGCAGCAATTCCACTTAAATCACCTTTAATGTCCATCACCAGCACTGGCACACTGGCATCACTTAAAAACTCACTGATCAGTTGCAGGGTCTTTGTTTTACCTGTACCTGTTGCACCTGCAATCAAACCATGGCGGTTCAAAGTTTTTAACGGAAGATAAATACCTGCATCTGCGATCACCTCTCCATCTAGTGCACCTGCGCCAATTTTTACGGATTCACCTTTAAAAGTATAGCCATTTTTTACAGCCTGTATAAATGCTTCTTTATTTGCCATGGTAAAATATTTACGGAAAGATACTAACGGGAAATGAAAACGATAAATGGATTTTTTAGGCCTGGAAGCTTATTTATAAAGTATCTTTAACAAAACATTAGTCAGGATATTGGCTATGTTAAAAATCAAATTATTTTATTTGCTAATAAATATTAAAAAATGGAAGCAACAAAACCGAAAATATTATTGTGTGAAGATGATACCAACCTGGGGATGGTGTTAAAAAATTATCTTGAACTCAATGATTATGACGTAATACTTGAACGGGATGGAAGGCTCGGCCTGGCTGCATTTCAGCGTGAAAAATTTGATATCTGTTTGCTGGATGTAATGATGCCAAATATGGATGGATTTACACTGGCAGAAGAAATTCGTGATATCAATCCTGATGTTCCACTGTTTTTTCTTTCGGCCAAAACAATGAAGGATGATATTATCCAGGGCTATAAACTGGGTGCGGATGACTATATCACCAAACCATTCGACAGTGAAGTATTGCTGTTAAAAATAAAAGCGATACTGAAGAGAAATGAAGAACTGCACCGGGAGGAAGTAAATGCCGAATTTGACTTGGGTAATTATCATTTCAATCCACGCCTGCGTGAGCTGACCATTAATGGAAAAGTGCAAACACTTTCTCCTAAGGAAAATGAGCTGCTCAAAATGATGTGTGAATACAAAAACGACTTGCTGCCAAGAGAGATAGCATTGAAGAAAATCTGGGGTAGCGATACTTATTTTAATGGCCGTAGTATGGACGTATATATTGCTAAGCTTCGTAAATATTTAAAAGAAGATACCACCATTGAAATTGTAAATATTCATGGTAATGGATTCAGGCTGGTGGCAAATTAATGCTAAAAGAATTTTACGAAAAAAGCAACCAGTAAATAATGCTGGTTGCTTTTTTTGTGGCCTTGCCAGGAATCGAACCTGGATCTGGAGCTTCGGAAACTCTTATACTATCCATTGTACTACAAGGCCAAAAAACATTACGACTTATGAATTTTGAATAGAACGACTCGTAATGCTGAATTCGTAACTTATACTTGGAATTACCTCCCAAACTTCACAATATTACTACCGAATATTTTAACGGCAATGGCTATTAATATTACGCCGAAAAATTTTCTTATGACTATCATACCATTTGGACCTAAGAATCTTTCGATCCATTTCAGCGATTTTAATACCAGGTAAATCACAATACAGTTAATAACGATACCAATTAAAATATTTGCATCGGCATAGTTGGCTTTTAAGCTCATGATAGTGGTAAGTGTACCACTCCCGGCTATGAGCGGAAATGCAATTGGTACTACACTGCCACTTTTAGGATTGTTATCTGATTTAAAAAATTCATGACCCAGTACCATTTCCAAACCCAGAATAAAGATTACAATGCTACCGGCCACTGCAAATGATTTTATATCCAGACCAAGCAGACCAAGAAACTGTTTACCTAAAAATAAAAATAAGATCATCAATCCCCCGGAAGCAAGTGTAGCTTGCGTTGAACGGATGACACCACCCATTTTTTCCCTCAGTGATGCAAGAATTGGTACAGAGCCAATTACATCAATTACCGCAAACAAGGTAAATGTTACGGTAATGATTTCCTGTAATGCCAGTTCTTTAAAATCCATCACTCAAAATTTGTGCAAATATATCATTTCAGCAGGCGATTGCATCACAAATAAGAGGGTTTATGTGTTTCTTTTTCGTGGGGAATATTAGATAGCACTTCATGATGAAAGCAATTTTCTTTGGTTGTTATTTTGATAACACAGCCATAGTGAAGGGAAAACGCATTGAATGAATCCTTTAATGGCGTATTGGTAATGTATGAGAGGATGCTCCTGATAACTCCGCCATGTGCTATAATTACGGACGGTTTTGGTTGCTGGTGAATCAGGTCAAAAACCCTGCTCACTCTTTCAAAGAGATCCACATAACTTTCCCCGCCAGGTATCCTTTCATGAATCAGGTTATCCATCCATGCAGCTGTTTCTTCTCTGGGTATGTCATCCCAGCGTTTCATTTCCCAGTTGCCGCAATTAATCTCCATCAACTTTTCATGTAGTTGTAAATGGTGACCGGGAAACAAGTGTGCAGCTAACTTACTGCATCGCTTCAAAGGGCTGGAATAAACTGCGGTAATGTTTTCAGGCAGATATTGTTTAATAATGGTGGCTTCACTTATAAAGGATTCAGTTACATCCAGATCGCTTTGGCCATAGCAAATTCCCTTTTCAACTGCAGGAGTGGTATGTCGCACTAAAAATATTTCCATCGTACTATACTTACAGTATAACCTTAATTGTTAACCTGTGTCAGGTATAAATTTATTGTGATAAAGATGAGTAAAGAAAATTACCTGTTCACATAAAAAATTTTCTGTTCTGCAAATAAAGTGTACCGCTGTTTTAATTGAAGAAGGCAATTCCTGCAGAGGCAATCATTATAAGTTGACTTTATAAATGCCTCTTCCGCAACAGAAATTTCAATACCATAGCACTGACACTTTAATATATCACCCACCCTGCATTCAAAAGAGGCATCGCAGCGTGGGCATTTTTTTTCTTCATGCTTGCACATAGGTAATTTTTTAAGTAGTGATAAATGTTACATAAACTGAACAGCAATTAGCATTGAAAAAGCGTATCCCAAATATAATAGGGATACGCAGCATGTGTAACACTTTTTAAATTTATATTGCCTGTAAGCGAAGGGTTGTATACTTTAATTTCATCCATTCGAATGCACCAAACATTATTCCTCCATAGATTAATGTACCCATCAAAAAGTTTTTCATAAAAGGAAATCCCTGTGCATAGCACTGCAATAATCCGCTCCAGTTTCTAGATAAAGGCAGCATGGTCCGTAAATCGATTCCGCCGCCGAACCACACCAGGAAATCCGAAATTAACCAGTGGGTGAGTGAGGCAGCGACAGCGGCAATTAATACATTTGCCACAGTAATTTTTTTTATCAATGCCTTGCCAATAAAAGTAATCAGCACAAAAATTCCATAGATCCAGTACCAGCCACCATACACAATTCCATACTGGCCTTTGAATATGAGTAGTTGAATGACAAGATCGCTGATAAAAAGAGTAAGCAATGGAAATAAAACAGCTTTCCATCGTTTAGTAAAATAAGCGCCACCAAACAATCCCATTGCACCAATGGGGGTGAAGTTTGCCCACGGAGCAAGCTGTGTTGCATTGGGAATACGCACTGCTGCCACTGCTATAATAAAAAGCAGGATGATAGTAAAACGGGGATTGATCTTTTGTAAAGACATATTATAGCAAGTTTAAAAATTAATAATTGCACCAGCCATAAAATTAAACTTACGGCTATTATAGCCATATACATCAAAGTATTGCTGGTTGGTTATATTGTGGAAGTCAACAAATACTTTCACACTTTGATGTGCCTGGTATGAAATATATGCGTCAAGTGTGTAATAAGCATCCAGTTCTTTTTTTTCTGTTTCAAATGTATTGTTGTTGAAATAAAGGTCCTGTCTTTTATCAACCCACTTTGCACCAATGCTTGCAAATAATTTTTTGTTTGCCTGGTATCCAATTGTTGTATTCAGCATATTTTTTGGGCGACGGTATAAGTTGTAAAAGCTGGTGTCTTTAGCTGCACCAGTGAGGGTTTCAATTTTTCCATCAACAAAAGAATAGTTGGCTGTGATGGTCCATTTGTCAGAAGGATGCCAGTTGGCTTCCAGTTCAAATCCATGATCTTTTTGTTTGTCTGCATTTTGATAAATGGCGTATGGCGGCACAAACAATGATTTAAAAATGATCACGTCTTTTATGATTCTGTTGAAATAAGTCAGGCGAATATTTGCTGTATTTTTTTTATCAAAAAATTGTATGCCTGCTTCGTAGGAAGTGGATCGTTCCGGTTTCAAATTGCGGTTTCCGTATTCAGAAGCCAAATTGTATAAAGTAGGCGCCCTGAAACCACTGGCAATGTTTGCAAATAATTTTACCTGGCTGTTGATGAGGTAAGAAGGATTGATGGAATAAGTAACAGCTGAACCAAATTCTGAATGGTGGGTATAGCGGCTTCCCAATTCAGCATTAAATCCACCGAGATTTTTTACCAGTAAAGAAGCATAGCCGCTAACCTGTGTTGCTTTTAAACTGTCTTCGCCAAGGTTACCATAAGTAGTTTCAATATTTCCTTTTTGATCTCTTAGGTCAGCACCAACTAACAGGCCAATATGTTCCTGCAGGTTTAGATTGGTATATGCTTCTGCGAAAATTGATTTGCCTTTGTAAATACCGTTAAAAGGGTCATAGTCATTCGGGTCTTCCGGAACATTTCTTAAATCATTTAAATTACGTTCCGTGTTATTCAGGTTCAGGTTTGCCGTAAGTGTTCCCTTGTTGAATTGGTAAACAGAGGTAAGACCTGCCTGGATATTTTTATTTTTTATGGTATTGTTTTTATCGTCAGTAAAAGCGCCATCATCTATATCTGCTTTATATTGATCATACTGACCAAAGAGACGAAGCTGCCAGTTTTTGGTGGCTTTTGTTGTGATGTTCAATCCGATTAAATCCTGGTTGAATCCATCTTTATCAAAATTATTGGTACCACTCACATCCTGTGCAGAAGAAAAACCATCAGACTTAGTTTTTGAATATTGCAAATTATAAGAAAGTGCATCTGATGATCCTGATACTCCGGCACTGCCTTTAAAAGTTCCATAACTGCCGCGAGATAAAGCAGCATTCACACCTGCAATTTTTTTAGCACTTTGCTTTTTTGTAATGATATTGATCACACCAGCTACTGCATCTGAACCATATAAAACAGATTGTGCCCCCTTTAAAATTTCCACTCTTTCAATTTGATCCACATTAAAATGATTGATATCAAATTCGCTGGTAATACCGGAAGCATCATTGGCAGGAACGCCATCTACCAGGATAAGTGTATTAGCTGCGCCGGCCCCACGCATGTACAGCAACTGGTTGGTGCCGATGGGATTTTGTGATCCATTTACAATGATGCCAGCCTGCTCATTCAGCACTTGTGCCAGGGAACGGCCAGTATTTTTTTCTAACTGGCTCCGGCTGATCACTGTTAATACTTTTCCGGTACTGCTTTGTTTTTGTGGGTGCTTGTTAGCAGTAATCACTACTTCATCCATACTTTTGGTAGTGTCTCCCGAAATAACCGGAGTAATTGTTTGTGCCTGTACTTGGCCGCTGAAAATAACAGCAGCCACAATAAAAATCTTCTTTTTCATTTTTGAAAAATGTTTTTTGTGTGACTGCTTCCGAGAAATAAAAAAGATAGAAATATAAAAGCGGTAAAGCCGTTACATCTCTTGCCCTTCACCCGAAAGCAAAATAAATGTTTAGAGTGAACCTGGCAGGTCTTCTGGCTTGAGACATATCTTAACACCTTCCCGTATTTTATAACAGTGGTTGAAGATCAAGATACTTTTCGGCTTCCTAAATAATGGAGGCTTTGTCTTTTACAGCTACGGGGATAGCGTCGGATTTTAACCGGACTTCCCTTTTAATTCTTCGCCTGAGGCGGAAAAACCAAATTCATTGCAAAAGTGCAGGGTTCATTTTCATTCACCAAATATTTCAATGCACAATGATTGTGGAAAAAATAAAAGCCGCTGTTGAAGCGGCTTTTAAAGAAGTTATATCGATAATTTTATTCATCTGCTTTCCGGCATTCTCCCACTATCTTATGAAAGATATCATGTGCTGCTGTTATCAGTTTAGTCAATTCCTTGTCATCTTTTTTTGCTGCTACAGCTTCTTTTACAATGGTACATTGGGCCACCAATTTTGTCAGTTCTGCCTTTGTTTCTTCAGGCTTAAAATTGGATGGAACAGCAGATTGATTCCATAGTTGTGCAACGATCAGTAAACTGTCTGCTTTCGCTTTTAATGGGGCCAGGTTTCCTTCTTCAGCAGGATGAAATGTGGAAGACATGTAAGAATGAAATGTTTTCATTTCCGGCCAGGATGTTTTTGCCTGTTGTGCAAAACATAATGATGGCATCATCATCATCAAAAATATTACAGTACGCATTTGTATTTTCATTTGATAATTTTTTACAAAAGTAGTTATAAAATTTGGGGTGAATAATTTACACCTATTTATAACGCAGACGCAGGTTCGCTTAATTTTTATTGGGCTTCTTTATTTTTTATTCGCTGCTTTCTGTATCTTTTCGGTATGCAATCAAAATCAAAGCTGAACCTCTTTTCTTTCACCATGATCGTGGTGGGCCTTGTGATCGGTATGGGCATTTTTCGTACCGCTGCCACCAGTGCTAAAGACGCCATCAATCCTTCTGTTTATTTCAGTGCCTGGATTATTGGTGGATTGGTGGCACTTTGCGGTGCATTAACATATGCTGAGATCGGCAGCCGCTATCCTGTTACTGGTGGTTATTATAAAGTATTTGCAAGGGCTTATCACCCCAGTATTGCATTTGCTATTAATTGCCTGATATTGGTGAGCAATGCGGCCAGCCTGAGTGGTGTAGCATTGATTGGCAGCGGTTACTTATTAAAATTATTCCCGGGAGATTTTACCGATATAGACAAGGCACTAGTGAGCACCGGAGCGATTATTATTTTTTACCTCATTAATTTAAGAGGATTAAAAATGAGCTCAAGGGCCCAGAATGTTTTAATGATCATAAAGATTTCCATGATCGTGGTATTGATTGCTGCATTGTTTTTTCCGCAGCATTATGCAGTACAGGAAGTGCAGGCTGCAGCTATTATTGATCAACCAGTGAATAGTATGGATTGGATCAAGAGCCTTGGTGTAAGCCTTATTGCAGTTTCATTTACTTATGGAGGTTACCAGCAAACTATCAACTTTGGCAGCGAGGTTGAAAAGCCTGCTAAAAATATTCCAAAAGGAATCTTTATTGGAATCGCCATCATCATTTTGCTGTACCTGCTGGTAAATTTGAGTTATTATAATTTAGTTGGGTTCAATCAAATGAAAGGGGAGAAGGAAATTGCTTACGTGGTGATGGATGAAATATTTGGTAAGACTGGCGCTACTGTTTTTTCTGCCTTTCTATTTTTAGGTGTACTGGCTTATGTAAATGGATTGCTGATGAGTAACCCGAGGGTGATGTATGCAATGGGTGATGATGGAAGTTTACCGAAAGTATTTGCAAAGCAAAATGAGAAGACAGGAGTGCTTACTTTTTCTTTAACCGTCTTTGCTGCACTTTGCATCATCATTTTATTTTTCTCACAGCAGTTTGAAAAGATACTGGCATTCACCATTTTTTTGGATTGCTTTGGAATGATCCTGAGCAGTGCCACTATATTCTGGTTCAGGAAAAAAACAAAACACCTGGATGGAACTGGTATTTATAAAATGAAGTTATTTCCATTGCAGACAATCATTTTTATGGCGGCTTATACTTTTGTTGGATTTAGCATTGCGCTGGATTATAAGCAAAATGATTATGCGGCATTGGTGGGCCTTGCGGTTTTAGCTGCATTTGTACTGATTTATTTTATTTTTCATAAAAAACAAAATGTAATACAAAATGCTGAATAGAATACGCACTGTGATATACCATGTTGATGATTTGCAGGAAGCAAAATATTGGTATATTCAATTTACCGGTCTTCAACCTTATTTTGATGAACCTTTTTATGTGGGGTTCGATATCCATGGTTTTGAATTGGGACTTGATCCCGATGGAACCCAATACACAGAGGGCAACCATACGCTCTCTTACTGGAGTGTGGATGATATACATGCGGTGGTTGAAAAAGCTGTTTCGATAGGTGCTCAAATAATTACACCTGTTTACAACGTTGGGGGAACCATCGAAGTGGCAACGATAAGAGATCCTTTTGGAAATCATATTGGTTTAATTACGGGAGCTTAATTTTATACTATGGATTTATCATACATCATCAACGAACTGGCAGAAGACAGGGAGCAATATTTTAATGCCGTTGCTCCACCGATTATTCAGTCAAGCAATTTTACGTTTAAAAAAGTGGATGACATGCGCAAGGCATTTGCCGATGAATATTCCACTTATCTGTATAGCCGGGGATTAAATCCAACGGTTGATATACTCAGAAAAAAATTAGCTGCGTTGGACAATGCAGAAGACTGCCTGGTATTCGGCAGTGGCGCCGCTGCAATTTTTGCTGCTGTGCTGGCCAATGTAAAATCTGGTGATCATATTGTAAGCGTAAACAAACCGTATACCTGGGCACAACGAATGTTCAATGTGATCCTGCCGAGGTTTGGTGTAACCACTACTTATATTGACGGACGTGATATTGAAAATTTTGAACGTGCTATTTTACCCAACACATCAGTGATCTATTTGGAAAGCCCTAATAGCTGGGATTACGCCATACAAGATTTAAAGGCAGTAGCCGAACTGGCAAAATCAGAGAACATTATTACCATCTGCGATAATAGTTTTTGTACACCCATTTATCAAAAGCCAATTGATTACGGCATTGATTTAACGCTTCAATCTGCTACCAAATATATAGGGGGGCACAGCGATACTGTTGCAGGTGTGCTATGTGGCAGCAGGAAAATGATCGAAAGAATATTCAACAGTGAATACATGAATATTGGCAGCGGAATCTCTCCATTCAATGCCTGGTTATTGATACGTGGTTTAAGAACATTGCCTATGCGTTTGGAACACATCACTAAAACCACCGTTCAAATTGTTGATTATTTGAAGCAACATCCAAAAGTAGAAGAAGTGATTTTTGCTTTTGACAAAGACTTTCCGCAATTGCAATTAGCCAAACAACAAATGCAGGGAGCTTGTGGGCTGCTGACTTTTATTGTAAAGGCTGAAACAGTACAGCAGGTAGAAGATTTTTGTGAAGCATTAAAACATATCATGATGGCTGTAAGTTGGGGCGGCCATGAAAGCCTGATCATTCCTAAGTGTGCAGGCTTGCTGCAATCAAAATTTAATGCAGCCAATAAAGATCACCGGATGATGCGGTTGTATGTGGGGCTGGAAGAACCGGCTTATATAATTGAGGATTTAGAAAGAGGATTTGCAAAAATTTGATGTGCAGATAACTATGCAGTTTGCAAACCTGCTTTTTTATCAACACTTTCTTTCATGCGTTTTAAAAATTGATACAGGTCTTTCATGCGCTTGATATCTTCCACCACCAATATACCGTTCTTACCAACTTGTTTTAGTTTTCCCTTATTGGTATCTCTTTGCAAAAATTGAAGTATGCCTGTAAATATTTCACTTTGGAAATAAGGTGAGTCAGGATTGCTTACAAAGAAACATTTTAATGTTTCATTCTTCAGGAATAACTTTTCGAAGCCAAGTTCTACTGCCAGTTTTCTTACTCTCACTGTTACAAATAAATCTTCAACCTGCGGTGGAACAGGACCAAAACGGTCAGTCAATTCTTTATGGAAATCGGTTAGCTCTTTTTCGTTTTCACAATTATCCAATCTTGTATAAAGGCTCAATCTTTCTGTAATGCTTTCTACATAACTGTCTGGAATTAATATTTCCAAATCCGTATCAATGCTGCAATCCGTTACAAAATCATCCTGCTGCTGTATCTCCTCTTTAAACAGGTCTCTGAATTCTGACCGCTTTAATTCCTTCACCGCTTCATCTAAAATTTTCTGGTACATTTCAAAACCGATCTCTGCAATAAAACCACTCTGCTCCCCACCCAGCATATTGCCTGCACCACGTATGTCAAGGTCCCTCATCGCAATCTGGAAGCCACTTCCCAGATCACTGTATTGCTCTAATGTACTTAAACGTTTGCGGCTGTCTGCAGGTAACGTACTCATTGGCGGCGCCATCAAATAACAGAATGCTTTTTTATTGCTGCGGCCAACCCTTCCCCTTAACTGGTGCAGATCACTTAAGCCAAACTGGTGTGCATTGTTTACAATGATGGTATTTACATTGGGAATATCTACTCCACTTTCTACAATGTTGGTACAAACCAATACATCGTATTTCTTATCCATGAAATCCAAAATCGTATCTTCCAATTGATCACCTTCCATTTGGCCGTGTGCAAATGCTATGCTGAGATCAGGGCAAAGACCCTGTATTAATCCTTTCATTTCCCCCAATCCCTTTACCCGGTTATGAATAAAGAAAACCTGTCCGCCTCTTTCTGTTTCATAATAAATGGTATCCCGGATGGCATCTTCATTAAACACCATTACTTCTGTTTGTATCGGTTGCCTGTTAGGTGGTGCGGTGTTGATGATGCTCAGATCCCTTGCACCCATCAAACTAAACTGGAGCGTACGTGGTATTGGGGTAGCAGTTAATGTTAGTGAGTCTACTGTTGTTCTTAATTGTTTTAATTTTTCCTTTGCTGCCACACCAAATTTTTGTTCCTCATCAATGATCATGATGCCGAGGTCTTTAAACTTTACATCTTTCCCCAGCAATGAATGGGTACCAATGATGATATCTATTTTCCCTTCGGCTAATTTTTGCAGGGTTGCCTTTTTCTCTTTGGATGATTTGAACCTGTTTACAAAATCTACCGTTACCGGGAAATCTTTTAAGCGCTCTCCAAAAGTTTTATAATGCTGGTACGCCAAAATGGTTGTTGGAACCAATACTGCGGCCTGCTTGCCATCGCAGCAACTTTTAAATGCAGCCCTGATGGCAATCTCTGTTTTACCAAAACCCACATCGCCACAAACCAAACGGTCCATCGGCATGGGCTTTTCCATATCTCTTTTTACATCTTCTGTTGCCTTGCCCTGGTCTGGCGTGTCTTCATAAATAAAGCTTGCTTCCAGTTCTGTTTGCATGTAATTGTCCGGCGAATGAGCAAAGCCTTCCTGGCTTTTTCGCTGGGCATATAATTTTATCAGGTCGGTGGCAATATCTTTTACCTGTTTCTTTGTTTTTTCTTTCAGCTTATTCCAAACATCACTGCCGAGTTTATTCATCTTCGGCACACTGCCTTCCTTACCGCTGTATTTGGAAATTTTATGCAGCGATGAAATATTTACATACAGCAGGTCACCATCTTTGTATTGTATCCTTACGGCTTCCTGCATTTTTCCATTCGCCTCAATTTTCTGCAAACCGCTATAAACGCCTACACCATGATCGATATGTGTTATATAATCTCCCGGCTGCAATTCTCTCAGCATTTTTAAGGTCAGTGCTTTATTCTTGCTGAAGGCTTGCTTCACCTTGTATTTATGATAGCGCTGGAATATCTGGTGATCGGTGTAGCAAACAGATTTCAGGTCATCATCAATAAAACCTTCATGAATGGAGGTGGGAACGGGAATCACCTGTATCTCCGCTTTCAGATCGGTGAAAATAATATGCAGTCTTTCTAACTGTTTTGGGTTATCGGCAAACAGGTAAATATTATATTTTTGGGCTTCGTACTCTTTCAGGTTTTTTATCAGCAGGTCAAACTGCCTGTTGAATGCAGGTTGCTCTTTTGTTTTGAAGCTGATCGTTGATTGTTGTCCATTGGCAGGAAAAGAAGCTTTTTTCCCAAACTCAATGATGTGACTTTCTTTTACCTGCTCTTCTACAATAATTGCTTTTACAAAATCATCCGCTGATACATCTTTCTTCTCATTTATTTCACCATCATCATCATCGTGTGCCGGTAGTTTGTGGCCGGGAGATTTAATCAGTTCTAAAAATAAATCAAGGTCTTCTTCCTGTTGTTGAATTTTTTCTTTAATGTATTCCCAGTCTTCTAACCACACCACCGTATTCTCCGGTAAAAATTCTAGTAAGGAAACTTTTTCACCTGTTTCAAATTGCGTTTCTACATTGGGAATGATGTTGACCTGTAATAATTTTCTTTCACTCAACTGTGTCTCCGGATCAAAAATCCTGATGCTGTCCACATCGTTGCCAAACAATTCTAAACGATAAGGCTTTTCATTGCCATAAGAATAGATGTCTAAGATACCTCCACGAATTGCGAATTGTCCTGGCTCATAAACAAAATCTGTTCTAACAAAACCCTGGTTCACAAATTTCTCCAGCATGCCATTTACATCCAGTGCATCTCCCTGCTTGATAGAAATTATATTCTCTGATAATTTTTTGGAGAGCACCACTTTTTCAAACAATGCTTCTGCATAGGTCACAAACACTTTCTTATTACCTCCTCCCGCAATTTTTGTTAATGCTTCTGTACGCAGCATCACATGGCTGCTGTTGAGCAGGCGGTAATTCTTTTTGTTTTTAAAAGAAGAAGGGAAGTAAAAAATATCCAGTGCGTTGGTAATATTTTCTAATGTGTTGTGGAAATAAGCTGCTTCTTCGGCATCTCTCAACACAATAACATGATTCAATTGACTGGCGGAAGGATTATTAAAAACAGCCGAAACAATAAAGCCAGCAGCACTTCCGTTGAGGCCTGAGAGATGGATTTGCTGTGGTTTTGATCCTTCGCTTTTCAGGCAAGGCAAAGTGATCCTGTCCGCTATCTGAAAACAGCGGGAATCATTTGCATAATCTTTCATCAGCACATCCAGGTTCATCTGAGGCGCAAATATAGTACAACTAAAAAAATGATCAGTTTAAACTATTGCCTTTGCTGGTCGTTTATCAAAAAAGCATTAACAATTGAACGTTTAAGTGATAAAAATGAGTATTTTCGAAATTCCTGAACCCGGAAAAACCAATTATAATTTGCTTCTCATGAATAAAACTATCCAGTTTACATTCCTTTTATTTTCTCTTTTTTGGTTTTCACCTGCACAAGCTCAGCATAAAGAAGTACCGGTTCATTTTGCAAATGGAGATTTCATCACCCATAACAATATATCCGGCAATACTTTTAAAAAAGAAGAGCTTAGTACTGCTGTTTTTGAAGATGCATATTATGTACTGGTTCAGTTTGCTGAAATTCCATCGGGAGTCACCAGGGATAATTTGAAAAAAGCAGGTATTGAACTCAATTCTTTTTTGCCGGGTAATGCCTACCTGGCGGTAATTAAAAGGTCATTTGATTTTAACAAGGCCCAATTGTTTAAGATCAGCTCTGTGAATATCATTCCTGCAATATATAAGATTGACAGCAGGTTGCTGAATTATCAACCTTCAAAAGACAGATTGGAATCACAGGTATTTGCGGTCAGTTATTTTGAATCTGCAGATAAGGCAAAAGTTAAAGCCGCATTAGTCAATGCCGGTGCTGTTATCCAATTCAATAAATATGATAATGATGGTTTATTACTTATAGAAGCCAATCCGGCTATTATAAATGCCATCGCTGCATTGCCTTTTATCAGCAATATTAGTTTGCAGTATATTAAAGATAAAGCACTCAATTATAACAGCAGGTCTCTGAATGGTGTAAGTGCCCTCAGTGCTGCCAATGGCAAAAACTTGAATGGCAAAGGAGTTACAGTAGGCGTAGGTGACAATGCAGATATTTCCACCCATATTGATTTTGCAGGAAGGCTTATCAACCGCAGCCCCTGGATACCTGACATTCATGGAACACATACAGCAGGTACTACCGGTGGTGCCGGTATCATCAATGTGAGGAACCAGGGTATGGCACCCAAGGCCACATTGATCAATCAATTATTCAGTGATATTATTATTAATGCACCGGCATATATTACTGATTATGGCATGGTGCTTACCAATAATTCTTATCACTCTTCAGCAGAAGGCTGCCTGGGTACAGGAGATTATGATGCACTGAGTAATTATGCCGATAAGCAGTTAGTGAATAACCCGGCATTATTGCATGTATTTGCTTCGGGTAATGATGGGGCGAATACCTGCTCACCTTATCCTGCACAGTTTGGTACGGTAAAATCCGGATGGCAGGCGGCAAAAAATGTACTAACGATTGGTGCTATACAGGTAACTAATTATACCATCGCATCTTTCAGCAGTCGTGGACCTGTAAATGACGGAAGGATAAAACCGGAAATTATGAGTAGTGGCGTAAATGTTTTATCCACCTATCCTAATAATACTTATGGCAACGGTGTAGGTACCAGCATGGCATGCCCTGCGGTTACAGGGTCACTGGCTTTACTGTACGAACGCTACCGTCAGTTACATGCAGGAGCTGATCCCAAAGGAGCTTTGATAAAAACGATTGCCTGTAATACTGCAGAAGACCTGGGTAATCCCGGCCCTGACTATAGTTATGGATTTGGTTTGATCAATGCAAGGCGTGGGGTGGAAGCAATTGACAGTGCCCGCTATTTTGTTGGTACAGTGGCTAACGCTGCTAATGCTACGCACAATATCAATATACCAGCTAATACAAGACGGGTAAAGATCATGTTATACTGGACTGATCCTGCTGCCGCCACCAATGCAGGTGCTGCTTTGGTAAATGACCTGGACCTGGTGGTACTGGAACCTTCCTTTGCATTACACCGGCCGCTCACATTAAATGCTGCTGCTGCCAATGTAAATAATGTTGCCACTGAAACTGCTGATCATCTGAATAATATTGAGCAGGTAACCATTGAAAATCCAGCATCAGGTGTTTACTCTATTAATGTAAATGGATTTAATATTCCTGCCGGGCCACAAGAATATGTTATCAGTTACGAGATCATCAAATCGGGAGTAACAGTGGAATATCCTTATGGTGGTGAAAAATTAGTGCCCGGAGAAGTGGAAACAATCCGCTGGAATGTTTATGGAAATGAAGCCAATAATTTTACCATAGAATATTCTGCTAACAATGGCACTAACTGGACAACCATTAACAACAACGTACCGTCCACCAGCAGATTTTATTCCTGGGCTGTACCTGCTGCTACCAATGAAGCATTGATAAGGGTTAGCAGAAATGGCACCGCATTATCAGGCCAGAGTAATTTTAATTTCAGTGTTTTAGGCCAGCCAATCATAACATCCACCAATACCTGCGAAGGTTCCGTACAACTTAATTGGGGTGCCATTACCGGTGCAGGCAGTTATGATATTTTACAATTAAATGGCGATACCATGCAGGTGATTGCTAATACTACTGTCAATAATTACTTAATAACAGGCTTGAATAAAAATACCATTTACTGGTTTGGTGTAGCTGCAAAAAATGGAACTGTTGCAGGAAGGCGATCTGTTTCTCTGAAAGTGCTGCCCAACAGTGGCCCTTGCACTTTGGCTGCATTTGATAATGATTTGAAAGTAGACAGCATCCTGGAACCAACCACGGCCAGGCAATTATTCAACAATGCGGCCAATGCCACAAAGCCGGTAAAAGTATCGATCAAAAATAATGGCCCGCTGGCAGTAACTGGTCCGTATGATGTTTCATTCAGCTATGGTGGTGGCACTATTACAGAAACAGTAAATACCACTATCAATGCCGGAGCTACTGCTACTTATACATTTACAGGCACCTATTCCGTAATAGCCGCAGGTTACGAATATCAATTTAAAGCCTGGGTTACAAAATCAGCAGATGGCAATCATTTGAATGATACGGCATACAAAACAGTGAAGTATATTAATAATGATGCCATCGCAGTATTACCATTATCTGAAGATTTTGAATTGATGCCTGCAGCAGAATTTGTAACAAGAGAATTAGCAATTGGGGGAAATAAATACCTTGATTTTTCCAGCAGCAGGGTTAAAGGGAGGGCAAGAACATTTGTAAATTCAGGAATGGCATTTGGAGGTAACAGGGCGTTAACACTTGATCAGTTTACAGATACCAGTGCCAGCAATTCAGACAGTGCTATATTAAATTATAACCTGTCACTTTTTAGCAGCAGCCAGTTAAGGTTTGATTTTTATTATAAAAATCACGGGCAAGCCAATTATGCCGGCAATAAAGTATGGATCAGGGGAAGTGAAAATAACAACTGGATACAGGCATTTGATCTGTACGGCAATCAGGCCGATTTAGGCGATTGGGAAAAGGGTATTATTAATATTAATGATTTACTCAGTACTGCCAATCCAGTGCAAGCGGTTACACCTACTTTTCAAATAAAGATCGGACAGCAGGGGTATTTTTCTGCCAATGCAGTAAACCCGGTGGTGGATATTGATGATGGATACACATTTGATAACCTGCGATTAAGCCAAGCACTTAATGATGTGGCAGTAACTGACATCAATTCCCCCGGCAGGGGAGACTGTGCTTTAACAGCAGCCAATCCTGTGAGTATTAAAATAAAAAATTATAACAATACCGTGCTGAATAATCTGCAGGTAAGCTACCAGGTAAATGGCGGAACTGTTGTAACGGAAAATATCACATCTATTGCAGCCAATCAGCAACTGGATTATGTATTTACACAAAAGGCAAACCTTTCAGCATATATTGATTACAACATTAACGTATGGGTAAAATATGCTGCAGATAATTATGCAGCCAATGATAGTATACTGAATTATTCTGTACACAATAGTTTTGTGGTAAGCAATTATCCTTACCTGGAATCTTTTGAAACAGGTAACGGTGGTTTTTATTCAAAGGGAACCAACAGCAGCTGGCAATGGGGAACTCCTGCAAAAACAATTATTAGCAAAGCACCGAATGGCAGCAAAGCATGGGTAACCAACCTGACTGGCACATACAGCAACCATGAAACTTCTTATCTTATTTCACCGTGTTTTGATTTAAGTGGGTTGACTAACCCTGTGCTTTCTTTCAGTCATATTTTTGATATAGAACAGGATTATGATTATACCTGGGTGGAATATACTATTGATGGCAAAACCTGGTTGAAATTGGGTAATGTAAACAGTGGGACCAACTGGTATGATAATGCCACTTTCAATAATTGGAGTGTATCCAAAACAAAATGGCATGTTGCCAGTATCGATTTACCGGTAACGGTTGGCAATGTTCGCTTTAGGTTTGTAATGAACAGCGATGGTGGTGTAACAGAGGAAGGCATTGGTATTGACGATGTGCATGTGCATGAAAAATATGAAATTGCCGGCAATCCCGGAATGTTGGTTACCAGCCAGATCAGTAATGTCAGTGGTACCAATTGGAAAAGTAATGTTTATGGAAGCGCCCCTGAATTTATTTATGCTGAAATCAATCCAAGAGGACAAAACTTAGGTACATTACAACTTGATCCATTGAAAGATTTAGGTTCTGTCAAATTCAGTAATAACCAATATTATCTTGGACGTAACTATTCTATCCATCCTTCTATTTTACCAACCGATACCATTGACTTGCGTCTTTATTTTACAGATTCAGAAGTGAATAATTTGCTCAATGCAAGTACCTGCCCAACATGTCCTAAACCAAATGATGCATATGAATTGGGAATCACTAGTTACACTGGTAATCTTTTGGAAGAAAACCTTTCATTAGATGATAACTTGAGTGGGTATTACAATTTTATTGTACCGGGCAAAACCAGCATTGTTCCTTTTGGTGCAGGTTATTATGCAGAATTTAGTGTAACTAAGTTTGGAGAATTCTGGATCAGTAAAAACAGTATTGCCCCGGCCAATACTAATATTTGCCCCGGCAGTACTATAACACTTTATGCAAATTCAGGGGCTGCCGCCTATCAATGGCAGGTGAATACAGGATCGGGTTATACAAATATTAGTAACGGTACAGATTATGCAGGTACTGCTACCAGCAGCCTGCAGATAATCAATTTATCTACTTTATTTAGCGGTTACAAATATCGCTGTGTGGCAGATGCAGTAAATGGGATTGACTTTACATTGCGTTTTAAAAATAACTGGACAGGTGCAACCAGTACCAGCTGGTTTACTGCTTCTAACTGGAGTTGTGGTTCAGTACCGGATGGTAATACAGATGTAATTATACCTGCTGGATTAACAAGGTATCCGGTACTAACGGCCAGCACTGCTATCAGGAGCCTGCGGATATTAACGAATGTACCGATGGTAATTAATACAGGGGTGCAACTGGATATTAACGGGAGATAATTACTTTTTAATTATGCAATTACGGGTACACTGTGTACCGCAGCAGCCATTTCTTTTATGAGAGAAGGATCTTTTTCTATGGCATTACCCACTACAATTATATCTGCACCAGCTTTGCAGTTGCGGTATGCTTTTTCCGGTTCAATAATACCGCCGCCTATAATTAACGGAACACTGATAGACTCAGCCACTTTTTCTATCATGGTTTCATTGATGGCTCTTTTGGCACCACTGCCTGCATCCATGTAGATCAGTTTCATGCCCAGCATTTCGCCAGCCATAGCGGTGCATACGGCAATTTCATTTTTATCAGAAGGCAAAGGACTTGCATTGGAAATATAAGATACTGTAGTTGGGGCACCACCATCTACCACCATATAACCAGTAGACATTATTTCGAGTCCGCTTTTTTTAACCAATGGTGCAGATATTACATGTTGGCCAATCAATAACTCGGGATTACGTCCGCTGATCAAAGAGAGATATAATAAGGCGTCTGCATATTTACTTACCTGTGATGGACTGCCGGGGAATAAAATAGTAGGAATGGCACAATGCTTTTTAATGAGCTGCAGGCATTCATCTAAATAGTTGGAAATTACGAGGCTGCCACCAACTAAAAAATAATCCACTTCAGCCGCCACAGCAAGAGATATCAATTGCTCCATATTATGGCTGTTCACCTTATCGGGATCAATTAATACTGCGAAAGATTTTTTCCCCAATCGCTTACGCTCTGTTAATGACTGATATATTCCTTTTATCATCGTGGACGGTTGGTTATCTGCAAATGTAATTTTTTTTAACCTTTTAAAATAAAGATAGTAAATGAATGTATATGGCTGTAGTGAATTAGATAGTAAATTTGGGCATGGATATTTCGGCAGAAATAAAATTTAAAACAGCCCGTAGCGGTGGTAAAGGAGGACAGAATGTAAACAAGGTGGAAACCATGGTGGAAGGATACTGGAATGTGACAGCATCTGCCCTGCTGGCTGATGAACAAAAAAATTTAGTGCTGACAAAACTGGTTAACAAAATAAATGCTGATGGAAACCTGCTGGTTAAAAGCCAGGAAGAAAGAAGCCAGTTGGGCAATAAGCAACTGGTAATAAAAAAGATGAATGAACTGGTTACAAAAGCCCTCATCGTACCTAAAAAAAGAAAACCTACCAAAGTAAGTAAAGCAGCAAAACAAAAAAGAATCGACAGCAAGAAAAAGCTTGGTGAAATAAAACAGTTCAGAAAAAAAGTTAACTACTGATGAAAAAATTTTTTTATTTCAGTTTGATATTGCTGTGCTGTATTTGGAGTAACGCTTACGCACAGCCCGGTGTTAAAGAAAATCAAAACGGTATTTTAAAAATAGTTTTTAAAAATTTGATCAATGATCAACCCATAATTTTATTCGACAGCAGCTACACCAACCCCTTTGGTGAGAACTATACAATTAATAAATTCAAATATTATGTTTCCAATACAGCATTGTATGCTGCAGGTACCGTCAATAAAATAAAAAACGATTATCACCTCATCAATCAAAGTATCGACAGCAGTTTATATTTTACTGTCAGCCTTCCCGAAAATCAATACGACAGCATACAATTTTTATTAGGTGTGGACAGTGCGATGAATACAAGCGGTGCACAAACCGGTACATTGGACCCTATGAATGATATGTTCTGGACCTGGAACAGCGGTTATGTGATGGAGAAACTGGAAGGAACATCACCACAAAGTACCGTGGTGAATAATAAGATGGAGTATCATATTGGGGGTTTTAGTGGTGAATACAGTGTGCTGAATTATTTAACGCTTCCTTTTCCGAAAGATAAAAAACTGCAGATACGGAAAGGGAAAGTGAGCACAGTGGTTATGAACGTGGATATAAATAAATTTTGGGATGCCGGTATGCTGATAAAAATAAGGGACATTCCTGTGTGTACTTCACCGGGGATATTGGCAAAACAAATTGCAGGTAATTTTTGTAAGCTGTTTAAAGTAGTGGATGTTATTAATGAAAAATAAATTGCCTAAATATTAAACTTGAAGTTCAGGGTCATCATATTGCTTGCATTAATTGTAACTACAGGCTCTGCTTTTTTGTATGATACCGATCCTTATAAACCAACTTACCTGAAACTGGTAATACCAAAAGGATGGCCTAAACCTGCCACTAACATCTTTGCAAAAAATCCTTTAACAGAAGAAGGGTTTCAATTAGGCAGAAAATTATTTTATGATGGCAGGCTCAGTAAAGATGGCAACTTTCCCTGTGCCAGTTGTCACCAGCAGTTTGCTGCATTTGCTAACCCTGATCATGACCTCAGTCACGGGTTTAATAACAATTTTACCAAACGCAATGCACCGCCAATTTTTAACCTGGCGTGGATGAAAGAACTGCATTGGGATGGTGGCATCAATCATATAGAAGTGCAACCACTGGCGCCTCTTACAGATACCAGTGAAATGGCAGAAACAATAGAGAATGTGCTTAAAAAAATCAGTGCTGATACTGCGTATAAAAGAATGTTCAAGGCTGCTTTTGGAGATGCTTCTATCAACAGCCAGCGGATGCTGAAAGCATTGGCCCAATTTACAGGCAGTATACAATCTTACAATACTAAATACGATAAAGTAAAAAGAGGAGAAGATACATTTACTATTAGTGAGCAATATGGCTACAAAGTATTTAAAACAAAATGTAACAGCTGCCATACTGAACCACTTTTTACTGATAATTCTTTCAGGAATAACGGGCTTAACAGTAGTAAAAACCTTGCAGATAAAGGCAGAATGCGTATTACAGGCAGGCGGGAAGATTCTTTAAAATTTAAAGTGCCCAGCTTAAGAAATATTAACAGAACAGCACCATACATGCATGATGGCCGGTTGTATACCCTATCCCAGGTAATAGAACATTACCGCAGTAAACTGAATAGTCAGCAACCTACCATTGATTCATTGATGCAGAATAAAATTGTAATCAGTAACCAGGAAAAAATAGATCTGTTATCTTTTTTATATACGCTTACAGATGAAATGCTGACAGGAAATAAAAGATATGAAGATCCGCAGACTGGCAATCTACCTATTATTCACCAGCATTAAATATTTGGCTTGCCTTTGTACCAGCGGATGATGAACCAGATAAAAGATGCAAAAGCGGGGAGTCCTAAAAAACTTGGTAGATAGGTTTTAAATGCAGGCATCACCTTTGCATTTTTTTCCATCATGCTTTTGTCGATATAAATATTGTTAAATAAAAAACCAAAGAGTGCGGCGGTCCAGCTAAGTAATAATACAGGAAAAAGCACACCGGCTTGTACCTCAGTTTTGGTCCAGTTGAAAACTGTATAACTGTCAGGTAAAAAGGATATCACCATTAATATGATGCAGGAAACGATGCTGAGTATTAATGAAACATACCATAATTTCATAATGCCGGATATTGGATGTAAAAAAAGAGTGCATTTTCAGGTGCACTCTGTTAATAACGTGTGGTGGTATACTATTATTGTTTTCTTCTTGCTTTCAATGTTTCCAGTATCAGCCTTTGTTTCTCTATTTCAGCCTTTTGCGCTTCCTGTTTTTTTGAGTTTTCGAGGATTTCAGTATCCAGCACTAATTTTTTCTTTTGTAAGTTCACACTATCCGAAACCAGCGTTGCTAATTTTTTATCTTCTTTTATGTTTATTTCATCCTGCTCCTGAATTTGTAACTCCAGGTCGTGGGCTGCAGTTACACCGGTTTGCTCATTGAGCATTTTTTTTGCATTGTCAATTAGATCGGGGTTGTCTGATTCACTGATAAATTTATCATAGCCGGAAGAGATGAGTAATGTTATTACAGAAGCATCTTTTTGTTGCCTGCTTTTGCGGTCAACCTTAAAGTAAAGATCATATTCACCTTTACCCAATTCTGATAACCTTACTCCTTTAAAAGTCAGGTAGCCTTTGCTTTCTTTTCCTTTGTAACCCCTGTTTTCAAATTTTTCGATTATTGAATTAGTAACCGTTTTTTCAGCAAAGGGAACATCCACTTCAATTGCAGGCTGCATACTTTTTTGATATTCGGTAGTAACAGTACGGGCCTGCGCAAATGCAACTGTGCAAGAGAAAAATAATGATACTAAGACTAAAACGCTTTTCATGAAAATGTTTTTTTGTTTAAAAATAAGAACAACAACAAATTATATTGTTTGTTGCTACAATTATGGCCGGCAAAGTTTTTGAATAATTTATTCCTGGTTGTAATTGCACAAAGATACTCATTGGAAAAAAGTTTTAATCAATTCACAATAAAAAATGAACCTGTTTTTAATATTTATCCATTTAAATTTGTCACAAAACAAAATCGTCGTTGAGTAATATAAAAAAATTAGCCGGGCAAACAATGTGGTATGGGTTAAGCTCCATTGCAGCACGGTTGATCAATTACCTGCTTACACCTTACCTTACTTATGCTGATGCTATTAAGACTTCTGACTATGGAAAGATGGCGCTGATCTATGCTGCTATTCCTTTATTAAATGTGTTGTTTACTTATGGCTTTGAAACTGCTTACTTCCGCTTTTCATCAAAAGAAGAAAATAAAAAAACGATTTACAGTACGGCTGCCCTCTCGTTATTTTTTTCAACTGTTTTATTTACGGCTATTCTCTGGATGAACAGGGAGGCGCTTGGAAACGTTACAGGTCTTTCAGGGTTTCCACAAATCATCCAGTTGAGTATTTTTATTATTGCTTTAGATACACTAAGCACTATTCCATTTGCAAGGTTAAGGCAGGAGGGCAGACCACTAAAGTTTGCAACAGCCAAGATTATTGGAATTGTTATCAATGTTTTTTTAACCTGGTTCTTTATCAGTTATTGCAGACAGGCGGTAGGTAAAAATCCTGATAGCTGGGTCTCTTTATTTTATAACAGTTCGTACAATCCAATCTATTATGTGGTACTTGCAAACCTGGTTCAGTCTGTTGTTACCTTATTATTTCTTTCAAAAGAAATTGCAGCAATTCGTTTTGAATTTGACGGCAGACTCTGGAAGCAAATGATGATTTATTCATTACCCCTGATAGTGGCAGGAATGGGGGGAATGATCAATGAAACATTCGACAGGTTAATGCTCAAATGGTGGCTGCCCGGTAATGCACTTTCTAAAGATTCGCAGGTGGGTATTTATAATGCCTGTTATAAACTATCGATTTTAATTACGCTCTTTATACAAGCCTTCCGTATGGGAGCAGAACCTTTCTTTTTTAAACAGGCAGAAGGAGCAAATCCACAACGGGTATATGCAAGGGTGATGAAATTTTTTGTAATTGTTATCACTGTTATGTTTCTAGTGGTTAGTCTGTTTATGCCCATCTGGAAAAACTTTATCGGGCCTAAATATTGGGCCGGGCTTTCGGTGGTACCCATCTTATTGCTGGCAAATATGTTTCTCGGAATTTATTATAACCTGAGTGTGTGGTATAAGCTGGGCAACAAAACAATGGCTGGTGCATGGATCACTTTGATTGGTACAGCCATTACTATTTTGATCAATTATCTCTTTATTCCAACCTATGGTTATATGGCCTGTGCATGGGCCACCTTTTTCTGCTACGGTAGTATGATGGTGGCTTCGTATATCTGGGGTCAAAAAGAATACCCCGTGCCTTATGCATGGAAAAAATTATTGGCTTATATAGCCATTGTTGTATTACTGTTTTTTATACATAAAGGCATTACTTATTTCTGGGATAACGAATGGTTTAGCTTGTCTGTTGGCGGTTTACTTACCGGGTTGTATTTATGGTTTGTGGGACAGGTGGAGAAAAAGGAGTTGTCTCAATTACCGGTAGTTGGAAAATATTTCAGGTAAATATTTTTGTTGTGCAGGAAACTTATTTGTAGTTTTTCAGTGAGATCACTTCATCGCAAAACTGGTATTCTTCTTTAACGTTGCTGCTAATAATCACTAATTTTCCTGCTGTATAATTATTGATTAGATGAAGATACAGTTCCACCCCTTCCCTGTCTAAATTGGTAGTGGGCTCATCTAACAGCAATATCGGTGTGTTGCTAAAGAATGCCTGCGCTAATTTCAATCTTTGTTTCATCCCACTGCTGTAATACCTGATTTGTTTATTGGCAGCATTGGACAAATTGGTTATTTCTAATGCTGCTTCCGCAGTAATGCTCAGCGGCTTAAATTGTGTATGAAAAGCAAGGAATTCATTTGCCGTCATTTCTTCAATCAACTCAAGATAGGGTGCAGCAATGGCGATATGTTTAAAATGCTGTTCGGCTTCTGTTACTTCCTGACCATTTGCATATTGAACAGTTCCTTCACTGTGTGTAAGAGCACCGGAAATTACCTGCAGCAGGGTTGATTTACCTGACCCATTGGGTCCGGTAATAGCATATTTTTTAGTAGCAGCAAATTCATGACTAAACCCACGGAAGATCCATTCCCGGTTAAATCGTTTGCCTGTATTGGTTAGTGTGATCTGCATGAAACCCCAACCCCTAAAGGGGCTTTTAAGAAAGTATAATTAAATAGTGCAGTTTAAATATTAAGACACTTGCCTTAGTCCCCTTTAGGGGCGGAGGGGTGTGTCTTACTCATCATCCAAACTGCCTTTTGTAAAGCGCTTGATAATGCCCCTGCCACTTTCCCGGATGAATGTTACAATCTCATCCCTTTCATCGGTAGCTGCCAGTTCTTCTTCAATATAATTCAGTGCCTGGGAAGTGTTCATAGCTTTATTATAAATAATGCGGTAGATATCCAGTATCTGGTTGATTCTATCCAGGGAAAATCCCCTGCGTTTTAATCCAACAGAGTTTACACCGGCATAGCTTAATGGTGTACGGCCTGCCTTAATATAAGGTGGCACATCCTTGCTTACCAATGAACCACCGCTTACAAAAGCATGCTGCCCTATCTGCACAAACTGGTGCACTGCACACATGCCACCCAAGATGGCAAAATCTCCTACCAGCACATGTCCCGCCATTTGGGTATTGTTGCTCATAATGCAGTGGTTGCCCACAATACAATCATGCGCTATATGGCTGTACGCCATGATGAGGCAATTGCTGCCTACCTTAGTTGTCCACCGGTCTTTGCTTCCACGGTTAATGGTCACAAATTCCCGGATGGTGGTGTTGTCGCCAATTTCCACTGTGGTCGCTTCGCCTTCATATTTTAGATCTTGGGGAATGGCCGCAATTACTGCCCCGGGGAAAATACGGCAGTTTTTTCCAACCCTTGCCCCTTCCATAATGGTTACATTACTGCCAATCCAGGTGCCTTCGCCAATTTCCACGTTTTGATGGATCACACTAAAAGGGTCCACCTTTACATTGGTAGCCAGTTTTGCGTTGGGGTGTATGTAGGTGTGTGGATGAATCATAAATAATATGCAAATGTGCAAATTTTACCAATTTGCAAATTCTTTTAGGTTAAAGTTGTTGTTGAAAACTTATACATCACTCAATTTTTCGATCATCTTAATTTGCACATCTGCAACATTTGCACATTTGGTCTAATTTCTCTTTACCAACTGTGCTGTCAAATCTGCCTCGGTGCATAATTTGTTGCCAACAAATACACTGCCTCTCATCACACAAATACCCCGGCGGATGGGTTCTATCAGTTCCATTTTCAGGAGCATCGTATCACCCGGCACTACTTTTTGCTTGAATTTACAGTTGTCAATTTTTAAGAAATAAGTATCGTACTGGCCTTCGGGCATTGCATTGATACAAAGCAGGCCACCGGTTTGTGCCAGCGCTTCTATCTGCAACACACCAGGCATTACCGGGTTGCCAGGAAAATGTCCCTGGAAGTAAAACTCGTTGAATGTAACATTTTTTACTCCCACAATATGTTTGTCACTCAGTTCAATTATTTTGTCCACCAGCAAAAAAGGATAACGGTGCGGCAGTGTTTTTTCAATCTGATTTAATGAATATACGGGTGGTTGGTTAGGATCGTAAATAGGAATATCCTTGGTATGTTTATTCTTTTTGATGTACTGTTTTAACTTTTTTGCAAACGCCACATTGCTGCTGTGGCCGGGGCGGTTAGCCATAATATGCCCCTTAATTGGGTAGCCAATAAGGGCAAGGTCTCCAATTACATCCAGTAATTTATGCCGTGCAGGTTCATTGGGGAAACGCAATTCCAGGTTATTGAGGTATCCTTCACTTTTCACTTCAATCTTATCCCTGCCAAAAGCTTTTGCCAGCCTGTTCATTTCTTCTTCCGTTACTGCTTTGTCCACCACCACGATAGCGTTGTTGATATCACCACCTTTAATCAGGTTATTATCCAGCAGCATTTCCAGTTCATGTAAAAAACAGAAGGTGCGGCAGGGGGATATTTCCGTTTTAAAATCCCTCATGGTTTTTAACCCGGCATGCTGGGTTCCTAATACCGGGGAATTAAAATCGATAAGGGTGGTTACTTTGTAATCTGTAGCAGGCATTGCAGTCATCTCCACTCTTTTTACTTCGTCATAAAAAGTAATGTTGGTATCAATGCTGTACCATGTTTTTGCTGCATCCTGCTCTGTAACACCAGCTTCTTCTATAATTTCCACAAAAGGTTCGCTGCTGCCGTCAATGATGGGTATTTCAGGTCCGTTTACTTCAATCAGGCAATTATCAACACCCATTCCTACCAGTGCTGCCAGTATATGTTCCACTGTGCTTACTTTAACTTCTCCCACCTCAAGCGTAGTACCTCTGGATGTGTCGGTTACCAGGTCGCAATCTGCTTTTATCGTTGGCATTCCAGGAAGGTCTATCCGCTGAAACTGGAAACCAAAACCAGGGTTGGCTGGTCTCAGTGTCATATCAACATTAATACCAGTATGCAGCCCCGTGCCGGATATGCTTACAGCAGAAGTTAAGGTATGTTGTTTATCGGGATTAAAGTTTGCGTCCATAATCGGTTATTTAAATGGGGGCAAAGATATTTTAATTTTTTTTACCGGGTAATATAAAAGAAGCATTGCTTAACAAAGGATTAAGTAAACAGCCGCCGTTTTAAGAGCTGCTGTTATTCTTTGTAGCTTTATCAATATGAAAATATCAGTTTGCTGCTTTTTTGTTATTTGTTTTTCTGCAAATACTGTTGCACAATCAAAAACAACTCCTTTCTTAAGAAATGAATTGCTGTCAGTAAAAGATAGTTTGTTTCAGCAGGTGCTCGCTCATCCGGAAACATATCACTACCAGGTAATTTATACGCAGATCAACCGGGATAAAAATAACCAGCCTTCTTTTATCAATTATTATCTCAATATGGATGCCAGCCAGTATTTCAATCCTGCATCCACTGTAAAGTTGCCGTTGGCCTTTTTAACACTGGAAAAATTGAAAAAAATGAACATGCCGGGTGTAAATAAATATACCAGCATCCAGTTTGACAGTGGTTATTCAAAACAATCTCAGATGGATAAGGATAGTACATCTGAAAATGGGTTGCCCAGCCTGGGGCATTTTATTAAGAAAGCCTTTTTGATTAGTGATAACGTTGCCTACAACCGCATGTATGAATTTGTTGGGCAGCAAACCATTAACCGCAACCTGCATGCAAAGGGCTACAAAGACGTCCGTATTACCCGGCGTTTTGTAAGGATGATGCCTGAAGAAAACAGGCATACGAATCCGATCCGTTTTTTAGACAGCAATGGCAAGATCATTTATCAGCAACATGCTGCTTATAATACTGATAGTTTTGACTTTAGCCAGGTGCATAAAATGGGTAAAGCTCATTATAACAGCCAGGACAGTTTAGTAAATGAACCAATTGACTTTACCACACACAATAATTTGCCACTGGAAGAGCTGCAGCAATTATTGCAATCGGTGATGTTTCCGGCTTCAGTTCCGGAAAATCAAAGGTTTGATCTGACGGAATCTGACTACCGTTTTTTATACCAGTATTTATCGCAGTATCATTCTGAGACCAATTATCCTAAATACGATACAGCCCAATACTTTGACAGCTATGTAAAGTTCATTTTTAAAAATGGAGGCCATATTGTTCCGCCTTATATCCGGGTGTTCAACAAGGTTGGCTGGTCTTACGGATGTATGACGGATGTGAGCTATCTGGCAGATTTTAAAAACCGGGTGGAGTTTATGCTTACGGCTACTATTTATGTAAATAAAGATGAGATATTGAATGATGATAAATACGAGTATGATCAGGTGGCACTTCCTTTTTTCTATACCCTCGGCCAGCATTTATATCAATATGAACTGAAGCGGAAAAGAAAATTTAAGCCTGATCTTTCCCGGTTTAAAATGAAATACGATCAGCGAATTCCTGACGCAAGGAAGAGCATTAAGGATGCAGATAATTAGAGGTTAGATTTATTTAAACTTTTGTAAGCAGCTCCTGCAATATTTTTTCTAAAGCCTTTACCCTGTTTTCTAATTCCGGTAAATTTCTTGCAATTGCCTGGCTGCGGAGTGCTGCGGTATAATCATTAGCTGGTGAACCCGTTACTGTAGTATTGGGCGTTTTAATTGATTTGCTTACACCACTTTGTGCATTGATCTTGCTGCCGTCTGCAATTTGTATATGACCCACAATGCCAGCCTGTCCACCGATCATTACATTATTGCCTATTTTAGCACTTCCACTTACACCTGCCTGTGCTGCAATCACTGAGTTACTGCCTATTTCTACATTGTGTGCAATCTGTAAAAGATTGTCCAGCTTGGCACCGGCTTTAATAACGGTGCTTCCCATAGTGGCCCTGTCGATAGTTGTGTTGGCACCTATTTCCACGTTGTCTTCAATTATCACATTTCCCAATTGAGGTATTTTTTTATAAGTGCCGTCTGACTGGGGAGCATACCCAAAGCCATCGCCGCCCACCACAGTGCCTGCATGTATGGTTACGTTGTTACCGATAATAATACTGTGATAGATCTTTACTCCAGGCTGGATGATGCAATTCTCTCCAAGCACCGTATCGTTACCGATGTACACATTGGGGTGAATTTTAGAACCATTACCAATGATTACTTTTTCACCAATATAAGTGAAGGCTCCAATATAAACCTGTTCACCAATTTTTGCGGTACCATCTATATATACCGGTTGTTGTATGCCTGTTAACTGCTGTTGTTGAAGCTGTTGGTATTTTTCCAGCAAAGTGGCAAAAGCTACATATGCATCCGGAACCCTGATCAGAGTGGCATCTACCGGTTTTTTTAATTCCAATGCGTGGTTTACAATTACAATAGAAGCGCCGGTGGAGTATAAGTATTCTTCATACTTTGGATTAGAAAGAAAAGCTAACTGGCCAGCTACAGCTTCCTCAATTTTGCCAAAGGAAGATACAGCGGTATCGCCTTTACCTTCTACTTCGCCATTGATCATCATGGCTATTTGAGCTGCTGTAAATTCCATTTTGTTTGCTTTGGGGCTTTAGTTTTAAGCTTGAGCAAGTGCAATCATAACTTATATCGCAACGCTGTCATCTTAAGTAACAAATGTAATATTTTTTAATCTTGCCACTCAGGTTTTGATTAATGAGTGCATCGTCTACTTCTGATATATCTTTAACAGTGCCATCTTTAAAAAGTACTTTAATTTTTTCCTGTTCAAAATTATAAGTGCTGCTCACAGCCTCCCCGGTAAAGACAACCCAATCAGCATCTTCGTTGCTTATGCCCAATTTTTCCTGTGCTAAAGCCTTTTGATCCAGTAATAACTGCTGATCCACAGGTGTTGAATAATAGCGAACTTTCAGCAAATCCCGGTTTATAATGCCTTTGCATAAAAATGACAATACTTTGTCTTCATGTGTACACCATTCCTTAATAGCACACAGCACATCGTGGTCATCCAGGCTGCAAAATTCCTCCAGGCTTACGGTTTCAATCGGTTCATTAATGAATTTATTGAAGGAAAGCCGGGTGGTTGCTTTAATATATTTGGCTCTTTTAATAATGCGTTGCAGCATTTGTTCCGCACACAGCACCGTTTTGTGCAGGTACACCTGCCAGTACATCAGCCGCCGGGATACAATAAATTTTTCTGTGGAATAAATGCCTTTCTCCTCAATCATCAGTTCGCCATTGTGTACCGTAAGCATTTTTAAAATCCGGTCATAACCAATCACCCCTTCACTCACGCCTGAAAAAAAACTGTCTCTCGATAAATAATCCATTCTGTCCACATCTAACTGGCCACTGATTAACTGGTGCAGGAACTTCTTTGGATATTCATTGGTGAAAATATCAATCGCCATTTGCAGTCTCCCATTGTACTGTTTATTAAGGTCTTTCATTATCAACAAAGAAATGGCTTCATGGTGCATGCCTTCTATCAGTACATTTTCCAAAGCATGACTGAAAGGTCCGTGGCCAATATCATGTAATAAAATGGCGATCTTGGCCGCCTGTTCTTCTTCCTTTGTAATCTCCACACCTTTATTTTTCAACTCATTTAAAGCATTGTACATTAAATGATAAGCACCCAGCGAATGATGCAACCTGGTATGTACAGCACCGGGATATACCAAATGCGCCATCGCCATCTGGTGTATACGGCGGAGGCGTTGATAGTAAGGATGTGCAACAATCTGTAGGATCAGCTCATCATCGATGGTGATAAAGCCGTAAACGGGATCGTTTATAATTTTTCTTAGTGCCATTGATCTGCTAAAATGAGTATATACAAAGTTGGTTGGTTCACTACCGGTTTAATGTTAAAAGATACACAAAGCGAAATAAAGCAAATAATCACAGGGTTAAAAAATTAAATTTGTAAGTATTAACCCTGTTAAAACTAAATTCACTAAACTTTCTGTCAGCAATTGTTCAGCTATTTTACAACTTTTAAAAAATCAACATGAGTGTAGCAAAAATACTTTGGGTAGATGATGAAATTGATACCCTGAATTCGCAGATACTTTTTTTAGAGAATAAGGGATATGAAGTACAGACAAAAACAAATGGGTATGATGCAGTCGAATATGTAAAGTCCAATATTGTAGATGTGGTGCTGATGGATGAAAGCATGCCCGGTATTACCGGCCTGCAAACGCTGCAGCAGATAAAAGAAGTGAACAGTAATTTACCTGTAGTATTGATTACCAAGAACGAAGCGGAGAATATCATGGATGAGGCCATCGGTTCCCAGATAAGTGATTACCTGATAAAGCCGGTAAATCCCAACCAGGTACTGCTAAGCCTGAAAAAATTAATTGATAATAAAAGACTGGTAGCTGAAAAAACAACCTCTGCCTACCAGCAGGGTTTCCGAAGTTTGTTCATGGCACTTAACGACAATCCAAACTATAATGAATGGATGGACATTTATAAAAAATTAGTGTATTGGGAACTGGAGATGCAAAAGAGCGACAGTCCGGAAATGCAGGAAGTGCTGCAATCTCAAAAAGCAGAAGCCAATACAGAATTTTTTAAATTCATTTCCAGGAATTATGCTTCCTGGGTAAAGTCAAAAAGTGCAGACGCTCCTATTATGAGCCATAACCTGATGCAGTATAAAGTATTGCCGCATTTGCAAAAGGGCACGCCGCTTTTTTTTATATTGATTGACAACCTTCGCTTTGACCAGTGGAAAACAATACAACCCATTTTTGCAGAGAGTTTCCGCATACAGGAGGAAGAAACTTTTTATGCCATATTACCTACCGCTACCCAATATGCCCGTAACGCCATTTTTGCCGGGATGATGCCAATTGATATAGAAAAGCAATTCCAGGCGCAGTGGAAAAATGATGATGAGGAAGGGGGAAAGAATTTACATGAAGAAGAATTTTTCAGGGCGCAATTAAAAAGATTAGGAAAAGGTGATTTGAAATCTTCTTATACCAAGATCACCAATAACCACGACGGACAAAAGCTGGTGGATAATATGCATGATCTGCTGCATAATGACATCAATATTATCGTGTACAATTTTGTAGATATGCTGAGTCATGCCCGTACAGAAATGGAAGTGCTGAAAGAACTGGCCGGCGATGAAACCAGCTACCGCAGTATTACCCAAAGCTGGTTTGAACATTCCCCCCTGCACCAGGCATTAAAAAAAATTGCTGATAAAAATATTACTTTAATTGTAGGTACCGATCACGGCAGTATAAGGGTAAAAACACCTGCTAAAGTAATTGGCGACAAACAAACTACCGCCAACCTGCGCTATAAGCATGGGCGCAACCTGAATTATGAAGCCAAAGAAGTATTGGCATTCAGGGATCCAAGAGAAGCAGCCCTGCCTGTACCAAATGTAAATTCATCTTTCATCTTTGCAAAAGGAGATCTGTTTCTTTGTTATCCTAATAATTACAACCATTTTGTAAATTATTACCGCAATACCTTTCAGCACGGTGGTGTAAGTTTGGAAGAAATGATTGTACCGATTATCAGGATGACGAGTAAGTAGAAACGATGCCCCTCCGCCCCTGAAGGGGGACTGGGGTATAAAATGACAAGTTCTTTTCATTTTTGTAAAAGGTATAATCCACAACTTGTGGAGAAAGATATTTTTTATATCCCTGCTATTGAAGCAAGTTGCATTGAGTTTAAAACTATAAAAGCCCCCTCAGGGGTTTGGAGCATAAGTTTTCTATGAAATACAATCAACATACATTACATAAAATAGAAAGAATTGCAGAAGAGTGCGGTTATATCATCCGTTATGAGAGAGGCACCTTTCAAAGTGGCTATTGCATTCTGCAGGCGAAAAAAGTAATTGTGGTCAATAAATTTTTCCAGGCTGAAGGCCGTATCAATACACTGGTTGACCTGATGCCCTTACTGAATATCAATTATGATGCATTGACTTTAGAAAGCCAGAAAATGTACGACGAAGTAATGAGTGCAGTTGCTGAAAAATAAATAGCTGTAACCCTGCCTGCCCGTTTAATAGGCCTGTTTCCCAAATCTTTTTGCTTATAGCCAGGTAGCATAACTGCTGCCTGTTTTTATTACCGGCTACTGCTGGTCAATGTGTTTTGGCTATACGTTATTCATTGCTTTACTTTGCGATGCAATTTTTACGCATGATTTGTCCTCCTTTAAAAATAACTTTTCTTGGAACCGGTACCAGTACAGGCGTGCCGATGATAGCCTGCCATTGTGAAGTGTGTACTTCAAACAACTCAAAAGACAAACGGCTACGCAGCAGTATTTTGGTGGAGAGTGAAACCACTGCATTTGTGGTGGATACCACGCCTGATTTCAGAACACAAATGCTGAGGGAAAAGATAGATAAATTAGATGCAGTTTTATATACCCATCATCACAAGGATCATATTGCCGGGCTGGATGATGTAAAAGCATTTTGTTATTTCAGCGGTAAGGCAATGGAAGTGTACGCCAATGATATTACTGAAGAGGCATTACGCAGAGAATTCATTTATATTTTTGCTGAAACAAAATATCCTGGCATTCCGGAGATCAATTTGAATACCATTGATCTGACTACTTTTATGATTGGTGATATTCCCGTTACACCCATTTTGGTATGGCATTATAAATTGCCGGTTTATGGTTACCGGTTTGGCAAGTTTACTTATATCACTGATGCGAACAGGATTGATGATACGGAAAAGAATAAAATTATTGGTAGCGAAACGCTGGTATTAAATGCCCTGCGGCATAAAGAACATTTATCTCATTTTACCATTGGCCAGGCTATTGATATGGTTGCTGAATTGCAAGTGCCCCGTGGATTTTTTACCCATATCAGCCACCAGCTGGGGCTTCATGACACAATTGATGCTGAATTGCCTTACGGAACATCACTGGCATACGATGGGCTTCAGTTGAATTTCGACTGACATTTACAATGGTTTGCTATTTAGTCTTAAAACTAAACCTTCTAAACTCCTAAACCATTAATATTACCTCTTTAGGGTATTGCAAAAACAACTCAAGGGTATTAGTTTAGCAATAATCTTAATCAGCTATGCGGAAACAATTCTTATCCGGTTATCTCAGTAATACTAAAAAAGAAAGATCAGGGAGCCTTGTTTTGATTGCAATAATTGTGATCTTATGCCTCCCGCCTTTTTTCTATGCATTGTTTATAAGTGAAAAAAAATATGATCACAGTGCCTTTGAAAAGGAAATAAAATCACTGAAAGAAAAGCAGGCAGACAGTACAATAAAATACCAGCGTAAGTATGCTGACGATGAGTCTCCGCAATATTATCAGCCTTCAGAAAAAAATTATGCAGCAGAAAAACAGTTCAGGGGAGAAATGTTTTACTTCGATCCAAACACATTAGATGAAGCTGGCTGGCAGCGGTTGGGGATAAGGGATAAAACAATTGCCACCATCAAAAACTATTTATCAAAAGGTGGCAAGTTTCGAAAGCCAGAAGATATTGATAAGATATGGGGGTTAAATGATGAAGTAGTAAAAAGACTGATGCCCTATGTGAAGATTGAGAATAGCAATACTGAAAATAAATATTCAACTGCTAATTACGAAAAGCCTGTTGTTGAACCAAAGAAATATGTACCTGCAGTAATTGATATCAATACTGCTGATACAACTGCATTTATTGCTTTGCCCGGTATTGGCAGCAAACTATCCCAAAGAATCATCAGCTTTAGAGATAAGCTGGGGGGCTTTTATAAAATAGAGCAGGTGGCAGAAACATTCGGATTGCCAGACTCCACTTTTCAGAAAATTAGGGTCCGGCTCAGTTTAAATAATCCTTCCGTAAAACAAATCAATATTAATGCAGCTACAGTTGATGAATTGAAATCACATCCTTATCTGCGCTATGCGATTGCCAATGCTATTTTACAATACAAAAACCAGCATGGTAATTTTTCTTCGCTGGATGATCTGAAGAAAGTAGTTCCTGTTACTGAGGAAGTGTTTGTAAAAGTGTACCCTTATCTGAAATTAAATTAACAAAATAGCTATTGCAAATTTGATAAGTGTATTGTACATTTATATCGCAGGACACGTAGAACTGCGAATGATCCACTTACTTTATTTTTAGTAAGTGGATTTTTTTATCCGGAAAGTTATTTTTCTGTCAAAATGCTAACAATTGTTAGTCTTTAAAATTCCTTTACTTTGTAGCATAAACTTTTCAGCCTTATGGATTTTCAGCAAGGAGAATTAACACAGCAGGTAGCACAAACTGCCAAAGATTTTGCACATCAATACATCAAGCCGCATTTAATGGAGTGGGATGAGAGCCAGGAATTCCCCCTGCATATTTTTAAGGAACTGGGTAAACTGGGTATGATGGGGGTACTGGTACCGGAGGAATATGGTGGTGCAGGTCTCAGCTATTTTGAATACAATGTAATCATCCAGGAAATATCAAAAGTGTGCGGCTCCATTGGGTTATCAGTGGCTGCACACAATTCACTTTGCACCGGCCATATTTTAACTTTCGGAAATGAAGATCAAAAGAAAAAATACTTACCAAAACTGGCAACGGCTGAACACCTGGGAGCATGGGGATTAACAGAACCCAACACCGGCAGCGATGCCGGAAATATGAAAACAACCGCTGTGAAAGAAGGTGATGAATGGATACTCAATGGAACCAAAAGCTGGATCACACATGGGAAGAGCGGTGATATTGCAGTGGTGATTTGCCGGACTGGTGAACCGAGGACAAAGGACAATGCCACCACTTTTATTGTTGAAAGAGGTACAGCCGGTTTTAGTGCTGGAAAAAAAGAAAATAAACTGGGCATGAGGGCAAGCGAAACTGCTGAAATGATCTTTGATAACTGCCGTATTCCGGATGCTAACCGAATGGGAGAAATGGGTGATGGATTTAAGCAGGCAATGAAAGTGCTGGATGGCGGAAGGATATCTATTGCTGCACTAAGCTTGGGTATAGCAAAAGGCGCTTATGAAGCTTCTTTACAATATTCAAAAGAGCGCTACCAGTTTGATCAGCCGATTGCCAATTTCCAGGGCATCAGTTTTAAGCTGGCTGATATGGCAACAGAAATTGCTGCTGCAGACTTGTTACTGAACAAAGCCTGCGATCTGAAAATAAAAAAACTCCCCATGACCAAAGAAGCCGCCATGGCAAAGTATTTTGCCAGTGAAGTAGCGGTAAAAGTAAGTAACGATGCAGTACAGATATTCGGGGGATATGGGTACACCAAAGATTTTCCGGTGGAAAAATTTTACAGGGACAGTAAATTGTGTACGATTGGTGAGGGAACGAGTGAAATTCAAAAATTAGTGATTAGCAGGGAAGTGTTGAGATGATATGGTAATATAAATAAATAGAAAATGCCGGGTAAATTCTACCCGGCATTTTTATAAATAAATTATGCTGATCATCGTTACTGCACCAGCTTCGCAATATCCTGCAAAGGAAAACTATTGGCCAGTGACAATATCTGTTCCTCCGTCATTCCATTCGCAGTAATAGTCATCAGTGCATTACTAAATGGTATCTGCAATTGATAGTTAGGTTTGCCGTTTGCATTTTCACCTTGTTTCTCCAGCCTCGATTTGTATCCCTGCACTTTTACTACTTTGGTATTTTCGTCACGGACCATACCTCCCAGCATGCCGGAATTCAGGAATGCATTTAGCGTATTTATCATGGGTGAATTATTAATGATCTCTATTGCTGCATTTTTTTGTGTGCCATAACTGCGGTGGATAGTAGCCCCGATAAATCCAACATTTGCCGCTACATGATCATCTTTTGGATTTGCATTCAGGCTGTCTAATTTTAGTGGCATTATTTTTAACACCTCTTTGCCAATGATCATATCCAGTTCCTGCAATGCCTGTTGCAGGGCAAAATGAGTATCCTCTAATTTACCAGCTGTGTAAGATTTTTTTGCAGTGGTTATTTGTGTTTTAAAATCACCCTGGGCAAAGCTGAACAGCCCGGTGATTAATATAAAAACTACTATAATAAATGCTTTCATGATTGTTCAAATTTAAAAGTTGAAATTATTGTTCACCCAATGATTTTTTAATGCCGTCAATATCAAAACTGTTGGCAGCGGCCATCACTTCATTTTCATCGGCAAAGTTGATGCACTCCCAAACGATCATGGCTGACTGGCCTAATGATACCATCAGCGTATAACCCTTACTGTCATCATATTCAATAATAGCTTTGTTACCTTTTACTTTTGTCTGCTTCATGTTTTGATTGTTGGCATCAGCCTGCACACCATAAGCATTATTGAAATACATATTGGCCATACCTGCATACAAGGCATTGTTACCAATAGTAACTGTCAGTTGTTTATCTTTTTTATCAGAATAAACTCTCTGAATAGTGAGGTTATTCCATCCCCATTGAGTGCTGGATACTTTATCCAGTGTGGTATCTTTTTCCAGTGCCACTACAGGGCTGGGCAAACCCTTAAGAATTTCCCTGCCCAGTTGTATTTCCACACCCACCAGGGCCTGTTGAATGGAATAGCGGGCATCACTGTATTTGGCTGCAGTGTGAGCCGTTTCAGCATCTGCTATTTGTTGGGTTACATCTGGTGGCGTTGTATTTTTCAACCCACCACCGCCTTTGTTAGTGGGCTTGCCGCCGGAAGAAGTACTATTGTTGTTGTTATCCTGCGATTCACTGGTGGAATTAGTATTAGTATTTTTATCAGTTCCACCTACTGTTTTGTTAACGGCTTCTTTTGCTTTATCCTTTAATTTTTTCAGGAACTGTGCTTTGGCTGGTTGGGCAGTAAATAAACCAGCAAACAGCAACAAAAGCATAATTGACTTTTTCATTGCAAGATGATTTTACGTAAATGAATAAGGGTGGAAAGTGTTTCAGCAGAAGATATAAGAAGTTATCGAAGTAGTCTTTTAGCTACTCCATTTTAATTGTGTTATAAAAACTGGTTTATGTTTTATCATTCTATAAGTTAGATTGTGAAAAATACCATCGA